>NZ_BAAAZI010000011.1:0-398829 GCF_039536825.1 Sphingobacterium kyonggiense
GGCCGTATGGCCGTCCCTCCCTTGCGGAGTGGTGCAAAGATAGGGACTTTGGAACCGTATTTCCAAGACCCAGGGCGAACATTTTTCTCGGTAACGCCGTAACTCGCTAGACTATTGGGAGATAATTTTATCCAGATGGACCGAAAATGTACAGGATATGCCGCAATATGGTCGGAAGCCTGTCCAGGGGCAGCTTTTGGAAAGATTGGATCGGGAAGGGAATTCCCAAATACGTCCGTACTGTCACCGTCCTATCGGGAATGTGCTTCTGGGCGGATTCCGAGGGGTTCTGTTCGATACTCCTTCGGATCTCCTTCGGAACTCGTTCGGAACTCCTTCGGATCTCGTTCGGTTCAGACCGAACGAGATCCGAACAAGATCCCTATCAGATCCGACAGAATTCCTTGGGAGTATCGAAGGAAAACGGGGGAAATTAGGGGTTGGATATGAATTATAATGTAGTCATTATATTATCTATATAAAGAAAACCTTAGAATTAATGGGAAGACAATAAGGAGAACTTTAATTATAGGGAGAAATAGGTATTGAATAATATGCTATTCCAGGATAAACCCATAGCAATTAGTAATATGCTGTATCCTTATATATACGTATATACACAACACATTCTATTCTGGACACGTTCAATTAAAAAGAAGAGTGGACAAATAATGATTAAACAGAATGATTTTGTTTTTTTCTTTTATTGGAAGCTTTGGCTTTGGGGTTATAATAAAGACAAGCTTGCATCCAAAATTCGAAGTCATCGTTTCGGAGGTAACCTTCAGGTTCTATATAAGCATAGCCTTGCAATTCTTTACCTTTCATAATCATTGGTTCGAACCCGGGTCTTTGAGAAAATTGTTCCGTCAGTTCAGGAGCAAAGCGAAGCATCAATCGATTATCAGAAATATTGATGCACATTTTTCCATCTACTATAAAGGCTAATCCGGAAAACATTTCCTTTTCTTCAATGGAGGAACTGCAGTATTCCGCTAGGTATTCTCTTACCCTATTGCTCAACATGATGTCATAAGCCATAAGAAACTCCAATAAGATTAATTTTTTATTATGAATCGATATGTCATGGAACAAAATAAGCCTTAGAAAGTTTTGGAATAGCCCCCTATTGTTGAAAATAAATAAGGGAATTAATGATTAATTCCTAATGAATTTAAATTTTAACAAATTTTTAAAGCCTGTATATCAACACTTTAATTAAATTTAACACAAATTAAGAAAAAAATATTTTGACATTACGAAATCCTTCGTAGATTTGATTACGAAATAATTCGTAGATAAAGAAAAGCCAGGGATATGAAACCGACTGATAGCGAAATGGAGATCTTGCAAGTATTGTGGACGAAGGGACAAAGTAGTGTACGCGAGGTATTTGAGACATTAGACAAGAAAGATGTGGGGTATACGACCATTTTAAAATTAATGCAAATTATGCATGAGAAAGGAATGGTTGCTCGAGACACCAGTTCTAAAACCCATTTATACCAAGCTAACATTGAAAAGGAATCGACTCAGGGTCAATTTTTGGATAAGATGATCGATACGGTGTACAACGGATCGACAGCGAGATTGGTGATGCAGGCCTTAGGCAACGATCGGACAAGTGAAAGGGAGTTGGAAGAAATCAAAGCATTTTTAAGAAACCTAGAAAACAAATAGTCATGGAAACTACTGCTTATAACCTTATACAAGCCTTGGGATGGAGCATGCTTCATTCGATATGGTTCGGTGCAATCGCCTATTTATTGGTGAGCTTATTTCATTTTATTAATCCGAAACAACGATCTAGCCAGAAATACAACTTAGCATACGGTTTACAAATAGCGCTTTTCCTAGGCTTTATCTTAAGTTTTCTACATTACTACGGACAAGCAAAAGCTGTGAACAACGAATTTGTTATCGATCCGCAGCAATTGACAGTTTATTTACTTTCACCACAAGAGCATATATTCGGATTAGAAGGTATGTTTCCGTATCTCAGCATTGTCTATATCGTCGGATTTAGTATTCAACTGTTTATTTTGGTCAATAGTTATCTACGATTACGAAAACTCAAATACAAAGGACTAGATAGTATCCCTAGCACATGGACTAGTCTATTTGAAAGAGCAAAAAGCAATTTGGGGATTCAAAGACGTGTGTCCTTGTTTTTATCCAACCACATCAATGTTCCTTTGACAGTAGGTTTCATTCGACCATTTGTATTGTTTCCTATCGCCTATGTCAACCAATTGAACAGTGCACAAGTGGAGGCTATATTATTGCATGAGTTGGCTCACATAAAAAGGAATGACTACCTATTTAACTTAATCAAGGTCGTTATCGAGACCATATTATTTTTTAATCCATTCATTTGGGCTATTTCGAGAGTTATAGAGCGTGAGCGCGAGCATGCTTGTGACGATATGGTATTGGCTCAAATTGGTAATCCTCTACCCTACGCCAAGGCCTTGGTGGAATTGGAGGAATTACGCAAGAACAGTACTCCGGCGTTGAGTTTGGCATCGACGGGAAAGAAAAATCATTTATTTCAACGTATTAAACGAATTACAAAAATGGAAACCAATCATAGAAATGTTAAGCAGCAACTAATTGCTGTATTAGCAAGCAGCATCGCTTTAATTTGTATCGCGATATTAATTCCAGCCCAGGAAAGTAAAGCCCATGAAAAAGAAGTTGATAGTTGGGACGTCCAAGTTCTAGAGCCAAATGTTCCACGTGCTCCAATTCCTTCAGTTGCAAAGGTTCAGGTGGACACAATTAAGAAACCCAATCAGGTAATACGAGTTAACCATCATGTGGTTGAAGACACAACTATATTACCTCCTGCTATCCGTCAGAAACTTCGTTCAATTCAAATGGATAGCAAGGAAATGGCTAAACACACGAACTCACCAGAGTTTAAGGCTCAAATGCAGAAAATTAAAACTGAAACGGATAAGGTGAATGCTTATTTTCAATCGGATGAATGGAAGGATAAAATGAAGGCTATCAACCTATCGAATGCGGAGATATCGAAATTAATTTCATCTCAAAAATGGAAAGATATGCCTGCAAAAGATGTTCACAAATATTTTGAAGGCAAGGAATGGAAAGATGCCATAGCAAAGCTTCAGAATCAGACAAGTAAGATGACTACGGAATATTTTGAATCGGATGCTTGGAAAAATCAAATCGCAACCATTAATAGTGAAGCGTCCAAGATTAAAGATCATTTTAATTCTCCAGCATGGAAGGAACAAGTAAAACGGATAGAAGAAGCAGGCAAAGAGGTTGATCTTTACTTTAAAAGTGCTGAATGGAAGCAAAAAGAAAAGGAGATGAAGGAGTTGTATGATTCTAAAGAATACCAGGAGATTCAAGAAAGATACGAGCGTGACTTGGAACTATTAAAAAAGGAAAGAGCGCAGAAAAGAACTTCAACTTCCAAAAATTAACATAACCAGAAAATATCATTTGTTTGTTGTTTAGTTTAAGCGGGTTCCAATGGGCTCGCTTTCTTTGTGCCATACAGCTTGATTTTGTAAGTGATTTTTGTATGAATTAAAAATTCATATTTTCTGTATACTTGCATTTAGTAAAAAGTTAACAGATGACATTCATTTATTACATCGATTTATTGGGTACCATGGTATTTGCGATTTCTGGAGCAATGGCAGCAAACCGAAATGGTATTGATATATTCGGCGCGACCTTTATGGGATTTGTTACGGCTATTGGAGGGGGATCGTTAAGGGATGTGTTTTTAAATATACGGCCAGTATGGGTCGAGGATGGGAATTACCTCCTAGCGATTTTAGTAGGGGTTGTAATCTCCATTATCTTGAACAAGCAATTGGATAATTTTGCGCGGACATTATTTTTATTTGATGCGATCGGTATCGGATTCTTCACCGTTGTTGGTGTGGAGAAGTCGCTTGCCTATGATAGTAGTGCGATCTCAGCAGTGATGTTGGGGATGTTTTCGGCCTGTATGGGGGGAGTCATCCGGGATGTCTTGATGAATGTGACACCATTGATACTACGGAAGGAGATCTATGCTTCAGCCTGTTTAGCAGGTGCCATCATCTATGTTCTGTTAACATTTACTTCAATAACCGCAGGGATGAATGCTTTTATATCAGCAGCTGTTGTATTTGTTATTCGGTTTATTTCCGTGCGGTATAACCTATCGCTACCCAGCGTACCTAACGCGATGAAGGAATAATCATAGAAAAGCCAGCTTTTAGAGCTGGCTTTTTATATTCTATTTATATTCTATACTAACGTTTCTTTTTCAATTGCGGGAAGCTCATTTTATAAGCTACACGAACCATTCCTTTACTGATGGCATCTAATTTTCCTTTTAACATAGCCTTTTTCAAAGGACCTAATTTATCGATGAATAATTTACCTTCGATATGGTCGTACTCGTGTTGAACGACACGTGCCGCTAAACCAGTCAACTCTTCTTCTTGTTCTTCGAAGTTTTCATCCAGGTAATTGATGGTTACATTTTTATGTCTGGAAACCTCTTCATTAATTTGAGGAATACTAAGGCAACCTTCAGAGAAGGCCCATTTCTCACCGGTTTCATCCACCATTATTGGGTTAATAAAAACTCGTTTAAAGTCTTTAGCGGTTGGGTCACCCGGGCCATCTTCGTCGTCTTCACCAAATGGGCTTGCATCGATCACGAATAAACGAATAGGCAAACCAATTTGTGGGGCTGCAATACCCACACCATTAGCTGCGTACATCGTTTCAAACATATTATGAATAAGTTCTTTCAGTTTTGGATAATCCTCATCAATCTCTACTGTTTTTTGGCGCAAAACTGGGTCGCCATAAGCCACTATCGGTAATTTCATTTGTTTCTATTTTCGCTACAAAGTTATTAATAATTTGGCATTAGGCGATATTCTGTTGAATTAAGCTAATTTTGGAGCATGGAAAGCCAGGAGATCCAAGACATCATAAGCAAAATAGCCACAGCCTTAAGCTGTGATTTTGTGGTCAACACACAAGATTGGGGTTTACAGTTGCTGTCCGAATCTCTTCCATTTGACTTGTACTTAGGCACTTATTCTAATCGTGAGCTATCCAATACCTCCAAAAAACCCCATATATGGATCAATCCAGAACAATTTAAGCGTGAAGAGACCAAGCTATTGAACCGTTTGCTGGTTTTAGCAGGTAAGGCGAAAAAGGTATTTGCACGTCAAACTGTATTGGCCAGGATAGATAAGAAAGTAGCTATGGGCTTTCAAAAAGAACATCATTTACAAGTGCCATTACCTGGGAAGTATCGATATGGATTGTTTTGGAACGGGGAATTGGTATCTGTTGCTATTTTTAGCGGTAGTCGGCGAATGCGCAATCGAGGAGAAGATTATCGGTCTTTTGAGTTATTGCGTTTTTGTCATAAAGGCGATTTATTAGTAATAGGTGGGCTATCGAAATTACTTAAGGGTTTCACTACTGATTTTCGGCCAAATGACATCATGACCTATGTGGATATGGATTGGTCGCAGTCCTCTTCATTAGAGGTGGTGGGGTTCAAGGAATTGGATCGACGAGCGGGTCAAGAATATTGGATAACAGAAGATCAACAGTACCTTATAGCAGATGAGGATACAAGAGAAGAACTGCAAAGGGCCTATCCTGAAGGTTATTTACATGTCAATACAGGCAGCATAAAATTATTGCTCGTAGTCCAAAAGCCTGTATAAATTAGTATATTTAGGGCATAATCAATCGAAATTCACACCTTATGAAACGTAAATTACGCATGGGCATGGTCGGTGGAGGCAACGATGCCTTTATTGGCGCGGTTCACCGAATAGCTGCTTTTATGGACGGCAAGATAGAACTTGTTTGTGGAACTTTTAGTGTAAATCGGGAGACCTCCTTACAATCGGGTCGCGATTTATTTGTTCCAGAAGAACGCGTATATGAGAACTATGAGCAGATGATTTTAGAAGAGGCCAAGCTTCCAGAGGGTGAGCGGATGGACTTTGTGACGATCGTTACGCCAAATTTCTTACATTTTGCACCGGCAAAAATGGCCATGGACCATGGATTTGATGTCGTGGTAGAAAAGCCAATGACGGTTTCCTTGGAAGAAGCATTGGAATTGCAAGCTACGGTAGAACGTACAGGTCGAACTTTGTGTTTAACCCATACCTATTCTGGCTATCCGATGGTAAAACAGGCTAAAGCCATGGTGAAAGAAGGACATTTTGGAAAGATTCGCAAGATTGTTGTGGAATATCCACAAGGCTGGCTAAGCAGATTGAGCGAGCGAGAAGGTAATGCAGGCGCAGCATGGCGTGCTGACCCTACTCGATCGGGGAAATCACTGGTGATGGGAGATATTGGAACCCATGCTGCACATTTAGCTGAATATGTATCTGGATTAAAGATTACGGAGTTATGTGCAGACCTGACTACTTTTGTTGAAGGGCGTTTATTGGATGATGATGGATCGGTCTTGTTACGCTTTGAAGATGGCGCGAAAGGTGTATTAATGGCTTCACAAATATCTGCCGGAGAAGAGAATGCGGTTAGAATTCGTATTTACGGTGAAAAAGGAGGTCTAGAGTGGGCAAATGAAGATCCGAATAATTTAATTATTAAGATGCTTGATCAGCCTAGACAATACTACCGCACAGGAAATGCTTACGCTGCACCATTTACCTTGAGTTCATTCGCGACGCATAATACCCGTATTCCTGCTGGACATCCGGAAGGATTATTGGAGTCCTTTGCCAATATTTATAGAAATTTTGCATTAACAGTTTCAGCAAAAAATGAAGGCCGAACAGCAAGTGAAGAGGCACTTGATTTTCCAACTGTACAGGATGGCGTACGAGGAATGGCCTTTATAGAAACAGTAGTCAAGAGTAATGAAAGCAATGAAAAATGGACAAAATTTGTCATTTAGATTCATTTGAAAATATCATATCATTCATAAATCAGGCGAAGGAACATCTTTCGCCTGATTTTCTTATTATTCTTTTGGGCCCAACAGCCTCTGGCAAAACTGCACTAGCTGTCAGGATAGCCCATGCTCTCGATGCAGAAATCATCTCTGCAGATTCTCGGCAGGTTTACCAACATTTGGATATTGGTACCGGTAAAGACCTGAAGGAATATGGAGATGTGCCCTATCATCTCATTGACATCGTCCCTCCTACTGCAAAATATAATGTAGAGAATTTTAAAAAGGATTTTCAGGAAGCAAGTCAACTTATTAGACAAAAGGGTAAACAGGTCATTTTATGTGGAGGAACTGGCTCCTATATTCATTCTTTACTAATAGCACAACCTTATGCTGGCATTCCTAAGAATCAGGAATTTCAAGATAGCTTAGCCTCTTTCAGCAAAGAGGAGCTATCAGAACAGCTTGAGTCCTATGAAATACCAACTGATTTTCATATTGATCGGGATAGTAAAAAAAGATTGATTCGTTCGTTGGAAATTCTAAACTATTTAAAGCATCACGAGGCTCCAGAAAAAGGAGAGCCAATAGTAAAAGATTATTTGGTGCTAGGGTTAAATCCTGGTCTTACAGATCGAAGATCTAGAATAGATCGGCGATTGGATAACCGTTTAGAAGAAGGATTACTTGCAGAAGTAGAAAGCTTACTGGCAAAGGGGTTAAGCCATGAAGATTTGATGTGGTTTGGATTAGAGTATAAATATGCTTCGCTGTATTTATCAGGTGAGATGAGTTTAGCGGATTTTAAAAGCAAATTAAGGACAGAAATACATCGATATGCCAAGCGTCAGATGACTTTTTTCAGGAAGATGGAAAAAGATGGGGTGAAGATACATTGGATAGAGGCTAAGGAATAGAAAAGTAGAACCCATAAAAAAAGCTACACAGAGAACCTGCGTAGCTTTCTTATATTATAGTTTAATCTCTTCATCTTTGGAATTAAAGAAGTGGAATTCGGTCAAATAATATGAACTCATTTCCTTCACTTTAATCCATCGACCATATTTGAAAAACCACTTCAATCTGCGGGATATAAAACCAGCTTTGATGTAGGCAGCGATATAAGGATGCACACATAGTGTTACTCCTTTTTCGTTTTGCTCCTGCAAGATGAAGCTCAAATTATTTTCAATGTCATCCAATAACACGATACTGGATCTAATTTCACCTGTTCCGTCACAAGCGGGACACTTTTCATTGGTCACGATTGACATTTCAGGTCTGACACGTTGCCTAGTAATTTGTACTAAACCAAATTTACTTGGAGGGAGGATGGTGTGTCTAGCACGGTCAGAAGCCATGCATTCTTTTAAGAAACCATAAAGTTCTTTACGGTTATTGGGTTTGTGCATATCGATAAAATCGATGACTACAATTCCACCCATATCCCTCAGCCTAAGCTGACGGGCAATTTCTTTGGCCGCTTCCTTATTTACGAGGAGGGCGTTATCTTCTTGATTTTCCTTATTGGCAATACGGTTACCGCTATTTACATCAATTACGTGGAGAGCTTCAGTATGCTCGATAACGAGGTAAGCACCCCCTTGAAGGTTTACGGTTTTGCCAAAGGACGCCTTAATTTGCTTTTCGACACCATAATGGTCAAAAATCGGTTCTCTATGTTTATAGAGTTTGACGATTTTCTCCAGGTCAGGGGAAATTTCTTGGATATAGGATTTTACCTCTTCGAAGATATCCTGATCGTTCACATAGATATGCGTAAATTCATCGGTTAGGATATCCCGCAATATGGTAGATGCGCGGTCCATTTCACCGAGAACTTTTTGTGGAGGTTCGGCTGATTTAAGGCGTTTGGTAAACAATTCCCATTTAGAGATTAGGTCGAGCAGGTCTTTTTGGAGTTCATCTACTCCTTTACCTTCGGAAACAGTTCGAATAATTACCCCAAAATTTGGTGGTTTAATACTTTCGACGATTTTCTTCAGGCGGTTTCTTTCTGCACTACCTTTGATCTTTTTGGAAATGGATACCGAACTTGAGAAGGGCACCAATACGACAAACCTTCCGGCAATAGATAGGTCTGAGCTTAGTCTGGGGCCTTTAGTAGAGATTGGCTCTTTGGCAATCTGCACAGGCAACAGCATGTTACGGCTCAGAATATCAGATATTTTTCCAGCTTTGTCAATGTCCTTTTCAAGCTTCAAACTATTGAGCAGTTTTTCTTGATAACTGCCGTTCTTTACTACCCTTGTTAGTTTAATAAGGGATTGTACTTGCGGACCAAGGTCGAGATAATGCAAAAAAGCATCTTTTTCATAGCCTACGTCTACGAAAGCGGCGTTCAATCCGGGCATGATTTTCTTTACTCTCCCTAAGTAAATATCACCTACCGCGTAATTGTTGCCTACTTGTTCTCGATTTAATTCAACAAGTTGCTTGTCCTGTAGTAAAGCAATAGTCACCCCCTTATCGGGGACTGAATCGATAATTAATTCCTTTACCAACAGCTACTCAATTAAGGACGGTTGTAGACTCGCTCTACAACGTTAAATGTCCGGTTAAACAAAAAAACCGTTTAATTAAAAAACAATCTATGACGAGTGTTCTCATCATAGATTGTACACATGATTCGATAAAGCCTAAGCTTTAAGGAAGCTTATTTTTTCTTGTGTCTATTTTTTCTTAAACGTTTTTTACGTTTGTGAGTAGCCATTTTGTGTCTTTTTCTTTTCTTTCCGCTTGGCATAGCTTAATGTTTTTTAATGTTTATACGAATATGTTAATTACTTCTTGAGTTTTTCGATTTCACGATCGATAAACTGCGAGAGAGAAGGGTCAGCGGCTAAAGACTTACTTTTTTCAAAGGCAGCGATAGCTTCATTCTTCATCCCTATATTTTGATATCCTGTTGCAAGGTAGAAATACGACTCTGCATCAGGTTTTTGTTCAACCACAGTCTTGAAACGGTCGATTGCACGATCGAACTGACGAGATTGTAAAGAGAATAAACCTAAGGTTTTGTTCGCTTCTAAGTTTTTCGGATCTGCTTTAACGACTTCTTGTAACAAGGCGATTCCGGCCATAGGATTATTCGTTCCAGTAACCATCGCAGCTCCAAGGCCAGTTTTAGCGTCCAAGTTTGCACCATCAAGGTCCACTGCTTTTTGGTAAGCTGTAATGGCACGTTTGTTTAAGGCAACGACCATTGCGCTATCCTGTAAGTTAGTATAACCTTTACGGTAAGCATTTCCAGCTTTCAACCAGTATTCGAATTTCGGTGAGATGGCAGCCATATCCTCGTAGATGAAACCTTGAGGGACAGCTTTTTCTACATCGTTCCATTTATCGGCTAAGATTTGGTAAACAGCGATCTTATCTTGACCCGAAGCTTGATCAGCTTTTTTCTCAAGATCAGTGATTTCTGTTACAATAGCTGGGTTTAATCCGCGTTTGGAAGCTTCCGAAACGCTAGAAAGGGTAAATTGATCTGCAGCAGCTTCTTCTTGAGTTGCTGCTGCAGTATCTTCATTTTTAGTCACCAAACCTTTAACAGGACGAGCGAAAAGGAATCCCATGATAAGGACTACTACAACCGCAACGACAATCTGGATTTGTTTGGTGTTCTTCATGATAAAGATTATTTTTTATTTCCGTTTTTCACTTTTTCTACAAAAACTTTTGCAGGTTTAAAGCTAGGCACATAGTGCTCAGGGATGATAATCGCGGTATTTTTGGAAATATTACGCGCTGTTTTTTCTGCTCTCTTTTTTACTACAAAGCTACCGAAGCCTCTTACGTACACATTTTCACCACCGATCATGGCACTTTTAACAACTTTAAAGAATGCTTCAACGGTCTCTTGTACATCAACCTTCTCTAAACCAGTCTTGTTAGAGATCTCTGCAATAATTTCTGC
Source organism: Sphingobacterium kyonggiense (assembly GCF_039536825.1). Classification (NCBI taxonomy): domain Bacteria; kingdom Pseudomonadati; phylum Bacteroidota; class Sphingobacteriia; order Sphingobacteriales; family Sphingobacteriaceae; genus Sphingobacterium; species Sphingobacterium kyonggiense. Next base: position 10,881 of record NZ_BAAAZI010000011.1, read on the forward strand.
TTTAGTCATATCTATTTTTACTCTAATTAATCTAAACCCTAAGCCTTACAGCCTTTTGGGGTTGCAAAAGTATCTTTTTATATTGAGTAATGAAAATATTTTTGCGTTTTTTTACTAATCAAATCGTTATTATTCAATGGATTAGTAGCTGATTCCCCAATATTACATTTCAAAAGGCTTGCAAAGCTACAATTATTTTGTTGACAATCAAAGTTTTAAAATATTTTCTCGGGACAGCAATTCGGCTATCCATTCGATGTCAGCGGGCCTATGGAGTGCAGAAACAACTATTCTGTTTAACAAGGGGCTATTTGGTAAAGGATAAGGAAAACTTGAAATGACAATTTTATGATTGACCAGGTGCTTATATAGCGTCGGTTCAGTCGATGTAAAGACTGGGAAGTTTGGAATATGATTTAATTTTAGATTTGTCACTAAATCGGCCATTTGTTGTGTATTTCTTTGCATCTGGTCGAAGGCAAAACCATAAATAGCAGTACCGTTCTTTAGGGCATATAAGGCTGCCGGAGAACAGGGTGAAGCACCCATAAATATAGGATCTTCCTTTACTGTATCTATCAATTCTTCATTTCCAAGTACCAATCCGGCATCTGTCCCTAAGCCTTTAGCTAAGGAAGCTAAGATTAGGACTTGAATATTTGGCACCTGGATTAAATTCTTATCAAAAGAAATTGCATTCTTCTTTAAAACAGCAATTCCATGTGAATCGTCCAAGACCAATATGACATTTTTTGAAGAATCGACCTTATTAAAAGCAGAGAAGTCATACAATCTTGGCGTCAGGTTATCCATGCAATTGGATATCACTAAAAACTCTTTTTCAGTACCCTCGTTAATGGTTTGTATGGTGCTTTCCAACCAATCTTCAAAATTGACATCTTGATTGGGGTTTTGATCTAGCCAAAGCGAAGGGTGTGTATCAGGCGCGTAAATGACCTTACGGTTCTTTGCAATCGCTCTAACGGTTGCTTGAGCAGCCAAATAGCCACTGGAGAACAATGCGGATGCCGGAGAACCAAAACGCTTTGCCAGTTCTTCTTCGGATTCTTCATAAATACCCAATTGTACGTTATTGGACCTGGAAGTACCGATATTCAAGCCATATTTATCTATTCCGTCTTTATAAAGCTCGATATAATCTGGATTTTGCAATAAACCCAAGTAGGCTGTACCCCCAAAGAATAAAAAAGAAGAATGATCTAAATGTATGATTCGACCCGTGGGTTGATTTAGTTTACGAAAAGAGGTCATTATGATGATTTATAATGAACAAATGTACAAAATCATTTCAATCCAATTATTCTCCATTTCATCCTGCATTCCTGTCGATTCATCCTATATAGTTTTTGAGTAATCCTTACCTGCGATAAATTTGTTAAAAAATCAATCATGCGTTATCTAATCATACTATTAATTGTCTTCCCCTTGCTCATTAAAGCACAGGAAATCAGCCTTAAGGGGCGGGTTATGAACAAAAAGAATCAACCTTTATCTGGAGTCAATATTTATATTTCGGGCAGTTATGATGGCGCTATGAGTGATAGTACCGGTCGATATCAGTTTGAAACAGCATTACAAGGCAAGCAGACCTTAATTTTTAGTTTGTCAGGATTCAAAATTCTACAAAGGGAGTTGGAATTAAAATCGGATATGGAAGTGAATATCACCTTGGAACCAGAGGCAGAAATGATTGAGGCAGTAGAGATTCGAGCAGGTCAAATTCAAGTCGGCAATAAGTACAACGCAGTTTTAAGTCCGCTGGACATAGTAACCACAGCAGGCAGTATGGGCAATATTATTGCTGCTTTGGAAAAACTACCGGGAGCTCAAATTGCGGGGGAAGATGGCCGACTTATGGTGCGAGGAGGTGATCCATCGGAAACACAAACTTTGGTCAATGGCATTCAGGTATTCCAACCCTATACTCCTCAGGCTAACAATATGCCCGTTCGGGGCAGGTTTTCACCCTTTCTGTTCAAGGGCACTAATTTTTCAACCGGTGGTTATGGCGCTGAATTTGGAAATGCTTTGTCAGGCGTTTTGAATCTTACAACTGCACAGGAGATTCAAGAACCCAAAACAGAGCTTTCCTTTTCAACCGTAGGATTGGGTATCAGCAATACACAAGCCTGGAAGGATAACTCTTTAAGTATTAATCTGACCTACACTAATTTGACTCCTTATACGAAATTGATTAGTGATCGAATAGACTGGTTAAGACCCTTTCAGCAAGCTTCAGGAGAGGCTATCTGGCGGAAGAAGGGAAAGAATTCCTTCTTAAATCTTTATGCTACCTATTCTTTTGAGGATTTTAAATTCAAGGATGAATCGGTGGAATTTGGACAACAAGTGACTACCGACATTCGCAATAAAAATGCCTATGTAAACAGTACTTATACCCATTCACTAGCCAATAATTGGAAAATAGATGTTGGTGCAGGCCTGGGATATAGCAACAAAGATTTGGGTTATCATGAGTATTTCATTCCAAACACACAATGGGGTACTCATGTAAAGGCAAGCATCCGTAAGACAGCAGGGCTTAAATGGCAGTGGTTAATGGGTGCTGAGCATTTTTACCAAAAGGTAGATGAAAGCTTCCAGATTGGGGAATCAGCGGCTGTGGACTATGGGTTTAAGTGTAATTATGGGGCATTATTTACGGAAGGGAATTACCAATTAATCCGAGGCTTAAGTCTTAGTGCCGGATTGCGATATATTAATACCTTAAAATCACAACAATTTGTTGAACCACGAGCTTCTTTGGGTTATCTGATCAACAAGAATCATCAAGTTTCTTTTGCTTATGGTCATTATCATCAGGAAGCTCCAGAGTTCATAGCTAAATTTAAACAGGATTTACCTTGGGCATTTGCTAAGCACTATGTTTTCAATTATTCCTGGTTGCAAAAAGGGCGTTTATTACGTTTCGAGGCCTATGCTAAAGATTATAAGGGCTTATACCAATATGATACCCCTAGCCCACAATACCAGAGTCAGTATGCAGCCAATGGTTTTGGACAGGTAAAAGGAATTGATGTGTTCTGGAAAGACAATAAGAGTATTCCAAATTTACAATATTGGATCTCTTACTCCCTTACTGATGCCAGTAAAAAAGAAGCTTTCTATCCAGTGTCAGTGCAACCCACTTATGTTGCAAAGCATCAGTTTTCCATAGTTGCCAAATATTGGATCTCAGCTTTACGCTCTCAGGCAAGTATAACAAACACGTATGGATCAGGACGGACATATTTCAATCCAAATGAAGTTAAATACCCGATGAGCAAAACCAAAGGCAGAAATGATGTGTCTGTAAGTTGGTCTTATCTATTGAGTCAACAGAAGATATTATTCTTATCCATGACGAATGTATTAGGGAATGAGCCTATCTATGGCTATCAGTATCGTTCAACAGCAGACAGTAATGGACATTATCAAAGTCAGGCCATTACCCCAAATGCGAAGCATTTTATTTTCGTTGGATTCTTTTGGACCATCAGCAAGAATAAAAAGGATAATCAATTAGAAAATTTATAACAGTTCGTCTTAAAAAATCGACAGTTCATCCAAGATAATTTTACAACAAATTATTTAACACGAAATTTATCATAACATTAAAACTAGAAACACATGAAAGCACTAATTATCAGTATCTTGACATTAATAAGCAGTTATAGTTTTGGACAGACAGCTTATGAGAAAGCCATGGGAAAAGCATTAGGTGATTGGCAAGCTGGGAAGGCTACGGAAGCCATTGGTCAGTTTGAACGTATTGCCCAAGCAGAGAAATCGAATTGGATCCCAAAATATTACCAGGGGTTGGTAGGAATTACAGAGTCCTTTAAAGAACAGGATGCCGATAAAAAGCAAAAGCAAATAGAAACTTCTAAAGCTTTAATCCCTACGGATGAAAAAGAATTAAATGCAGAATGGTTAGTTTTAAAAGCATTGGCATTAACTTCTGAGTTAACAATAGACCCTATGGCTACAGCTATGCTTTTATCTCCACAAATCATTGAACTTTATGAGAAGGCATTGAAAATGGAACCAAACAATCCAAGAGCACTTTCGGGCTTAGCTGATTTTCAGATACAGTCTAAAAAGTTCATGGGTGGAGACACAAAACAAGAGTGCAAGGATTTGGAAAAAGCAGTATCTTTATTCAGTCAAGAAAAGCACGAAACTAAGTTCTACCCGACTTGGGGAAAAGAACGGGCTGAAATTTTACTGAAAGCATGTAAGTAATCACATGAAATATTTTTTAAGATCCCTTTACTATTCTGTCATCATCACCATTATCCTGTTTGTTTTAATCTCAGGATATTATTTAGTGCGGCTTGGCAAATTAGAATTGGATATTTTAGTTAGTAAGGGTGCTATAACGACCATAGTCTACAGTGTTTTTTTAGGCTTATCGGGCAGTTATACGGCTTATTTTCTAAAAAAATTAATACCTGGAGAGAATAAGCTTGCAAAACGGTTTTTGTACTATTTGTTAGTTACCCAACTATTGGCCCCAATCATTGTTTTTTTAAGCAATTACATTCTCCAGGTTGTTATAAATAAAAAATCTTTCTCATTATTCTTATCGCAGATCTCTTGGGCTAATTATATCCTACCGACTGTCATAGCCTTGATCATAGGTTCCTTATTTTTCCTGGTGGGTTACATTGTAGAGAAAAAGAACAAACAAGTCAGTCAGCAAAAGCAAATTGCAGGACAAGCTACAGCACAACTGGAAACCCTAAAGAACCAGATAGATCCTCATTTTCTATTCAATAGCTTAAACGTGTTGATTGGATTGATTGAAGAGGATAAGGAAAATGCCATTCAATACACCAAATCGCTTTCAAAGATCTATCGGTATATTCTAGAACAAAAAGATAAGGAATTGACCAGTCTTCAAGAGGAAATGATCTTTGCCAATAGTTATATCAACTTATTAAAGCTTAGATTCGAAAATGCGATACAGTATCAAGAGGATTTTGTAGACTCAGAAGATTTAAAGATCGTGCCTTTGAGTTTACAACTGTTATTAGAGAATTGTATTCAACACAACAAAGTCAGTGAGGAGCATCCATTAATCATCCACATACAACGGAAAGACAATCGATTAATCGTTGTAAATAATCTACAGGAGAAATCCACGCCACATCAATCCACCAGGATTGGTTTAAAAAACATTGTTGATCGATATGCGTTATTGACAAAAGAGCCAGTAGAGATCATCAAAACCGACGATAAATTCACCGTATCCTTACCCCTACTCCCATGATGAAAGATTTTCAAGTTGTCATAATAGAAGATGAGAAACCAGCTGCTCGATTATTGGCGAGGCGACTAGACCGTTTTGGCTTTTCAGATATCACGCTATTGCATTCGGTAGCTCAGGGCAAGGCTTGGTTAGCATCAAATGCTGAACCTGATCTTATTTTCATGGACATACAATTATCCGATGGTCTTTCTTTTGAAATCCTTGAAGAATATCCAATATCATCCAAATTGATCTTTACAACGGCCTACAATGAGTTTGCATTGAAGGCTTTTAAGCACAATAGTATAGATTACTTGCTGAAACCTATTGTCGATGAAGAACTTGAATTTGCCATTCAGAAATTCCAGAAGAATCATCAGGTTAACTCCAATTTAGATGTTCAGCAGTTAAGGAGCATGCTATTAGGAGAAGAGTCTAAGTATAAAGCTCGTTTTAATGTTAGGGTTGGCCAACAGATTAAGATAATATCAGTGAATGATATAGCCTGTGTCTATTCCGAAAATAAGGGCACCTACTTGTTCAGCAAACAAGGCGATTGTCATCTATTAGATTATAGTTTAGATCGAATGGAAGAATTATTAGATCCAAAATTATTCTATCGGATTAACAGGGGTCACATTATTGCATTAGAATCAATTAGTTCTATTGTTATACATTCTAATTCTCGATTAAAGGTTCTGATCAAGGATTTCCAATCCGATGCTTGTATTGTGAGCAGAGAGCGCGTAGTGGATTTTAAGAATTGGTTGGAATAAGGATTAGTATAGATGAAACTTTAGCGGGACATTAACACCAACGCTAAACGTAAATCCATCTATAGGTTTAAAGTCTTTTTTGGTATTGATATCAAAACCATAGCCAGCGGCAAATTCCAATAAATTAAACAAGCCTATTCCTGCTTTTGCAGTCGCTGTATAAGGTGTGATTTCCCCTTTGATAAAAGGCCATACCGCAACATTATTCAAATAATAAGTGACCCCAAACTCAGGGATTACGGTACTTTTATTCATCATCCAGGTAAAGTTAACCCCTGCATCCAGTTTTATATATTGGCTTTGATTTGGTGCAAACAGTCCCCAAGCTGAAGCTTTTAGAAAACTACCACTTTGATACTGATAACCTATGGAAGGACCCCAAATCCAACCGGTATGTTGTTTTGTGTTTTCTTGGGCATGACCCAATACCACTGTTCCAATCATCAGCCATAAAACGAATAGTATTCTTTTCATAAATTGAAATTTACTGCAATGTACAATTTTTCTTATTTGGTTTACAGAATCGTGCAAATACTGTTCCGCAGAAACATTTAACTTTCAATATGCAGAAGAATTCTAATGGAATTTACGTTAAATTAATAGTAAGACCTTAATTTTCAGATCTAATATATAGTTGAATTTCAATTGTTTAAATACTGAAATAAATCAACTTAAACTTGATTTATTTCAAGACAACGTGTTATATATTAATTAAAAATCAATCAAAATAATCAAGGGCAATTATTCCATGAAAATTATTACACGATCCATCACAGAAAGACAAGAGTCACATCCATTATGTCCTTATTGTAAAGGAGCATATTTATATGCACGTGTTCATCGCCCTTGGTGGGTGAAGACCTTCCTATTCTTTCTTCCTTTGAAAGCATATAAATGCAATAATTGCAACAAAACCAGTTATGTGAAAATAAAGCCTTAGCTCGTTTGGATTAGATGAGCTCCATTAATTCCTCGTAATTGTCTTGAAGTCGTTTTTTCAAACGTTGTTTGTTTTTCTTAACAGCGTCCATCGAAACCCCAAGTATATTCGATGTTTCATGAGTTGACAAACCCAATTTCAATAATAAGATAAACTTCAAGTTATTTTCAGTAAGATCCGGGAATTTTTTCTTGAGGTTGATGTAGTATTTAGGGTATTGGTTATCAAATGCTTGTTTAAATCGTATCCAGTTTTCTTCAGTTAGAAGGTGAGATTTAAGCACCTGTTTCAATTTTCCATTTCTTTCCTCAATATGCGCTGACTTTGATTGGTTAATCTTACCTATTACAGATTGCAATTCTTCAATCTGTTCATTCTTCTCTGTCATGAATTTCAGGTAATCATTAACAGAATTATTTGCCTCGCTTAATCGCTGATCCATCAAGGCCTTTTCTAATTTAAACTGCAAAACTTTCCGTTCATATTTCTCATGTCGAGACTTGTTAAGTTTCGAAGTGTAGAAGTACCATTCAATAGCCAATAGAACGATTAGTAAACACAGAATTCCATACATTTTCTTGGCAAAGGTTTCCCTTTCAAGCTTCATCTCTGCAAGCTTTACTTCATTTAGGTAGCTCTCTTTATTTAGCAGTAATTTACCGCGTAAGATTGCCTCTTCACTTTCACCTGATACACCATCTTTATCGTAATTATATAAGGCACGGGCAGCCAATAATTCTTCTTGTTTCTTTCCTTCTTGTTCTGCTAGTCGAAATTTTATATCGAGAATTTGCTTTTTATACTCAATCAAATAAGGCACATTTTTTACATAGTCATAAGCAATATTTAATTCTTGATATCCCTTATCATACTCATTCAGTTGAAACAAGATCTTTGCTTTCAAGATTCTTGCATAAACAAGATTCACGGAGTCTTTGGCGATTAATGAAAACTTAATGTCATCATTAATATATTTCAAAGCGGTGCTTAAATCAGATTTACCATAATAAATGTTCGCAAAATTTCCTTTTACGCGGGCTAGTCTTCCAATATTATTTCTTTGTATAGCATACTCCTCAGCTTGTTTAAAATAGGAAAAAGCTTTCGCTGTGTCTCTACGATTTACATAGTTCATCCCTATGTTATCCAACAAAACAGGTTTTAAATCCGAATTATCTGGTGTAAGCTCCAGCGCTTTTTCAAGATAGATAAAAGACTTATCTGGTTCTTCTAAAGTTTCAAATACATAGGCCAAGTATTGATAGCTTTCTGCAGGATTAATTTGATCTTTGGGTTCAATATCATCGATTTTAAAGGAGGCCTGAAGAAAGTAGGGCAATGCCTTTTCAAGCTTTCTATAATGATAATAATATTTAGCTGTAGTAATATTGATCCAAAGCTTTAAGCCCTCTTTATTCAACTCTTGAGCAATTTCTAATGCTTTAGTGAAATTATTCTCACTCTTTCTATTTAAACTGTCTACTGCTTTATAATTCCCTATTGCAGTCAGCGTAAGATATATGGCATAATCTACTTTGTTATTTATGTGGGATAAGTGGTTTAGGGCTTTCTTAATTCCAGTTGTATCATTTCCTAACTTTTCGGCAACAGCAATTTCTTCACGATAATCCCTAAGCTTTCTCTTTTGGTTAAAATTTCCACAACCAACTGAGAAAACCAAAAAGATATTCATGAGAATCAGCACAACTTTGCTTGAAGTAAACATTTCTTGGTTAGATTAATAACTTAACTCTAAGGATTAGTCCCTTATGTATATTGCAATATACGGAGCGTGGAATAAGTATTTTGTCACTTTTACCTGTAAAATCAAGCTTAAACCTGATTTCCAGTGTTTTACATAACTTATTTGTCCCTTTTTGTCCACAAAACACCTAAATAAAGGATAAAATTCGCCCCTCTTTTGACGATAAATGTCCCCCTTTTGTCACCAATATGAACTGATATTGTCATTTTTCAAAGTGGACTTGATGCAAATTGTCCACCAAATGTCCCTAGGTTAAATTTTTATTGTAAAATAGTTTGCCTTTAACTTTGAATAGTTATCCTCGGAATAGCACCCAAGCGATATACATATAAGTTATAACATTTAACCAACTCAATTTTATACTCGAGAAAACCATTATTAAAATTCACTTAAATATTTTAACAGATTTCAATCAAAAAAAACATGAATATACTAAACGAATTTCAAGACTTGTGGTTCTTATTCTATACTGCACCACTAGTTATAAAAGTAGCCCTAGGGGTCATTGCTTTTGTTGTCAGCTTATTTATCGTTATACTTACCATAACTGCTATAAGTTATGCCTTTGATCGAATTAAAAAACGCAATTACAAAAAACTAAATGGTCTTCACCGCGAGTTAGCTTTAGATATCCTGTCCAGTAAGGAAATTTTCACTCCTTCAGAAATTCAAATTGCCTATGCGAACCATTGTGGCAGATTAAACTATGCTGCTTATTATTCATTGGTTCCTACCTGTCAGGAATTATTGGAGACAGATCCTTCATTACAACAGTCACCTAATTTCAGGACCTTTATATCTGCATTGGGGATAGATAATCACTTGGAAACAAAATTAGGCTTTTCTTCAGTGGCTAGTAAATTAAAGACCTTTCATCAATTATCGCGTTTTAAGGTCCTAATTGCAGATTCTAAAATTCTTCCTTATACCTTCAGTAGAAATAGGTTTATCAAAAAAGCATCAAGATCAGCCTATATCGGTGTAAGTAATAACAATCCCTTCAAATTCTTCGACCAACAAGACAATCAGATCAATTACTGGGATCAGATCATTTTGTTAGAGCAGTTAGAGCACCATCATAAGGATAATCTTCCAAATTTCAGTAATTGGTTGAAGTACTCTAAAAACGACAGTCAAACCATTTTCTTAATCAAAGCTGCGAGTCATTTCAAACAATATGGTTGTGTAAAAACCCTTATAACCTTATTGGATGAAGAGAATCCCAGCATTCGCGAAGAGGCCATCAAGGCATTAGGGATAATGCAGGTTCAAAAAGTAGAAAATAAATTAATCAGTTTATATAACTCGCAACCAAACGCATGTAAAGATGCCATCATCGAAGCCATCTTTAACATTAATAGTAAAAATGCCTCTGACTTCCTTAAAGAAGCTTTTGAACAGAGTCCCAATTACGAATCCAAGAAGCTTATTGCAGAAGTGTTGTATTCCTATGAAGATAAAGACCATAAAACTTTTAATGAATTAATGGAAGGTACGGAAGGATTTAACAAAAGGATATTGGAACACGTATGCAATCCGCTTAATAATCATTCATTAACAACTCCAGAATCAAACAATGTATTGCTTTTAGATAGTAATGAGTCTTCAGAAGATTCTTATGTTATCAAATCCGCCAATTAAATATTAACTAAATAATAAATTCGCCATGATTTACAATTATTTTGAATATTTCATATTCTTTTACTCCTCTGCTATGCTACTCTCGTTGCTTCTTTTGGGCATCTTTAGCAGCATCAAACAATGGAGATTCCGAGTTTACAATACTAAACAAGATGATTCATTCTTGATGAACTCTAGTTTAACCCCAGGAATTTCAATTATTGCTCCGGCATTTAACGAAGAAAGAACAATCATTGTCAATGTTAAGTCTTTGTTGACAATGGAGTACCCAACTTTTGAAGTCATCATTGTCAATGATGGAAGTACCGACAGAACTTTAGAATTGCTCATTCGAGAATATGATTTAGAAGAAACTGCTTATGCCTATGTTGAGCGTATCAAGACCGCACCATTTAAACGGATCTTTCGTTCAAGAAACCCACTATATAGCAATTTAACGGTTGTAGACAAAGTAAATGGAGGTACTAAGGCTGATGCCTCAAACGCTGGTATAAACGCCTCTAAATATCCTTATTTTATCTGTACGGATGTTGATTGTATCCTAGAAAGAAAAACCATGCTTAAGATGATTAAGCCAATATTAAACTCCAAAAACAGAACTATTGCTGTTGGAGCAGTATTGCGCATGTCGAATAGCTGTGACATCAAGAATGGTGTTATCACGCGAGTTCGACCTCCAAGAAGACTGATTCCTCGATTCCAGGAATTAGAATACATGCGCTCATATCTTTTTGGGAAATTGGGTTGGAGCTTTATCAATTGTGTTCCCAATGTATCTGGAGGATTAGGTTTATTTGACAAGGAAGTAGCCATCAATGCCGGGGGTTATGATGGTAAATCACATGCCGAAGACATGGATCTATTGACCAAGATGGTGACCTATATGTCCAACAGTAAACAAAAGTATACTGTTGACTATATTCCGGTGTCATGTTGTTGGACCGAAGGCCCTAGTAACTTGAGGATATTAGCAAGACAACGTATTCGCTGGGCAACAGGATTGGCACAAATCTTCTTTGTACACCGTAAGGTATTTTTTAATCCTTCCTATCCAAAATTGGGATTCCTTGTATTCCCATATATCTTTATTTTCGAATTCTTAGCACCAATAATCGAAGCATTTGGATTATTCTGGTTCCTCTTACTTATCGTTAAAGGTGATGTCAATTGGGATACTGTTGCCTTCATGTTTCTCTATGTGTACACATTTGGTATTGCCATAAGCTCTTTGGTAATCTTTATGGACTATTTAGTCAAGCGGCAATACAAAACCTTTTGGGAGTATTTTAGTGTGTGGGTAATTTCACTAATAGAAGGTTTTGTTTACCACCCATTTATCATCTATTTCTCCATCGTAGGCTATATAAGATACTTTACGAGCAGAAAGATACAGTGGGGCACCATGACTAGACAGGGCTTTGATATTCAACCTGAGATCGAACATGCAAAATAAATTGAAGACACTTGTCATTGGTCTAGGGCTAATGATGGGTTCCATGAGCATGGTATATGCGCAGGCCGACTTGGATTATTATCAATTGGCAAGAGCAGAAGGTAAGAAAAACAATTTCGCAAAAGCTACCACCTACTGTTTAGAAGGTCTTAAGCAAAGCCCTTCCGATCTTGATTTAAAAGAATACTTAGGAAAATGCTACTTGGAAACAAGAAAGCTAGACCAGGCACGTATGACCTTACTTGATGTATTGCGTAAAAGTCCTGATCGAGATGATTCACGCCGATATTTAATTACTATTGAATCCCTTTCTAAAAGACACGCCTCGGCTATTTGTTATGTCAATGAGTTATTGGAGACCAATCCTTACGACAAAGACCTGTGGTTGAAGAAAGTGAGCCTGTATAAGGAATTGCACAATAATGTAGAAGCAGAAAAATCAATATCTCGTTTATTGCAAATCTTCCCTAACGACAAAAACGTTCAGTTAGCTTATCATACCATTATCAAGGAAAATGCTTCTAATTCTGTGAAGAAGGAAAACTTGGAGGAGGCTGTTATACAATACCAGCAAGCCTTATTAACCGCTAAGCGTGATCCTGAAATGTACGACAACTTGATCAATACACAGATCAAATTAGGGAACTATTCAGAGGCACTGAACAGTACCAATAAAGCAATTTTCCTAATGCCTAACAACTCAGAATTTACTTCTAAGAAGGCAAGCATATTGGAGGCTCAAGGAAATTACACTTTAGCTATCAGCACCTTAGAAGAAGCATTAAGGAGACAAAACAACCCGCAATTGCGCAGGCAGTTAGATTACTTAATTGGCGAATCGGCTAGAATTCAAGCCAACAACGACCCTTATGTACTTTACAGCAAACTATATGCAAAGAATAAGGGAGACCAAGTTGCCTTAAACTATCTTTTGAATACATCCATTGAACGCGGAAAATACGACGATGCTCAAGATCTACTTCGGAATGCATTACGCAGTAATCCAAACAGCAAGGATCTATTATTAAAGCAAGTGGTTGTTTATGAAAGGACACAACAAACGGGAAAATTAGAGGCTATTTATGAGCGTTTGAATCAACTTTACCCTAGCGACACTGATATCGCTGCGAAATATGTACAAATAAGGTTCAATAGAGCAAAAAAAGATTTACTGAACTTAGAGTACAACAAAGCCATTGAAGGGTTCCAAATAGCATCCAAACATTTAGAGTACGAAGAATCTGCCTTACAAGGCTTATTCCAAAGTTACGCTGCACAAAAGAATAAGGTCAAGGCCATGGAGACCATCAACCAATTGATCGCGTCCCACCCTACCGAAGAGCGTTATGCGCTAATGAAGTTAGATTATCTACTTCAGACACAAGATTATGAATTGGCCTTAGCATACGCTAAACAATTACAAAGGCAATTCCCTAATTCAAAAGCAGTACCTGACGAATTGGAAAATATGGCGAACCAATTTGCCAAGGTATTGATGGCTAATGAAAAGTATGATGATGTGATTAGTCTAACCGATTATGTTATTGGCGTAAATCCAGACAGATTACAAGCGTACCTTTATGGTCTGAATGCGCGGGTTTCTCAAGATCGATTTCAAGATGCGGAAGATTATACTAAAAAAGCCTTAGTACAATTTCCAAATCATAAGGATCTACGCATGCGCTTGGCAGGTATTCAAAGCGAGATGAATAAGCACCAAGAAGCTGCACAATTATTGGGAGACCTGCGAAGGGAATACCCTTACAACGACACGCTTGCCAGTGCCTGGATTGAGCAAATGATGATGCATGCCAAAACTTTAGAACAAGACAACCACCGAGTTGAGGCTATACAAGTTTACCAACAAGTTCTAAACGAGCGACCTAAGGATCTAATGACTTCCATCAAACTTTTAAGCTTATATGGAGCAGAAAATCAAAATGAGCAAGCCCTAGCCCTAGTAGAACAATGCTTGAAATACCATCCTAACAATAATGATTTGATATTTCAAAAAGCAGTCATTTATGAGAATACAGGCGATATCAATCAAGCCCTTTCTTTATATGAGCAATATGTACCAACAGCAGATAGAGCGGAACGGATGAAAGACCATATTAAGTTTTTGCGTTCCAAGAATTACCAAAATACCATTACCGCATCATTTACTAACGTAAAATCAGATAGCATTATGCTTAATATTCCTGTAGCATCATTAGAATACAGTTTCAAAGGTAGCCTATGGAATAGTTTTGTTGCTCGTGTAAACTATGCCGGAAAAAATACAGGAGTGGGTATACAAGGTGAACTGGATTGGTACCATACATTTAAAAAAGGAACTAACTTCCTAATCAGTGCTGGTGTAGCGAATCAATTTTTCCAAAAATATAAGTTCTCTGCTTCGGTATTCCAACCATTTGCCAAGGATTGGCAGGTAGAAATTGGAGGTCGTTATGCACGCTTAAATAACGATGCTAACTTCTATACCGCAGTCTTAGGTCTTGAAAGATCATGGAAAAGCGTCTGGGTTAATGCCAAAGCATTTTACATGAACGATGGCAAAGAAAACTATTATAATCTATTAGGACAATCGCGCTTCTATATGATTAATGATCGCGACTACCTGACCTTGATGGCTGGTATTGGTAATGCTCCGGAAGATCAACGTTTAGATTTTCAACTTAATAATTTCCTTAGCTATGCAAATAGTATGGTTGGTGCTGGATACCGTCATCACATAGGGTACAAGTCATCTTTAGGACTAATGGGCAACTGGTACAGCTATAAGATGAGCAGCGAAAGCTATATCAATCAATATAATGTTAGTATTCTATTTTCAACTAGATTTTAATCCATCATGCGGTCTGTTTTCCTATATATGATTTTTGTATTTGCAATGATGGGTTGCAGCAATGCTTCGGACCTTCTCCTTTACCAAAAGGACAAGGTCCTACCTTATATTTTGGTCGAAGACAAACGGGCAAATGCTGCAGCTAATATCTTTAAGGAATTATTTAAAAAGACTACTGGTACCGAATTAGAAATATTGAATCAAGTACGTGACTTTTCTGGTCAACCCGGTATAAACCTTATTTTAACGGATGACAAGAAGGATCATTTCCATATTGAAGGTGCTGATGAAAAACTCCTCATAAAAGGTAGTTATCCTGAAGATTTAGAACAAGGGATATATTATTTTTTCGAGCATATTGTACCTGCTGACTCTACAAAGCATAATCAAGGCGTAGGAAAAAAATTAGAGGAAATTTTTCTACCAAAAAAACTGCTAATAAAAGGCGAAGAAGTCCAAGATTTCCATTACAGGGAGCCTTACTTCCCGATTAACAGCAGCAAGGACTTTCAACAAAAATACAATACCAATAGTCTAGAAAATGCTTGGGGTCTTTGGGGGCATAACATCGGGAAATTTATTAGTCTTAGGGAGGACATGTACGCGCTAGTGGATGGCAAACGTAATCCAGAGCAATTAGACTTTTCAAGCTCTAGCTTGGAAACAGCCTTAACATTTCAAATCAACAAGTCCATGACAGAAGATCCAAATAGAAGGAGATTCATGATCATGCCGAATGATAATGCATTGGTTTGTAATTGCGATGCTTGCTTAAAGGCTGGAAACACCAAAACTAATTCAAGTCCGGCAGTATTAAAATTAATCAACAAATTGGCACTGGTTTTCCCCGAAGCCATATTCTTTACTTCCGATTACCTAAGCAGCTCAACACCAATAGCACAAAAGATGCCTATAAACACCGGGGTAATGATTAGTACCATGGATTTCCCCAAAGGAATAGTCCTTAAAGGATCTAAATATGAAGCCGGAATTAAAGACCGTTTCAAGAAATGGTCTGAAATAACAAATCATATCTATATCTGGGATTATGCCATCAATTTTGATAATTATATGGATGCCCACCCCACCCTGCTCATCCAACAGCAAAATCTACGATTTTATAAAGAATTGGGTGTTACGGGAGTTTTCATGCAAGGGAATGAAGATGGTTATTCAGCATTCGAAAATCTAAAAGCAAGCATATATGCACAATTAATGGAAAATCTTGATTTAGATATCCCTCTAGCGATAAACAAATACTTACAGCATTTTTCAGCTGAGCATGGCAAGTTTGTGGCGGATTATTATCTACAAATCAACGAGCGTGCGCTTCAGAATAAAAATCCATTGGATATCTATGGAGGTGTTCGACAGGCATTAAAAAAGTACCTTAAACAAGATGAACTTCAAAAGTTTTATAAAGATATTTCCTTAGCTGGAAAGGATATTGACCCTTCTTTTAGAGATGAACTTTTTAAATTAAAAATTTCGGTCTTGTTCCAATTATTAGAATTAGCAAGAACAAATGGCTTGGCTGACAATGGTTATGGAATCTACGACTTCAACTTACAACAAGGCCGAATTAATGAAGATCTAAAATCTCAGTTTTCCGTACTTAAAAAACTAATTGAGCTGATCGATTTAGAGGTCTATAACGAATCAAATGCAAAGTTTGCCAATTACTTTAAAAACTGGGAAGAACTGATTTTTAATAAACCTTATAACAATTTACTCTATGGTCAAGGTCTAACTATAAAAAGTAAGTTAGATGAAGAATACGATGATCCTAAATTGCTAACTGATGGTGCAATTGGATTTGAGGATTATTACAACAATTGGATGATTTGTACACAAGACAATTTATCGATCCAATTCCCAATAAATAATAAAATTTCAGGCAAAAGAACATTAGAGATTACCTTCCTTATCGATCGTAGACATCGCTTAGATTTACCTCAAGGAATACAGGTACAATATGATGGAAAATCGCCTGTAATAAAACACGAGTTTAGTGCCACACTAGAAAAACTAAAACGTGTCACTTATAAATTTCCGTTGAACATAGCAACGGAAGATAAAATACTATCCATTACAATTCTTAAACAACCGCTAGCAGGTTTTGCCTGTGATGAAATCATTTTAAATTAAAAACATCATGAAAAAGCTATTCTTTTACATTTCCATATTGACATTCTTTTATGTAATAGTTGCTTGTCAACCCACTACTCATCAAACTAATTTGGTCATTGAAGATTCTGTGAGAACCTATTTACCCATCTTGCAAGGGGATAAACAGGACATAATTGTAAAGGTCAAGAACACAGGAAAAGAACCTTTGACCATCCAGGATATATATCCATCATGTGCTTGTACGGATGCAAAAATTCTCAATTCTGTTATTCCGGCTGGCAAATATGGCTATATACAAATGAAATTTGATAGTAATAAAAATGTGGGATATGCTGGAGTCTACACCACCTTTGTGGCAAACACGCCTCAAAAATTTCATACCTTCTTCTTTGAAATCAATGTAGTACCAGATGCAAACGAGGACAAAGATTATGAAGAGATCTACAGGGATAATTTAATGGCCAATAAATTCTTCTTAAGAGAAGGAAGCAAAGGCATGACCATTTCAAAAAATTATATTTCCAATTGATAAAACTATCATTATGTAAAACCTTTAAGACTATTCATTTAGTTTTATTTCAGTAAGAAAAGGCGTACCATCTAAATGGATACGCCTTTAACTTTTTAATTATATTAAGAAATGGAACTAATACGTGTATTTCTTTTGATAACTTAATCTTTGTTCATCTGAAATTTTTAAGCCCTCACGGATGAAGTTGTCCATAGTGCCATATTTTTTAATAATTTCATTTAATCCTGCTTCCAAATAGGCTTTATCCACCATCATCAATTGGGTAACTACTTCCTTGTCTATTTTAACAGGTGCTGATCCAAACATTTTGTCCATACCTCCTTGGATTTTATCATAGGTGTAATAATTGGTCATCAAATATTCGTCTAGGATAGTTTCTTGATCAACATTTAATACAGAAAGTATTAAGGCAGAAGTAAATCCTGTTCGATCTTTCCCTGCTGTACAATGAAATAGAGACGGAGAGTCAGCATCCAACATCTGTTTAACTAATACTTGGAATCTCGGAAGGTTCTTTGTTGCAAAGTCCTGATTAGCTTTGATCAGCAACTCATTTGCTGCTTCCTTCGTCATACTGCCATCCATAAACTTTTGCATCACAGCTTTCATCTGCGCATCATTCCCCTCTTCAAAGATGGGGTAATGAATCCATTTCATGGATTCAGGCAAATGATCTTTTTTGCTATTCACCTCATCCTGACTACGCAAGTCATAGACCTGCTTGATTCCTAAACTATTGAGGTATGGAAATTCTGACTCCATTAAACCAGACAGCTCATCAGCACGATAAAACTGCCCCCAAACAACGTGCTTTCCATCTTTGGTTGGGATGCCTCCAATATCCCTGAAATTAGAAGGACCAGATACAGTTATCTTACGCTCTGTGATGACAGTCGTATCGCCATTATTGGTCAACATAAAATACAAACGCTCAGATTTTGGCGAATTGATAAGTGTATCACCATATACAACAATTGATTTAGAAGCTAATAACTCCTTTTTATCTCGCCCTTGCTGCATTTGGTAAGTACCTTTAGGGATAGACAATTTATAATCGCCATTCGCTTGGCGCTCTGCTTTAAAGTTCTCTTTCAAAGTGATTTTCTTTTCTATTCCTTGCGCATTGGCATATGTAAAGCTTGATGCAGCCAATGCTACCAGAAACCATTGTTTCATGTTTTTCATATTATTGGGGTTAAATGTTAAAATATTTGATAGTTGATCCCGATTAATCCACGTTGTGAATAATATTCCAACTGCTCCAATCGACGCTGATCGCCATGGTAATATTGCATTGCTGCATTATTCAGGTTATTCAGTTCCAGGAATAGGTTGACTTTCTTATTGATTTTATAGTTTGCCGAGAAGTCAACAGTGAAGTTCGCTCCATACCAACGGTAGTTTTCCGGATTACCCTGCACTAATGCTAATGCAGCTCCTTTATAGTTTCCTGCTAAGCGCGCCATAAACTTATCGTTCTCATAGAATAAAGCCGCGTTGAAAAGGTGCTTTGATTGGCTTGGTAAAGCTTCCTTGGCGATTTCTACTTGTACTTTCCCTTGTGCATCTACCTCATACCTTGGCACATTCATTTCAGAAGTGGTAAAAGTATAATTGACATCTACACCAAATCCTTTCCAAAATCCAGGTAAGAAACTCATACGCTTGGAGATTCCGGCTTCAAAGCCTGCCAACCAACCCTTTTCTGAGTTCTCTGGCTGTACCACACGGTGTAGTACCCCATCTATCGTTTGAAAAGATTGTGAAGAATAAATAACATTGCTTAAACCTTTGTAGAAAGCCCCAAAACTTGCTACACCAATATCCTGAAAGAAATACTCGGTCATCAAGTCGAAGTTATTGGCAAAGGTCGGTTTCAGGTTGATATTTCCTCGAGTAATAACCGGAGGCGTAAATATTAGGTTGACACTTTCGGTAGGATTCAGATCCGAGAAATTTGCCCTGGCAAAAGTACGCGTATAGGCCAAGCGGATATTCATTGGCTCAATTGGCTGATACTTTAGATGTACCATTGGCAAGAAGGCACCAAAACTACTTGTATTCCTTACTGGATTTATTTCAAATACATCTTTCCCGTCTACCTTCTTGCTAATGACTTCATTTCCATTATACGCAAGGTCTGTATGTTCATAACGAATCCCTCCTACTAATTGGATTTGATCTGTAATTTTCCCTTCAAACATACCATAGCTGGCCCAAACATTTTCAGTACCGCTATAGAATGAAGGTGCCGCATCAGGACTGCTGTCATCACGTTTTAAATGGTAGAATTTTCCTTCTTTCAGGTAATTATCTTCCAATAGCGCATCCAATTGACGTAAGTTTATCCCGGGCAATTGAACCGAAGCATAATCAACACCTGTTTCATTTAGAAAGCCACCATTGTAATTGTATTTCTCCTGTTCAAGATCTGCTACTGTTGTTTTCAATGCGGTATTGATGTAAATATCCATAGGATTTCCGCGACGGAGGTATTTACTTTTATACTTTCCGCCCGCTTTAATGGATAACCAAGATGCAACTTGGTATTTTACATCTGCCTCGGCAATACGATCTCTTTCAAAGCTTTGCAATTGCATTTCTATTAATTGAGAAATACGCAAATCCTTATCGGTAATTGCCGTTTTATACGCTGGCAAGAATTTTCTGAAAGTAGTGCCGGTATATCCACTAGGTGCATCCAGATCTAGGTACATCTTACCATCATTTGCTAAATTGGCGTAATCCACTTTACTACTGAAGACCGCCATTTTATAGGTAGGTTTCGCATTTGTTGAACCATCTGGCCTGCGGGTTTCCATATCCGTTTGGTAAGTAGAAGCCTTCCATTTTAAGTTCACTTTATCCTGAAATAGATCGTGATTACCACCTAACTCTCCCCCTGTTAGCCCAATACCGATCAACCCTTCCCTACGGCGCTGAGACATACTGCTTTTGTTGAGGTCCAAAGTATGCTCTAATGCCGTTTCCTGATCTTGAAAATCGGTCATCAAACCTCTGAAATAAAGCTTATGAGAAGGACTGAAATTATATTCTAAACCTGCATTAATACCATAGGTCGTACGGACACCTTTATAATCACGTAGTTCAAATCGCTCCATACTGAAATCATCCAAATTATAGATAGATTCCACATTGTCTGTCGCCCAATTACGTTTCCAATAAGATGCCCCTATAACAAAACCTAATTTCTTATTGAAGAAATGATCGCCGTATAAAAAAGATCCACTATAAATTTCTTTTTGTGCTTGCCCATTGTATCCTCCAGCAGCATTTACCTTAAAGATTTTATGCGTAGGAGCTGTGCGGGTAATGAAATTTATCGAGCCCCCAATAGCATCTCCTTCCATATCAGGTGTTATGGCCTTCGAAACCTGAACAAATTCAATCATCTCTGAAGGGAAGATATCCAATGGAGAAGTACGGCTTCCGGAAGTATTATCGGACGTACCTTCTGAAGTAGGCATGCGGTTACCATTGATTAGAGTGGAGTTCCATTGTAGAGGGGTACCACGTACGCTGGCATATCGACCTTCACCATGATCTCTTTCAATTGAAACCCCTTGAATTCTTTGTACGGCCTCTGCCGCATTACGATCCGGAAGTTTACCAATGACATCCGAAGCAATTACATTCATAATGGCCGAGCTGGTTTTTTGAATATTCAAGGCCTTTGCTTGCGTGCTCGCCATGGTTCCTCGAATAAGCACTTCTTCAAGATCCTCTCCCCTTTGCTCAGCAAACTGAACTGTTCCAAGGTCCATAGTACTGTTAGCGGAGCTAAGCTCTACTTCTCGTTGAATAGTAGGATAACCGATGTAAGAAAATTGCAGGCTATGTTTGCCTATTGTCAAACCACTTAATCGGAATGTTCCATCCAATTCACTTTTAGTTGACCATTTTCCATCAAGCGTTTTAATGGTCACACCGGGCAAGCCACTTTGTCCATTGACCACCTGTCCGATGATGCTGTTGTTCTGTGCAAATCCTATTGGGATTTTTACCAGAAAGAATAATAAAATAATAACGTAACGAAATAACATGATGTGGAAATATTTAGTTCGCCACAAATAGAAACAATAATCGTTTTGCCATCGACCTAGCCAATTGGGAAGAACTAAATCAAGGCGCACGCCATTGCATGTTGTTAACTATCAGGTATTTACACCGTATTAACAAATCTTTATCAAACTATTACGAGAATTTTAACAAACTGGGATCTTTAAGATATTCTGTTGGAGAAAAACCAGTTTCTTGTTTAAAATATTTGTTGAAGGTACTTTTGGACTGAAAACCGGAAGCATATGCCAATGCCAAGATGGTTCTCTCCTCCTTTAATACGGAATCACTGTTTTTAATGAAAAACGCTATCTGTTTGGCATTAATATAAGAGTAGAAATTCGTCTTAAGCACGTGGGAAAATACCATTGAAAGATCGTGATTGCTTATCCCCAATCCAGTAGCCAAATCACTTAGGCTAAATTGAGGGTTCAAATAGGGTTTTTCATCTGTAAAGAATAATTCCAGTTTATCAGCATAGCTTTTTAGTATTTCCAAATCTACATGACTTTTCTGGTATTTTACAGATGATGATTTGATCATTGTAAAGGTATTTGTAGCATTTTTTAACTGCATCGAATAAGGTCTAATAAATTTAAAATAGACGATCATTAAGATGACAATACTGGAGGATGCTAATCCGACAAAAAGAATAATATAATTTAGGTTCTCAGGAATTAATTCAGCAAGGAGAACCAAAAGGGATAAGAAAAGGCTATGTGCAGCAAAACCAATGCTAAGTTGAATATCTTGTTCCTGTATCCTTTCTCGAACAGCAGCACGGAACCTCCAGAGCCAATACATATCCGCTAGGAAAAAAGAAACAATAACTACTTTTCTAAAATTATGATAGAATAATGTTCGGGCATGTTCTAAAATTCCTACTTGCAAAAATTGCAGCTTAAAAATATGTTCCACGACAAACATAATCACCGTTGCCGTATAGGGTATCGAAATCAACACTAAATCTCGACGTTTCAATTCTTGCTTTTGAAGGGTATTCCGAATGTACAGAAAGGCAAAACTGACAAAACATATAGAGGAAGATATACCCTGGATGAGCTCTCCATTATTTTGATCGTAAAGAATAAGTATTTTAGAAAAAAGACCTAAGGCACATCCAAAGAGGATAATTAATAACAATTGATCCTTACTTTCCTTTTTAAAAGCCTTGAACCAAAAGGCAATAAAAATAACGACTTGTAACGTAGTAAAGATTAAAAACGGTTCCATGATTCAATTATATCATTTTACTATTAAAAAACTTTTGCCTCAATGTTAAATTTAATTATAAGTTCGTTTGTGTAGCAGGAAATCTAAGTTTAAATAGCACATAGAGCAATAAACTTTAAGCAGCTCTTTTAATATCATTACGTCTGCACTATATCAGTCCTAATTAAGGCATGTATTTGTGTTCAGAATAGTTCGTATAAAACTCCTAAATCCATCTTGTTTGCTTTGATATTCCTAAGGAATTTCTTAGGATATTAATCGGAACTCCTTCGGATCTCGTTCGCTTCTAACCGAACGAGATCCGAAGGAGTTCCGAACAAGTTCCGAAGGAGATCCGTAAGAGTGTCGAAGAAAACCCCTTGGAATAGATGTGAGATAGGAGACCGCTACGCTGTTAGATGTGAGACAGTGGAAAGGAAAAAGTGGAAAGTAGAAAGGGTAAAGACACCAGATTTTAGAACTGTAGGCGGGTTAGGAAAATAGGATTTACAACGCAGAGCGAAGCAATGAGTCTTAATAGTTCGTCATAAGATTCTGTCATTGTTTATCGAAGATGAACGAACTCTAAACTATGAAGGAGATTTTCAGTTTGGTAATAGGCGGGCGATGCATGCATTGACCCTACAAACAATCGTGATTTTATTATTCCTTACCCCCATAACCGTAGGGTCGAAGCATGCTTCGACCGCATCTACATAATCTCATAAAAACAAACAATAACGCAATAAAAGCCAATTCATTGACTTTCTATTGCCTTTGAAGTTATAGCTGAAAGTTCACTCAGCTAGCTTCGTAATTGTTTTATGAATTTGAATTTCTGGTTATTTCCAGGTCTTTCCGCTGGATTAAATCGATGACGCAATTTTCCTGTATCTCAATTTAGATTCGCTAATTGTATCTTAAAGTTTAATGGTTTTGGTCCATGCCTTCTGACCAGAAATGGAATGTTCAGCTGTTAAAACAAGTAATTTCTGGTCTACATTGTATTTTACCTGTATGGGGCCATGTCTTCTGGAATAATCGTAATAATACTCATTGAAGACTTCCTTTTGCAGAAACGGTAAAAAAGCAATCTTTCTATCTACATAAACGCGAATAGGTTTTGCATTACTGGACATACGCGCACCAGTCACACGGTAAACATGTCCATCACCTAAATCCTTTACTTCCTTATAGCTGTAGTCGTACATGAAGTAATCCACTCCTAAAATACCCAAACTGCCCATAAAGAATCCGACAAAAAAGACAAATACTGTTCCCAGAATAGCCAGTACTCGCCATACTTTTCTACTGATATGGATAAGGTAAAAGAGCAAATTGGCGATGACAAAATAAAAGAAAGCTATACTAAAATAATTCCAAGCACTAGATGTCCATGATATATCTGTCATCATGACGATGATAAATAAAAGAAGGTATACGGTGCAGAATTTCACCCACCTGCCATAAACCTTTGGATTCTTTCTAATTATAAAAAAAAGAATTAAAGCGAATAAAGGCACTAACCATGCACTAAAAAGGATGTAGTTGAATAGCATAATCTTCGGGTTTATATAAGCAGATGTAGACCACCGTGTGATTCTAGACTTTCGATAGTCAGCTATTAAATATACTGATTCCCAAAAAGATTTAGGTTATAGGGTTAATAAAAAAAAATTGCCTGCCGGGAATTTGGGCAGACAATCATTTCAGAGGGAACTAAAAGGAATATCTTCAAATTAAAGCATTAGTTATTCCAAAAAGGGTCGTCCCAAACAAGTTCTTGTATGGGAACATCATGTACTTTTTCGACAATTACCAATTGTTCTTCAGTAGCGACCTTTTGGATTTCAGGGAAGATAACGCGTTCTTCTAGTCTGATGTGACTTGACAAATTCTTTTCAATTCGCGCTAAGGTCAAGGTTGTAAATGGCTCTAATAAGATGAGCCATTTTAACAACCTATGATCAGCAATCGCATCAAGTATGTATTCATGTTGGTGTCCGATAATCGGATACAGAAATTTCTCTTCCAGCTCAAAGTGTTCGGACAATTGGTGTTTCCACATTTCCTTCACATAAGCACCAATTCTTTCCGGGTCAACGGAATTTTGTAAGCCTTTTCGTATTTTCCAGCAAAGTAAGAGGGCAAAATGATGCTCTCGACTCAAAGGCTGTAAGGCAGCATGTCTTTTTAAAGGTTTGTTTTCCATTTTCCTAAGATTTAATGAATAATTCGAGAACAAGCTATTAACCAATAAAAAGATACATAAACAAATAATACATCGCCCAGCCTACAAAGCCGATGATGAGAATCCACACCCACCATGGAATTCCTTGTGGAGTTTCACTACCTTCGATCATGAAGTTGGCAGAATCTCCTTTACCATAGGCATTAATCATGATAGGAACCAGGTCATCCAATACAGCATTCTCCTTGATTCCTGTTATTTCTATAGCTGGTCCATTCCTCACTTCAAATGGGATTATTCTTAATCCCTCCTTTCCAAAAGGATCTTTACTGACAATTTTTAAGGTATGCGGCCCATCCACTAATTTACGGGTGTCCAATTCAAAGTTTACTGGTGCATATACTTCCGCAACAGGAACTGTTTCTTCATCAATAAAGATGTATATCTTACTTTTCTGACTCATATCCTTCCTGATTTAAAATATATCGCTTGATATGATGGGTGTTTTTCTCTCCAGGCCTAATAATCCAGCGTAAGGTTAAAATCAGACTAATTACGGCGATAATAACCATGGCTATGACAATAAAATAATCAAACCCACCATCAGGACCGGCGCCATGAGTCCAACCGCGTAAAAGTTTAGGTTGGTTCCGCTCGCAAACTGGGCAAGCCCAAGCACTTGAAGACATGAGAATCATGATGGCCCAAAAACTTATCTGCTTTTTCATTTCTATTATTTCGTTTGAGTTTTAACAAAATCCACAATCTCCTTAATTTCGGCAGCCTTAATCGGTTTACCTTTATTACCCCAATTGCTTCGTTCATAATTGATAATTGCGGCTACTTCTTTCTCCGTAAATCCTGCTGTAGCCCCTACAGCTGGCATTTGTCCATATTCTGGTCGGCTATCATAACCATTCATGATAATATCGACATAGAGGTCTAAGTCATCACTTTCTACGATTTTACTTCCTTTCAGAGGAGGAAATGCTCCAGGGAGGCCGTTTCCATCGGCTTGGTGACAAGCTTGACAGTGAGCCACATATAAGGCTTCACCATCCAGCTCCCCTTCTCCACCTTCAGCTGCGGCAGCGGTCTTTGCTTTTCTTTTGAATAAGAACTCAGGGATCTTTTCTTCATCAGCAAGTTTGACTTGTTTTAATGATTGCAGGTAAGCGATTAATTGCAAGGCTTCTTGCTTAGCAACCACCTTTCGACCATCCTTTGGAGCAAATTCTTCAGGTATGTTGACTAGCACATCGGTACTATCAATGTTAGTTTTAAGTTCAAATAGATAAGGGTATGCAGGCATGATAGACTCTGCCACGACAATTCTAGGATTGAAAAGGTGTACGAGGTTCCAATCTTTGGAAGGTTGTCTGTTACCGATATCGGTTAAATCGGGACCTGTACGCTCGGTACCCATGAGGGTGGCGGTATTACGCCAGAAGTCCATTCTTCCGATAGCGGCATAATCTGCGGCCATACTGGGTCTTTGTCCGAATACTTTATCCATTTCTATATTTCGCACCTGTTGGCTATGGCAGGCTACACATCCGTTGGCTACGTACAAGGCTTTTCCCGCCATAGCATCAGCTGATAAGGGTTCCGCATTGGGAAGTGGAGCATTCATGGCCTGGTTATTCAGGGCCGGCAGAATCGCCACAAATAAGGTTAACAGCACAAAGAAAGCTGTTGCGGTGAGGAATAGTTTTTTATGGTTATCAAAATAACTCATGATCAATTTCTTTACTTCTGAGGATTACTGTTCGTCTTCTTTTCGAGTTGTTTTACGATTGCTTCTCCAAAATCGATGTTTGGATTCGGCGATAGCATTTTGTACATGTTATAGGCAAAAACCAAATGGGATATCCACATTAGGCTACCACCGATTGCACGCCATAACCAATATGGCGCCATCATGACGACACCATCGATAAATGGTTTCCCTTCCATCCATGCCATACCTTTTAAGGTACTGCCATACATCAGTGGGACGGTGTACATCATCATGCCTAGTAAGGCCATCCAAAAATGGGCTCCAATACTGATCTGCGGTGCTTCTTGACCTGTAAATCGTGGCACTATAGCATAGATACACGCCCAGAGGAAAAAACAAATGATACCATACATGGTCAAATGGGAATGGGCAACGGTAAAGTCTGTAAAGTGCCAAATCAGGTTGGTTTCACGGAATGCCTCAGCAGTTCCTTGCATGGAACCCGTAAAATAAAAGATCGTACCTACCAGGAAAAATGGAAGAATATAACTATCGCGAACCTTATACCAGGCTCCTTTAAAAGTCATCAGAAAGTTGGTTGTCCCCGCTATAACCGGAATGGCCATACCGGCACTTCCGACAATCGCCACGGTCTGTAACCACCATGGAATAGCAGAAAAAACAAAGTGGTGACTACCGATTAGGGTATAGAATAAGATCTGTGTCCAAAAGGCCAAGATACCAAGGCTATAAGAATAGATTGGTCTATTCAATTGCTGCGGCAAGTAATAGTACACAAGCCCTAAAGTGAACAACATAAACCACATCCCCACACCTTGGTGCATATAATAACCTTGAATGATGGTTTCACCTAAGCCTTGTTGCCAGAACGGCAAATAGGCAGAAAGGCTGATCACAATGGTGAAGATTATGGCGGAGACAATGTACCAATTCGAAATATAGATTTCCTCGGTAGTCTTGCGAGCAATAGTTTTATAAAAATTGATCAGGGTTAATACCAGTGCAACAGCAAATGGCAACATAATTGGCCAAATGTATTCACGGTATTCACCTCCACCATTGTTTATCCCTGCCATCAAGCTGATGGTTCCGGCAGTGACCGTAAGGTTGATCAGCCATAAACTAATCCAACCTAATTTTAAGGAGTATAGTTTGGTATTACTGACACGTGGCACGACATAATAGGCCAGACCAATCATGGCCATAGATGCCCAACCCCAGAACACGGCATTGGTATGAACAGGTCTTAGTCTTCCAAAGCTCAACCAACTAATCTGCTCTAAATCTGGCGCGACGAATTTAATACCTACATACTCCCCTATAGTTGTTCCAAATAGCAACCAAAAAGTAGCTGATACAAGAAACCAAATGACAAGCTTAGCTAAACTAGGATCAATATTAGGGCGGCGAGTTGCTTTCTTTTTCCGGGATACTAAGGGTATCTCCAAGTGTTCATTGATGTTTAATAAACCCTTCGGGTCTCTCGCATTATTTTTTCCAGACAGATGGTCATCATTTAAACGATAATCCAAGGCTGCTTGATGCTCCAATAAAGTAGATTCAATCTCTTCAAGTTCGGAATCTTCCAATTGATTGGCAATGGCAATGGCTTCCTTCTCCTGAGACTGAACTCGTAATTTGAACAAACGCTTACTAATTTTCACAAATAGAAGCCCAATGGCGAAAAGTGTTGGAATCAGTAATAGCACCAGTGTGATGATAATTCCGGTCTTACCCCAAAAACTGCTGTTGTTTGTTTGGGAAAATGCCTCTAATGGCCACAAATGAAGACTGGATAAAACAAATAACAAGATGAGCGTTTTGTGCTCTTTTAAATTTCTTTTAATAGTCAATAGGCGTGTAATTTGTTTACTACTCAAATGCTTTATAGATGATTTGAGATCTTTTGAATGTAGATCTAGCTTCTTTCGGGTGAAAAAGCGTGAAACTCCGTGAATTCGTTCTATCAACAGTAGAACGACAAACAATAGGGATAACAAGACGATAAGCAGCGAGATCATCCAAAAGTCATATCCACTGACTTGGTAATGAAAAAACTGCGACTTTATCGGTAATTCTGCATCCAACATGGGTATGAATAACATGGGTTGATGACTGAGATTTAAGAAAAACACATTTTAAATTTTAATTATAATTTTAGCAATTATCTAAAAGGGGAGTGATTTATATCCTTTGTCTAGGTTTGTTTTTTACATTTTGATTTGTCAACTTATCCATAGGCCTAACTGGACAGCCAAACAATCAAATGATTACAAAAAACAAAGCATGGTGACTTGCTAATTTGAATCAAAGTTAGGCAAGAATTAATAAAAGACAAAATTATCTTTTATTAATTTATTGGAAAGTTTAGATCAAGTTAATGTGAAATCGAGAAATATTTGGCTCTAAACGCAGAAGTAGTAGAATAAATAATTAACTTGTTAAGGTTTTTGGATTGTATTTTTAACAAGCTTATTGGAATAGGTTTTTAGGATTTTACTTATGGGAATGTTTTCGAAATCAACGGAATACGCGATACGCGCGGTATTTTACATTGCGAAATCCACGCAATTGGGTCGTAAGGTTGGGATCAAAGAAATAGCTTCCAATATTGAATCTCCAGAAGCCTTTTTGGGCAAGATATTACAGGAGTTAAGTAAGAATGGAATTATTCGATCCATCAAGGGTCCGAATGGTGGATTTTACTTAACTGAAGAGGAAATGAACAAAAAGCTCATCGAGGTTGTAAAAGCTATCGATGGAGACAATATTTTTACCGGTTGTGGTATGGGTCTTCAACAATGTTCGGAGAAATACCCCTGCCCTTTGCACAATGAGTTCAAAGCCATTCGAAATGATCTAACGCGTATGCTAAACCGCATTACGCTATCCCAATTTAATGATGAATTGATTCTAGGGAACTTGAACTTAAATAGGTTTAAAGTCGAGGAGTAATCAAGCAATAAAAAAAGCAGTAATTTCTTACTGCTCTTTGTTAATTTATTGCGCCAATTGATTTAATACGTCTTTTGCCTGATTTAAATCTTGATTCCAGGTTGGCGTACGTTTAAAATTACGTAGTTTATAGATTGCCTGATCGAGTTTCTTTAAGCCTTGCTGATCATTTTTAGCGATGAGCTGCTGTCGAATGATATTCACTTTTTCAAAATCCTGAATACCTTCTCTCATACGTTCGAAACGGATGGATGATCGTCCATCTGGATAGGTGACATAAGTGTCCCCAGCAGGCCAAGTCCTAAATCTAGAGTCTTGCAATGGATTTTCTACCCAAGAATTATATGCCCAACGTAACACGCCATTATAGCCATTTGCTTGTGCAAACCAACCTAAGTAGGTCGATTCTGCTGGGTCTGAAAAGGTGAATTGATTGGGGAAGTTGTTTCCACAATAGATGTAAAAAGTCGTATTAAGGCCTTTTTCCTTGCGTTTCACAATATCCATGGAATCAATTGGATGTTGTACCGCGGTACTTACATCGTCACTATTCGGATAACGTTTATAGGTTTGTTGGTTATCAGCATAAGCTACTCCTAATCCAGGAGCTACTTTTTCAATTAAATCGAATGCTGCACCCATTTCTTCTTTATTGCGTTCATCCAAGGCAATATTTGTCATTTCCAACCATCCTTTTGCTTTTAAATGTTTTGAAAAGTCTTTTAAGAATGGAGTCCATAAGCTGGTGAAAATCTCTGTACCAGGTTTAGCCACAACATTGACAAATTCGCCTGTTTGAGCATCCTTATAATGGATTTCATTGTTCCAAGGAACGATGGAATAGCAATTGATCGATTTTTTAATTCCTAGATCAAGCATGAAAGACACCCATTTATCAAATGCATCGTAATTATAAGACCAGGAACCATCTTTTTCCTTTGTCCAGATAATCATGTCAGCGTATGGATCTTGAGTCTGTACATTCCAAGGGTCTTTATTCAGGGTTGTGG
The DNA here is from genome assembly GCF_039536825.1 of Sphingobacterium kyonggiense. NCBI lineage: Bacteria > Pseudomonadati > Bacteroidota > Sphingobacteriia > Sphingobacteriales > Sphingobacteriaceae > Sphingobacterium > Sphingobacterium kyonggiense. The sequence goes on from NZ_BAAAZI010000011.1 coordinate 41,430, forward strand.
TGATGACCTTTTGACCTGCATCTGCTAACATTTTCATTTGAGGCTTTAGGGCATCAAAATGTGCTTTACTCCACATAGGCACTTTTTTCCAACGGGCAACCGCTGAAGGGTGTTGCCATTGGTCCAAATGGAATGACCATTCGGTAGCTTCAGGAAGTGTTTGATTGAGCACCTGAATGTTCAATTTCAATTCTTGCGTTTTGATTCCCGTTCCTTTTACAAACACAGTTGCTGAATATTTTCCTGGTTTCGCATTTTTAGGCATATCAACAGTCAACCAAACAGGGCGAACGGTATTGGCAACCAAGTCCATACTTGACAAGTCATCCAACATATCTGGCGATAGACTAGCCTTAAAGTCTCCGGGCTTACGCCAACCACATCCAGGACCAAACTCATCGGTCATCACATAGCGTACGAATCGAGCTTCGGCAATCTTAGCAGGTAGTTTATCATTTCCGGCAGACTTAAAATCAGAGAAACTTAACACAAGATCTTTAATGTCTTCCTTTGACCACAATAACACTTGTGCAGAGGCCATCTCTCCTCTCCAAAGCGTTAATTCCGCAGTACGTTGTTCTGGAACATTAGGTTTAAGGGACTTCGTAAACCGTTGATCTATACTGACAAAAGAAGTGGATAGCCCTGCCGTTTGATTGGACCATGATTTTAAATAATCTTTACCAAGTGGATCAGGTAGTTCTTCAAATCGGGTAGAAGTTGGTTTATCAACTTTTTGGTTAAGCTGACCACAACTTAAAATAGTAAGGCTGAGACAGAGCATTCCTATTTTATGAAATGTAGAATAGTAATTCATACTAGGTTTAATGTTTGATTAATCTATTAACAATCGTTAAGCAATTATGATTAAGCCAGGTGCTTCAATAGTCCTGGCTTAATCATAAAAATACGAAACAATTGTTGTTTATTTCACGGTAAACTCTGCACCTGAGGCAAAGTCTTGACCATTCTGTGAGCTTAGTGCTGTAAAACGAATATAACGTCCCACAGCAGGTTTACTAAAGTTCACAGTCTTAAGCGTTCTATTCTTGTCAAACTCCCCTTCTGCAATTGGTTCAGACCAATTCTGACCATCCATACTCACTTGAATAGAATATCCTTTTATATGACCATTGCTACCATCTTGACGAGGCAAGTAGGTAAATCCTTTCATGGTTTTCGCATCACCAGCATCAAAATCAATCCAATGCGGATATTGCGCCACAGTAACAGAATACATGGTATGCCAAATGGTCGATGGATCTCCATCCAACAGATGCTCCGCATTTCCCTCGCCAACTTCTTGACTGGAAACAGATTTGATCAGCATTGGAATTGCTTCAATTTTCGGGAAGTCCATGCTGGTTGCCAATTTATCATTGCCAACATACCATGCCTTTACTGTTCCTCCATCGCGAAGAGCTATAGCTTCAGCATAAGGTACAGGTTTATTTTTGTTGACTTGAACCATGATCTTCGCATTGATAAGTTGCGAACGAACTTCTACATTGCCTTTACGGTCGCGGCTCATTGATAATGGCATGTCCCCTGCAACAGCAACCTTAGCTTGTTGTGCTGCATTTTTACCTTTAACCGGACGAATAATAAAGCCAAAGTCATGACCATTTGCTTTCACACGGTCTTTCTCCAAAGGAGGCCCTTGACCACAGCTGTTTCCACCAAGCCCCGTTACGCCAGCCATCAAATAAAGCTGTGTACCGCTACTTTTTGGTAGTTGGTACCCATGTGGTGCCAAAGTCATTTCTAGCTCAGTCCACGGAAGCGCAGAGGCTGAGAATTGATCTTTAGCAACGAATACCAATCCGCTTCCTGCATTATTGGTCAATGCACACCAGCGAACCTCTTCTCTATTCCCTGTGGATTGTGGTTTAGGCCATGCCACCATTTGATCCTTTACTGCCGAACTATACTGCTCAATAAATTGACCCGTCTTACGGTCAGCAAAGTTATTGATAGGTCCACGACCGTAATATTGGTAGTCAGAATAATTTTCCGGCACAGTCATACGGAATCCAATATGAGGCAACACCACTGAACTATTATTAGAAGTAATGCTGCTTTCTAATTCCACAGAACCATCAGGATATACTGTCCACACATAGTTACTGGTGAATTTAAAGTCTTCTTCTGTAAACGGTCGATCCTTATGATCATCTAAAGTATAGTTACCCGAACTTCCACCTCGGATAGTACTACCATTAGCTGCTTGCGAAGTAACATTGAAAGATAACACCCATGCTCCATCAGCACGTTGGTAAGAATTTTTAGAGGTTACTCGGTGATTTAATTGATGTAATCCTTTTTCAAACCATTGTTGATAAGCCCAATTATCGTTGTCCAGTGGAGCACGTAGTGCATCCAATTGCGGTCCTTCACCAGCGCGAATAACATCTTCATTTTGATAACGCAATTGATGAATGGTTCCATTCTGCTGATTGAATTTAACCTCAAAACCATCACCTTTTAAAACTTGTAAATTGTTTTCAATAGTAGAAGTCAATTTTGAACCCTTAGCAAGGCTAGCAACAGTTGGAACTTGTTGCGCTGTTTTAACCAACAATTGCTCCTCCATTTGAACATCACCTTCTTTAGCCCAAAACTTATCAGCAGTATGAGCAAATTGAATCTTCACAAAGTATTCCGATTGAGCATCTAGACGACTTATTTGAATTGGTAATTGAACAGTTTTATGCGCTCTAGGTGCTATAGAAGCGCCAAAAGCTGCAGGTAATTGTCCTTGGTCGACTTGCTGTCCATCTTTCCATAAAGACCATTTAACGATATAATCTGCCAAGCTATTGAAGTAGTTTTTATTAAAAATATCGATTTCCCCTGCGTGGATATTGATGGCTTTAACCCCAACATTTTGATAGACCTTTCTTACCTCATAGTATTGAGGCTTTGGCGTTAAGTCGGCAAATATCAAACCATTCATCACAAAGGTTCCGTCATTTGGTTTATCACCAAAATCTCCTCCATAGGCTAAGAACTTCTCCCCTGTTGTTTTATCGTAATAATACATGGATTGATCAATCCAATCCCATATTGCCCCACCCATAAAAAAGTTGGTAGACTCCATTGCCTCCCAATAATCAATCAGGTTCCCTGCTGCATTACCCATGGAATGTGCATATTCAGAGATGTGGAAAGGATATTTTAAGTTATACTTGCCTTTTACGGCACCACGAACCCAATCAATAGAAGGGTATTGGTTAGAACCGATATCGACAATGCTGTTATTTCTTTCATATTGAACCGGACGGGAAAGATCAATCTTTTTGATGGCATTATATGCCGCTACGAAATTCTTTCCTGGACCAGCTTCATTTCCTAAAGACCAGATCACAATAGATGGGTGGTTAATAGTAGCATGCACCATTTCCACATTACGTGCCACATGGGCATTTTCCCATTCCTTTGGATGAGAAAGCGAAGCATCCCCGTAATAGTACTGGTGGCTCTCCACATTGGCTTCATCCTCTAGGTAAATTCCATATTTATCGCATAAGTAGTACCAATAAGGATCATCAGGATAATGTGAATTACGTACATGGTTAATATTCGCTTGTTTCATAAGGATAATTTCCTTTTCCATCTGTTCCCGGCTAATTACTTTTCCTTTTTCCGGATTGGTTTCATGACGATTTACCCCTTTTAGCTTAACCGTCTTTCCATTGACATAGAAATACCTACCTGCCAGTCCAAACTCATCATCCTCGGCTTTGGTATCTTTCAGTTCCACTTCGCGGAAACCAATGTAGCTTGATACAACTTCTAATACTCGATTCTTATTATCTAATAGCTCGGCTACCAAGGTATATCTGTTGGGTTCTTCTGCAGACCATTTCTTTGGTGCATCCACCTTTAAGCTTTGTTCTACCGTTATGGAGGAATTCCCTGCTATTGGGTCTACTGAACGACGAAGATCAATGGCATCATAACGTTTTGAAGCATCACTATACAGTTCATTCTCGTACAAACTATAACGGATTTTATAACCTTTAACGGCTTTACCGTTGCTGTTCTTTACTTCTGCAGTAACTTTCAACGTAGCATTTTGGTAATTGTCATCCAAATCAGGGATGGCAACAAGATTTCTAATTTGCACTTTCGGCTTTGCCGTTAGGGAAACAGTGCGGAATATCCCAGGTAAGCGGAACATATCTTGGGCTTCTAGGAATGAGCCATCAGAATTACGATAAACTTCAACAGCTACCGTATTCTCTGCCCCTTCTTTCAGATAAGTGCTGATATCAAAAGAGGCTAAGTTGCGTGAGTTTTTGGAAAAGCCCACATATTTTCCATTTATCCATAAGTAAAAGAAAGAATCTACCCCATCGAAATTGATGTAGATCTCTTTCCCTTTCCAATCCTTAGGAATGGTAAATGAACGTTTATAAGAACCTACCTCATTTCGGTAAGTAAAAGTAGTCCAGTTTTGAGGAGGCGTACGCATCACCCCACCACGCCAGTCATCTACCTGAACAGCATGCTTAAAAATAACTTGTTGATTGACATAAATAGGTACTCCATATTTCAAAGAACCGTCTTTCTGTATACCAAGAATATTCCAACTCATAGGAACAGGCACATCATCCCAAGAATTGGTATTGTAGCTATCTTGATAAAAATCCTTAGGTCTTTCCTCGGGACTTTTTACCCAATGGAATTTCCAAGTACCATCCAAGCTTTTCCAATTGCTGGAGTTCTCCGGTAAAACTTTACGTGCTGAAGCAACATCGTTAAAAGAAAAATGATAGGCACGCGGAAGTTCTTTGTTTAAGGAAAGGTCTTCTGGAGACTCCCATTCTTTTCCACTTGGGGCATTGAATTGGCCATATGCAAATCCATTTAATTGTTTGGTAACTGGAATCGCCTGCGCAAATACCGCTGCAGGAAAACCTAGTATAAACAGACCATAACAAATGGAATGGGCAATTTTTTTATTCATAAAAGTTGTTTTAGGTTAAGACAAATGTAAAAAGCTTTAGACGCAAAAACCACCCATATGTCTAACTTATTCGTTAGATAGGAGCCTAAATCAAGTTCAAAATAGTTATCAATCGATTGTGTATTTTTTATTTTACGTTAATTTTAACTAGCCATTTCAAACACTTTAAAGCATAAACTAGCCATTTTGAGTCTTTTAAGCCATAATTAGATTGACGTCATATTTATTGCAAATAGGGACAATTTGTGATTTGAGTCGTCTTATCTTTTATTACGTTAAATTATGATGATGAAAAAATATCTATTAATCTTATTAGTACTTCCGTTATTTGTTCAGGGTCAGACTGCGGATTATATCGATGAAGAGGCTTTATTCATGAAACTTGTTTATCAGGTACAATCCCCTGCTTTTAAGTTTGCTGACTATTCCAAGGTTTATGAAACGGTTCATTTGAATCGTAGTCGTAGAAAAATTGACTTGAAGACTGTGCCTGCAAAGAAAAAAGTACTTAGTCCAAAAGAGATTTACAAACAAAACCGTCCAGATGTATATCGATTTGTAAAGGTATTTGTCAACCCAAGGAATGGCAAAAACACAATCGACAATATTTCTACAGCATTTCCGGTATCTGAAGAAGGACACTTTTTAATTAACCACCATATGGCAGAATTATGGGAAGTAGGATCAGGCGATTCGAGTAAGGTAGACCGCAGCGTGGTCTATTTCCTTGCTGATTACGATGGCAATATGTTTAGTATTGATTCCGTTTGCACCTACGACAAGAAGTCTGATGTAGCCATTATCAAAGCCAATACCGGAGGCAAAAAGATTAAAGCATTTCCATTGGGTGAAGATTTAGAAACTGGAGAGCATGCCTATATCATTGCCCATCCGAAAGCCTATCTCTATTACTTTAGTGAGGGCATGGTTAACCGTATGACACAAGATGGAGATGATGTATATAGTAGAAAAATGGAATTATCAGCAGACTATGCTGGGGGTTCAAGTGGAGGACCTATTTTTGACAATAAAGGAAATATTATAGGCATGGTTTCCCAAACACTTTCATTTTATTATTATCAAGAAGAACAGAAGAGTTTACAGATGGTTGTTAGGCAATCAGTACCTGTGTCTTTAATTAAGGAATTTATTAAAAAGTAATTAGCTTATAGAAAGCTATTAACACCGTAGAATAAAACAGGATGAATAAAAAAGGTCTGGAATTCATGGGTAGAATGTAGAATTATGGGAATATTCCCATTTTTTAAAAACGGTCAAATTTATTTCCTCCAAGAGGTTAAATAAATTTGGCCGCCAGATCTTAATCCAACCAAAATACAGCCTAAATCCTTACTGACATGACATCATAAAAAAAGGAACCACCGAATCGGCAGTTCCTTTGTGGAATTATATTTAACAACAAACTATAATTATCAGTATTAATTATTTTAGGTTTTCCATTAAGAATTTTTCCAAATCCTCTCCTCTTAAATCCTTAGCAATAATCTTTCCTTCAGGAGATAGAACCATGTTTGATGGTACAGCACTGATCGCGAACAATTGTGCTGCTTCATTACGCCAGCCTTTTAAATCAGAAACATTCGTCCAGTTTAATCCATCATCTTTAATAGCTTTCAACCAGTTCTCCTTTTTATCATCTAAGGACACCCCTAGAATAGTGAAACCTTTATCCTTATATGCTTGGAATGCTTTAACAACATTTGGATTTTCTTGTCTACAAGGCACACACCATGATGCCCAGAAATCTACCAAAACATATTTACCGCGGAAATCAGATAGCTTAACCATCTTTCCATTTGCATCAGGCTGTTCAAAGTCAGGCGCAATGGATCCTATTCTAAAATTAGAGGCATTAAAGATATTCTGAAGCTTCTTCCCTTTAGCGCTTTTTTTAAGTTCTGGGTTCAAAGCATTAAATAAGCTTTTTACTTTATCATTAACCGTCTCTACACTTACCATGGATTCCAAAAACTGTATACTTAAACTGCTATTTGGATGCGTTTCGATAAATTTTAATTGTGCTTCTTGATATAAGTCCTCCCACTTTCCGAACTTTTGATCACGCTCTGCTTTCAACTGTTCAATCTGTCCTTCCAAGCTTTCGATTTTATCTTCGTAAGCTTTGTAATCTGGCGTTGCGAACTTATTTCTTATTTTAGTTCGTTCATCAGAAAAAGCTAAATATTCTTGCGCACCTTTATCGCCTGACAACATTTTCGCATTGCCTTGGCTTGCATCAACTACTGTTTGACCAGAGCTTAGATAGAACCAATAATCCGAAATAACTGAAGATTGTTCATCTTTGAAGTCCTTTCTAAATATTAATCCGGCATAGCTTGTACCATCAATCTCTCCTTCAAAGGAAAATTGACCTTCCTTAACATCAGTAGAATCTATAACTTGTTCATCAGTTGTAAAATCATAATAAAACAGATAAACTTTTTTCAATTCTTTTGGGGCATTTCCTTTTAATAAAAAGGTGCCACCATCTTGGGCAATACCAAGTGTTGGAACAGCTAATAAACCCAACAATAGGCCTTTTATTATTTTATTCATATTGATCTTCATTTATGCACTTGGCATGATTTTATTTAATTACTCAACTCCTAAAGCTATTGACACGGCTTCATCTATTTGATATAGGCTCTTTGATATCAATGTAAGTGGATTTCCAGAGCCATCTGATTTAACAGAATAATGATAGAACGAACCTTTCTTTTCTTCTTTTGCACTTGGATTGAAGGTAGCAATTCCTACGTGCTTGTGACCTCCACTTTCATCTCTGTCAAAAGACCAAGCAACGATATTACCTGTTCCATCTTCTGGGAGGGTAAAGAAAGGTAGGGGGCTAACACTGAAAAACGGGAAACGGTATAAGGTTCTTCCAATGGCATAATAATACATCCTAGCCCATTTATCGTAATTGAAACTTACTGCTTTTTCAATTCCAGGGATATTTGCCCTCGCATTTTCTTTTACTTTGGTAAATTCAAATTTTCGAGAAGCATTGAAATTCCCAAAAGTGGAGAAATTGTACACTAGATCGCCCTTTCTAAGGATTAAGCCATATAGCAATCCACCAGTTGTACCAAAAGCATCTGGACCAGCACCAACTACTTCCAAGTCTCCCAAAGGTTCGGTACTTAAATTTTCTGAAATTTGGTCAAAATTGAAACGCTGTCTAGCACTTTCAAAGAACAGAATACGTTTGCTTATCTTATCATAACCCATCAGGAAGCGACCAGCATAACCACTAACATTAAAGTCATCATAGCAAATTCCATTCTTTCCAAAATCATATTTGGCGACACCTCTAATGGCTTCTGGCCATAAATATCCCTCCGAAACTCTGCGGACACGACCATTGTCTAAAATAAATCCGGTACCATTGAGTGCAGAATAACCCATCCTAAAAAAGGTAGGATGTAAATCCCCTCCACTCACTGAAGTGCCTATTCCCTTAACAATAGCATAAGGTTCCATGCTCGGAAGGTCAACCGTCATAATAGGATTAGCACCATCTTTGGTTACAACTGTGAAGCCATCGTAAACACGGTACCTGGATTTTAAATCTATTGCCACCGGATTTTTTCCAAGAGGATACGGATTCTCCTTACCTAAACTAGTTAATCGGAACCAGTTCGAATTAGGTTTTCTACTTGACTTGATATATAAAATACTGTTAAGGTCAGTATCTTTAGTTAACACAAAAAACCCTTTGGATACTGTTTTACTAACAAAAACTGAAAAAACATTTAAGTATTCTAGATTTGTTGTAGGATCCGTAGCATATAATTTGACATTATTTGACCCAGGCTTAAACTGGCTAGCTTTCAGTGTTACTTTTGACCCGACACCTAAAGTATCCTTATCAACTGCCCAAACATATTTCACCTTGGCAGGATCAAAGTCGGGCAAAGTTCCTTTTGCTTGTACTTCAATTGACAGATCTTCTCCTTCTGCGACCTCAAATTCTTGCCTATTGATTGGCTCTCCGGCGGTATCCACTACCACCAATTTATTTACTTCCGTGTAATCATAATTTCCTTGATCCTTCGAACAGGAAGCCATAAATAACAGCGAAATATAAAGACAAAATACATATATAGACTTCATAATGAGTTAAGATTTAAGGTAATAAAATACGTGGTTGGCTGGTATCACCATTCGGATAAACCACATGATCCTGAAAGTATTTCTTTACTAGCAAAATATGGTTATAAAGAATAGGTTTATCATTTGGCAGGTCTGTAAAGTAACCTGGCATATTGTCCCAATAATAGACAAATCTTTCACCAGAAGAATTTGGTGTTGGGTCAGCACCTTTATAATAAGTTAATATCCATTGTTGGTAAACTTCGGAATAAAATGGACCAAAAAATGCAGAATAATCTTCCCACCAACTAGGTTCTTCTAACTTATTTGAAACATTCAATTTCATGCTAAGGGTATTTTTCACCCCTAATAAAAACTGATCATTTTCCTTTAAGGTTAGCTTCAGCGCATAGGACTTGTCATTCATATCAGCCTTTTTATGAAGAATGACAAATAAACTGTCATTAATCAAACCTTTATGAAAAACTGGTTTTTCTATCTGGTATAAATCTTTCGATAGGGTTGTTTCCTTATCATCTACTATTACGGAGAATTCTTTGTCCTGGTCCAGAGGCATACCAATTATCCCGACAGGAATTCCGACACGGATGGTTTTTACATCCAATTCATGGAATGCAAAAGAGACACTCTTCTCATTGATATAATTGGTAGTACCGCCATCCAAGTTATAATCATTAAAAAAGATATAGGTTTTGGAGGTATCATATGGAACTAAATCTTCCTCTTGTTTACATCCAAACAAGGTGGTAAACACCAACACAAATACGGTTAAAAATCTTGTTTTCATCGTCTTAAGGTTTTGGGTTGTATAAATCTTCACTTAAAGGAATCGGGAATTTATAAATCGCCAAGCTTGGCTGAACAATCTTCCCGGTTACAGGAATTGGTAAGAATTTACGTTTATAAAAACTGAACAAAAACCCTTCACCAATATATTCACGACGAACCTCATCGATTAATGCTTGTTGAACCTCTGCTTTGCTAGAATTTGGAATATCATCGTAAATCCCCCGCGCTGCTCTAAAATCTTGCAATAGACTTACCGCCTCCTCTAAATTATCTTCAATCTTCACTTCGGATGCAATAAAGTACAGTTCAGGAAGATTCATTAACTGAAGCTCATGAGAGGCATGATTAACTAGATCAGGAATAGATTCATTTTCTGGGGAAAAGAATTTCACAAAGTACTCTTCCGATATGCCATCAATTCCCCACACAAACCGCAAATCATAAGGCGAACCTGTACCGGATTCATAGATTTTATCTAAATTGTTTTCATAAGCCACTGAATGTCCATTACCTTTAACAAAATCATTAGAGAAATTAAAATAGGAAAGGTTATTATATACAGCAAAAAGATTCTCAGGTGTAAATCGAAGATCCTTATGGTCGTCATAAATATCATCAAAAGTGACAAATCGTATTGCTTCTGTTTCTTTCAATTCATTGATAACCTCCATTGCTCTATCATAAGCAACTTTAGAATCTCCCGCTAACAATGATTTCCTTGCCAAAAGACCTTTTGCAGCATAATAGTTCATGCGAATACCACGGCGATCTAATAAAGCGCTGTAATCACCAACATTGGGGTTGTTTTGATTACCGGTACGTCCTATTTTGATGATAGGATCCTCTTTTAATAATTCTGCAGCCTTTTGTAAATCAGCTTCAATAAGATCCAAAACTTCCTTAGCAGTTTTATATTTTTCGGGTTTATGCGTTGGGGTTAAATAGTAAGGAATCGCAATAGCATTTATTCCTTCTTGCGAAATCACTGGTCCAAAAATTTTCAATATCTCCATATGAAGATAGCCTCTTAATCCATATGCCTCACCAGCAATAATATCATAATTCGGTTTGCCTTCTATATTAGGTAAATAGGAAATAATAATATTGGTTTGGTGAACTGCATTATAAAGACCTGTCCAAATGGCATCAATCTGTCCTCTTGCTGTGCCATTATTATAACGGAAATTTTTAAAGTCATTCGACACAATATCATCGGCTTGGACATTCCAATAGCCAACCATTAGATCCATTACCCCATATTTGAGCGATCGTCCATATAGGCCATTTGAGGCCATTGCTCGATAAACGCCAGTTAATGCTTTTGTAAAACCACGTTCATTGCTGAACACTTCTTCTTCATACACTTGATCATCGGGCTTTACGTCCAAGAATTTATTACAGCTGGAAAAGCCAAGCAATAAAAGTGTATATATGATTAATTTTTTCATAACAGGTCTAATATTCTAGGTAAATACCAAAGTTAATACTACGTGAAAACGGATAACTGGTTCCTCTTTCCATTCGGATAGTACTGAAACGGAATAGGTCATTTGTAGATGCGTTTAAACGTAGGCGTTGTAGTTTCAATTTGGAAACAAATTCTTTACTGAAATCATAGTTCAGATTTAATGAGGCCAGCCTTAAGGTGTTTTCTTTTTGTAAGAATCGGCTGGTTAATTGTGTCTGGGACCTATCGGCAATATCTTTAAAGAATGTTTGATCTCCAGGATTTTTCCAACGATCTGTCAACACTCTTAAATCGACATTGTATTTTGGTTCTACCGATTCCACTTTGTCAACTAAGGTTGAGTTATAGACATGTTGCCCTAAGACATAATATAAAATACCTTGCAAAGAAAATCCCTTATAATTGATGGTTGTTCCAATGGTTCCATTCAATTTTGGAGCTCCGTTAGCTAATACGCGAAGGTCACTTGTTGACCATACAAAAGTTGGAGAACCATCTAACTTCTGATAAACTTCCTTACCTGTTGCTGGGTCAATTCCTAAAGACAATACACCTTTGATGTTATCTAATGACTCTCCTTCTTGGTAATACGGCGTCTGTGGTACCGAACCTACGCCATAGTCATTGTTGTTTTGTTCATTTAAGTCACGTAATGCTTCCGATATTTTAGTTAGCTTATTGATATTTCGAGCTCCAGAAGCATTAATGAACCATGAAAATCCTTTTTCACTATTTCTATAGGCTTCTAAGTTAATATAGGCTTCAATACCTTTATTTGTTACCTCGCCCATATTTTCAAAATATGTATTGTTGTGCAAGCCTAACGATGGTGCAACAGAAATCTCCGATACCATATTCTTGGTTAGCTTATGGTAGGCATTCAATTTTACATTCAAACGGCTATTAAACAATGCGCCTTCAATACCTGCACTCAAGGAATAAATTTGTGGCCATCTTAATTGGTGATTCCCTTCTCCGGAATACAAGAAGCCCACTTGTTGATAATACAAATTGTTACTTTTGATTTCATAGCTTGTCGATGTCATACCCGGAAGGAATGAATCTGCACCAGAAACACCATAGTTTCCGAATAGACGTAGCATATTAATACCTGAGTTTTCCATGAACTTCTCTCGGTGCAAATTATAGGCAAGACCGGTAGACCAGAAACTAGAAAATCTATTATCTTTTCCAAAAGCTGAAGACCCATCTACACGATAGGTTCCTTCAAGGATCAGTCGGTTATCGTAGTTATATGTACCATTTAGCATCACACCCATTAAACGGGTTACCAGGTTTTCATACGGAGGATTGGAATTGCTATAACGAGCAGCCATTTTTGGCGAAATAAAATCATCATCCATAAAACCAATTACTGAATATCCAGTATTGTTTTGGTTTGTGGATTTTACCTCTGTGTTGGCCATTAGGCTTAGAATATGTTTGCCAAAGGTTTTTCCATAGTTTACATTAAGGTTTCCCAAAACACTGTAACCATCAGCTCCACCATAGGAATAAACACCTTTTTGGGTAATGTCTGTAGCTTCAAAATAACTCGAGTGATTAGGAGAACGGAACATTTCCGACTTGGCAAAAGTTTTAGAGATCATACCTGATGCAACAACCCTCAACTCCGGCAATATATAGTACTCTAAGTTTAAGTTATTGCTAATAACGGTGGAATTGGATTCATCAATATAGGGCAAGCCTGCATCATACAGTGGGTTATATACTAATTCTGGTTTCCCATTCATCGCATAAAACTCCAAATTATAAACCCTATTTAACTCTCCTGCTTCATTATAAATACGATAATAAGGATTAATGCGGGAATAAGTGCTTAGCGATCCATAAGGAGAGTTATAAGCTTTTACATTTGAAAAGGATGCTAAATTTCTAAAAGATAACTTATTTGCAATACGGTATAATAGGTTAAATCCTGCTCCTGCACGTTGTCTTCCGGACTCTTTCATCACACCCTTAGTATCGCCATAATTTCCATCAATACTATATCGTACGCGATCATTACCTCCCTCTACGCGGATACTGTGTGCCAAGGAAGTCTTGGATTGAACAGGCTGATGAATCCAATCGGTGTTTACACCAGCAGCGGCCTCTTGATAGCGATGTTGATATATGGACTGTAAGTTCAACAAGGTATTGGTCGATTCACTGTGGTACAAACCTGAAAGCTTTTCATATTCCAACTTCTGCATCGCATTCATTAAGTTGTAATCAGAAAGATCAACTATGGAAGTAGAAGGCTGCTGTGAATAGGAAATGGTAAACTTACCATCTTTTGGCAATCTTGTTTCTAATACTAAAACACCATTAGCACCTCTTGATCCATAAAGAGCAGTAGCGGTGGCATCTTTTAGAATGGAAATGGATTCAATACGGTTGGGATCCATATCGTATAATCGCTCCATGGAAGATTCAAATCCATCGATAATAACGAGCGGAGAATTCACGGCATAGCGACCTCTTTCACTAGATCCTAAGCTTGATCCTGCCACCATGTTTTGACCACGAACAGTGATATCAGCTATGTTATTGGGATTGGACCCTTGTGAATTGTTTTCATGTATTTTGAAAGAAGGATCTAAACTTTCGATGACACTAAGGATGTTTCTATTATTAAACTTCTCTAAGTCTTTACGTGTTATGGTTGTTGAAGCCCCTGTATAAGATTCTTTAGATCTACGGGAATATCCTGTAATTACGGTCTCTTCAATGGCAATATTTCTTTCTTTCAATTGCACATTAATGTGTCTTTTTCCAGCCACATTTACAGTAACAGATTCGAAGCCCTGCATGCTGAAATGAATTTGGGAATTATCAAATGCCTCAACAGCGTATGATCCATCATCACTGGTAACACTTGCCCAATTGGAAGAGTTTTGCAACTTCACTGTAACCCCTTCGATAGGCTTATTGTTAGCATCAGTAACAGTTCCTACCAATGTAAAGTAGCTTCCTTTAGGGCCATCGTTTCTTTCCGCTGTTTGTGTTTTTTCTTTTAAATAAATGGTTTTTTTACTCAGAATCAATTCAAACGGTTGACCTTTGGACAGCTGATTCAACACCTCCTGAATCGGTCTGTTCTCTACTTGAATAGAAACGGGTTTGGCTCTTTTAAACAGGCTCATGTCACCTATAAAATCCAATCCATGCTCCCTTTTCATCTTTTCAAGGACGCGTTCAATGCTTGTGTTTTGTTCCTTTAGCGTAACATTTTGTGCAAAAGCATGAACACTAATCAGCATAAGAATGGTTAATCCCATTCCAATTACTGCTTTTCGAAAAGACAACAGAGCTTTTAGGGAACCTATTAAGGTTCCTACTTGTAATCTTGCATTCATTTTTATAATGGTTATTATTTAAGGTTAGTAATTAAAACTTCATTATTATTCCATTCATATTTGATAGGAATTACGGTATTGATTGTTTCTAAAACATCCTTTAAACTTCGCTGACGGTCAATTTGAGCATAGATACGTCTATTCTTTAATGCTCCGGCAACTTTAATTTTCACATCATACCAATTGCTCAGCTTAACTGCAGCCAATTCCAGAGTTGTGTTGGAAAAATCAAAATAACCTTCTTTCCAGTCGATTGCTCGATTGGCATCTTCCTCAAAGATTATTCTATTTCCATCGTAACTCTGGTTTGGTCGCAATTGGACTGGAAATTCCAAGTCCACTTCTTCCCCTAGCGCTGTTGCTTTATTTGTTAGTGCTATTTTTCCTTCTAATAACGTCGACTTATATTCATTATCATAATTCTGAACATTGAATCTCGTTCCTAATACTTTTACAGTGTGCTCTCTAGACTTAACATAAAATGGTCTAGTGGCATCTTTTTCAACTTCAAAGTAAGCTTCCCCATTCAACGAAACCTCCCTTTGATGCTTGGCAAAGGATATCGGATATTTTAATTCAGAATTGGAGTTAACCCATACTCTGGAGCCATCCGCCAATTGGACAGAAGTCATCCCTCCAGCCTTAGTACGAACCGTATTGTAAACAGGCTGTCCTGTTGCACTCGCCACCTTATAGGTTATCTCGCCATGTTCATTGCGAAATACCTGATATCCATCAGCATGGATGGTGTCACCATTTTTTAATTTATCAAGTTCTACTTCACGCTGGTCACCTAAAACTATCACGGCATTGGTACCTTGAGGAGCCTTTATATCGGCAAGCAGATCTTTTTGAGTATTACTCTCATGTTTCTGGCTGAAGAAATAAATTCCAAATACCAATAGAGCAGCTGCCGCAGCTGATGCATACCAAAACCGTAGAGACTTCCTTGTTGATAGTTTCTTAACAGGAATTTCAGTAAGCAATCCTTCATTTTGCATGCGTTGATCTAGGCGCATGCTGATACGATCTACCTTTTTTTCATCCAATGAAGAATCTGCCCCCAATTGTGCATACCATGCTTCAATTAGTTGCTGCTCTTCAGGAGTCGATTCTCCCTTTAGATAACGATCCAAACGATTCTTGTCAATGTTCATTGATTAATGGTTTGTTAATCCAAGGATTACTTTTTGGTTACATTCAGAACTAAGACGATTCTGAATTTCAATTGTCCCTTAGAAAAAATAAAAAATTGTAAGAATTTTAAGCTTTCCACTTAAAGCTTTGGTTATTAGGCTATATTTATTACGAACAGTCTTCTCAGAAAGACCTAAATGTTCTGCAATTTCGGTATTGCTATAGCCCTGCATACGCATTTTAAGAATCATGTTATCCTGCGGGGAATAATGAATCATTAATTTATCCAGTTCCTGAAGGAACTGCTCTTCACGGATAGTAAAATCAGACCCTTCTGCATAATCATTCTCATAATCGACTAGAGAATCCAAATATTTCCGCTCATGAACCAAGTGAGCAATATAATCCAGTACCTTATTTCGTAGGGCTCGATAGATATAGGATTTAAAATTTGTGATTTGAATAGCCGCCCTATTAATCCAGAATTTAACGAATAGATCGTGTACAATATCTTCAACGACTTCTTCATCATCCAATTTCTTTAAAGCCAAACCAATCATTGGACGTTTATAACGATTGTAAAGTTCAGAAAATGCCAACTCATCCTCATTTTTAATCAGGTCAAAAAGCTCTTCATCTGATAATATGAAATAGTTGTGCATCAAAGGGATTTTGGTTATCCGTAAAAACGCAAAACTAAACAAAATTAGCGTATTACCTTAAAAAGAAACACGTCTTTTCCTTTATGCATATCTCTTTTAAAAGTGAATAATTAAATATGCAAATGATTAGATTAAATCTGTTTTAGATTATGTGTCGCAAAAAGCTTCTTAATATTGTTTAGAAAAATTTTCTTAAATTAGAAAGAAAAATAGCATGCAGAAAATCAACTCCTTTTCTAAAGCTATTTTTAATTCAGTATCCTATTACTTATTCTAATTTTTTTTCATTCTTCTTGCCAGCAAATTAAGCAGAGCTTTGAAAAAACTTTAAACCCGAAACCTAATTCGACTGTTGAAAAACCAAAAGCAGAGGAACATATTAGTAGCTCAAGCTGCTATTGAATCATCATCGAGCACATTTAATTACAGCACAGGCACAGACAATCAACCTACCAGCAGTATTATGCCGAAGGAAAACTATTGTTTTGTAACATTTCATTATTTCTCCAAAATGATTCAAAAAAATTACGCAAATGAAAATCTGCATTTAAACCCATTGAGGCAAGATAATTATTTAAAAAAATATTAATAATGATAAATAGATGTTTAAACACGAGAAATAATTAGATATTTCCTTATTTTCAGCAAGAAAAACAAATGATCATTGAAAATCACTTGATTTCAAGTTCAACATTTTGTTTAACGCAATAGATTTCACGCTAATAATTTTAAGCAAGCAATTTTGCTTAATCATTTTGTTTAAATAATAACTTATGAGCAATAAAACGTCAAGTTAAGTCTTGCCTCATTAGCAGCAGCCTTATACGTTTCATGCACACAAATCATAAAGTTCAGCCGAATAAATTAATGCATAAGTGAATAAAGACTGTTAAGAGTACCAGCAAATAAAAACAACACATATAGCTATCAAATAATCACTATCTATTCAAAACGAAATCACATATGAAAAAAAGCATCCGACATTTACTAGTACTCACGAGTCTGCTAACAGTTAGTAGTCTTGGTTCAAATTTATATGCGCAGGAAAAAGCCGACTTGGTAATACACAATGCGAAGGTGCATAGCATGGAAAACAATTACACGGTTGCTGAGGCAATTGCTATAAAGGGCAATAAAATCATCGCTGTGGGTTCCAACCAGGAAATCAAGAAAAACCAAGGTAAAAACAGTAAGGTCATTGATGCCAAAGGCAAGACCGTTATCCCTGGTTTATTTGATTCTCATGCCCATGTGATTCGTGCTGGTCGTTTTTACAACAGTGAATTACGTTGGGATGGTGTAAAAAGCTTGGAAAGAGCATTACAATTATTAAAAGAACAGGCTCAACGAACTCCAAAAGACCAATGGGTTAGAGTGGTTGGCGGTTGGTCTCCTTTTCAATTCAAGGAACAAAGAGATCCCACATTAGAAGAAATCAATGCGGCAACTGGAGATGTGCCGACCTTTGTGCTGTACCTATATGGAAAGGCTTATCTCAATAAGGCCGGTATTAAAGCCCTCAAGCTTGATGAAAATACGGAGAACCCAATTGGTGGTTTAATAGAAAAAGACAAAGAAGGAAAGCCAACAGGGATGCTATTTGCAGAACCAAATGCTTTTATCCTTTACTCTACTTTAGGCAAGCTACCAGAGCTTAGTAAAGAGGAAAAAATCAACTCCACTTTGCAGTATATGACGGAGTTAAACCGATTAGGGATTACCTCGGTGATGGATGCAGGTGGTGGTTTCCAAAACTATCCGGATGATTACAGCATTACTGACGAATTAAATGATCAAGGTAAAATTACTTTGAGACTCCCACATTATTTATTTGCGCAAAAAAAGGGGCAAGAATTAAACGATTATACGAAATGGGTCGGTATGGTTGATGTCGGTATTCACCCTAAAGCTACAGCCATTCCAAGAGATTATTATGTGGCGGGCGCTGGAGAGAATATTGTTTCAGATGCCGGCGACTTTGAAAACTTTATTTTCCCAAGACCAGAATTGCCGGATTCCATGGAAACACAATTGCTACCGGTAATTCGATTATTGGTGAATAATAGGTGGCCATTTAGATTGCATGCTACATATGATCAGACTATCGGTCGAATGTTGGATGTCATAGAAGCTGTAAACGAAGAAAATCCTTTAAATGATCTAGTTTGGTTTATTGACCATGCGGAAACGGTTAGTGAAGCAAATCTTAAGCGTATCAAAGCATTGGGTGGTGGTATTGCCATTCAGAACAGGATGTCCTTTCAAGGAGAAAACTTCATCCGTCGATATGGCAAGAAAGCTGCGAATGAAGCCCCTCCAATTCACAAGATCTTACAAATGGGAATTCCCCTTGGATTAGGAACAGACGCTACACGTGTCTCTTCTTATAACCCTTGGATAGCCTTGCATTGGTTGGTATCAGGCAAGACAGTAGGCGATACAGAAGTATTAAGTCCTGATCATAGATTATCCAGAGCACAAGCCTTACAGCTGTTGACTAAAGGAGGCTATGAGCTTATAAAACAAGGAAATGAGAAGGGTCTTCTTAAAAAGGGATATTATGCGGATTTAGCCATTCTAGATGAAGATTATTTCAGCATCGATGAAAGTAAAATCAAGGAACTAAAAGCAAACCTAACCATTGTTGATGGGAAGATTGTATATGCCGATGAACAGTTTCCAGGCTTAACAACAAAGAAGCTTGAGGTCATCCCGGCATGGAGTCCTGTAAAACATTACGGGGGCTATCAGTATCAGTAGTATAATGCAAATGAATACAATAGGTTAAAATAAACGAAATACATCACATGGAATTATTAGCCGTTGAGTTGCTGTCCCGCTGGCAATTTGGTTTTACAGCAGCAATTCACATTCTATTCCCATCCATCTCCATTGGATTATCCTTTTGGTTAGTCTATTGGTATTACCGGTACTTGAAAACCGAGAACGAGGCTTATCTAAAGCTATACAATTTTTGGAAGAAGATCTTTGCTGTAGGCTTTGGTTTAGGTATTGTTAGTGGTACAGTTATGACCTTTGAGTTTGGGCTCAATTGGTCGCGATATGCACATGCTGTAGGTCCAATTTTAGGGGTCATCATCAGTATGGAGGTTATAACTGCCTTTTTCCTGGAGGCAGGCTTTATTGGTATTATGCTTTATGCAGGCAAGCGAGTAAGTAAAAAGGTGATGTTTTTGGCTACTTGTATGGTTGCCTTGGGGACTCTGATGTCCATGACATGGATTATGAGTGCCAACTCTTGGATGCAGACTCCGGGAGGCTATGAGTTTGTCAATGGTCAATTCCTTCCCAAAGATTGGATGGCCATCATCTTTAATAAATCTTTTGTCATTCGATTACTTCACATTGTATTGGGTGTAGCCTTGACCAGCACCTTGGTGGTTAATGGGGTCTCTGCCTATTATCTTTTGAAAAAAAAGGATGTATATATACATCGTCGGGTATTCAATCAAGCTATGGTTTTCTTGACGATACTTATTCCCTTTCAACTTTATGTAGGGGATGAGACGGCATTATTAATCGGACTCGAAGGCGGACAGACCGGGAAATTATTAGCTCTGGAAGGCCATTTCAACGATGAAAGTGCCGATTGGTTGATCGCCATTGATGCCAATCAAAAGGAACAGAAAAACAACTGGCAATTCGGAATCCCTAAGCTTGGAGGGCTATTGATAAATAAGGACCCTAATAAACCAATCCCCGGATTGAATAATGTTCCTGTAGAAAATCAACCTCCTGTCAATACGATATTTTACACCTTTCGGATCATGTTTTTCATTGCTATTCTAATATACATATTCGTATTTGCAGGTCTATTTGCTCGAGTCCGAGGGACTTTTTTTACAAGTAAATTTCTACAGAAGTTTGCGGTATATATGTCTCCTATTGGCTTTGTTGCTATTGTCTGTGGTTGGTTAACAGCAGAAATTGGTCGTCAACCCTTTGTGGTCTATGGCCTTTTGCGGACAGATGAAGCCTATAGCATGCTTACAGAAAAACAGGTAGCAATAACCCTATCTATGATCATACTGATTTATGCTTTTGCCATCATTATGTATTTACGGTATTTCCAAAAACAGGTTAGAGTAGGTTTAAAATAATCCAATAAGAAAAAGCGATATGACAATTGAAATTTATATAGCATTAGCATTGATCGGATTTGCATTGACATTCTATTTGATGTTGGATGGTTATGACGTAGGATTGGGAATTATGCTACCCTTTCAAGGAAATATTCAGGATCAACGTGTTTTGGTTTCCATCGTACAATCGAGTTGGGATGGAAATGAAAGCTGGATTATCTTAATCGGGACTATGCTCTGGGGCGCATTCCCTGGTGTTTATTCTACCGTATTGCCAGACCATTACATTTATCTCTACATTATGCTGTTCGGCTTTTTCCTAAGAGCGGTGAGCATGGAGTTTCAAGGAACTAAAAGACAATTTGCCCAATATTGGCGCTATTTGTTTTTTCTGTCTAGCTGGATGATCGTACTCCCTCAAGGCCTAATCTTCGCAAGTATTATCTGTAGTTTCTTAAATCCTGCAGTAGTTAATCATGTCATCATGAACACTTGTATTGTTCTATTATTGGTTTTGATGTATGGGATTAATGGAATGAATTGGCAATACATGAAATCAGTAGGACGCGTGAAGAAAAAGGCTGTTCTATTCAGCAGGTGGTTGATCGTTTCATTTCTTCTGATCTTCTCCATCAGCTTATGGATGTTGCTTCAAAAAAATGCCATATTAATCAGCTTCAGTAAGGAGCGTGCCATTGCGCTTATTGCAGTTGCGGTACTAATATACATGGTCTTGATATTCATGTATTCCTATTACAGCTTTAAGAAAGTACAACAACATGTAGCCACCTTTTATGCCGCATTAATGATAGATTTATTATTGGTTATAGGCCTAGGATTATTTATGTTCCCTTATATTAGTCCGGAGGTGTTAATAGAAAATACAGCATCCCCAAGTCCAAGCAGTATTCGCTTTTTGGTGATTGGAGTAGGTTTATGTATGCCTATGGTACTTTGGTATAATTTATTTGCTTATCGCGTTTTTAAAGGAAAACAGAAATACGTCAATAAACACTAAACATTATGAAAATATTATCTCGTATTGTGTTGAATTTAATATTCCTGGTCATTGGCTCCCTCCTATTCTTTGCCTTCTTAGGTGTGCTAGGAATGGCAACTGCATTGATATCAGGAGCAGTATTCGGAATTCTAGCAGGAAGTCTC
This sequence comes from Sphingobacterium kyonggiense, assembly GCF_039536825.1. NCBI lineage: Bacteria > Pseudomonadati > Bacteroidota > Sphingobacteriia > Sphingobacteriales > Sphingobacteriaceae > Sphingobacterium > Sphingobacterium kyonggiense. Next base: position 63,224 of record NZ_BAAAZI010000011.1, read on the forward strand.
TTACCAAACCTTCTAAAGAAAAGAAACGATATTGATGCTTAAAGAATCAAAAGAGTGGTTGCATTCATATATTCCTAGCATAAAAAAGTATTGGATTTTAGGGGCAATATTTACCCTCGCGGGATCTATATGTTTTGTTGCTTTTGCCTTTTCGATTTCTCAATTCTTATACCTTTGGTTGAATAAAACCGTTGAAGAGAATTATTTATACCTTGCTGTGGTCGCCGTAATTCTTCGCTATATTTTCAATTATTTCAGCCAGCATTATAATGAACTGGCAGGAGAGAAATCCATGCTCTCCATGCAATCAGATTTCTTAAAAGCCAGCTTGAACAACCAACAGGTCAAACCAAGTGAAGCTGTACATATTTATAGCGATTTGTTGGAAGACACGAAACCTTACTTTAGCAACTTTATCCCAACTGGTATTGCCTCTGTTCTGGTAAGTGGAGCACTCATCTTGGTGTTCTTTTATATTGATCCCATTGTTGGGGGAATATTACTGCTCTCCTTACTGTTGATTCCCCTTCAGATGATTGCCGTTGGTTATGGCGCAGAGTCCATTCATCAGAAAAATATTCAGCTATTCTTACGATATTCTTCCGTATTCTACAATAGAATTCAATCCATAACCAGTATTCAGAATTTAGGAAAGCTAAAACAACAAGAAGAATTCATTCAGGAAAAAAGTACCGAAGTAAATGAGGCAAATATGAAGGTTATGCATGTAGCTATGCTTTCTTCTACTTTGATGGAGTTCTTCATTACCTTCAGTATTGCCATCGTTGCGCTCTATTTAGGATTAAGTTTACTGGATTATTTACCCTTTCACGAAAGAGGTGCTGGCTATCATTTTGGAAATGCGATGTTCCTATTGATGTTAACCCCCTTTTATTATGTTTACCTCAGGAAATTTGTTAGTGCCTATCACGATCGCAATAAAGCAATAGCAGTTGCTGAACAGGCGTATGAAATTATTAAGGAACAATCATTTCCTACTGTTACAACCTCCAAAGAACTTATAGAAAACAGCATGTTCTCCACAATTCATGTCCAGGATTTATGTTTCCAATATCAAAGGCAAGGCCAGATGGTGTTGCAAGACCTAAATTTCGACTTGCCAAATAAGGGCTTAGTTTGGTTAAAAGGAATATCCGGATCGGGTAAATCAACTTTGTTAAAACTGCTGACAGGATATTTAAATCCAAGCTCTGGAACAATTACGCTAGATAATTATTCAGTGGAAGAAACCGAGGAGTGGTTGTTAAAAAATACGGGCTATTTTAACCAGCACACTTTTGTGTTCACCGATAGCATCCGAAAAAACATTGCATTAAATCAAGATTTTTCAGAGTCTGAATGGACTGAACTCTTAAATTTTTCTGGCTTTCAACAGGTGCTAACAAGCAACCAATGGGACCTGGATGTTAGACTAACAAATAATGCAATTCAGCTTTCTGCCGGTCAAAAACAACTCTTAGGATTTGCTAGATTATTAGCTGAGCAAAAACCAGTTTTATTATTAGACGAACCTACAGCAAACCTGGATTCGCATTCCGAAGAGGTTCTTTTTCGTAAATTAATGGAACTCTCCAAAACCAAATTAGTCATCCTCGCAACGCATCAAACATCCGTAAAAGAATTAGCAGATTTCCAATTGGAACTATCGCTAGGTAGTCAAATCCATTTTTCATGATTAGACATATCCTACAATATTTCCTACACAAGAATCGTACTTCTTGGATCATTGGCCTAATACTCGCCATTATCTGGAGCATTTCCTTTATTGCTCTTCCTACAGTTGCTGGTTGGTTCTTAGTCGTTTGTTCCATAGTTTTTGCTACGGGCAATAGCACCTTCTCTTATTTATTCCCTTCCTCTATCATTCGCTTTATTGCCATTGTCAGGACGGCAACCAAATACTTCGATAAAACGAGAAACCATAAGACCGTACTTGGTCTAGAGCAATACCTACAGCTCCAAATTTTCAAGAATCTAGGCGCTCTACCCTACTATGAAAAGCAAGTTCATGACCATTCTGAAATTGCCCATACAAGCCTTAAAGGAATACAGGCCTTATCCAATTTTCTATTGCTTTGGTTCTTCCCTTTTATCGCTTTTCTGGTTAGCTCCGTCATTGCAGGCATCATCTTATGGGACTATGCCCTCAGCTTTGCCCTTATGTATGTTGCTTATGGGGCAATTGCTTTTTTCCTTGTCCCAACGATATTGCTAAGGAGAAATAAAACGCTACACCAAAAGGCGCAGGAGATTAAAAGAGAACAGAAAAAACAGCTTCTGGAGACTTTCGAAGCTTCAATCGAAATCAAGAAACTTCAATTGGCAGCATTCGTAATAGATCAACAGCAAGGCCAAACTAAAGAATTGCACAAGCTGAATAACATGATCCGTAAGCAGGCTATTGCCTTACAGCAAGTGGCGGGCCTATTATTCACATTGCTGGCTATCAATCTGTTGTTTCTATTTAGTTCTGCCGGAGAATCGGTACAAGTCAGTACAGGTATCTTCTTGGGAATTCTGGCCCTTACAGAACTAGCAGAACTATTGTTCTTCCAAAAGGCAATTAACAAGGAATTAAAGGCCAATGTACAACAGATCGATAAGTTGCTAGCGACAACAAAAGCTATAGATTGCTCTACAAGTCTGCCAAAATTGAATAGTTTGGAATTAAGTAATTGGTCTGCTAAAATACCGAATGAACCGCATCCTTTTCCTACATTGAACTTCAAGCTTCAAAAAGGCAAATGGCATGCCTTAGTTGGTCCTACTGGTGTTGGAAAGTCCACCCTATTAAATAGCTTATTCTATCCCGAATACCAAGCCTCTGGAAGCATGACGTGGAATGGCTCCCCCATACAGAAGCTACCCATTCCTCAATGTATTTACATGAGCCAAAATGCCAATCTACTGACAGGAACCATTCAGGAAAATTTCCTTCAATACTCAGAAGCTGAAATAGAACATATCCTTAACCTGGTCGATCTAAAAGAATGGTACACTCAATTACCGGAAAAGCATCACACTTGGATAGGTGAAAAAGGAGTCACCTTAAGTGGGGGACAAAGAAAGAAGCTGTTGTTAGCACAAAGCTTTATTCAATCTCCTGAGTTGATAATCCTCGATGAACCTACAGCAGGAATTGATAAAAGTAGCGCAAGACTGATTTTGGATAATTTAAAGCGTGAGTTTCCAGAGGTTACAGTTCTGCTTGTGACACATCAGCTGGAGTTGTTAGAGCAAGTGGATGAAGTGGTGAGGGTTGGTTGATAGAATGGGTAATGATAACTGCTGCCTTTTATCTGAATGACTTGCATGTCCCTTTTGTGAATCCTGTATAAAAAACCTGGGAATTGTAGGATTTAATATGAAGTGATTTACCTAAGACCTTAACTAATTACGATTGTATTTCCTTTGGGTTTGGCTTAGGATTGCTAGTAGTTAAGCTTGATATTGCTTCGATACTCTAATGGATTTTCTAAGGATCTTACACGGATCTCTTTCGGATCTCGTTCGCTTCTAACCGAACGAGATCCGAAGGAGATCCGAACAAGTTCCGAAGGAGATCCGATGGAGTGTCAAAGAAAACCCTTGGAAGAGACGATTAGACCACAGACAAAAGACAAAGAGACAACCTCATGAAACGGGAGTAAAATCAGTAAATTTTCTAACTGTGTTTAAGGGGATAATTAGGAAAACTTTTGTTTTATGATACGCTTAACTCCGTCTAAAGTTCCGTACCATATTGTGCCGTTATTATCTTCTTCTATGCAGATGATGGATTCTTCTCCAAGAGAATATACTTTTTCAGATATTTTCTTGGTTAATTCACTAACTTTCTCACAATCAATTAAATATTTATTAACTGTATTTGGATTAGCTTTTTTTCTTTGTAATTAATTCTTGAATTGTTTATTTCAATTTGTAAATTAATTATAGAATAATTGAATTTTTTCCATTTTGAATAGTCTATTTATATAATAAGGCATTCCGTTATGGAATTACCTACATTAATATACGTCAAACCATTAATTAAAAGAACTTCTTCTTAAAATTGAGTTTAAAAAAATTAATTGTACATGTAAATTTTCAAAGTGGTATAATTGCTAGCTTTGTATCTTTATGTAAAAATTTAAAACCTGTTGAATTTGGAAAGTTTCAAGAGGCAAAGATTAAGGATTCTGTGATTATATACTATATAGAGCAAATTTTAAAAATTAAAAGAGCTTATTAAGGTTAGATTTAATCTAACTATTTATTTTTGAATATTAAACCAACTCTCTTTATTTAAAAAAAATGAGCGATATATTCAATATTTTAAATAAATACAGTCTGTTTTTACATTTAATAAATCTATAAAAAATTTATGTTTCACATTTTTGGTTAGACCAATCTTAAAAGTATTCCCAGATGTATAAAATATATCAATATGATTTTCTGGATGCATATGTTCTTTTCCTTCAGCTTTTGCTTTCAGGAAAGTATCTAAATCTCTATCCAACCTTAAGTAACCATCTTCAAATATTAATAAATCTTTTAATAAAGGCCAGGTCTTACCTAAATATATATCATCTATGTCCGAAAAGGATTCTGCAAAGTCAAAATAATCTTCACTATAAAATTTAGGTTCATGAATGATGCTTATAATATCGGAAATGAGTCTGGCATCAATAGGCAAAATATTTTTATAATAAATTTTTCTCTCTATTGGACTAATATTAATTGTAAATGGAAAATGTATAGAATAGGTTTTATTATCAGATATAAAAAATAATCTACTCATTTTGTCAACGTTCAAAATGAGCATATTTTCCTCAAGTTTATTAGTTAAATCTTCAAATAAAATATATCTACAAGCTTCAAATAATATTTTAATAATATGCAGTTTGTTTTTTATTCTAAATTTAGGGAAAAACATTTCAATTGATTCTTGCCTTATTTTGAAACTAAGTTTTTTCTCCATTTAATAAAAATTTTTATTTGCTCTTATGAAAACTCTTGTGTTTTCCTCATCAAATTTCTCAATTCGACTATTTAATAAAGCTTCTTCTAATAAAGACCTTATATCTATTTCTATTTCTTCTTCTTCAAATAGTTTGTCTAAAAATTCTTTATAAGATATGTTTGGTTTCATCAAAAATGAAACTAATTGATTTTTGATTTCAGCTTGTTCTAGCTTAGTTGGTTCATATGTTTTAATGTAGTTATGTTCATTGATAATTTTCAAACCTTCTTCTAGATTATCTAATTTTTCGGGTTTAGTAACCAATAAATATGAATTCAAAAAAGACCTTGTCAACATAGTATACAGAATATTTCTATATTTATAATCATCTTTGATTTGGCCTGTTAAGCAAATTACAAAAGGAAACTCCAAACCTTTTACATTATTGGGATTTGAAACGTAAATGGTGTTTTCTACCTTTATTTTACTTTCATATGCACGGTTTATGGTCCATCCAATTTTTTTATTTATATGAATCGCAAGAGCTTCTATGTACTCGTAAATTTTTTTATTATCATCAAGTATTATTATTGCAATATCATTTGGTGTTAAATTAGGGTCGGAGTCTTTTATGGACTGAATTAACTTAATTACATCATTAGTATGTGTTGTTTTTATGATTTTAGTTCCTAATATGTTATTATCCTCAACATCTTCAAATCTGCGTATTGGTGATCTGGTAAAATGTATTTCATTGTTAGAAAACCTTTGAATATCATAACCAAAAGCTTTCCATTCATCATCTGAAAACCAATTCCATTTTCTCTTTTCAAATAAGCCAAGGCCTACTGAATGTGCAAACATCAACGTTTTAGGGTCAGTTCTATAACATTTATTTAGTATAACATCTACATTCAGAACATCATCTTTAGAAGACTCAAAAATATCTTGAAAAATGTCGCCTGCTATAAATACTTTATGTCTCGTTATTTTTTCTACAACTTTAAAAAACACATCAGGGAAATCTTGTCTTTCATCAACTAGAACATAGTCAAAAGCGTATTCAAATTCTTCATCTGGTATTTTATTTAATTGTTCTAATGCAGCTGTAAAAATAATTTTGTAATTAGTAATTGTTGACCACCTCATAAATGGAATCCCGTAATATGAACATATATAACTATATATTCCTGAATTTCTATCTGCTTTTGATCCCCATGCTCTATCTAGCCAAAGTTTTTTATTCCACTCTATTTGTTTTTCAACCTTCATAAAATTGAAAAAAGATGGAACTCTTTCTTTAAGTGTATTAGCTAAAGCAATATTATGACAAGTGAAAAATATTTTTGGACTATTTTTATTTAGGTATAAATCTTTTAATTTATGTAGCAATAATTCGGTTTTTCCAGTTCCTGAAAGGCCTTGTATTACAACAGTTTTATTGGTAAAGTCCTGATAAATAAAACGAGTTTGTTCGCCATCAAATAGAATTATGTTTTTTTTAACCTTTTCTAAAATAGTCATTGGAACATCCGCTCCAATTTTATCGATATCATTAATACTTCCAATTAACAAAGAAATTAATAGATCGCTAATTCTTTGCGATTTAGAGTCATCAATATTGATTTGTGTTAGAAGGCTGTTAATATCTCTATAATTCTTAGATTTTATTAATAATATATTATCCTTTTCCCATTCACGCAATCTTCCAATATGTTTTTTATAATTGTATTTTGATGAAAGTGAACTTAAATCATCTAAAAAGTCTTCGACATATTGTTCAAATAAGTCATCATCATCAGCTAGGTCGACAAACACTAACTTCTTTTTTGGAATTAAAATTACAAAAGCAGAATCAGAATAATCATATTCGAAATTTTCTAAAAGTGGTGATGATATTACATAGCATTGAAAGTTTAAATCAGATACAACATGCCTCTTTAAGTCATTAATTATGGAATGATTTGAATTCTCTTCATTTATGTGTAAAAATATTCGTTGATTCACTTTGTTAAATTTTAATAAATAAATTTCAAAAAATACTTAGAACTTATTGCCTTAGAAGTTGATAATATGGTTTTTCACCTCAGCCAATATAGAAAATAATCACGCCATAATAAAATATTTTGTCATGCTACTTTCATTACATTGGATCGGCTTCATAAATGCTCCTAAATCTTTTTAATATCTTTAAAAATCTTCACGCTTTTAGTGTTTTGCCCGCCCGCCTGATCACTCAGGCTTCGTTCTTTTCACTATTTTTGATATTCCTTTCCTACAATCCTTTTCAAAAATATCGCCAAGACACTTCGTCTATTTCTTAGATGTCGTTAAATCATGCTTTCGCATCTCTCATCAACGACCTTCGTCCAACTCCTTGTATGAAAGCAACAATGGTCTTTTAACCCTTTGCAACTACGTTTATTTAATAATATTCAGAAGGGATTTTTATAACGGAAGAGTCTGGGTTTATTTTTCTGGTTCCTTAGAAAACGTCAATATTTTTATTAACAAAATTTATTGAAAATTGCTTTTCATAAAAATAAATATTTTCAAGTAATAAGGTTCCAACAGAATTAATGACATTTTGTAAATTAGCTTGATAATGATTTAGATAAAAAAGTAATTAAAGATTGCTGGCACAATCATAACTAGTGCATTTAGAATTATAGAGTTGCTTAAGCTCAGCCATTCCTATGCCTAGGGAGTTGATAAAGTATAAGGGATAAAAAAAGTCGTCGTATCCTAGGGTAGATTCCGGCGTATAATTAATCTCCTTTTCCCAACTTGATTTATCTCCTGATTCTATTGCGACCACGCTGTCGGCTTCTACATCCAGATTATATTCAAGGCGTCTGATCAATTTTCCCTGATCAAATATCTCGATATACATATAGGGTACCCAGATATCAATTGTCATATTAAACACAAGATCATCTGCAGAAAGTAATTCAGCAATGCTTGTCCCCTTTTGTTCTAGCATATCTCCTTCCACGATAACATATCCTTTGGCTGCGGAAGTGAAAATTAAAGTATTTGGAGTTTTATCCTGACCTTCCAATAACTGTTCCCAGCTGAGATCATCTCTACGTTTTTGCAAAGACAGCATTTGCACCAGCTTATGTGCGTGATCTTCCTTTAATATGATCCAACTCTTACAGCTGAAGGTATTAAATAGTTCTTCCATTATTTTGCTCGGATTTGCTACACTTAAAAATAAAGAAAAATAACCTATTATTTTTGACAGGCTTATTTTGAACACATCTTGATTGTTCGTTATAAACAAAAAATCAGGACGCTATTTTTCATAACACCCTGATTATTAACGTGACCTCGCTGAGGCTCGAACTCAGGACCCACAGATTAAGAGTCTGTTGCTCTACCAACTGAGCTACGAAGTCTTTGAATGAGTCAAAGGTACAATCCCTCCTAAAAAAATCAAATAAATTCTAAAGTTTTTTGCTTTAAGTTGACATTCAATCTGCTTCAAATCCGACTTGTTTCTAAATTGCCTATCTCAAAATATATTTTAATACATTTATCAAAACTATTCACCTCATTAGAAGCTCTAAACAAAGTCTTTTCAGCCTTGTTATTATAGCAAACAATAAAAACATGGACATCCGAAATAACGAGAAGAACTTACAATTTGAATATGAGGAAAACGGGGAGATTGCTCGATTAGAATACCGTTTTTACAAGAAAAACATCGCCATGATGCATACGGTAGTTCCAGAAGCTCTGCAAGGTAAGGGAATTGCCTCCGCCTTAGCTGAAGAAGCCTTTGCGTTTGCAGAAGAAAGCAAGAAGAAGGTTATGGTCTATTGTCCTTTTGTGGCAAAATATATTAAGAAACATCCTGAACTAAGAGAGCAGCTGGATAAGGAATTTCATCCGAACCTTTAACCGCATACATTGTCTTTTACAAAAAAGAGCCCATGTCTCCATAGGCTCAATTTGGTTTTTATGAAAATTCTGTTTTAAAATATTATTCTACAACGTCAATAACTTTGCTATTGCTATGTTTTCTACCGAACATATCTACAGCTTCAATTTCTAAAGTATGTTTACCAGCTTTCAATTTAGGAAGTTTAACTTTCCAAAGGTGAGCTGAGTTAACCGCATCACTAGGTCTTCTACCAGCTACTAGATCCGTTGCACCATCATAATTTAAAACATCTTTTAAATATGCTGGATCGGTTCCTACTACCTTTTCCATTGCTTGCCATTCGCCATTATCAAGTCTATAGCTTACTTTGTCATTGGCAGAACCTAAGAAGAAGTTCGCATAAACATGATATCTAGCAGCATATTTAGCTTTTACAGTAGAAGGGCCAAACAGACCGATCGTGTAGTTATCATCTTTTCCAGCAACCTTATAATCGAAGGAATATTTATTGCCATCGATTTTCAAGATTGCATATCCCTTAGGCGTTCCATCACGCATGGTTGAAGTAGGAACACCCAATTCATTCGGCAATCCTGAATACCAGTCACCAGAGGTTGTTCCAACATTATATTCATGGTGTGGATTTGCGCCTTTCCATCCGTGATCAGCAGTATAGAAATTCTGCTGTTGGAAGTGTGTATGCGCAGAAAGAGATAATGTATTTGGATATTCAGCTAAGATATCGAATAAACGCTGTCTGTCTTTATTGCGGAAAGAAGCATCATTATCTGGATTTAAAGGAATATGGAAAGCAAGCACGATTAATTTATCCTTAGGAACAAACTTCAAGTTGTTTTCTACAAAATCCAATTGATCTTCACGTAATCCACCCTGATAACCTTTTCCTTTTTTAGGATGTGGATAGATAATATCATCTAAGACAATAAAATGAGCATTTCCCACATTGAAAGCATAATTTGCAGGACCAAAAACACGCTCATAGCCTTCATCAGATAAAGAGTCTTGTTGAACATCCAAGTTCATGTCGTGGTTTCCAATGACATTGTGCCAAGGAAGCCCCATTTGTCCAACAGTTTGTTTATAACTAGGGTGTAGTGTTAAGTTATCACCTACTAAATCCCCTAAACTAATCCCAAAGATCTGACCTTGTCTGTTTTTAGCTTCATCAACAATACCTTTACGGAAAAACTCCATTTCTTCAGCGGTATAAGCTTGTGGATCTCCAAATACAAAGGCAGAGAAGTTAGCAGATTCTTCTTTATGTTTCAAACCAAAGTCAATGGATTTAGGCAAAGGACCTGTAGGATCAACACCAGCATATTTCATTTTTGGTGAACCCTCAGGTTTGTGGATGTAATAGAATTTTGGATGATTATCAGCATCTACCGGAAGCTCATATCCTGTGGGCTTGATTACGAAAATAATGTTGTCTTTTTGGACAGGAAGGCTGTAATTCCCCTTTTTGTCGGTCTGTACTACTTCCCGACCATTACTTACACTAACACCTTCTATGCCTACTTCTTTGCGGTCCTGACGGCCATTGCCATTTAAATCGTTGTAAACTGTCCCCTTGGCAAGATCTTGCCCAAGTACTGTACCGGTCATCAAACATGCGACCAGCGACCAATATAATTTCTTCATTTTTTGTTTATGGTTGTTTAACCACAAACTTAAGAAAGATAAGTTAAGAAATGATTAATAGTGTGTTAAGGGAAAGATATGAGGATTAGATATGAGACCGCTTCGCTGTTAGATATGAGATATGAGACTTGGGTATGGCGTGCTATTTGTGAAATGATGAGATGTGAGACTTAATGAACTATCTAGATAGCACCCTAGGTAGGCAGTACTGAGCGAGTTGAGTATGAGGATTTATCCTCATCGAAAACGAGCGTAATGTCTGCCCGCTAAAATTATGCTTCCAAAGTACAAGTTTTCTATCTTAAATCTAACATAGGAATGTCTACCCGTTATAATTAAGCTTTCAAATCGCCACAAGTCTGTTGTCTGTTATCTGTTGTCTAAAAGCGTAGCGGTCTATCTCCCATCTCATATCTAGTAGCATAGCGGTCTCAACCCCCTCACATCTCACTCCTTCGCATCCTACTAACCATTACAAACATCAGCAGGCCAAACAAAGAAAATAAGGCAAAAGAATATTGCAAGCTAAATAGTTCAGCGATATAGCCAATTAATGGAGGTGCCATTAGAAAGCCGAGAAATGATATACTAGAAACCATTGCAAGGGCTACACCTGCAGGAATAGTTTTATGTTTACCTGCTACGCTATAGACCGTAGGTACATTACAGGCTACACCCAATCCAACCAACATAAATGCCAATGTGCAGATATAAAGATTAGGAAATAAAACCGAGGTTAGCATTCCTGCGAACATCAAGAGTCCACTGAGCTGCAATGTGCGACGTCTTCCTAATTTAGAGATAATGCCATCTCCGATAAAGCGGCCTAATGCCATCATTACCATAAAAGAACCAAAGCCAAGAATAACCAACTTTTCTGGAGCATGTATAACCTCTGAAAAGTAAACACCGCTCCATTCAAACATTGCCCCTTCTGTCGCCATGCTAAAGAAGCCTAAAATCCCCAATTGAATAATCATCCAATCAGGCTTATACTTTGACTTCTCCTCCTTCTCTTTCTGTTTCGGTTGCTCAGGAACAAGCAAGCGTTTGTTCCATAAGATATTAATCGTCAGCAAGAGAAACATGCCAATAAAGTGTTGCATGCTTGGCAGCTCCAATTGCATAGAAAGAAAACCCAACAAGGCGCCTGAAAAGCCCGCCAAGGACCAAGCTCCATGGAAAGAGGACATGATTGGTTTACCATAAATTTCTTCTGCCAGAACACCTTGGGTATTGACCGATATATTACCCATGTTTCCAGCCATACCAAACAAGAATAGACTTGCACCTAAGTACCAAACATTAGGCGATAATCCAATCAGGATAAGTACAAAAGCATATAAAAAAGCTGCCCAAGGCAATACACGGTGACTTCCAAATTTATTAACCAGGAAAGCGGAAATTGGAAGAGTAACCAATTGTCCAATGGGAATCATCAATAAAAGAGTGCCTAACTCAGCTTCTGATAGTCCCAAGCTTGTTTTAATACTCGGAATACGACTCGCCCAAGTAGCAAATCCTAAGCCTTGGCCAAAGAAAAATAATGCTACTGCAATGCGAATGCGTTGTTTTTGTTGTAGAGAATATGCCGAATCAGTACTCAATGAGCTCATTACCTTAATTTTTCAGCAAAATTAGCATTATTAATTCGGCTATCTATCTTAATGAAGTGTAAAAAATACACGTCTGTATATGTGTTGGTGAATAAACATATCTTAACCAATTCCAGATAATACTCCCCCAATATTTTACATTTACCTTAAAACCAATTAAATACATAAAATATTGAAGTAGGTAATAAATTGTAATATTATAGTAGTGTCATGCTAAAATGTTGGATCGAATATTAAATTTGTTAATTATTACCAATAATTATTGATTTCAATATGTTTAACAAATCATTATTAGCCTTTGCTTTACTACTTGCAGGGACTGGCAGCAGTATAGCACAAGTTCAACCTACCTTTTTATCAAATCCAACCATTAGCCCAGACGCGAAGACCATTGTCTTTAGCTATGAGGGTGACCTTTGGAAAGTTCCAACTCAAGGTGGACCAGCATTACGTATTACGGCAATGGATGGAAATGAGATTTCACCAAGAATCTCTCCTGATGGAAAGTGGTTAGCATTCTCTTCCAATCAAAACGGGAATATGGATGTTTATGTGATGCCTTTAGCGGGAGGTGAAATCCGTCAGATTACACACCATGATGGTGCTGACGATGTAGCAAGTTGGAGTTGGGACAGTAAGAGTATTTACTTTACCTCTACTCGCGAAAATAGAATGAGTAGTTTTAAGGTAGATGCAGCAGGTGGTACGGCACAGCGTATTATCCCACATTTCTTCAACTATATCCATAACATGGTGGAAACACCATCAGGCGAACTTCTTTTCACTGATTCATTTGAAAGCTATAGCTCTGCAAATAGAAAAAGGTATAAGGGTGCATTCAATCCTGATATTAAAGGCTACAACCCGAAGGATAATACCTTTAAAGACTATACAACTTATATAGGAAAAGACCTTTGGCCAACTGTTGACCGCAAAGGCAATATTTTCTTCGCTTCCGACGAAGGTAATGATGAATATAATCTATATACCTTCAACAACGGAAAGAAAACAGAACTAACGAACTTTAAAGAGTCTATCCGTACGCCTCAAGTTTCAGCAAATGGAGAATCCATCATATTTGAACGAGGATATCAGCTTTACATTTATGATGTTGCGAGTAAGAAAACAACTCAACCAAATATCATTGTTAGTAGAAACCAAGTATTGGGCAAATCCAAAGAGTTTGATGTCAGAGGTGCTATAAGCAATTTCGATGTTTCTCCAGATGGTAAAAAGTTAGCTTTTGTTTCTCGTGGTGAACTCTTTGTTTCCGATGTGGATGGCAAGTTTATTCGCCAAATGCCTTCTGCTGGCGAACGCATCATGGAGGTGAGCTGGTTAAAGGACAACCGTACGCTTGTTTATAATCAAACAGTAAATGGTTATCTGAATTGGTTTAGCCGTTCAGCTGATGGTAAAGGCGCTGCCAAACAACTAACATCCGACAAACGAAATAACCGTGACCTCAATCTTAACAAGGAGCGCACGAAAGCTGTTTACCTGTCAGGAAGAGATGAAGTAAGGATTCTTGATCTGGCATCTTTAAAAAGCAACACCATTGTAAAGGATGAACTTTGGGCTTTTCAAAATTCATCACCTTCATTTTCTCCTGATGGACAATATGTTCTATTCACCGCTATTCGCAATTTTGAACAGGATATCTTTGTTCACCACTTAGCAGATAATAAAACGATGAATCTGACAAATACAGGGGTATCCGAAACTTCACCTGTATTCTCTGCGGATGGAAAATACATCTATTTCTCCAGCAACCGCACGAAGCCTTCTTATCCAATGGGAATGGGAACTGCCAGCATTTATCGCATGGCCTTAGAGAATTTCGATGAGCCTTATCGTGTCAGCAAATTTGATGAGCTTTTTGAAGAACCTAAAAAGGAACAAAAAGATACTACGACCACTAAAAAACCGGTCGATAAAAACAAGCCGGCTAAACCAACTGTAGCAACAGCTAAACCGACACCTAAGAAAAACTTAGTGACCATTGATGTCAATGGACTTATGGATCGTATCCAACAGGTAAGTCCTTTTGCGGGATCTCAATTCTCACCTAAAGCCTTTAGCCGTGGAGACAAGCAATTCCTTTTCTTCCTGTCCAATCATGAAGGCAAATTAGGTATGTATCGTATAACCTATGAACCTTTTACAGCTCCAAAAACAGAGAAAGTGGTTGATGGTTCTGTAAACAACCTGATCGAAGTAGAGGGTCGATATTACATATTGGCAAACGGAAACTTCCAAAAATATAACATTGACTTTAACCGCGTTGAACCGGTAGAGATTTCCAGCAAATTCAATAGAGACCTGGATAAAGAATTTAAACAAATGTTCTTTGAAACATGGGCTAACGTTGAAGAGAACTTTTACGATTCTTCTTTCCATGGGGTAGACTGGGAAGGCATGAAGAAAAAATATGCGGCATATCTTCCAGGTATTAACAATCGTAATGACCTCAGAATCTTATTAAATGATATGCTGGGTGAATTAAATGCATCCCACTTAGGTTTTAGTAGCATGGGTACTGAAGAGCGTAAGAACTTCAATTTTGTGAGTAATGAGCTTGGCGTAACATACGATCAAAAGAATCCTTATAAAATCGCCAGTATAGTTCGCAATGGTCCGGCAAGTCGTAAGGGTATTGACCTACAAGCTGGCGATGAACTTGTGGCCATCAATGGTAACCCTATTGATAAAAATATGGATCGCGATTATTACTTAACCATGCCTTCACTAGCTCCTGAATTGCAACTTAGCATTAAAAGAAACGGCAAGGAGTCTACCATAAATATCCGTCCGCAAAGTAGTGCTGCATTCCGCGAGTCATTATATGATGAATGGATTAAAGGCAACCGCAGTAAGGTCGATCAATTAAGCGGTAACCGAATTGCCTATTCGCATATGAAGAACATGAGTACTTCCGAGTTAAACACGTTCTTGTTGGATATGGCTGAACAAGAAAACAATAAGGATGGTATCATCTTGGATTTACGCTATAATACGGGAGGAAATGTACATGATGAAGTTTTACGTTTCTTATCTCAAAGACCTTATCTACAATGGCAATATCGTGGTGGTAAGCGTGCTCCTCAATCGAACTTTGCTCCAGCTAGTAAACCAATCGTTTTACTAATCAACGAACAATCGCTTAGTGATGCCGAAATGACTGCAGCAGGATTCAAAGAATTGAAACTGGGCAAAATTATCGGTACAGAAACCTATCGCTGGATTATCTTTACCTCCGCTAAGAGTCTTGTAGATGGTTCTTCTTACAGATTACCAGGCTGGGGGTGTTATACCCTCGATGGACAAGATCTCGAACTTACAGGTGTAGCACCTGATATCGCTATAAAGAATACCACAGCAGATCGAATCGCAGATAAAGATCCGCAACTCGAAAAAGCAGTATCTGAAATCCTAAAGGATCTTAAGAAATAAACAATACAAAGCCGACGAGAGTCGGCTTTTTTGTTTATTTCTTGATTCGTATTACTACGAAAAATATGAGTAAAAGAGACTCTTTAAAAATGTATCTACGGACGAGATGCTACTGAAGAAGGAACAAAGCAATCCATTTTTGAACCTATTGAGATCTAGATAATATCAAGTATTATATTTTTCAAAAAATAATCCTAACTAACTTGGCAGCAAAAATCTAAATATAATTGAGCTAACATCAACAGTTCCTTCCACAGATTGTTTATCGACAAAAAAAGGAGACAATCCATATATGATGCCTCCTTAAGTAGCCCCGAGCAGAATCGAACTGCTATCAAATGTTTAGGAAACATCTATTCTATCCGTTGAACTACGGGGCCATGCTGCAAAACTAATATTTTAAGCAGCTTGTACAAAATTATTTCTTATCCCCTCTTTCTCCCCCTTCCCTTTCTCCTTCCAAAAACAACCACTATCCTATTCAAAAACACCAAAAAAATATACAATCCTCAATACCAAGCAATAACCAAAACATGATATAAATCACATTTATAAATGACACCTATTTCTTATAGACAAAAACGATAGTTAATAAAGAATATCAATACTTTTGAGGCGATAAAAAGCGTACTTTTGTATCAGAAAAAGAAAAGAAAATATTATGAGTTTTACAGGTAAAAATTTCCCGAGCATTACAGTTGACGCTATTGACTATTTAGGTGACAATTTCACATTGAACTTATTTGAGAAAGCGAAGCAAGAGAACAAGAAAATCTTGTTGTTCTGGTATCCAAAAGACTTTACGTTTGTATGTCCGACGGAGCTTCACGCATTCCAAGAAGCAGCTGCAGAGTTCGAAAAGAGAAACACGATCCTAGTTGGTGCATCATGTGACTCGGCAGAAGTACACTTTGCTTGGTTAAACACAGCAAAAGACAATGGTGGTATTGAGGGTGTTGAGTATCCGCTTGTTGCAGATACTAACCGCAACCTATCCAGTGTATTGGGCATCTTAGAAATGAAAGAGGTAGAGCACCCAGAGTATGGTACTTTGGTGGAGGGTTCTGCAGTAACTTTCCGTGCTACTTACTTGATCGATGAGACTGGTAAAGTATTCCACGAGTCAGTAAACGATATGCCTTTAGGCCGTAACGTTAAAGAATACATCCGCTTGATCGATGCTTACACGCACGTTCAAAAACACGGAGAAGTTTGTCCAGCAAACTGGGAAGAAGGAAAAGAAGCTATGAACGCAACTCGCGACGGTGTAGCATCTTACCTATCTCAAAACTAATAACCGAATTCTATAAAGAGGAGGTTATAGCCTCCTCTTTTTTTTAGATTCCATTGCCCAAACAATCGAATCTACTTGCTGAAGATCAAAAGCAACAACGGTTTAAATTAACAAACAGACATTAACGAATAAAAAATAATCATGTTACAAGAATTAAACGCTGATAACTTACAAGAAGTAGTAGACAATAACGAAGTAGTTATGGTTCAGTATGCCGCTTCTTGGTGTGGCAATTGCCGTATCATGAAGCCAAAATTTAAGAAACTTGCAGGCGAAAATGAGAACGTGACGTTCTTAATCGTCGATGCAGAGAAGTTTCCGGAATCAAGAAAACTAGCTAACGTAAATAACTTACCTACATTTGCCGCTTTCAAAAACGGTAAATTGGTAAACCAAGTACAAACAAATAAAATAGAAGGATTAACAGATTTATTAAATGAAGTTACCAATAATTAAGCACCTGACCGAGTTCATCGCTGAAAACGATGCAGACTTTGTCTTGGAAACAATCGAGACTTTAGAATCTTTGACCGAAGTTTCTCAATTGAAAGATGAGGAGCTGGATGTCATTGGTGAATTAATTTCAAATATGTACGGCGCCATCGAAGTAAACAAATTAGTACAAGAAGGCATGCCACAAAAAGAAGCCCTAAACAGCTTTATGAAGCGTGTAATGGGTTCAATTGATAAATAACCTCAAGCATTAGCTGCACTTGAGCAGCAATTATTGTTTTCCTTTTCCACAAAAACCTGTGCATAAC
Organism: Sphingobacterium kyonggiense; assembly: GCF_039536825.1. Lineage (NCBI taxonomy): Bacteria > Pseudomonadati > Bacteroidota > Sphingobacteriia > Sphingobacteriales > Sphingobacteriaceae > Sphingobacterium > Sphingobacterium kyonggiense. The sequence goes on from NZ_BAAAZI010000011.1 coordinate 80,862, forward strand.
TGTGTTTTTGTGGAAAAGTTTTTTAAGCCAATCCCCCGTTTTCCATTCTATTTGTATTACTTTTATATTCATTAAAGGTTAGATCAAATAAGCGCATCATCCTGCCAAATGAACCAATGCTTTAAACACATCGGTTTGAAGTCAAAGATTTTTAATTGTTGGTAAAAGGAATCAAATTAATTTGATTCCTTTTATTTTTATACGTAAAACTTCCTTATTTTTAGTTCTATGACGCTTAGAACATGCAGTTTACTGCTATACCTCCTTTTTCAATCTCTCTTTCTTCATGCCCAAAACAGCAGCAATGCTGCCCAGATTAAACTGAAGATTGATCGATTAAACAGTTTAGGCTCCGTGTTGTATTTTGCAGCACACCCCGATGATGAAAACACCAAGCTAATAGCCTGGTTGGCAAATGAAAAGAAATATAAGACCGCCTACCTATCCCTTACAAGAGGCGATGGCGGGCAAAACTTGCTAGGGACTGAGCAAGGAATTGAACTCGGCCTTATCCGCACGCAGGAATTATTAGCCGCCAGAAATATTGATCGAGGTGAACAATACTTTACTTCGGCTTTCGATTTTGGTTTCTCCAAAACCCACGAAGAAACATTCAATTTCTGGAAGAAAAACGAAACATTAAGAGAGGCTGTTTACCTGATTCGCAAATTACAGCCTGATGTCATTATCACACGCTTCCCTCCGGACAGTAGAGGTGGACATGGGCACCATCAAGCATCGGCGATCTTAGCACATGAAGCTTTTCTGGCTGCAGCAGAACCTTCTAAGTTCCCTGAGCAATTGAAAACCTTGAAACCGTGGAAAGCTAAGCGACTCGTTTGGAATACTGCAAATTTCGGTGGAATGAACCACACCTCTGAGGATCAATTAAAGGTCAATATTGGGCAGTATAATCCGCTATTGGGATATTCTTACGGCGAAATTGCCGCACTCAGTCGGTCTCAACATAAAAGCCAAGGTTTTGGTGCCGCTTCCCAACGTGGTGAAACCATAGAATACTTCGATCATGTGGTCGGCGATAAAGCCAATACCGATCTTTTTGAAGGAATTAAAACCGATTGGTCCAGACTGCCTGAACCGACAAACCGAATTCAAGAACTTATCAAACTTATCCAACAGAACTATAAAGCAAACAGCCCCGATCTTTCCATTCCTGATCTGGTTAAACTACACAAACACATCAATCAGCTAAAAGATTCTTTTTGGAAAAAAGAAAAACTCCAAGAGGTGGAGCAGCTTTTAATTGACTGTGCTGGCTTACACATGACCGCTACTAGTAAGAAGGCATTGGCTGTCATGCAGGAGGAAATGCCAATTCAGGTAGAATTAATCTCCAGATCCAACAACATCCCTGTGATCTTGAAAGCAATTGATGGAGATTCCAGTAAAGAAGTAAGTCTACCTGTCAATAAGACGCAAACCTTTACGATCCAAAAATCATTTGCCAATTATACCCAACCTTATTGGTTGGTCAAGCCACATACTCTAGGGAAATTTGATGTTGCTGAATCCGATTTCGGATATCCTGAAAACAGTGAAAAACCGAAGGTTACAGTTCAATTGGATTTCTATGGAGAAAAAATAAACCTAGATCTGCCAGTTGTCTATCGTTATGTAGACCCAGTACATGGTGAGATATTGGAGCCCCTCAGCATAAGCCCAATCATAACAGCGGCTTTAAGCAGTTCAAATTTACTTTTGCAGGCCAATGAAAACAAAAGTATTCGCATTCAACTTCAAAACCACAGCAATTCGACTCAAAGGGGCAATCTTCAGTTTAAACAAACAGATGGCTTGGTATTACAACCCAATCAATTTCAGGTAGAGATTCCTGCTGGCGGGATTTGGGAAGGACATATTCAAGTTTCAAACCCAAAAAACAGCCCAAGCACACAGGTCGATTTACTTTGGAACACTCAGCCTTTAATAGGCTACCACAAAATCAGCTATGATCATATCCCGAGCATAACTTGGTTCCCTCCTATTTCTCTTCAAGTCAAATCCCTGGAAATCACCAACCCTGTAAAACGCATTGCCTACATTCCAGGTGCAGGAGACCTGATTCCACAATCTTTGGAGAACATAGGCATTCAAGTCGATGTGCTAAATCCAGACAACATCAGCATGGGAGCTTTGAAACCTTACGATGCGGTGGTAGTTGGAGTTCGAGCCTACAATGTAAGCAATTCGGTGAACCGTTGGTTACCACAGGTAATCAAATATGTAGAAGATGGTGGCGTGGCAGTGGTACAGTACAATGTAAATTCGCGTATGGGCACTTCAGTTCTTGGTCCTTATCCTTTTCAAATAAGCCGAACTAGGGTAACGGAAGAAGATGCAGAAGTTAAGTTTACAGACCCGAAAGACCCGGTTTTAAACTATCCCAATAAAATTACAAAGGAAGACTTCAAGGGTTGGGTCCAAGAGCGTGGATTGTACTTTGCAGAGCAAATCGACCCGCAATACCGCAGCCCATTGCTTATGAACGACCAGAATGAGGCCGCTTCCAACGGTTCTTTAATCCTTACAAAACATGGAAAAGGTAAATTTGTCTATACTTCTTTGGCATTTTTCAGACAATTACCCGCTGGAGTGCCCGGAGCTTATAGATTATTTGTAAATTTGTTAACTAAAGAAGAAAAATAACTTAATCACATAATGGAAAATCAAATCGAGAACTCGAACGAAATCAATGCAAAAGGAATTATCCTACTATTTGGTGTTATCTTAGGTGGATTAACTGCTTTTGTTGCTACACACTCTTTATTAGGTATTATCGCAGGTATTGTTGGTGGATTGATCTTCGCCATCATCTTCATCTCGGCTCTATTGCCGCATAAACCACATGACAGATAATGGACTTCCTCCATTTGTACGATCTTGGAGACAATTCTATTGGTTAATTGTTCTCTGGCTTATCGTATGCATAGTATTGATGTATTTCTTTACTAGATACTTCGGATGAGTAGTATCGACTGGATAGTACTCATCCTCACCTTACTTTCTATTGTTGCTTATGGCATCTATAAAAGTAAGAACGTCAAGACCATTGACGGTTATATTCTTAGTGATCGATCTTTACCCTGGTATACGGTCGGTCTTTCAGTAATGGCCACTCAAGCGAGTGCTATTACTTTCCTCTCTGCCCCCGGGCTTGCCTATACTTCTGGAATGAGCTTTGTGCAATTCTATTTTGGACTGCCCCTAGCCATGATCGTCCTCTGTGTTACCTTTATTCCTATTTTTCATAAGCTAAAGGTCTATACGGCCTACGAATTCCTGGAGAAACGTTTCGATGTCAACACGCGTGTTCTTACGGCCAGCCTATTTTTGATTCAGCGTGGAATATCTACTGGAATCACCATTTTTGCTCCAGCAATCATTCTGTCCTCCGTTCTTCACGTCGATCTAACCTTAACGACATTAGGCATTGGCTCTCTGGTGGTCATTTACACGGTCTATGGCGGCACGAAAGCAGTATCCTATACCCAATTGCTGCAGATGGGAATTATATTCGCAGGTCTCCTCTTAGCGGGCATCCTCGTGGTGCACCTCTTGCCAACCAATATTGGATTCCGTGATGCACTTCATATTGCTGGTAAATCTGGAAAAACAAATGCCATTGATTTCAAACTCGATCTCAACAACCAATACACCGTTTGGACCGGTCTTATCGGGGGTTTTTTCTTACAGCTTTCTTATTTTGGAACAGACCAAAGTCAGGTAGGTAGATACTTGACAGGTGCTTCCATCAAGGAAAGTCGAATGGGCTTATTAATGAACGGCCTGTTGAAAGTACCTATGCAATTCTGTATTCTCTTGATCGGGATTCTTGTTTTTGCCTATTACCAATACCATACGCCGCCTTTGTTTTTTAATGAGGCAGAAGTAAACAAACTGGAACGAAGTGAGCACAGGGAAGCTTATCAGGGCATTATGCAGAAGCATGAGCAGCTCAGTCAGGAAAAGACCTTGGTGATCCAAAACTTGACCAATGCCTTAGATCAACATGAGGAGGCTAAAGTCGATGGATTCAGAAATCAATTGCAGGATTATAATAACCAAGAGAAGGTTCTACGAGAGGATTTAGTCAAATTGATGAAAAAGAATGATGTAGAAGCAGACACGAACGACAACAACTACATATTCTTACGCTTTGTTATTGACGTCTTTCCTAAGGGTTTAATAGGCCTACTAATTGCCATCATCTTCTTGGCGTCCATGGGCGCGACTGCCAGTGCTATTAACTCTCTGTCCTCAACCACGGTGATCGACATCTATAAACGATTTGTGAAAAAGGGTGCAGATGATGCCCATTACCTTCTGGCATCTCGAATCAGTACCTTATGTTGGGGAATATTTACCGTCATCATAGCTCTTTATGCCAACAAACTTGGTAATCTATTGGAAGCCGTGAACATTTTAGGGTCTTTGTTCTATGGAACGATCTTAGGGATCTTTTTAGTCGCCTTTTATGCAAAAAGCATATCCGGACGTGCCGTTTTTATTGCGGCATTAATTACTGAAGTCATTATTATCAGTCTGTGGAAAATGGATATTATGGCTTTCCTATGGCTCAACCCTATAGGCGCTGCCTTAGTGATCCTATTTGGCTTCTTAATTCAGGCATTACTCCCTAGGCGGGCCGTTTAATAGAACTTCCTGTAGAGGTCGAAGAGCACCATCTTATCGTAATCAGTCAGCACTCCCGTTCGGTCATTCTTTATAAACTTCTGCTTAAACACACGTATTACGGCCTCTGGTCGACTCATATCATAGCCCATAAGCTTGAGGGCATCTATTGGATTAAAGTTCGCAGGAGCTGGCATTAAAGCATTCGGATTATACCAAATCCCAAAACCTCGTTGCGCCAATCTTTCCCATGGAAAGAACGCACTTGAGTCATCCTTCCTCCCCGGTGCAAAATCACTATGCCCAATAAAGTTTTTCTGTGGAATTTGATAACGTGTCTTTAATGTATCCAAAAGGGTCATCAAAGATCGAATCTGCGAATCTGGAAAGGGTTCATTACCGTTATTGTCCAATTCAATTCCGATAGACACGGAATTCATATCGGTAATTTGACCCCAAGACCCCTTACCAGCATGCCAAGCACGCAGGTAGTCGTTCAACATTTGCACTACCCGACCGTCCCTACCAATCACATAGTGGCTACTTACCTTAGTATGTGCCAATTGAAAAGTACGAATAGTCTGGGCTATGCTGCTCTGTGAAGTATGGTGAATGATCACAAATTGAGGCTTACGAACATCATAGTGGATGGCTGCAGCATAATCAAATGCCTTGTTTGTTCCCTCACGAAACATATTCCAAGCATTTTCTTCAGGCGTAAGAGGCGGTGCTATTTGATTAACCAAATTGCTAGGCTGTAGCTTTGTTGAATCAATCAAGGTGTCTAACCTAATCACCGTATCCTCTACAATTGGGGTAGGTGCTATTACAGCCGTAGATGGTTGACCTAAGGTCTTGGTCTTCTTGCTGGTTGAGCAAGAAGCCATGAAAAATAACAATCCCAGTACCGCAACGTATCCTGTAAGTCTATGCATTTATTTTATTTTGGTAAATTCAACAGTATCCCCACTGCCAACGCCTCATTCCACTGGATTTTACCGTGCATGTCCGAATCATATAAAAGAGTTCCCCCTAAGGAAACATTGATCAAAGACGTGATTTTCGAACTGAAGGTGGCGTCCAAACGATGTGATGGATCTCCCATGTCCTTATAATCAGCAAATAAATTATAACGTGCTTTTAAGTTGATGTTCTTCGCAATATTTCTATTCAAGTCTGCTGTCAACTGAAATGCCAATTCATTCTTAAAGTTCTTGCCTTCTTCTACACCAAACTTAGGTCCTGTCCCTTTAGATGGATCCTTCGGGTTAGGATAGCGGCCATAACGCTCATAATAATCAGCAGCATTTCTTGGCTTTACTCGTTCGTCTAAAATTAAAACCTGACGGGCAGTACCGGTACCGATACGTAAGGAAAAGGTATTATCTGGTTTATACTCCAAACCCAGGGATTCGGTAAAATATGCCGGAGACATAAAAGAAGAAGTAATTCCCGTAATGGAGTCACGGCCATCCGATGCCTTGCCATAGATAAAGCGGTTGTCAAACTGCGATTCAAATGTAATCGCCGTATAGATACCCCAGCTTTTAGACAATTTATAGGACAATTTATTATCCCAGAAAATACGGTCATTATTCGGTTTAGCCACTTGGCCTTCATTTCGAACCTTTCCGTATTTTAAGTCAAACTCAGTTGTAAAATTGAAGTTATTGCGGTTAAACTCTGACTTGTGCCACATCAATCCCATGATTGCCCAAGAGTTGATACCCCCTAATTGCCAGTTTTCACTGAACTGGGCCTGGTTGAAATTTATACCCAACTTAGTCCAATGCTTCCAATAATTTACTTTCAAGTCTAATTTTGGAATGGGCACATTGATGTTCTTGATAGACAATGCCTTTTTCTTGTCCTCTTCGCTAATGCTGCTATCTGGTTTGACACGCAATTCACGAAGATCTTGTGCTTTTAGGGTCGAAAAACCCAAAATAAATAGGAAAACAGGTAATAGGTAAAATTTTATGTTCATACTATTTCTCTTTTTTAACATCTAGTTTGATATCTGGCAATTCCCGCAAAGGTCGCAAATTTGGGTGTAGTTTAAAGATTTCGTATTGTTTTTTTATGTAATTCCGTAACTGCATTTCAGTGGCCGTACTAATAAACTCATACGATGGTCTAAACAACTTCATGAACACCTGCAAATCTTCACCTTCCAGTCCTATCAAATTTCGTACTAATTCTGGAGTAAATCGATAATCAATAATATTTTGTTCATGAACCTTCCCGATAAACTCCGTAAATCGGCGTGCATTCTTCGCTTCTTTACTAACCATACTGTACAAATAATCGATGCTCAGCCCCACGCCTGTCGGGCCGATAGAAATCGCTTCTTTTGGAGCCGCTAAATTGAAAGCCTTCTTATATTCCCGCTTCATCTCATCCAATACATCGTCAGGATTTCTACGTCCATAAACCTGAACCTCCTGTATCTGCTTCACCGCTTCCTTAAGATTAACGATCAAGGCCGCTTGATTCTTATAAATGATCGTATCGGACAAATAACCCGCTTTCCGGAAGATAAGTTGATCTCCTGGAGAAGCAGTAATACTAAACTCGCCCCGCGAATCATTGTAAATGGAATTGTTGTTGCCAATATTACGGATTTGAACTTCCCCCAATCGCTGTTTCGTTATTACATCATAAACGATACCATCCAAACGTTGTTGTGCTTGACCGATATGTGGTAATGAGATAGCTCCTAGAAATAAAATAAGTAATAAGGTTTTCACTTTATAAAGCTACAGTATAGATGGATAGCTTTCTAATTTTTAACATCTTTTAATAGCTCCTGTAACTATTTTGATACGACCAGGAGTTGCCCTACAGAAACCGCATCCGAGCTTAAACTATTCCAAGCTTTTAGGTCGCTTACCGAAACATTGTTTCTGCTCGCAATAGCAGTCAGTGTATCAGATGCTTTCACTTCATAGATTTTCATAGCCACTGGCTTCTTTATTTCCTCCGCGGGAATAGGCGGTTCTACCTCTTCTTTATGTTCAATGATCTGATCTACCTTTTCAGCACGTGCGATAACTTCAACCTTTGGTTCTGCTCTATCGTATTGCTGTAAGTTATAACGCTCAATCAGGTCGATTAATAGCTGAGGGTATCTAGGGTTGGTAGCATATCCTGCATCTTTTAGGCCACGAGCCCATCCTTTATAATCGTTTTTGCTCAATTGAAAGAGCTTCTCATAACGTTTACGAAGTAAGAATTGAGAGTGATCTCGGAAAGATTGTTCCGGATTATCATATACTCGGAAGCAATCATTGGGATTATCATCCGATTTAGTGACTGATTTACCGTTCCAGGTACCGCCACATTTGATGCCGAAGTGGTTATTAGCTCTTAGGGCAAGGTCGCTATTACCATTGCCGGATTCTAAGATGGCTTGCGCAAGCTTAATACTTGCCGGTATACCATACTTATTCATCTCCTCGATGGCGATGCTCTTATAGCGCTCGATATAGGTTAGGCCTGAAGTAGAGGTAGCCCCTTTGTTGCCTGACTTAGAGGCTGTCGGGGTATTGGTTTTTCCGTGAGGATGCTTAAGCACCGTTCCGCGTTTCGTTCCACATGAAACGAAAAATAAGGCCAATATTAAACTGGCCAATGCTACCTTCTTCATCGTCTTGAAATGCCCTTAATTGAGGTTTGTCTTTTCGTCGTACTTCTCTAAATCGTAACGGTCAATCGTAGAAATCACTTTTCTAGACCAATCGCTGGTTTCAGAGTATCCCGAGCGAGCAATTCCCTTTACCCAAGATTGATAATCTTTCGAATCATGCTTCTCGAACAAAGGCTGTGTTGCCTTTCTGCGCTGCAATAAGCCGACGAAGTCACGGTAAGAATCCATCGGTGACTCGTATCCCTTATAGGCAGAACGAATCTTCTTGCTGCTGTTTTTACCCTTGATACCAAAATGGTTGTTGAGGTAACGAGCGATGCGGCTATTGCCGTATGCACTCTCATGAATAGCGACCGCCAAAATTACGGAGGCCGGTACACCTGTTTCTCGCATAAGCTTCTGCGCAGCTGAACTGTGCTTAGCAATATACGTCTTTGTTGTGTAGTCTTGAGCAAAGGCGCCCAAGGAAGTCAATGTAGTAAGTATACATACCACAAAAATCTTTCTACAATGCTTTAGCATAAACCTGTTTTTAGTTTAACACTACTTTTTGCGTAGCACAAAAAGCCCATCTCTAATCGGCAATATCAACTTCTCTACCCTTTCGTCACTTGCCAGTGTTTGATTTAATTCAATTACTTGTTTTGTCTGATTGTCCGGCTGTTCATCCAAGACCTTACCCTTCCAAAGGACATTGTCTACCAGGATGATCCCTCCAGAACGTACGCGGTCGATCAAAGCGTTGAAATAGTATAAATTACGTTTCTTATCCGCATCGATAAATACCAAGTCAAAAACCCCTTCGATCCTCGCGATCTCATCGGCCGCATCAGCGATATGATATACAATTTGATCTCCAAAGCCAGATTCATCGAAATATCCCTGAACCCGCTCCTGTTGCTCCTCGTTGATATCAATCGTATGTAGAACTCCTCCTTCTGCTAATCCCTCGGCCAAACATAAGGTCGCATAACCTGTGAATGTCCCGATCTCTAAGGCTAAGCTTGGCTGAACCATTTTGCTTAACATCGAAAGTACTCTTCCTTGATAGTGACCCGACAACATATGTGGCATCGTCTCCCTCAAATAGGTCTCTCGATTGACCTTTTTTAACAACGCATTTTCGCCGTCCGTAGTATCCTCTAAGTAGGCATTAAAACGCTCAGATTCTTCAAACATACCGGGCAAAGATAAGAATTAGGCTTTCATTTCTCCAAGACATTTTTACTAAATCCCTGTTTTACACATACTTAACAAGTAACAGATTGTGGCAATATAAAGCCAAAACAGCTATATTTTTATCCTCAGCCCATTTCGAGATTTTAACTAGAGGAAAGCGTTTTTATTGATTCTCGGCATAAAAGATCATAATATGTTTCCCTAAAGAATGCTGCAAAAAGTAAGGGGTTTTTAAAATCAAATCAAGTACATCGTTCCATAATGCTTCGACATAAGTTATGTATTCCTTCTAGTTTGCTTCGAGAACCCTAAGGAATTTCTTAGGATCAGATAGGGATCTTCTTCGGATCTCGTTCGCTTCTAACCGAACGAGATCCGAAGGAGATCCGAACAAGTTCCGAAGGAGATCCGAAGGAGTGTCGAAAGAAACCTCTGTAAGAGATGGTTAGACATCAGACAAAAGACAAAAGATTTTAAGCCTTTTGTCGGGGTAAAAATTTTGCTCCCCTCCATAAAATCTGTTTATTCTGTGGCTAGTCAAAGAAACTTCCTTTCTAAACTCCGTGTCGTATTTTAAGGAATGGTAAAAAGAATATTTAAATGCGGGCGATGCATGCATCGCCCCTACAAACAATCGTGATTTCAAGAATCCCAACTAAGATAACCGTAGGGTCGAAGCATGCTTCGACCGTTAAATAAATCCCACTTCCTATCTCACATCTCCTATCACATAGCGAAGCGGTCTCCTCACTATTTTTAAATAGAAAAAGGGCTAAACAATCAGCTCGTTTAGCCCTTTATATGCTTTGTCTTGGGTTATTAATCCAGAGACGCTGTTATCAATCTTAAAAATTCTGAACGCGTTACGTCGTTTTGAAATGCGCCTGTAAAGGCAGAGGTCGTGGTTACAGAGTTTTGCTTCTGTACCCCTCTCATTGCCATACACATGTGTTTACATTCGATTACGACAGCGACACCAGCAGGCTTCAATGTATCCTGAATACAATCCCTGATTTCATTGGTCAAGCGTTCTTGTACCTGAAGACGGCGAGCAAAGATATCCACCACACGAGGGATTTTGCTTAATCCAACGATATGACCATTCGGGATGTAGGCAATATGTGCCTTTCCGAAGAAAGGTAACATGTGATGCTCACACATAGAATACACCTCGATATCTTTCACAACCACCATTTGGCTGTATTCTTCTTGGAACATGGCACTACGCAATACTTCTGATGCATCGATACCATAACCATGCGTCAGGAACTGCAGAGCTTTAGCAACTCGTTCTGGCGTTTTAATTAAGCCTTCACGTTTCGGGTCTTCGCCGATAGCATCTAGGATATCAATATAGTGTTCTGCAATACGTTCAACATTTTTCTCGTTGTACTGATCTATTTTAAGATAGCCGTCTTGCTCGGCATCTTCAAATTGTTGAAATTTGCTCATTTTTGTTTGCTATTATTTTTGAGGTTATTCGCCGAAATATTCGACATAATTGTTTTCAGTCTCGTGCAGACGGACAGCATGTAAGATCACATTCTCCTGATCAAAGAAAGGTTTCAATATATGGAAGATTTCCACAGCAATAACTTCCGTAGAAGCCATCTTATCTTTCATAAAATCTACATCAAGATTTACATTCTTATGATCTAATTTATCGATTACTTCTTGAATGATAATATCTTTCATTCGTTTCAAGTCGATCAAGAAACCAGTTTCAGGGTTAATATGGCCTTTTACAGTCACAAACAAGTCGTAGTTATGGCCGTGCCAATTGGGGTTGGAACAGTTGCCAAAAACGCGCTCATTTTCTTCTAAAGACCAGTCTTCCCGGTACAATTTATGGGCAGCGTTAAAGCGTTCGCGTCGCGTAATATAAATCATAGTACAAAGATAAGGCAAATAAACGTAATTTAGTATTTTCACTTCGCGCATATGAACATTCTTATTGTATCAGCTACGGAACTTGAAATTGCCGATTCAGTTCCGACCTTCAACCATTATCGCATTGATCATTTGGTAACCGGTGTAGGCATGGTTGCGACGGCCTATGCACTTGGCAAGCGCCTTCAAGAGCGTAGTTATGATCTATTAGTCAATGTGGGTATCGCAGGAAGTTTTAATCCGGAGCATGAATTAGGGACGGTATTAAAAATCAAGTCTGACCGAATATTTCGTTTCGGTGCTGAACAGGGAAGTTCTTTCCTTCCGATCGAACAAATGGGATTTGGGGAGTCATCTTTTTCGGAGCGCTTACCAGCAGAAGATCTTGTAGCTGCTTACCATAATCTTCCCTATACAGATGCTATTTCCGTAAATATGGTTCATGGATCCGCAGAGACGATTAAAAGGTTACAAACGGAACTGCCAAAGAATTGCTTAGAGAGTATGGAAGGGGCAGCATTTTTCTATGCGGCACAGAAGGCTGGAGTGCCCTGTATTCAGGTTCGAGCGGTTTCCAATTTGGTGGAGGAACGCAACACGGCGAATTGGAATATTCCGAAGGCCTTACAAAGTTTGAATGATTGGTTACAAAATTTCCTAAACCACCAGAAAAGGGAATCAGACTTTTAGATTCTACGCTATAGGGGGCATTGCATCGAAAATAGTACACTGCGCTAACAAATATTCGATAAATAATAGTATTTTTGCCTAATCTAAACAAAAGACACTATTTGTAATACTGATGAGAGAAATACAATTCAGAGAAGCTCTTCGTGAAGCGATGAACGAAGAAATGCGCAAAGATGAAACAATCTTTTTAATGGGCGAGGAAGTCGCTGAATATAATGGTGCGTACAAAGTGAGTCAAGGCATGCTTGATGAATTTGGTGCTAAACGTGTTATCGATACGCCGATTGCAGAGCTTGGTTTTGCAGGTATTGGGGTTGGTGCAGCGATGAACGGATTAAAGCCAATCATCGAGTTCATGACTTTCAACTTCTCTTTAGTAGCTATTGATCAGGTTATCAACGCTGCAGCGAAGATTCACCAAATGAGTGGCGGACAATTCTCTTGTCCTATCGTATTCAGAGGCCCAACAGGAAATGCTGGACAATTAGGTGCACAGCACTCCCAAAACTTCGAAAACTGGTATGCAAATACACCAGGATTGAAAGTGGTTGTTCCTTCAACGCCATATGATGCAAAAGGTCTTTTAAAATCAGCGATCATTGATCCAGATCCGGTAATTTTCATGGAGTCTGAGGTGATGTACGGTGATAAAGGTGAAGTGCCTGAAGAAGAATACTACTTACCTATCGGTAAAGCAAATACAATCAAAGAAGGAACAGATGTAACTGTTGTTTCTTTTGGTAAAATGTTATCACGTGTTGTTATCCCTGCTGTAGAGGAATTGACAAAAGAAGGAATCAATGTAGAATTAATCGACTTACGTTCGGTACGTCCTATTGATTTCCCAGCGATCATCGACTCTGTTAAGAAAACAAACCGTTTAGTAATTGTTGAAGAAGCATGGCCATTGGCATCTATCTCTTCAGAAGTTACTTTCCACGTTCAAAAACATGCATTCGACTATTTAGATGCTCCTATCGTACGTGTTACTTCAGCAGATGTTCCATTGGGTTATGCACCTACCTTGGTAGAAGCTTCCCTTCCAAGCATCGCGAAAGTGGTTAAAGCCGTAAAAGAAGTATCTTATATCAAGAAATAAGAAAACGATTTTCAAAAAAAGCCCCTATGAGTGTTCATAGGGGCTTTTTTTGTAGTATTTAGAAATTAGTATTTAGTATATAGACCTATTGGCGGGATAGTTTTTTGAGCGTATTAGCGGGCGAAGCATGCCTCTCTCTGAGTTGTAAATGATGGTACTTTTATCACACCAATTGGTCTAACTACTCTGTACTAAATACTAAATACTAAAAAAGCTCGATTTTATCGAGCTTTTTTTATGCTTTAAAATGCTTATGCATTTACTTCAGCTTTATATCCATCTGCAGAAAGTAAGCTATCTACTTCAGCTGGGTTAGATAATTTCACGCGGATGATCCATCCTTCACCGTAAGGATCTGAGTTTACCAATTCTGGAGATGCATCAATTGCATCGTTTACTGCTAATACAGTACCGTTTACTGGCATAAAAAGATCAGAAACAGTTTTTACGGCTTCGATTGTACCGAATACTTCGTTTGCAGCAACCTCATCACCAACAGTGTTGATATCAACGAATACGATATCACCTAATTCGCGTTGAGCGAAGTCTGTAATTCCGATAACAGCTTCATCACCTTCTACACGAATCCATTCGTGGTCTTTGGTGTACTTTAATTCAGAAGGAAAATTCATGTCTTAAATATTTGTTTTTCCCTCAAAAATAGGATTAAGAAAGCATATTACAAAAGTTAAATGTATTTTTATACTATGAATACGAGCATCGTCAACCTTTATCAGCTTGCCTCTAAAGAAGAAAGATTAATCATTGGATTAATGTCGGGCACCTCCTTGGATGGTTTGGATATCGCTTTATGCCGAATCAAAGGGGCGGGTGATCAATCTGAGGTAGAAATATTGAATTTTACTTGCAAAGATTACGATCAATCTTTCCGCGATCAGGTTCGTGAAGTATTCGCAAAACGAGATATTGATCACCAGACTTTATGTGGATTGCATGCGCATATAGGGCTGGTTCATGCTGATTTGATATTGGAAGCCCTGGATGAATGGGGATTGAAAGCAGCAGATATTGATTTAATAGCAAGTCATGGACAGACAGTTTATCATGCTCCACAGTCTCTTACTGGAGACCGCAGCTTACCCAACAGCACTTTACAATTGGGAGATGGCGACCATATTGCTGTTAAGACAGGTATTATTACTCTATCGGACTTCCGACAAAAGCATCTAGCTGCTGGTGGTGAAGGTGCTCCTTTAGCTGCCTATGGCGATTACCTCTTGTTTAGTTCTCCAACAGAAAACCGCATTCTATTGAACATTGGTGGAATCTCTAATTTCACTTTCTTGCCTAAAAAAGATTCCACAATGGAGGCTTATGCCACTGACCTTGGACCTGGGAACACCATGATGAACCAGTTTATGTTTAAACATTATGGTCAAGAAATGGACAAGGATGCCACGGTTGCCAAACAAGGCTCCATACACCAAACCCTATTGGCGGAATTGGAATACGAAGAGTTCTTAAATCTTCCTTTTCCTAAGACTACGGGTCCTGAATTGTTTAATCTGGATTATTTGGAGCGAAAAATTGAAGGTGCGGACCTTATTAGCATACAACCTGAGGATGCAATGGCCACATTGAATGCCTTCTCAGCACAGACTATTATCAAAGGAATACAAAAAGCAACAGCAGGATTAGATAATTTTCAGCTTTATGTAAGTGGTGGAGGATTGCACAATCCACTTCTTATGGACCAGATAGCAACAGCATTTCCAGACAAAGTACAATCTTTTGAAGTTTTAGGAATTAATCCGGATGCTAAAGAAGCATGCTTATTCGCCATCTTGGCGAATGAAAGTGTGGCTGGTAATCCGGAAAACGTGCAGAACATTCAAGATTCACCAGCAGTATGCATGGGGAAAATTAGCTTGCCTTATTGATCTATGGCTTGATGAATGAAATCCTTAAAAGGTATCATGCTGGCATATGCCTTAATAATTGTTTCTAGCGCTTTAGGTGACTCCATTTCCTTTCGAGTAAGATTCTTGTGCAGAATGAAGCTGCGGTGCTTTAAAAGCTCGATATGCTCATTGTCTGCGGCATAGCCTGCTGGGGGTCTTTGTAGTTTATCTTCGCTAGACATATCTTCCGCTTTCCACCCTCCTTTTTCCAATGCTTTGAAAAGCTCTTCAGCAGAATAATCAATCTCCTGACGAATAGCTTCTAAGTGTTGCTTCTCGGGTCTCCAATAGCCTACAGCTATGAAAGTACCTTCTGGTTCAATATGAATATAATATTCTGGCCCTGCCAACTTACGTCCGTCTACCGATATTCCTGCAGCAAACCAAGACTTATAAGGATCTTTGTTTTTAGAAAAACGTACATCGCGATATATGCGGAATAGACATTTCTTGGCCGATATATCCGTATTGATATGTGGATCGATTTTAGATAATTCCTGGATAATACCTTCAATAAAAGCTATAACATTAGCATGAGCATGTTCATAACTGGCCTTATTCTCCTGAAACCATTCTCGGTTATTGTTTTCCTTTAGTTGAACTAAAAAATCGAATGTACTTTTTTCAATATGCATAGTGCCTAAAATAGAAGTAATAGTGAATATACCAATGGAGCAGCAATTAACAGTCCATCAAATCGATCTAAGAATCCGCCATGCCCGGGAAGGATTTGACCAGAGTCTTTAATACCCAAACTTCGTTTAAGCATAGATTCCACCAAATCGCCCAAAGTACCAAATACCCCAATAATAGTAGCCATTCCAACCCATTGATACGTAGAAAGACCTCCGAAATAGTGATTTAGAATAAAGGATATCCCAATAGCTAACAATACTCCACCAATAAAGCCTTCCCATGTTTTATTAGGGCTGATTCTTTCAAATAGTTTAGTTCGTCCAAAAGCACGACCTGTTAAATATGCCCCAGTATCATTGGTCCATAGTAGAATTAAGAAGCCTAACGGTATATAGGGATCAAACTCGTTTTTATTCAAGAAACCTAAACTAATAAAGAATAAAAATGGCACAGTTCCGTATAAAATACCTAAAATGGTATAGGCAATATCATGAAATGGTTTTTCTCGCTTCAAATAGAGTGATGAAACAAATAAAAGGACGATAAAGGGAACTATTAATAAGAATGATCTTGGCTGCAAATAGCCAAAGGTTATGAAACAGAATACAGCCGATAAAACAAGGGCAGTGACAGTCCCTGGTTGTGTCAATGGTTTAGTATCCTCCGATTGGCAGATGTTGAAGAACTCTCGGGCAGCTAATACCGCCACAAGTGAAAAGAACGCTGCAAACACATAGGGATTGAATAGGGTTGCAGCTACCAATACCAAGACAAAGAAAAAACCAGTAATAGCTCTAGTTTTCATTCTCTTGATCCTCCTCATCAAAACTGTCTATCAGTGCTGCTGCTTCTACTTGATGGTCAACATCAACGTAGAGCTCTATAACTCCAAACAAATAGGAAGAGTCCTGTCTATTCATTAGAACTGCGGGGGTATTGTTTTCAACAAGCATCTGCTTGATGATTTCTGCTTGAACAGCATTGGTAAAGGTTCTAATTTTAACCCAATTGGGATTGCTTATGCTCATGTGATTTTCGGCTAACTTGATAAAAATAGTATCCTACCGCTATCGCCAATAGTACACTTAGGATATAATATATACTGGAATATGATTCCATTGTTTGAATTTCTTTGAATGTTTTTCCTTCATTGAGTAAAACATAGGCAATAATGGTTACTGCAGCATTATTGATAAAGTGACCAAATACAGCGACCCATATATTTTGTGTCCAATAAAACGAATAGCCGAAGATAAGTCCCAATATCATCCGTGGAAAGAAACCATAAAACTGCAAGTGTATAGCCGAGAAAACAATGGCTGTTACCCAAATAGCTACATGGATATTGCCAAACATACGTGTCAATATACCTTGTAAAGATCCTCTAAAATAAAACTCCTCAACAATAGCTGGCACTACAGCCATAACAATCAGATTGAGAAATAAAAACAAAGGACTTGTCGTAACAATTACTTTTTCAATGATATAAGAAGACTCCTGTTCCTTATCGAACATCCAGGTTTCAATTCCCTTCATGGACTCTGGAAAAGACATCTTCTGATTCCAGAGACTGATAAATTCCATAGCAGGATTAAATACCACTAGAAAAAGGAGTGTAAGGAGAAGATACAGTCCAATCTTATTGGTATTACTCGGAAAATAACGGTATTGCCCTTTCTCCATATTCTGTAAGATCAGGGAAGGAAGTAAAAAAGTTCCCACACTACTAATCAAAAGCGTGGTATATAGGAATCCGGGCGACTCCAACAGTCCTGCTGCAGCATCTGGATTAAACAACCAATCTGCTTTACCTGTTACCAATACAAAACCAATCAATCCTAAGAATTGAGTTACAAAAGCACAACCTAAGGTTAACCCTAAAAGGATCATAAGAGAATACCAAGGAGAGTGCTGTTTGTGTGCTTCCATTTAGGATAATTTGTTTAGGATTTATTAGATAGTACAACCGTCGTTGCCACAGTTTGGCGCATCATCATTGGACTTTAAAAAGGTAATATCTGGTTTATTTGCTTTCCATTCCTCGTAACTCTTAGTGATAACTTCTTGGAAGGCATCAGCACCTTGAGCACCAGAAACAGCATATTTCCGGTCAAATAAGAAGAAAGGTACGCCACGAATACCAATTTGTTTGGCTTCCTGAAGATCACGTCGTACAGCCGTAGCATATCGGTCTGTTTTCAATGCCTCACGAGCTTCTTCTGGGTTTAATCCTACTTCTTCAGCTAATTGCACCAATACAGCCTGGTCTTCAATATTCTTGCCTTGTTCAAAATGAGCTTGAAATAATCTTTCCTTCATCTCCTTTGCCTTGTTTTGACTAGCAGCAAAATGAATTAACTCATGCGATTTGAAGGTATTTGCTGGAATATTCGTGTCAAAATCAATGTTTAAACCGACCTGACTAGCCATCTGAACAACATGACCTGTCATCTCCTTTGCCTGCTCTACAGAAATACCCTTTGAACGACTTAAAAAGCCATAAGTTGTATCTCCCGCAACATAATGATACTCCGGATTTAATTGGTAGCTCTTGTACTGAACCTCAATATCCGATTTAAAAGTAAGTTGATTTAAAGCATTTTCAAATTGATGTTTCCCAATATAACAAAAGGGACACATGATATCTGACCAGATTTCTATAAGCATCCCCAAATGTAGAACTTTAAAGCCTAAAAGGCAATAGAGCGCCTTATTATGTCCCAACAGAAGAGAATAAGGATCTCATAAAATAAAAGCCGGCAGTATGTGCCGGCTTCTACTTTTATGAATTAATTGACCCGAATAGGATCTTTCGGTTTTTTAATTTCTTTGTAAGGATATGTTTTCATTTCCTCTAAAAGGATCTGAACGGTTTTTTCCAATTGCGGATCTCGACCTTCGATTAAGTCCTTAGGTGTTTGCTCCACAAATACATCAGGTGCCACACCTTCGTTCTCAATGATGTAATTTCCTTTCAAGTCAAATACACCAAAGTTTGGCGAAGTAACACTTCCTCCGTCAATCAAAGGTGGATAACCACTGATACCAACAAGGATACCCATGGTCGTACGACCTACTAATTTACCCAACCCTTTATGGCGGAACATGTATGGCATCATATCACCACCAGAACCAGCATTCTCATTAATAATCATTGCCTTTGGACCAAAGATTCCATTACCCGGAGTAGTAAAACTACGTCCATCACGGATTCCCCATCCTGCTATTAAATCACGAGATAATAGATCAATCACATAATCTGCAACAGAACCGCCACCATTATTACGCTCATCTAATAATAAAGCTTTTTTGTCCATTTGCGAGAAGTAATAACGGTTGAATGAAACATAACCTTCACGACCTGTATTCGGCATATACACATAAGCAATCTGATTATTACTTAACTGATCTACCTTCTTACGGTTTCTTTCTACCCATTCTTGACGACGTAATGCCACCTCATTTCCAAAGGAGATCGGTTTAACCACTACATCTCTTGCGCCAGATAAGCTAGGCTTGTCATTAATCTTCAAGTTAACTTGCTTATCAACGGTATTATCAAAAAGACTATAGATATCGATGTCTCCAGTCAATTCTTTTCCATTTACTGCTAAAATGTACATCCCCTCTTGAATGTTCAGTCCTGGCTCAGCTAATGGCGCTTTAAAGGAAGGATTCCAGTCCATTCGACTGTAGATCTTTTGAATCTTATAACGGTTGTTCTCAATTGTGAAGTCTGCCCCTAGAACACCCGTTGATACCGAAGGTGCTGAAGGCTCATCACCTGGATAGATGTAACTATGACCAACAACCAATTCGCCTAGCATCTCATTTAACAGATATCCTAAATCGGAACGGTGATTTACATATGGAAGGAATTTCTCGTATTTTGCTTTAACAGCTTTCCAGTCAGCACCATGCATATTCTCCACGTAGAAGAAGTCCTTTTGCATAGCCCAAACCTCATTATAGATTTGCTTCCATTCTTGCTCAGGTTCAACTAACAACTTGATGTTATCAAGTTTTAATTTACCAGCTTCACCACCTACTTTTTGACCTGCTGTTACTAAATAATACCCTTGACGATTGCTGTAAAGCATTTGCTTACCATCGGCAGAAATAGTAAAACCACCAGCATTTTCAGCGATTGGTTTTTCTTCCATTTTATTGAAGTCAAAGGCATATATATTACGATCGCGCACATAGATCAATTGGTTTTCTACATGACCATCAAATCCAAAAGAGCCCGCAGGAATAGGCAAAGCTAAAATACGACTGTTGATGTTGTTGAAATCAACCTTAATGTCCTTGGATTTCTCTTTGCTCTTATCAGCTTCCTTGTTTTTAGAATCAGCTGCTTTGCTATCCTTTCCTTTATTTTTATCGTTTGCTTTATCGCTTTCCTTGTCTTTGTTTTCTTCTTTTTTCGGCTCATCCGACTTTACAGTCTCTTCATCACTTTCATTCTTAAAGAAAGAAGGCGTCTCACTCGAAAGCAAGAAAGCATAAGAATTAAATTGCGGACGGCGATCATAAGCTGTCATATGCAAACCTGAATTGGTCAAGCCTACATCTGTACTGCTATTGAATACCAAATATTTTCCATCTCTAGTGAATACTGGAGAAGAAACATTGCTCATACCATCGGTAATCTGTTGCGTTTGTTTCGTGTCCAAATTATACATGTAGATCGCTGTTACCCCATTCTGAAGAGTTTTAACAAAGGAAATCCATTTAGAATCAAATGACCAAGTTGGCTGGAACATATTATAGGTTCTACCCGTATGCGATCCTAAATAATCATCAGCAACTTTAACCACTTTCTTGCTGTCGATATCGACATAGTAAAGGTTAAGGTGCGAATCAGAATAGAATAGTTTTTTACTATCTGGAGACCATGTAGGTTGGAAATAGAAATTAGTATCCCCTAATTTGATATAAACCGGATCATTTACTGCCTTTTGATCGCGTAGTACCAATTGGTATTGACCGCCCTTATCGGAGATATAGGAAATCCATTTTCCATTAGGCGACCAAGCAGGAAAGCGTTCATGGCTTCCTGGTGAATTAGAGATATTACGAGCATCACCTTTCTCTTTCGGTACGGAGAAAATCTCTCCTCTCGATTCAAATAGCGCACGCTGACCTGTAGGCGATACTTCCCAACCACGGATACTCTCATTTAAATCTGCATAATGCGAACGCTTATACATCGCATCAGCATTCAAACGGATGCTCAATGGTGTAGATTTTTTATTTGCTGTATTTAGTATATGAAGCTTTCCGGCTTGCTCAAATACCAACTCATTACCACGACCGTTTAACGTACGGACATCATAATCTGAGAATTTCGTTAATTTCTCTACTTGCTTGGTTTTAACATCGTAGCTAAATACATTTACGGTTTTGTCTCTGTCTGACAAGAAATATACCTTATCTCCTAACCAAATTGGTTTAACATCATTGCACTTGTCGCCAGGTACAGTCTGTATTTCATTGGTTTTGGTATCAAAGATCCAGATTGATGGCATACCTCCGCCGCGATAGCGCTTAAAAGCTACGCGGTCTCTTTCTGTAGGATCACCGTTCTTAATGTAAGCCCAATAACGGCCATCTGCAGATGGAGAACCTTGATTCGCCTCTGGCATCGGTAGTGGATAATCAACAGAACCGTTGATTTTTGATTTATACAATCTTGCTCCCAATGAATAGGTCAATTCACGTTGAGTAGTAAAATAAACCTCATCATTAGAAATCCATCCGCGTAATACATCGGCTGCAGGGTGGTTAGTCACGCGCTGTGGAGCACCCCCGTCAATAGAAATAACATATACATCGGTATTACCATCGTAATTACCAGTAAAAGCTATTCTTGAACCGTCTGGGGAGAAAATAGGATTTTGCTCCACCGCAGGGTTAACTGTTAATCGACGTGGATTTTGACCACTTTTATCAGCGATCCAGATATCGCCTCCATAAACAAAAGTGACATGCTTTTCACTGATGCTTGGATTGCGTAATAGGAGCGTCTCTCCACCCGATTGGGCCATAACCAAATGACCAGCAGAAAGAGCTAATAGTGTTAAAATATTTTTTAGCATAAACATTAATTGGTATGAAAACTAAAAATATAAATTATTAGTCATTAAAATGGCTTAATACGCCTGTATATCCTAAATATTACGTTTTTAGGATTTATCTACGCTAAAAAGGGGGAAATTATAATACCTCTTGGAGGGACTATTTAATGCTAGGCAAGGAGCCTGAGGGGACAGAAATAAAAAAGGCTGCGATTTGCAGCCTTTTTAATGTTTATGCTTCTTCGTTAGCAATTTCTTCATCTACTAAAATACGTCCGCAGTGTTCGCAGATAATGATTTTCTTGCGTTGGCGGATTTCTGATTGTAATTGAGGTGGAATCTTGTTGTGACATCCTGAACAGCTATCACGCTCAATAGAAACTACTGCCAATCCGTTGCGGAATGATTTACGTAATTTCTTGATCACCTTCAATAAACGATCTTCGATTTGTTTTTCAGCATCTGCAACTGATTTTAACAATTGATCTTCTTCGATTTGAGTTTCTGAAGTGATGGTTTCTAACTCTTGTTTTTTACCATCTAACTCGCCTTTGCTGAATTCAACGTTCTTTACTGTTGCATCGTAAGATTCAGTTTTGTTCTTGATCTCAAACTCCGCTTCACGAATACGTTTCTCACATACTTGTATCTCTAATCCCTGAATTTCAATTTCCTTAGAAATTGCATCATATTCACGATTATTCTTTACTTCGTTAAGTTGTGCTTCGTATTTCTTGATTGCAGTTTGCGAATCCTTAATCATGTTCTTACGTTTCACAATAGAGTCTTCCAATTCGTCCAACTCATTGCGAATCTTTTCTATGCGCGTATCTAAACCTGCGATCTCATCCTCTAGGTCTGCTACCTCAATAGGTAACTCACCACGCACTTGGCGAATCTTGTCGATCTGAGTCTCCACAGACTGCCATGCCCATAAAGCTTTTAGTTTTTGTTCTACGGTTTGTTCCATTAACTGTAGTATTTTATTGGATTTGTGTCTATTTCCGTCAATAGGACAGCAAAGTTAGCAAATTTTTTCGTAATTATATCTAACAATAATTCTTGCGTAAATTGTTCACTCTCAAAATGTCCAATATCCGCAATAATTATCTCGCCCTCAGCATCGAAAAACTCATGGTATTTATAGTCTGCCGTAATGAAGATATCTGCTCCAGAACGCTTGGCATCCCCTAATAAGAACCCTCCAGCACCTCCACATAGGGCAACTCTGGATATGTTTTTACCCAATAAATCCGTGTGACGAATAACTTGCAAGTTGAATTTTTCTTTTAATAATCTCAAGAACATTTCGGCAGGCATCGGCTCTTTTAAGTTTCCAATAGCGCCAGAACCTACATATGAAATGTTATTATCCAGACTAACGATATGATATGCAACCTCCTCATAAGGATGTGCCGATAACATGGCAACTATGATCTTTCTTTCCAATTGAGCAGGAAAGATCACTTCAATTTTTGTCTCTTCGACGCGTTCTTGACTTCCTACTTCACCAATCGTTGGATTGGCACCATCCAATGGTCTGAAAGTACCATATCCCGCTGTATTGTAACTGCATTGATCATAATCACCAATAGCACCTGCTCCTGCTTCAAATAGCGCTGAACGAACTTCTTCCACATTGGCTCTAGGTACATAGACAACCAGCTTCTTTAGCAAACCTTTCTTAGGTCGTAAAATAGCTTGATTCTCTAAACCCAATATATCCGCCATTTTACTGCTCACCCCACCCAATACATTATCCAGGTTGGTATGAATGGCATATAAAGCGATATCATGCTTGATGGCTTTGATAACCGTACGTTCCACGTAATTCTTTCCATTGAAACGCTTCATCCCAGAAAATACAATGGGGTGATGGGAGATGATTAGGTCACATCCTTTGCGGATTGCCTCATCTACCACTTCCTCCGTACAATCTAACGAAATCAAGGCCTGCTTAACCTCCCGATTGGCATCCCCTACGATCAATCCAGAATTATCATAACTCTCCTGGTAATTCGATGGGGCAATCTCCTCTAAATATTGAATGATATCCTTAATTTTCATGTTTGTCCTGTTTTTGGTCTTGACTTTCCAGCCACTTATTATGTTCAATTATCAGTTCCCGATAGGAGTTGATCTTATACCAATACGATATAAAATAAACCACGCAGACGATAAAAGTCAGAATTTTAAAAAAGTCTGGAAAAGGAATATAATAAGCTAGAAAAGCAAATGAATAAATCATCCCAGCCCTATATCCAGGATTCTCCTCTACCTCAATCTTGCGATCATAAAATTCATTATTCAAGGAAAATGATAGTCTTCTGGCAACTTCAAAATTCCAATAAATATTAAAAAGAGGTACAACTAGAAACCATGCTTGGTATGGTAATAAAAAGCGATTTTCTTCCTTAATTAAATTTAGGGTTAAACGGATGGTATTAGCAAATAAAGCCCATACAATCATCACAACAATAGCAATAAAAATAAGAAATCGATATAATTCTTGTACGAACTCTGGAGAAAGTGTTTCCGGCATTCTGATTTGTTTAAACTTTAGTATTTAGCAATTATGATTTAATCTTTGATATAGTTTATCACTATAAAAATGTCTTTTTAAAGAACAATTTAATCAGCAATATAACATTCCTTATAAAAATACAGTTTAGCCTGCATAAAGTAAAAATATACATGGCTTCTTATGCAGATCAATTTTCTCATCCTTCCATTTTGCCAAGGTTTTGGTTGCGATGTATTCATCTGATCCCGTAATATTACAGGCAATACAAAGTTGGGTTTGAGGTTTACAGGATTTTAATAGATCAGTCAGCAGTTGATTATTTCGAAATGGTGTTTCAATGAATATCTGGGTGGCCTTTTCTCTTTGGCTTTGTTGCTCAAGTTCTTTTACTTTCTTTGTTCTGGCTCCCTTATCGATTGGCAAATAGCCATAGAAACTAAATTGCTGTCCATTGAAACCAGATGCCATTAGGCTTAATAATATAGAATTAGGGCCAACCATTGGAATAACACGGATTCCTCGCTTATGCGCCTCAGCAACGACCTCTGATCCAGGATCGGCAATAGCGGGACAACCAGCCTCAGACATCAAACCTAAATCTTTCCCCTGAAGAGCAGAAGCAAAGAGTTTCTGGTAATCTACTTTCTCCCGTTGATGCTTTCCATAATCATGAATGATTAACTCACTTTGCGGACACTTTAATCCAGCTTCTTTTAAGAATTTCCTAGCGGTTTTCTCATTCTCTACCACATATTCCTGAATACTATTTATAACATCTTGATGTAAATAAGTGTAAGATGCTTTCGCTGCATCCTCCGCCAAAGGAACTGGAATTAAATATAAGGAGCCTTTTTCCATGTTACAAACCTAGGCAATTTTATAGAATATCTCATTTTCCATATTAGGCTATTCCAACCAATTTTTATGGAAATATTACATTTAACTATAAAATTAAAATGAACTTAATAATTTCATAATAACTTAATTTCAGTGGGTTATGTAATTTTTTTGTATAAAAACCGTATTTTAACTGTATAGTCCATGGAATATATTTGTACGAAACAGCTTAATTAATATATTTGACTACAATGACGACACAAATCACATCAGGAGTAAAGATTTCAGTCGAAGCAACATATCAATCTGAATATTCCAATCCAGAGAATGAACATTTCATGTTTGCCTATCGGATTACTATTGAAAATGTAAGTGAATATACAGTGCAATTGTTGAGAAGACATTGGAATATATTTGATTCTATCGGCATCAATAAGCAGGTGGATGGAGATGGTGTTGTAGGTGAGCAACCTATATTAGCACCTGGTGAATCACACCAGTATGTCTCAGGCTGTAACCTCAAAAGTGAACTTGGTTTCATGGAAGGATACTATGAAATGATTCGAGAATTGGACAACTCCATCTTCCATGTGCACATCCCAAGATTCAATCTGGTTGCCTCCTACAGACTTAATTAAATAGGAGCTTCCGTCAGTCCTCTGTAGACTTTTCAATTAAAACATATCAGTACTAACAAATATTTAATAATTTTGTGCTTGGATTATTACGTCAAGACATCAGCGTGAGTATTTTAAGCACAGAACAAGTCAGCCATTCCTTTAACGATAGATGGTTATTCAACGATTTACATTTTGCCTTACAGAAAGGTGACCGAGTAGCCTTGGTCGGTATTAACGGGACAGGTAAGTCTACCCTATTGAAAATCCTTGCCGGATTAATCGAACCTACCAAGGGCCGAGTGGTCAAAGAGAAAGGACTTCAAATAGGATACCTTCATCAAGATCCAGATTTTTCTAATCTGGCAACTATTAACGACTTCATTTTCAGTTTGGATAATGAGCAACAACAGCTCATTAAAGAATATGAACAATTAATTGAAAACCAAGATGTTACATCTAAAAAATTCTTAGATGTAACCGAAAGACTGACCAATCTAAATGCTTGGGAATATGAAAATAATATCAAAACGATCTTAAATCGTTTTCAGATATCAAACTTCAACCAACGTATCGATTCTCTTAGTGGAGGACAAAAAAAGCGCCTTGCATTAGCCAAGCTCTTAATCGACGAACCAGATATCTATATACTGGATGAGCCGACCAACCATTTGGATATTGAAACTATTGAATGGTTAGAAAAACTATTATCCACTGGTCAAAAGACAGTCCTATTAGTATCCCACGACCGTTACTTCCTAGACAATATCTGTACGGAAATACGAGAATTAGATAAGGGGCAAGTCTATAACTACAAAGGTAACTACGCATACTTCTTAGAGAAAAAAGCCGAGCGTGAAGCTAATGAAATATTAGCAGCAGACAAGGCAAGGAATCTATGGCGTAAGGAGCTTGACTGGATGCGTCGTCAACCACAGGCAAGAGGTACTAAAGCCAAGGCAAGAATAGAATCTTTCTATGATCTGGAGGAGAAATCTAAAGGTCCTAGAAAGAAAGATAATGTTGAACTGTCGGTTAAAGTTTCCCGTCAGGGTAATAAAATATTGGAGTTGGAACATGTCTCCTTTGAGGTTCCTGATAAGAAGATCATATCGGATTTCTCCTATGTTTTTAAGAAGGGTGATCGCATTGGATTAGCTGGAAAGAACGGAAGTGGAAAGACTACCTTTTTAAATTTAATTACCAGTCAGCTCTCCCCTACTTCAGGAATATTATCGGTTGGAGAGACTACCAAATACGGATACTACAAACAAGAAGGTTTAAGCTTTTCTGCAGACGAGCGCGTATTAGACATTGTAAAAAATGTAGCCGATTTCATAGAGATGAAGAACGGAGAAGTTATTACCGCTTCGCAGCTATTGACCAAATTCTTATTTCCACCAGAGAAGCAATTTGGATTTGTATCCAAACTTAGTGGAGGAGAAAAGAAGCGCTTGCAGTTGATGCGTGTCCTTATGGCCAATCCAAACTTCTTAATATTAGATGAGCCTTCGAATGATCTGGATATCGACACCTTAAATGTATTGGAGGAATTTCTTGAAGAATATCCAGGCATCTTGCTCTTGGTATCCCACGACCGTTATCTCATTGATAAACTTACCGAACAATTGTTCGTATTCAAAGGTAATGGAGAAGTAGTCATCTACAATGGAAACTATGCAGACTTCAAGCAAGAACAATTAGAGTTAGATGCTGCAGAAAAGAAAGAAGAGAGGAAGCAAGAAAAGGTACAGGTTAAAGAAAAAGACAACAAGCAAAAGCTAAGCTACAAAGAGCAAAGAGAATTTGAAAGTTTAGAAAAAGAAATAGCCGATCTTGAAGAGCAGATCAGCCAACTGACTGGCGAGCTCTCCAGTAGCAACGACCATGTCGAGCTACAGAAGATCGCTGAAGAAATTGAAAAAACAAAATCATCCCTCGACAACAAGACTGAGCGTTGGATGGAATTAGCAGAATATATATAACAAGAACAACAGTCGTTCCACGTGAAACTCCAATCTTACAGTTTCACGTGAAACTTTGAAAATACCATATGTTTAAAAAGTATAATGTAATAGTAGTTGGGGCTGGCCATGCGGGCTGTGAAGCAGCAGCGGCAGCAGCAAACCTAGGATCTTCGGTCCTTCTCATCACCATGAACATGGGTGTGATCGCACAGATGAGTTGCAACCCTGCTATCGGTGGTGTAGCGAAAGGCCAGATCGTCCGTGAAATCGATGCGATGGGTGGATACACCGGAATCATTGCTGATAAGTCAACCATACAATTCCGTATGTTGAACCTATCCAAAGGTCCAGCCATGTGGAGCCCAAGAACACAAAACGACCGTATGCGTTTTGCAGAAGAATGGCGTTGGCAATTGGAATCCATACCTAATTTAGATATGTGGCAAGATACCGTCAAGGAAGTAATTGTAGAGGGTGATAAAGCTTGTGGTGTTATAACTTCTATGGGAATCCGAATAGAATCTGATGCCGTAGTATTAACCAATGGTACCTTCTTAAATGGTATTATCCACGTCGGTGAAAAGAAATTCGGTGGTGGCCGTACAGGAGAAAAAGCAGCAACTGGATTAACCGAACAATTGGTTTCACTTGGATTTGAATCCGGACGTATGAAAACCGGAACTCCTCCACGTGTGGATGGAAGAAGTCTAAACTATAGCCTCATGGAAGAACAATGGGGCGATGAAAATAAAGGAAGATTCTCTTATACTAATGTAGAAATCCCAACAGAACAACGTTGCTGTTGGATTACCTATACCAACCCAGAAGTTCATGAAATCCTTAAAACAGGATTCGAGAAATCTCCTATGTTCACCGGAAGAATCAAAGGATTAGGTCCGAGATATTGTCCATCCATAGAAGATAAAATCAACCGTTTCGCAGAACGTGAAAGGCATCAAATATTCGTAGAACCTGAAGGATTCCGTACCGTTGAAATTTATGTAAATGGATTTTCAACTTCCCTACCAGAGGATGTACAATTAAAAGCATTGCAATTAATACCAGGTTTTGAAAATGCCAAAATGTACAGACCGGGATATGCCATCGAATACGACTACTTCCCTCCTATGCAGTTGGATTTAACCTTAGAAACTTTAAGTGTGAAACACCTTTTCTTTGCAGGACAAATTAATGGTACTACAGGATATGAAGAGGCAGCAGCACAAGGATTCGTAGCAGGTATCAATGCACATCAAAGAATAAATGATGAACATGAATTGATCTTAAAAAGATCAGAATCTTATATAGGTGTTTTAATCGATGACCTAGTAACCAAAGGTACTGAAGAACCATATCGTATGTTCACCTCCAGGGCTGAACATAGATTATTATTAAGACAAGATAATGCCGACATCCGCCTTACCCCTATTGCACATAAATTAGGGTTGGTATCCGATGAACGTTTGCAAATCGTAAATGATAAGATTAAGAATTCAGATCATATTGTAGACTACTTAAAAAATAATTCTGTCACAGCAGATAATATGAATCGCGTGCTAGACGAAAAAGGCTCTAGTCAAATATCACAAAAATCTAGACTTTTCAATATACTTAGTAGACCACAAATCGAAATGTCAGATATCCGTCGAGCAGATGAGAATCTTTCAAACTACCTATCTCAATTTGATGCCGAAACCATTGAACAGGCTGAAATAAAAGTTAAGTATGACAGCTACTTTGAAAAAGAAATGGAAATTGTGAACAAGATGAAAAAGATGGAAGACAAAGAAATCAATCCTGACTTTGATTATAATTCATTAACTTCACTATCTATTGAAGCACGTCAGAAACTATTAAAAGTAAAACCTAGAACATTAGGTCAAGCTTCACGTATTTCTGGTGTTTCGCCTGCAGATATCAGTGTTTTAATGGTACACATGAGTTAACACACTGATAATCAATAATATAAACAAAATAAATACAGTATTAAAATAAAGCGATTTAAGACATTATTTTAATTTTTATGACTTACGACTCCAAAAAAGATAATATTTCCTCAAATCGTCTAAAAACAGGCTTAATTCAAAAGATACTGTTTTTAGGCTTTATTTTAATGATTAGTCTGAGTTTTATGCAATGTGCGAACATGCAAAGACCAACCGGAGGCCCAAAAGATTCTATTCCTCCAAAATTATTAAATGAATCTCCGGCTAACCTGACTAAAAATTTCAAAGCGAAAGAAATCGTCTTGACTTTTGACGAATATATAAAATTAGCAAGTTGGCAACGTGAGTTTAATCTTTCGCCAGATGCTGCTACTTCCATTCAACCCAAAATAAAAAAGAAGAATTTAATAATTACACTTCCTGATTCGTTAGAGGAAAACACAACCTATACCATCAATTTTGGAAAGGGTTTGGTAGACTACAATGAAGGAAATCCAATTCAGAATTATACTTATGTATTCTCAACCGGACCTGAATTAGATTCTTTAACTATTGAAGGATCGGTATTGAATGGTTATACAAAAGAATTTGACTTAAATAAGGATAAAGAAGTAATAGCAATATTAATTCCAACGGCTAAAGATTCCATTTTTGGAAAGAAAAAAGCTTCTTACTACACAGCTGTAGATTCATCTGGAAATTTTAAGTTTAAAAACTTAAGAGAGGATACCTACCGAGTATATGCCATTAAAGATTTAAATAACGATAAGATCTATAATATTAATGAAGAATGGATAGGCTTTCAATCCGATAGTATTAACCTAACTCAGAATGTATTTGGAATAAAATTAGAATATACTAAAGGTATTCCATTGATTTATAGAAATTTAGAAAAGAAAGTCAATAATGATGGTGCCATGTTATTAACCTTCAATAGAAGTTTAAATAATCCAACGGTTAAAATCATGGAACCTAGCAATCTGGATCAGAATAAGATTGTGAGATTAAACCCAACAACGGATACTATCAAAGTTTATACTGCAACAATGGATTATGATTCCGTGAAACTTCAGTTATCAGAAAACAATCAAGTAATAGATACTATTGAATTCCGAAAAGCTAGGGGAATTAAAGTAGATAAGAACATTGTTCCAAAATTCAACATTAGCAATAAAGTTGATCGCGTGAAACATATTGAATTAACCTCCTCCTACCCTATCGCATCGGTGGATAAGAATAAAATTATTCTAACAGAAGACTCTGTATCCAGAAGAAATTTCCAATTACAACAAGATTCTGTCGATAAGGAAATGTACCATATACGATTCAATTGGAGACCCAATAAAAATTACGAATTGGTATTGCAGGAAAAAGCCATATTGGGACTATTCGATGAATTCAATAAAGAAAGTAAACTAGCTTTTACCTTAAATGAAGCAGATAATTATGGCGATATCAACCTTAATTTTACAGGTTTGGATTCAGCCATGAACTATATCGTTGAATTAATAGACGAAAAGAAAGAGAATATCTTCAATGTCCAAACTTTGCCGGCAAATCGCCAATTGGCGTATTTGAAATTCCCAGGAGGTAAGTATTCTTTGAGAATAATAGAAGATGCCAATAAAAATGGTAAATGGGATCCAGGTGATGTTTACAAAGGTAAACAAGCCGAACGACTATGGTATTTAGATCGAACCTTTACCATTCGTGCCAACTGGGAGCAAAATGAAACCATTGAAGTGGATTTCAAATAAAAGAAATATTATTCTCCCTCTTTAAACCAGGAAGAATACAACACATAATTATGCGGTAATTTCTGCAATAAATTAAGCTGCTCCTCGCTGAGCGGCTTAATTTTTTTAGCCGGTACTCCAGCATATAAATAGCCACCTTCACAATGCGTATTTTCTAATACCACAGCTCCAGCAGCAATAATTACATTCGATTCAATTATCGCTTTATCCATCACAATAGCTCCCATACCTATCAATACATGGTCATGTATCACACAACCATGTACTATCGCATTATGACCAATATTGACATAATTACCTATATCTGTTCCATTTTTCTGATAAGTACCATGAATGGTTACATTATCTTGAATATTGGAATAATCTCCAACCTTGATATAATTCACATCTCCACGTACCACCGCATTGAACCAGATGGAACAATGAGCACCAATTTGCACATCTCCAACAAGGGTACAATTAGGCGCTATAAAGGTATCTTCGCCAATTTGAGGGTATTTATCTAATACAGGTAATATAGTCGCCATAATCGCTTAAAAATATATTTTAAAGAACAGTATCTTCCAAGTAGCTAGCATGTTGTGGATAATCCGTAGTATAATGCAAGCCTCGTGACTCTTTTCGATGCATAGCCGATTTAACCACCAAATAAGCAACTTGAATTACATTTCTTAGCTCACATAACTTAACAGACAATTTTGTACCCTTATAAAAGGCTTCTGTCTCTTCATGTAATAAACCCAATCTACGCATTGCTCTTTCCAAACGAAAATCAGAACGTACAATACCCACATAATCACTCATCAATTTTTGTGTTTCACGTAAATTGTGGGTTACCAAGATATCCTCATTACTTAGTTGCGTATTGGACTCATCCCAAGAAGGAATATGATCTTGAAAATCAATTGCACCAACCATTTTACTTGCATCCTCAAAAATACGATGTGCATAAACTGCTGCTTCTAATAAAGAATTGGAAGCCAAACGATTAGCACCATGAAGACCCGTAGAAGAACATTCTCCACAGGCATATAAATTTTGAATGCTAGTCGCACCGTATTCATCCACCATTATTCCACCACATAAATAATGTGCTGCAGGTGTTACAGGAATTAGATCCTTGGTCATATCCAAACCAATGGACATACACTTTTCATAAATGTTAGGAAAATGTGATAAAATATCTGCTTTGGAACGATGTCTAATATCCAAGTAAACATAATCCAATCCGGATTTTTTCATCTCTGCATCGATAGCACGAGCCACAATATCCCGAGGAGCTAAAGAACCGCGTTCATCATATTCCTCCATGAAGGATTCCCCATTAACACGTTTCAAAATTCCACCAAAACCCCGTACAGCTTCAGAAATAAGAAATGCAGGATATTCTTTAGGGTTATATAATGCTGTTGGATGAAATTGAATAAATTCCATATTCCTCACTTTTCCTTTTGCCCGATAAACCATAGCAATTCCATCGCCAGTAGCGATGGTAGGATTGGTCGTAGTAGAATACACATGACCAGCTCCACCTGTTGCCATCAAAGTCACCTTTGATAATATCTTTTCCACATCCTTCGTAAGGGTATTAAAGGCATATATGCCATAACAAGTGATATCGTCAGAACGTTTATCCACATGTTTTCCCAAATGATGTGGAGTAATCAGATCAACGGCAAAATAATGTGTTAATATTTCAATATTAGGATCTGCATGAATACGCTCCAATAAAGCACGTTCAATCTCATAACCAGTAATATCCTTATAATGTAAGATACGGTGCATAGAATGTCCACCCTCACGTGCAAGATCATATTCACCGGAATCCTCTCTGTCAAAGGAAGTTCCATAAGAAATTAACTCAGCAATACGTGCGGGACC
Organism: Sphingobacterium kyonggiense; assembly: GCF_039536825.1. Lineage (NCBI taxonomy): Bacteria > Pseudomonadati > Bacteroidota > Sphingobacteriia > Sphingobacteriales > Sphingobacteriaceae > Sphingobacterium > Sphingobacterium kyonggiense. The sequence goes on from NZ_BAAAZI010000011.1 coordinate 114,189, forward strand.
TTCTTTTACCACGTTTTCCACAACGTGTGTATCACACAAACCATCTCCTGCTATTAATGTATCTTCAATATGTTTTTCAAAGCTATCGGTTTCATCCGTGACAACGGCAACACCACCCTGAGCATATTTCGTATTTGACTCATCCTCATTAGCTTTCGTTACAATAAGCACCTTTCCGACCTTAGCGGCTTTTAAGGCAAAACTCAATCCAGCAATACCGGAACCAACAACCAAAAAATCTACTTTTCTATCCACAATTTCTGTTTAAGTTGAAATAAACTTGTTTCATTAAATGAATCAACAAATTAACAAAATATGTGCAAAACATGTAGATAACTCGTGGAATAAAATTGAAAACTTGTCCATAATTCACAATCCCATCTATTTCCACACATTTATTACCAAAATATTAAGAGAAAATGACCACAATATTAACAACTCACCAACAAAATTCAATGAACATTAAAATATGGAAAAAATAAAAGCGAAAAAATAATAGTGCTGAAAATCAATCATTAACTATTTCAAGACTGTGGATAACTTGTGAATAAACAGATAATATCCACTAAAAAAAATAAAATCAGTTAGATTTATCCCCATTATTAACACACTAACAAACAATAAGAATCTTCTTTAATAAATAATATTATTGTTTATTGAAAAAAAGGAATGTGGATTTCGTTTCATTTTCTTTGATTACTTTTGTGTTCTCGATCAATCAAATTATATCAATAATCGAAGACCAGATGAATACTACTTTTGAACATGACTTGGAAGCGAAGGGCTATATCGATGTTGCGATAGATCCTAACCTTGATTTGGTGGAAGAAATCAATAGGCTGAAGAAGGAAAAGAATGCGGTAATCCTAGCACACTATTACCAAGAGTCTGAAATTCAGGATCTTGCTGATTATATCGGCGATAGTTTAGGCTTATCTCAACAGGCTGCAAAAACGGATGCTGATGTGATTGTTTTTGCTGGAGTACACTTCATGGCCGAAACAGCCAAGATCTTATCACCGAGCAAAAAGGTCTTACTTCCGGATTTAAAAGCCGGCTGTTCCCTATCTGACAGCTGTCCTCCGCACCTATTTGCCAAATTCAAAGAAAAGTATCCAGACCATTTGGTCATCACTTATGTGAACTGTACGGCAGAACTGAAAGCCCTATCGGATATCGTTTGTACTTCCAGTAATGCGGTTCAAATTGTGGAAAGTCTACCAGCAGATCAAAAGATTATTTTTGGTCCTGATCGTAACTTGGGTGATTATGTCAAGAAAAAGACAGGTCGGGATTTAGTGTTATGGAATGGTGCTTGTATGGTTCATGAAATATTCTCTCAAGAACGTATTGATGCACTTCGTGCAGAACATCCAGATGCTAAATTCATTGCTCACCCAGAATGTGAGGAACATATCCTAGCGCAAGCAGACTACATCGGTTCCACCTCCGGTATGTTGAAATTTACCATTGAGGACCCTGCAGATACATTTATCGTGGCTACGGAATCAGGAATTTTGCATCAAATGCAAAAAGCAAGTCCTGCAAAGACTTTTATCCCTGCTCCGCCAAATAACATGTGTGCTTGTAACGATTGTCCGCACATGAAATTAAATACCCTAGAAAAACTTTATAACTGCCTTTACTACGAAAGTCCGGAAATTATCCTTTCGGAAGATATTATTCAACGCGCACAAAAACCTATTGAACGCATGTTGGAAATCTCTGCAAAATTATGCTTATAAAATCGTATATGTTTGATAATAAAGATAAAACAAACCTGAATGAACTGGGTGAATTTGGATTAATTGAATATCTAACAAAACAGGTAGAATTGACCCAAAAGAGTTCGGTTAAAGGAATTGGAGATGATGCTGCAGTATTGGATTTTTCCAATTATAAAACATTAATATCCACTGATTTACTTCTAGAAAATGTACATTTTGACCTACGCTATGTACCTTTAAAACACTTAGGTTACAAAGCGATACAGGTCAATTTAAGTGATATTTATGCCATGAATGGAATGGCTTCACAAGTGACCATTTCCATTGGATTATCTTCTAAATTTCCATTGGAAGCTGTAGAAGAAATTTACGAAGGTGCACTGATTGCCTGTAAAAAATACGGCGTCGATTTAATCGGTGGTGATACTTCAGCTTCAACACAAGGTTTAGTGATTTCTGTAACCAGTATTGGCTATGCAGAAACCGATAAGATTGCTTATCGATCTGCCGCCAAAGAAGGTGATTTAATCTGTGTTTCCGGTGATTTAGGTGGTGCTTATGTGGGACTACAATTATTGGAAAGAGAAAAACAGATTTTCTTGGAAAACCCTAATATACAGCCAGATCTGGAAGGAAAGGATTATATTGTAGAAAGACAATTGAAACCCGAAGCTCGTAAGGATATTGTTGAATTATTAGCCGCATTGGAAATTCAACCACATGCTATGATCGATGTATCTGATGGTCTTGCATCAGAGATACTGCATATCTGTAAGGCTTCTAACGTAGGTTGTAAGCTCTATGAGGAGAAAATACCTATTGACCCAATGACTTATGAGACTGCAAGAGAATTTGGCTTAGATCCAACCGTATGTGCTCTGAGCGGAGGAGAAGATTATGAACTTCTATTTACCATACCTCAGGACGATTATGACAAGGTTAAAGGTCAATTGGATATATCCGTCATCGGACATATAACGGAAGCCTCTGCGGGCTATCAAATGATCTCTAAATCGGGTAATGTACATGACATCAAAGCCCAAGGTTGGAACGCCTTCAAATCCGAAGAATAAAATCGAGTAAGTATTAGAGGATAGCTTAAGCTAGCTCTCGATTCACCATATTTTATCTTATCAAGAGCCTAGTCAATAAAAAGGATTAGGCTCTTTTTATTGATAACTAAATGATTCAATTTGTTATTCTCTAAGTTTTAAGTATTTGAATTATTTAACTGCTAATAGTTCTAATTAGTTGAATGGCGGGCGATGCATGCATCGCCCCTACAAACAATCGTGATTTTATAGTTCCTAAGGACCATAACTGTAGGGTCGAAGCATGCTTCGACCGTTATCAAAAATTCAATAAATTCTTTCCCAACAATAGGTCTAAAATCTGGTGTCTTTTGTCTGTCGTCTCATATCTCTCAAAAGGGTTTTCTTCGCTACTTATTCGGATCTCCTTCGGAACTTGTTCGGAACTCCTTCGGATCTCGTTCGGTTAGAAGCGAACGAGATCCGAAGAAGATCCTTATCAGATCCCTAGAAATTCCTTTAGAGTAACGAAGCAAACTGAAGGCTGATTGCTGCCAAATACCTACTTCATTGCAAGGAAATATTTATAGGTTTATATCTGTGGTAAAATACTGTGAAATAAAAAAAGGTTCCTCGTGGAACCCTTTAAAAATTGGTATATTTTTTAGTTTTTATTGAATGCAATTTAGTGTTTAAACCTGGATCACCCCAACATTATAGGTTCCAATATTTGGGTTATGCGTGGCTGCTTCAATTCCCATGGAGATTATTTTTCGGGTTTCAGCAGGATCAATCACACCATCTACCCAAAGTCTGGATGCAGCATAATAAGGACTTAATTGAGTATTGTACTTTTCTTCGATATCCTTAAGCAGTTTATTCTTCTCTTCTTCTGTCAGAGTAACTTGTTTAGATTTTAGAGCTGCTTCCTGAATTTGTAATAATGTTTTACCAGCAGAAGCTCCACTCATCACTGCTATTTTCGCTGTTGGCCAAGCGTAGATTAACCGAGGGTCATAGGCTTTCCCACACATGGCATAGTTACCAGCACCATAGCTATTTCCGATCATAAAAGTAAATTTTGGAACAACAGAATTGGCCATAGCATTCACCATCTTAGCGCCATCCTTGATGATTCCACCATGTTCTGATCTGGAACCTACCATAAATCCGGTGATATCCTGGAAGAATACCAAAGGTATTTTCTGTTGATTGCAGTTCATGATAAATCGAGCTGCCTTATCCGCCGAATCAGAATAGATGACACCACCCATTTGCATTTCGGTGGAGTTTCCTGGCTTTTTAGCCTTGACTACTTCACGTTGATTGGCAACAATTCCTACAGCCCATCCATCAACACGAGCTAAAGCACAGATTAAGGTCTTACCATAATCCTTTTTATATTCCTCCAGACTGTCCTTATCTACTATTGCCTTCAATATTTCCAGCATGTTATAGGGTTTCAGTCTGTCTTCTGGCATATACTCGTAAATTTTTTCTACAGGATATTCCGGTGCTATTGGCTCTGATCTTGAAAATTTAAATTTTGGGTTTTCACCAAACTTGTCGACGATATTGCGAATGGCTTCTAAACAAGCCTCGTCATTCGGATATTTATTATCAGTCACACCTGATATTTCTGAATGTGTAGCAGCTCCCCCTAATGTCTCATTATCAATTACTTCACCTATTGAAGATTTGACAAGATAAGAACCTGCCAAGAAAACAGATCCTGTACCTTCAACGATTAAAGCATAATCTGACATAATGGGTAAGTAGGCACCACCAGCAACGCAAGAGCCCATAATGGCTGCTATCTGCGGAATGCCCATGGATGATATTTTAGCATTGTTACGAAATATTCTTCCGAAATGTTCTTTATCAGGAAAAATCTCATCCTGCATAGGTAGGTATACCCCTGCAGAATCCACCAAATAAACGATAGGTAAGTGATTTTCCATCGCTATTTCCTGTGCTCTTAAGTTTTTCTTACAAGTCATTGGAAACCAAGCACCTGCTTTTACTGTGGCATCATTGGATACGACGATACATAATCTCCCCTTTACATATCCCATTACCACGACGACACCAGCATTTGGACATCCGCCATGCTCCGTATATTGTCCATCAGCGGCAAATATTCCGATTTCCAAATAAGGTTTATCCTCATCCAGAAGAAAGGCTATCCTTTCCCAAGCAGACATTTTACCCTTTTCTTTTTGTTTTTGGATCTTATCTAATCCGCCACCTAAAACCAGGTCTTCGTGTTTTCTTCGAAGTTCATCTAGAAGCTGTTGCATTTTTTTGTTATTGTGTAAAATTTACTGGTCTATATTGTTAATTTATTATAAATATCATAAAATATAATTTGTTTTTTATAATATTTGTATAAAATAAATTATACCCAAATATAAACTTAACTAAAATAATATTATGTATTACGTTGATTCTGACGAACAATTAGCATTAGTAAAGGAGAGTGCACGAAATTTCGCCACAAATTATATCAAACCCTTCGTGATGGAATGGGATGAGGCACAAATTTTCCCTATCGATGTATTTAAAAAACTTGGTGAACATGGTTTCATGGGTATCATCGTTCCTGAGCAATACGGTGGTTCAGGATTGAGTTACCAAGAGTATATCACCATTTTGGATGAAATATCCAAGGTTTGTGGTTCAATCGGTTTGTCGGTTGCTGCCCATAATTCTTTATGTACAAATCATATTTTAAGCTTTGCTAACGAAGAGCAAAAGAAAAAATACTTACCTAAATTAGCTTCTGGCGAATGGATCGGTGCTTGGGGTTTGACAGAACCAGGCTCAGGATCGGATGCTGGTGGTATGAATACCGTTGCTGTTGCGGATGGTGACTATTATGTTTTGAATGGCGATAAGACTTTCATTACTCATGCTATTTCTGGTGATGTGGCAGTTGTCATGGCACGTACTGGTGAAAAAGGTGATAAAAAAGGAATTTCTGCTTTTATCGTGGAAAAAGGTACTCCGGGGTTCTCTGCAGGTGCTAAAATGGATAAATTAGGTATGCGTGCATCTGAAACAGGAAGTTTATTCTTTGAAGATTGCCGTATTCATAAAGATCAATTGATTGGAGAAATCGGTGATGGATTTGTTCAAGCGTTGAAATTATTAGATGGAGGTCGTATTTCCATTGCTGCTTTATCCTTAGGTATTGCGCGCGGTGCTTATGAATGTGCTTTAAAATACGCAAATGAGCGAGAGCAATTTAATACCAAGATTTTTGATTTTCAAGCAGTTGGATTTACATTAGCTGATATGGCGACTAAAATCAATGCTTCTGAATTATTGATCCGTCAGGCAGGATATTTGAAGGATAATGGTAAGAAAGTAACCAAAGAAGGAGCTATGGCGAAGCTTTATGCTTCAGAAACTGCTGTTGAAGTATCAAACGAAGGCGTTCAGATCCTAGGTGGATATGGATTTACCAAGGATTTTCCAGCAGAAAAATATTTTAGAGATGCGAAGCTATGTACCATTGGTGAAGGAACAAGTTCCATTCAACGTATGGTCATTGCTCGAGAAATTAAAAAAGATGTTTGAGCATAGATCAATTAGTTTGGTAGATTGTCCGCGTGATGCCATACAAGGCATGAAACAGCAGATTCCTACCCATAAAAAAATAAATTACATCAACAGCTTATTGGAAAGTAAGCTGTTTGATTGTATTGATTTTGGAAGTTTGGTTTCACCAAAGGCAGTGCCTCAGATGAGTGATACCAAAGCCGTATTGGAGGGATTGAACCCCTCTGATGTCAAGTTATTGGCTATTATTGCTAATTTGAAGGGTGCAGAAATAGGTGCTGAATTACCTCGAATTGATTATTTGGGTTATCCGTTTTCTATTTCAGAGACTTTTCAGATGAAAAATACCCATAGCAATGTACATCAAGCCTTTGACACTGTTCGTAGCATACAAGACCTATTAGCTGCCAAAGGTGAGCAAGAATTGGTGATCTATATTTCTATGGCATTTGGTAATCCTTATGGCGATGAATGGAATATGGACCTGGTGCTGGATTGGATAAACCAGTTAAAACATGCGGGGGTTAGCAACTTTTCTATTGCAGACACCACTGCTGAGGCGAGTCCGGATGATGTTCGAAATATGTTTCGTAATCTGACTGAAGAGTTCCCTGAAATACCTTTTAGTGCACATTTACATTCGCAGATTGAAACTGCCTTATTAAAAATTGATGCGGCTTTTGAGGCTGGATGTAGACGTTTTGAAGGCGCAATACTGGGATATGGTGGTTGTCCATTTGCCAAAGATGAATTGGTAGGGAATATTCCTTCGGAATTATTGATTGATCGCTTCAACAAAGGTACTTTTGAACAAGCAGCGAAATTGATGCAGGATTTTCAAATACTGATTAATGATGAATTATAATTTTATTTCTACACATAAAGCAGGCCATGCCTTCTACCTTACATTGGATAGAGAAGCAAAGCGTAATGCCTTTACCCCTACTACAGTCAATGAAGTTGCTCATGCGCTTCAGCAAGCGCAGGATGATGATGAGGTAAAACTGTTGGTATTGCAAGCTAATGGACCTGTATTTTGTGCTGGAATGGACTTAAAGACTTATCAAGATCCTAGCCTAGATACCATTAATCCGCAAATAGAATCGAAGGCAATTTCTCTAGGTGAGGTTTTCGATCAGTTTAATAAACCTTCTGTAGCTATTTTGGACGGTGATGTGATTGCTGGTGGATTCCTGTATATCCTAGGTTGTAACTACGTCTTGGCTAAAAAGGAGGTGAATTTTAGACTTCCTGAGGTTTCCTTAGGCATATTTCCATTTCAGGTAATGGCAAGTATGCTGCGTGTGATGTCCGAAAAGAAGGTTTTACAATTGTGTATGGATCCATCTGCCTTTGGTGTGGAGAAAGCAATTGAACTGGGATTAGTGGATGGAGTAAAATCAGATGCAGAAATAGATGAATTTATAGCATCCTTCGCAGACAAGTCTGTATTTGCTTTAGAAGCGGGAATAGAAGCGATTAAGGCTATTCGAAATCTAGGTTCAAAGGATCAATATGCTTATTTGTTAAGTCGCTTAGGCGCTTTAAAAGACCGTACAGAAGTAAAAGATCAGATTAAAGCGGAATTGAGGAACAAGTCTTAAGAAACTCTTTTTTCAATCCAGAAATTATTATAGCCCAGACCTACTTGAATATCCAATAGTTTCTGTTGCAGCATTTCAAGTACGGCTAAGAAATTGTAAACAAATTGTACTTTGTTTTCCGAATTCTTGGATAAGGCATTAAAGTCCAATGTATTGTTGATTTCTATTAATTCAGCAATAGCTTTCTTTTGCTGTTCAATGGTATAAGGGTATTTCACTACGGTATGTTTTACCTCTTGAACCCGATGCGTATAATGATACATTAAACGCTCATATACCAACATTAACTTATATAAGTCAAAGGAAGAAAGCTCCTCTTCTATACTACGAACATTGGTATTGGCTAATTTTAAATCAAAGGCTGTATTACCACGTTCATATAATTTTCCACGGTTTTCTTCTAACACTTTCAGCTCTTCGCATACTTCTTTGAACTGTTTATACAGCAATAATTTTTGAACTAATTCCTTTTTAAGGTCGATTTCATTTTCGTTTTCATCCAAATCAGGTCTTGGGAGAAGCATTTTGGCTTTAATCCGCATAAGTGTGGATGCTACGAAAATGAATTCTGATGCAAGTTCTATGTTTAAAGACTGCATGTGCTGGATGTAGGCTAAGAAATCATCTGTAATCTTGGAGATAGGAATATCATGAATATTCAATTCATCTCTTTCGATGAAGAAGAGTAATAAATCGAAGGGACCTTCGAATTGTTCTAATTTTATTTCGTAGTTTGTATTATCCATGGGATGGGTTCAAAAATAAGGATTTTGAGGGATATTACATGGAGTTATAAGACATTAAAGCAAAACAATTGCTTTGATAAAATTGTATATATATTCCATAGTTAAAAGAATAAATTGTTACTTTGTAACTTATTTTGAAAATTTTCACGTTATGCAGGTAGAAGCAGGACCGCTATTACAGAAAATTGAGTATCCGGAAGATTTAAGGCACTTAAAGGAATCGGAGCTTGAGGAAGTATGTAAGGAATTACGGCAATATATCATAGATATGGTTTCTGTGAATGGTGGGCATTTTGCGGCAAGTCTGGGTGTTGTAGAACTGACAGTTGCCTTGCATTATGCACTTCAAACACCTTATGATCAGATTATATTTGATGTAGGACACCAAGCATATGGGCATAAAATATTGACAGGAAGAAGAGACGTCTTTCATACGAATCGTATAATAGGCGGTATTTCTGGATTTCCGAAGCGTGGTGAGAGTGAATACGATGCTTTTGGCGTTGGGCACTCCTCTACTTCCATTTCAGCAGCCTTAGGTATGGCTGTTGCTTCCGCTTATAAGGGGGAGACCGATCGTCAACATGTGGCCATTATTGGAGACGGTGCCCTGACTGGGGGGATGGCCTTCGAGGCCTTGAACCATGCAGGTATTGAAAAATCTAATTTATTGGTTATTCTGAATGACAACTGTATGTCCATCGACCCGAACGTAGGGGCGATGAAAGAATACCTAACGAGTATTACCACTTCGAAGTCATACAATCGTTTTAGAGACGATTTAATAGCTGTACTGGCTAAGATATCCAAAAAGGGACCAAATGCTTATGGATGGGCTAAAAAGCTTGAACAGAGCATCAAAGGAACCTTATTAAAGAATGCTAATCTATTTGAATCCTTAAACTTTCGATATTTCGGTCCGGTTGATGGTCACGATGTGAATAAATTAGTAAAGACTATTGAGGATTTAAAGCATATCAATGGTCCTAAGTTATTACATGTTGTTACGGTCAAAGGTAAGGGGTATGCGCTTGCTGAAAAGGATCAGACGAAATGGCATGCACCAGGTTTGTTTGATAAAATAACCGGAGAAATAAAGAAATCAGTAAGTGATAAACCTCAACCACCAAAATACCAAGATGTTTTTGGACATAGCTTGGTAGAATTGGCAGAGGCGAATGACAAGATTATGGGGATTACCCCTGCAATGCCTTCGGGTTCATCGATGAATATCATGATGAAAGCGATGCCTGATCGTGCATTTGATGTGGGTATTGCAGAACAGCATGCAGTTACATTCAGTGCCGGACTGGCTGCTCAAGGCATGGTTCCATTTTGTAATATCTATTCTTCTTTTATGCAAAGGGCATACGATCAGGTAATACATGATGTAGCCTTACAGAATCTAAATGTTGTTTTCTGTTTAGACCGTGCCGGATTGGTAGGTGCCGATGGACCAACACACCATGGTGCTTATGATATTGCCTATATGCGTTGTGTTCCGAATATGGTTGTTTCTTCTCCAATGAATGAAGAAGAGCTTCGTAATTTGATGTACACGGCACAATTAAAAGACAAGGGACCTTTCACCATTCGATATCCAAGAGGAAATGGTGTTATGCCAGATTGGAAGTTACCATTCAAAGAAATTCCAGTTGGAAAGGGGCGCAAGTTGGCAGACGGTGAAGAGATTGCCATATTAAGTTTTGGAAGCATTGGTAATGAAGCTTGCAAGGCGATTCGTAAGTTACGTGAGGATGGAATTCATCCAGCGCATTATGATTTACGATTTGCTAAGCCCTTAGATCAAGAGCTGTTACATGAGGTATTCAAGAAGTATAGTAAAGTGATCACGGTAGAAGATGGGTGTCTTCCAGGTGGGATAGGTTCAGCGATTTTGGAGTTCATGGTAGACAATAATTACCATGCGCAAGTCGTTAGATTAGGGATCCCTGATGAGATTGTTGAACATGGAGAGCAAGCGGAGTTGTGGCATATCTGTGGATATGATGCGGCGGGGATCGAATTACAAGTTCGAAAGCTTACAAAAGGAATTAAGACAGAAAGTTTGGTAGGATAATTGCTTGTCTATAAGCGGTTATTCTGAAAATGATAAAATTCTTTAAAGGAGGCCAATCGGCCTCCTTTTTACTTATAAAAGTTTTCCACATTTATTAACAGTAACTTCAAATTTGCTTTAAAAAAAGTTTAAAATTGGAAGTTTGATTGCTTATGTTAATAAAATATATTTGCTTTATTTTTTACGTTGGAAAATGCTAAAAAACACACCTAAACCACTGTAATACAATGATATTTGGTTTTTTTGATTTTTTAATTTTTTAGCTCAAAATTTTTTGTCATATTCGTTGTAGGCAAAAGTTATGAACAGGATTTTTGTCAAATATTGGTTATCAAGTTATTAACAAAATAAGAATGGAAAAAACGTGTACAAGTGTTTGGGAAAACTGTCTTTCAGTGATAAAAGATAATATTCCAACGCAAAGTTTTAAAACATGGTTCGAGCCCGTTAAAGCTGTACGTCTTGAAGGAAACGTTTTAACTATTCAAGTGCCGAGTTTGTTTTTCTACGAGTGGTTGGAAGAACACTATGTCGGTATTCTACGAAAAACAGTTAAAAAGTTTTTGGGAGAGCAAGGTCGTCTGGAATATAATATTGTTGTAGAGAAATCTTCTGCGAATACACCATATACGACGAACATGCCTTCCAATGGAAATGGTGCTGAGGGGAAAAAACAATCTATTCCTATTCCGGTTGCAATCAACAAAGATTTCAAGAATCCTTTTGTGTTTCCTGGTCTTAAGAAAATGCAGGTTGATCCGCAGTTGAATCAAAACTATACTTTCGATAATTTTATTGAAGGAGAATGTAATCGCCTAGCTCGTTCTGCAGGATTTGCAGTGGCAAATAAACCTGGGGGTACTTCATTTAACCCATTAATGGTTTACGGTGATGTCGGTTTAGGAAAAACGCACTTAGCGCAGGCAATTGGAAATGAAATAAAACGTAATCTACCTGATAAATTGGTTATCTATGTTTCTTGTGAGAAGTTCTGTCAACAATTTGTTGACTCCTTAAAGAACAATACCATTAATGATTTCGTGAATTTCTACCAAGCTATGGATGTGATCATCATGGATGATGTTCATAACTTTGCCGGAAAAGAGCGTACGCAGGATATTTTCTTCCACATCTTCAACCATTTACACCAAACCGGAAAACAGATTATTCTAACATCAGATAAACCGCCAAAGGATTTATCTGGATTAGAGGAGAGACTATTAAGCCGCTTCAAATGGGGGCTTTCAGCAGATATTCAAGTCCCTGATTTAGAGACAAGAATGGCTATTCTGAAGAAAAAAATGTATTCTGACGGTATTGAGTTACCGGAAAATGTTGTGGAATACGTTGCGAATCAGATTGACAACAGTGTTCGTGAGCTTGAAGGCGCAATGGTGTCCTTACTTGCCCAATCTACACTGAACAAAAGAGAGATTGATTTAAACTTAGCGAAGTCGATGTTGAAAAACTTTGTGAAAAACACACACAAAGAGATATCGATGGAATATATTCAAAAATTGGTCTGTGAATACTTCGAAGTACCAGTAGAAATGGTAAAATCGAAGATTCGTAAGCGCGAGATTGTTCAAGCTAGACAGATATCGATGTACTTGGCAAAAAACCACACCAAGTCATCATTGAAAAGCATTGGAAACTTCTTCGGTGGCCGAGATCACTCCACCGTAATCTATGCCTGTCAAACTGTTGAAGACCTTATCGAAACCGATAAGAAATTCAAAACATATGTTCAGGATATCCAAAAGAAATTAAAAGCTTCTTAATAGAGGTTTTAAGGTTTACCAAAAAGGGGATGATTGCTTGCAGTCATCCCCTTTTTGATGGGGGTGGGTTGAGATATTATTAATTATTGAGCGGGCGATACATGCATCGTCCCTCCAAATAATGGGGAATTTGTGGTTAAGAATACCCGTAGATTTAGGGTCAAAGTATGTTTCGACCGCTGTCCAATATTAATATCTAATAAATTTACTGTTGTTGATTAGCAAAGTTTGAGGTTCTTTCGGCAAGCCTCAAGATGACACGGTCTTGGGGGTATATAGAAGAGACTCTTCGCTTTGCTCTGAGTTGGAAATGGTAAATTGTTTATCCCGACATAGGTCTAAGTTTACTCAATAAAACATAGCGATCTAATATCTAATAGCGAAGCGGTCTTCTCTTACTAATACAAAAAAAAGAGGCTTCCCTATTGGAAAGCCTCTTTTTCTATGAAACATGAATAATTGTTAATTATTTCACAGGAGATTCTTCTTGTTGTTGTTCTTCCTGTTGTTGCTCTTGTTCTGGATGAGCTGGTTGTTCCTCTTTTACTGGCTCAACTGCTGGTTCTTCACCTTTTTTCTTAGCTGCACGTTCTTCAACGATTTTTGCATATAGAGGTTTTTGCTCATCAGTCAAAACTTCACTTACTTTTTTGTCTAAGTCAGCATTAAGCGCTTCGATTTGAGTTGCTTTAGCTTCTTCTGCTTGAGTAGTGTCTGCTTTAAGCGCTAATTTTGCTTTTTTGTGCTCTAGTACAATATTATATACTGTAGCTTGTTGCTCTTCTGTCAAATTCAATTGAGTTGTCCACTCAGTTACAGTTTGCTTTGCTTTCTCTTCTGGATTTACATCCTGTGCAAAGGTTAGAGTTAATGAAAATAATACTGCGGATACTGCTAAAAATAACTTTTTCATGATTTTAAATGTTTTAGTTTTACTTCTAATTATTTACTCCGTTTTTGTACAATAATAACAGCCAAACAGTACCCTTTATTGTATGAATGTATCAGGTTTGTTACTTTTTAACGTTTCTTAACAATTAAATCTTTACTCTTATTACGCACTTATTTATAGTAAATATGCGTTTAATTGTCATTAAACCTTGTTTTAGATTAAAAAAGCGGCTAATTGTGTAAATGTTGATTTTATTTTCCATGTTACACAATAGAATGGTTTTGAGGATAGGGTATAACAAAAAGCCTCCGTATGGAGGCTTAGCATTTTTGTTTTTAATAGCAAGTGATTAGTTTTTCTGTCTTCTTTGTCCACGTTCAGGAGTTCGCTTACTCATTTCTTCGTATTTAACCTTCTGCTCGTCGGTAAGGATGGATTTAATTTTTGTCTGTTGTTCTTGACGCAAAGTTTTCATTTTTTCCATCTTAGCTTCTCTGCTTTCTTTCTCGTCTTGGAAAATGGCTTGTTGTTTTACTGCGCTAGCTTGGTTCCATTTTAAAATAGAATCTTTTTGTGCCGGGCTAAGCTTTAATTCTTGATCTAAGCGTTCAACCATACGCTTCGCCATTTCTTCTGGATTACGAGTTCCCTCACGTTGTGGACGATCTTGTGCATTACTAAATGTTACAACTGCACATAGTATAGCAGCTGATAAAATCAATTTTTTCATATCCTATCAATTTTAATTGTTAGTATAAATTTGATAAAATAAATCCGTAACTATTTACTATTTAGTGGTTTTTAACCTCTGTTAAGGTTCATTAACAATGTTTTCTATCAATTCGAGAAATGAAGCTTCCTGATCGATTGCTATATCAATGGGGATATAGTATAACGGTATATTGCCGAGCTGGGTTAAGTCAATACGCTGAGCGTCTTTTTCCGTTGTCAGGATGATTTTGTTTTCTGATGGTATGTTGTTGTACTGCTCTTTAATCTTTTTGTAGTCTAAGAGCTTAAAATCATGGTGATCGGGGAATCTAATATGCTCTAGCTTATTAAACTTGTTTTGTACATATTTAATTAGTGGACTTGGATTGGCAATGCCTGTCAGCAATAATACATCCGTTGTTTCTAATTGAGGATTATCTTTTTGGTGGGTTCTAAGGTTAATTAGATCTAGGTAGGTGATCTTAGAATAGTAAACCGGCGCTTGATTATATTTACGAAGCTTCTTTAATATAAGTTGTTTTTTATCTTCAGGAATAAGGTCCGGGCATTTGCTGATTAGAAAACAATCAGCACGTTTGGTCTGATTAAAGGTGTCTCTAAAGTTTCCGGTTGGTAATAATACAATGGGATTAATTATGGATTGGTAATCAAAAACCAAAATATTGCATTTGGCCTTGATTTTTCGATGCTGGTAAGCATCATCTAATAAGATGAGATTATGATCTTGTTGTAGAATTTCAATACCTTCTGCCCTATTTTCATCAACAGCAACCGCTATTTCCGGATAATTTTTCTTGAATTGTAGGGGTTCATCACCAACAAGCTCTGTGGTATCAGTGGTTTGAACTAAACGGAATCCTTTTGTTTTTCTTCCATATCCACGACTCAATGTCGCCACCTGGTATCTATCTTTAAAGTATCCGATTAATTTTTGAGTAAGAGGACTTTTACCGGCACCTCCGATTGCGAGATTACCTATGACAATACTGGCTACAGGAAATTCTTTGGATTTAAAAATAGCCAGGTCATACAATTTGTTGCGAAGCCAAATTATACAGGTATAAAGGATGGTAAAAGGAAATAATAACCACCTTAATAATTGCATAGCTATCTTTTTAAGATTTTAATTCCTACGTCATTTATACCACGTAGCGGGTTTTCTGTCATATTCTGCTCCAGGGAAAATACATATTTACCGGTATCTGGGAAGCTTAAGCCTTCTTTTAGAAGCTTTGTTTGTTCATAGAGATTACCTGCTGACCTTCCGATCCAACGTCCATCAGATTCAGCAAGATTGAATTCATAGCGAGTTGTTTTTTCACCTATACCAGGACCTTTCTCATGTAAAAAGAAATAAATATTGGAATAAGGGTAATAGGCCGTATGGCGTAGATTGACAAAAACATCATATTGGGCATTCTTATTTTGCACATCTACTTCATAAACGGGCTTAAAATCGTAATCCCAACTAAGGTTGGGAATTACGGTATTTCTTTCAAAGAATGCTCCTTCTTGGCAAGAGCCAAGAAAAAGAATACAAATAGCAAATAAAATCAGCATTCTCATAGCCAATTATACATTTTAACCTTCAGAGTTACCCTCTTGGTTTCTGTTGTTATTTGGTTTTCTATTGCGATTATTCGGTCTTCTACGCTGTTGTTTTTTAGCGGCATCCTCATTGTTCTCCGAACCTTCGTTAGCAGCTTTTTGATTATTCTGCTTTGCCTGGTTGTTCTCTGGTCTTGGCCTTGGACGGTTCTCCAGAGGAGTACGTTGTTGAGCCTGAGGATTGTCAGAAGGTCCTTTCTTCTTTGGTTTTTTCTTTTTCTTTCTGCGGTTTTTGTCATCCAAACGAGTTAAAGAATCTTGCCCAACCACATTTTCATAGTCAGGTATAGCTACTTTAGGCTCCTCATTTTTCTCTGGACTGACTAGATCTTGAACCTTTTTACCCTGAGAATTAATTTCAGCGAACTCTTTCACCTTGCTAGCAGGAAGTGGAATCCAACTTTCTGCGTGAGGATAAGAGAACCACATGGTTTTCTTAAAGATATCTGTTTTTTGCAGGTAAGCAAAGCCAGATTGGGTTTCAATGCGATCGATATGATTAGGAATATCCTTTAAAGCATCCATATAGCTATCCAATTCATAGTTCAGACAGCATTTTAACTTACCGCATTGTCCAGCAAGTTTAAGGGTGTTTAAAGAAAGATTTTGATATCGAGCTGCAGAGGTAGATACCGTTTTGAAGTCGGTTAACCAGGTAGAGCAACAAAGCTCACGACCACAAGAGCCTATACCACCTAGTCGGCTAGCTTCCTGACGCATCCCAATTTGGCGCATTTCAATACGAATACGAAATGCTTCTGCCATTCTCTTGATCAGCTCACGGAAATCCACACGTCCTTCTGCGGTATAGTAAAAGGTAGCTTTGGTCTTATCGCCTTGATAATCCACATCCGAGATCTTCATGGATAAACCTAACTCCAATGCCAAATTACGAGCACGGTGCATGGTCTCCCATTCCAGATCCTTTGCGATATTGTATTTAGCAACATCATTCTCATTTACCTTCCGATAGATCTTCTTGACCACATCTTCCGGTTTTACGTTGTTCTTCTTTAACTGTAATCTTACCAATTCACCTGTTAAGGACACATGTCCGATGTCGTATCCACCAGTATTGGGTTCTACGGCGACCATCTCGCCCATTTCCAGGTATATATTGTCTGTATTTACAAAGAATTCTTTTCTAGATCCTTTAAAACGAACTTCAACAATATCAAAAGGTTTATAGTTAGAAGGCAAGTCCATGTCGACTAGCCAATCGTAAATATCCAATTTATTACATCCGCTGGTCATACAAGTGCCGTTGTTATTACAACCTGCTGGCACTGTACCAAGGGTGCTACTACCGCAACCCCCACCGGATGAGCAACTGCCACATCCCATATTTTATGTAAATTATATATATTGAGTCCCCTGAGGGAACGTATTGTATTTAAATAATAAAACTAACTGCAAAGATAAATCTAAAAATAATATTTTAGGATTTGCATTTCTTTCTACAGAATAATGTGTTTTTTCTAATAGATCAATGGCTGTTTCCAGCTTCTCGAGTGTCGTTATTTCGCTAAACTTCTGTACAAACTCCAATTCGGAATCCTTTAAAAAGACTAGATTCGGCATTCCTTGGTTCAAAAGCACAATTTGTCTTAGGATATTGATGCTATAGACTAAGAATAGTTTTTGATTCTCCCGACCCAGCTTACTAAGCTCCTCCTCACAGATTTGTATGATGTTTAAGCCCGAATCCGTGACGATAAACCTTAGCCAACGAATCAACAGGTCAAAGTTAGTGTTTGCTTCTTCCTCCAATTGGGTTAATGCCGATTGGATATTTCCATCTGCTATAAAAGCAATCTCATTGGCTCGGTTGGGTTCAATCTGCTTATCCTGAATTAAAAATTGCTTTAATTCTTCATAGGACAGCTTATTGACTTTTACCAATTGCGTTCTAGAGATGATGGTATTTAATATTTTGTCTTGATTTTCAGCGACCAAAAGAAACAATGTTTTCTCTGGTGGTTCCTCAATCAGTTTTAATAAAGCATTTCCTTGTGTATCCAAATACTCCGGCAGCCACATGATCAAGACTTTGTATTCAGCCTCAAAGGCTTTTAAACTTAACTTCTTGATAATAGAATGGGCTTCAGCAATATTGATGTTCGCCTGCTTATTTTCTGCTTCTAACTGTTCTCTCCAAAAGCTTAAACTCATATACGGATTGGAAAGAAAGGCATTACGCCAATTTTCTATGTAGGTATTTGAAGTTTCATTCTTATCCTTTGCAAAGAATGGATAGGAGAAGTGCAAGTCTGGGTGAATAAGCTTTTCGTACTTGATACATGAGGCACATTGTCCACAGCTGTCGTTATCTTGTTTGTACTCACAATTTATAAATTGTGCATAGGCAATTGCAAGCGCTAAACTTCCAGAACCTTCAGGGCCTAAAAACAATTGGGCATGGCTCACGCGATTCTCTCGAACCGTGGCAATTAGTTGTTGCTTGAGTGCTTCATGACCTATTATTCTGTTAAACTGCATAGCTGTTGCCACAAATGTACAAATTTTAACCCTTTGCTTTTTAAGAAATGCCTTAGAACTCGAATTTGAATTATAATTATTTAGATTCTTTTCTGTATTATTGCATATAAAAATCTATCAATACAGAAATGAGATTTATTGTATCCACCTCTATTCTACTTAAACAATTACAAGCTATCAGTGGGGCTTCCAGTTCCAGCACCGTATTGCCTATTCTAGAAAACTTCTTGTTTGAAATCAAAGACAATATCCTTACGATTTCTGCTACCGATTTGCAGACCAGTATGGTTACTAATCTTCAGATCGAAGCCAAAGAAGAAGGCCGTGTTGCTATGCCTTCAAAGATCTTAATCGAAACTTTGAAAACATTACCTGATCAGCCAGTAGCCTTTTCCGTAGACACAAACACCTTAGCAATTGAGATTTCTGCAGGTGATGGTAAATACAAATTGAGTGGTGAGAATGCAGATGATTTCCCGAAGATCCCTGTTGTAGATAATATTTCTACCGTAAATATTTCTGCTTCTACCCTATTGGAGGCGATCAATAAAACCATTTTTGCAGTAAGTAATGATGAACTTCGACCTGCTATGTCGGGTGTATTGGTTCAATTGGCTGAGCAGTCAGCTACTTTTGTAGCAACGGATGCACACAAATTAGTTCGCTATCGCCGTACAGATGTGTCTGCTGAGAAACCGACATCATTAATCTTACCTAAGAAAGCTTTATCACTATTAAAATCATCCCTTCCATCGGATGATGTTAATGTATCTATAGAATATAACAATACCAATGCATTCTTTCAGTTTGGAAACATCAACTTAATCTGTCGTTTGATCGACGAGCGTTATCCAGACTACGAAGCTGTTATTCCTCGTTTAAATCCGAACAAATTAACAGTTGACCGTTCCTTGTTTTTAAACACCCTGCGTCGTGTAGTAATTTTTGCTAATAAGACGACTCACCAGGTTCGTTTAAAGATCAATGGTAGTGAACTACACATTTCTGCTGAAGATTTAGACTTCTCAAATGAGGCTCATGAACGTTTGAGCTGCCAATTTGAAGGTGAAGACATGGAGATCGGTTTCAACGCAAAGTTCTTAGTAGAGATGTTGAACAACTTATCATGCGAAGAAGTGGTATTGGAAATGAGCACACCTAATCGTGCCGGACTATTGGTACCAGCTATTAAAGAAGAGCATGAAGACATCTTAATGTTAGTGATGCCTGTAATGTTGAACAATATCTAAAACGCCCTACTTTGGACTTTATTTACGCGATTATTGACTTTATTCTCCACATTGATGACCATCTGGTGGAGATAGTAAACAATTATCAGACTTGGACTTACTTAATTCTATTTCTGATAATTTTTGCCGAAACTGGATTAGTAGTTACCCCATTCCTTCCTGGTGATTCTTTGTTATTTGCTACTGGCGCTATTATAGCAAAGCCAGAAACAGACCTTAACGTTTTTGTAATGTGGGTTCTGTTAATGGTAGCCGGTATTTTAGGTGATATGGTGAATTACCATATTGGGAAGTATTTTGGTCCAAAAGCATTTAGTGGAAAGTATAAATTCCTGAAAAAGGAATACCTGGAGAAAACAGAGAAATTCTATGAGAAGTATGGTGGCAAAACTATCATTTATGCTCGTTTTGTTCCAATTATAAGAACTTTTGCTCCTTTTGTGGCGGGCGTTGGTTCTATGTCATACGGTAAATTTGCATCTTATAACGTAATTGGAGCTATCCTTTGGGTTACTTCCTTCCTGTTTATAGGTTATTTCTTCGGAGGTCTACCAGTGATTAAAGACAATTTCACCATTGTCATCTTTGCGATTATATTCTTATCCTTACTCCCTCCAATAATTGAAGTAGTAAAGGAAAAATACGGTAAAAAGAAGGAAGTTCAATAGGACTTCCTTTTTTTTGTGCCACTTGAAAAAGCCTTGGTGCAATTGTTGCTAATCAAGGAACAGAATAATAGACTATGGAAATTCTATCCACTTTAATAGATTTTATCCTCCATATTGATAAACACCTGATAGAAATCACACAGGAATATCAAGCTTGGACTTACCTGATTCTCTTTTTAATCATCTTTGCCGAAACCGGATTAGTAGTTACACCTTTTCTTCCGGGTGATTCTGTGTTGTTTGCTATGGGGGCATTAATTGCTAAACCAGAGACTAATCTCAACTTAGGAATAATGATTCTTCTGCTTATTGCAGCAGCTATCCTAGGAGACTTTGTAAACTATGAGATAGGCAAGCATTTTGGCAATAGGGTGTTTAAACCGAATTCAAAAATCTTTAAACCGGCTTATTTAGAGAAGACTCAAAGCTTTTATGATAAATATGGTTTAAAGACCATCATATATGCTCGTTTTGTTCCAATCGTACGAACCTTTGCTCCATTTGTGGCAGGAATAGTTAGAATGCCTTATCGTAATTTTGGTCTATACAATATTGTTGGAGGAATTCTATGGGTAAGCTTATTCCTAATTGCGGGTTACTTCTTTGGTCAGATACCATTCGTCAAAAACAATTTCTCCATTGTGGTATTGGCTATTATTGCCATTTCCTTATTGCCAGCAATTATTGAAGTTATTAAAAGCAAGACAAATAAGTCCTAAGCGTACAATTACTGTTTAAACGCTTTTATGAAACAGTAGTCCAAAATTAAAAGACACGGTTTATGCGCTATCTATTACTTGCCCTATGTATTTGGGTAAATCCTTTATCTGCACAAAAAAATATTAAAGTTGATCGAAGAGAAGCCAAGGAGGCTTATGAATACCTCAATGACTTCCGTAAGAACCCAGACCGCTATGCTCGTAATTTAGGGATATCAAGATTAAAGAATGTCAGCCCTATACAATTGCGTTGGAATGAAACACTAGCCAAAGTGGCAGAGTTTCGCGCTAAGGATATGGCAAGACGAAATTACTTTGATCATGTCGATCCAGATGGCAATGGTATTAATTTTTATATACAACAAGCGGGTTATGCATTAAATCCAGCATGGCTAAAGAAACGTAGCAATAATAATTTCGAATCCATTGGTGCTAATCACGATTCGGCTGTAGATGTCATGAAATCATTTATTATTGGCAAGGGATCTCCGGGATATATGCACCGAAAGCATGTGTTGGGAATGACAGAATGGTATGCCCCTATGGAAGATATAGGGATTGCTTTTATCCGTGTCCCTAAAGGCTCAACATATAAAACATATATGGTCGTATTAATTGCTAGGCATGATTGGTAATTAAGAATACGAGTTTTACTTAAGTTTTATACCTTTGCATATGATAAAATCGATGACAGGGTACGGAATGGGTTCTTCTGAGAATGGTTCCGTTAAATATACCGTTGAAATCAAATCGCTTAATTCTAAGTTTTTAGAACTAAACCTACGTTTGCCGAAAGCTGTTTCAGATCGGGAATTGATTCTTCGTGGAGAATGTAGTAAACTGATTGAACGCGGAAAAGTGAATATCAACGTTTCTACTGAATATACCAACCAAACAGCCAAAGCAGCCAGCATTAACGCAGAACTTCTTAAGGAATACTATAAACAATTGCAGCATATCGCCTTTCAGTTGGGTGATACCAAAGCCAATATGTTTGAGCTTGCTTTAAATATGCCAGAGGTTATTAGCAATAATGATGAAGTTGATGAGGAAGAAGGAAAGGTTTTAGTGGCAGCATTTTATGCCGCAGTAAAGCAATTTGATCAATTCCGTCAAGATGAAGGCGCTGTCTTGAAAAAGGATTTGGAGCACCGTGTTCAATTGATTCTTACACATTTGACAGAAGTAGAGTCTGTTGAAGGATCTCGTATTCCCCTAATCCGCGAGCGTATCAACCAGTATATGGAAGAAGCTGTTGGTAAAGAGAATGTCGATATGAATCGATTTGAGCAGGAGTTGGTGTTCTATATTGAGAAATTGGACATCACAGAAGAGAAAGTTCGCCTACGTAGCCACTGTAATTATTTTATTGAGGCTTTGAATTCCCAAGATTCAAATGGTAAGAAATTAGGATTTATCTCCCAAGAAATGGGTCGTGAGATCAATACTTTGGGTTCAAAAGCCAACAATGCACAGATTCAGCAAATTGTGGTGAAGATGAAGGATGAATTAGAGAAAATAAAAGAACAACTATTAAACGTATTATAGCATGAGCGGAAAGCTTTTGATCTTTTCAGCACCATCAGGCGCAGGCAAAACCACCATTGTAAAACACTTACTTGCCAAACATGGCGATAAGATAGCTTTTTCTATTTCTGCAAGCACACGTGAACCTCGCGGGCAGGAAGTAAATGGCGTAGATTATTATTTCATTTCTAAAGAGGACTTCCTTCATAAAGTTGCCAAACACGAGTTCATTGAGTTTGAAGAAGTTTATTCTGGAACCTTTTATGGTACACTACGTACAGAGGTTGAGCGTATCTGGAACGAAGGGAAACATGTGATCTTTGATATCGATGTAGTCGGTGGATTGCGTTTAAAATCTAAATTTCCAGATCAGGCATTAGCCATTTTTGTTAATCCGCCTTCCCTAGATGTTTTGAAAGAAAGATTGAAAGGGCGTGGCACTGATTCTGAGGAGAAATTACAAGAGCGTTATGCTAAAGCTGAATTGGAATTATCTTATTCCGATCGTTTTGATGTTATCCTTCAAAACAATGACTTAGATACAGCTTGTGCAGAAGCAGAAAAATTGGTGTTGGACTTTATTAATTCTTAATATTCCCTAAAATAAACGTATGCGTAAAGTTGGTTTGTTTTTTGGTTCCTTTAACCCCATTCATATTGGTCATTTGATTATTGCAAACTATATGGCCAACTATACTTCCTTAGATGAGGTTTGGTTTGTGGTATCACCACAAAATCCATTTAAGGAGAAAAAGAGCTTGGGAAATATGTATGACCGCTTGGAGATGGTAAATCTAGCTATCGAAGGGGCAGAAAACCTTCAGGCTTCTGATATCGAATTTAATCTTCCTCAGCCATCGTATACCATAGATACCCTCATCCACCTCGCAGAAAAACATCCTAATAAAGAGTTTATTCTGATTATGGGAGAGGATAATTTGCAGGGTATCTTGAAATGGAAAAATGCCGATATTTTGCTTCGTGACTATAAAATCATTGTTTACCCTAGACCAGGATACGATGCAGGGGATTTAAAAGATCACCCATCCATTACAATGACCGATACTCCGGTAATGGAATTATCTTCTACCTTTTTAAGGCAAGCTATTAAAGAAGGCAAGTCCGTAAAATTCTATACCCCCGATGCAGTGATTGACTTTATTGATAAAAAGGGGCTTTATCTTTAAATGAGGCTGTCTTTATTAATAAATTGAAAAAACTATAAACCTTTTTCTTTGTCACTTGTTCATTAATTAGAAACACAAACACTAATTAAATTGGAGGAATATCAAAATGGATAAGTTAGATTTAAAAGGAAAATGGAACGAGTTAAAAGGAAAAATCAAACAACAATATGCTGATTGGACCGATGATGATTTGGCTTACGAAGAAGGTAAGGACGATGAATTACTCGGAAAATTACAGCAGAAACTAGGAAAAACACGTGAAGAAGTAGTAACCTGGTTGAAAGATTTAGGTTAATATATTTTAACGTGAAAGGCGGTCCTATCAATTATGATAGGACCGTTTTTGTTTATTGATTAATATGTATTTAAACATAGGTTGCCAATTAAATAATAGCTTGGTAACATACTAATTTATATTCTCTCCCATCAAATGACTAACTTAGCAACATGACGAAAAAGAGACCGACTATCCTTGTAGTGAATGATGACGGAATCACAGCTCCGGGAATCAAAGTATTGTTAGAAGTAATGCAAGAAATCGGAGATGTGGTCGTAGTAGCTCCCGATAGCCCTCAATCTGGAATGGGACATGCCATTACCATCGGAAAACCTTTACGATTAGATAAGATTGATTTATATCCAGGTGTGGAGATGTATAAATGCTCCGGTACACCAGTGGACTGTGTAAAATTGGCAGTTAATAAAATCTTTAAGGGCAAGAAACCAGAGTTATGTGTTTCGGGGATAAACCATGGCTTAAACTATTCCATTAATGTACTCTATTCAGGCACCATGTCTGCGGCGGTAGAAGGTGCTATTGAAGGTATTCCTTCTGTAGGGTTCTCCTTAGACGATTTTGCCTATAATGCTGATTTCTCTCATTGTAGACCTTATATTAAAACCATCGCTGAACAAGTTTTGCAAAATGGGCTGCCTAAAAACAGCTTATTAAATGTTAATTTCCCGAATATCAAGCACGATATTAAAGGCATTAAAATCTGTAGACAAGCGAATGCCAAGTGGTTTGAAGAGTTTGACGAACGCCTAGACCCATATAACCGAGAATATTTCTGGATGACGGGTAAGTTTGATTTACAAGATCGTGGAGAGGATACCGATGCTCATGCTATCATAAATGGCTATGTTTCGATCGTTCCTACGCAATTTGATATGACCGCACATCATGTTATTCCAGAGTTGAATTCCTGGAGCTTTGATGTTTAATACCTAAAATGAAAAATACTGTCCTTACTGGCTTTCTATTGGGATTGATATTTCCCATTATTGCCTTTGTATTAACTCGCTATACAGAACTGGTAGCAACCCTGTTTCCTGACAAACCTACCGGACTTTATATTTTAGCTGCGGCCTTTAATCTGATCGCTTGCTATTTTTGCTATAAAAAAGATTTGGATAAGACAGGAAATGGCTTTGTGCTTACTACCTTTCTTGGTATGCTTCTCATGATCTTCACCAAGAACATCTTGATAAGTGCCAACTAATACTTTCAAATATGAAATTAACCATAGGATTTTCTCCCTGCCCGAATGATACCTTTATTTTCGATGCTCTTATTCACGATAAAATCAATTGTGAGGGACTTGAGTTTGAGGTTGAATACCATGATGTAGAAACCCTAAATGCAAAAGCATTCCGTGCAGAATTAGATATCACCAAGTTGAGTTATCATGCTTTTGCTTATGCCACGGAAGATTATGAGCTACTAGATGCCGGCTCTGCTTTAGGATTCGGTGTTGGACCCCTATTAATTTGTAATAACCCCGATTTAGCAGAAGAACTTAAGGAATATGCGGGAAAGGAATTGCCAGAAAAGTTTCAAAATCTTCGAGTAGGTATTCCTGGAAAATATACAACGGCGAACTTTTTGTTGGGATTAGCCTATCCCACGCTTAGCAATAAGCAGGAAATGGTCTTTTCAGATATTGAGCAATCCTTATTAGATGGAAGCATTGATGTTGGTTTAATCATTCATGAGAATCGATTCACTTATATGGATAAGGGATTGCATAAAATTGTTGATTTAGGTGATTATTGGGAGAAGACCACAGGATCTCCTATTCCTTTGGGTGGCATCGTGATTAAACGCTCGCTTCCGGAAGAAGTTAAGCTGAAGGTCAATCAACTTATCAAGGAAAGTGTACAATTTGCTTTTGAGCATCCTAAATCAGGATTGGATTATATCCGATCTCATGCACAGGAGATGGAAGAAGAGGTTATGTATAAACATATAGAGCTTTATGTAAACAAGTTTTCGGAGAACCTCGGGGAAGGCGGTAGAAAGGCTATAAATGAGCTATTTGACAAAGCTAGAGAGCATAATCTTATACCGAGCAGTTCGAAAAGCATCTTTTTAGTAAAATAATTGATAAAAAAGGTTTGGGGTACTGTTAGTTATCGTCTGTAATAACTAAATTTGCCCGATTGATGTCAAAATGTCTGCTTATATTGTTTGGAGTCATTATTGTACATGCGAAAACAGAAATAGAATATTATGTTAAAATTTTTAAGCAAATTATTTGGTAGCAAATCCGAACGCGATATCAAAGCTATCATGCCAATTGTAAATAAGATCAAGGAAGAATATGATAAATTGTCGGGTTTAACGCATGATGAGCTTCGCGCAAAGACTCAAGAGTTTAAGCAACGGATAAGCACCTATTTGCAAGAAATTGACAATGAAATCAATGAACTAAAGAATACAGCAGAGTCAACTGACGACATGGAGGAAAAAACATCCATCTATGATAAAATTGACAAACTGACTAAAGATAGAGATAAAAAGCTTGAGGAAATATTATTGGAAATATTACCTGAAGCTTTTGCTGTTGTTAAGGATACTGCACGCCGCTTTACTGAAAATAAGGAAGTGGAAGTTACAGCTTCTGAATTCGATAGAGATTTAGCTGCTCGCAAGCCTAATGTTACCATTAATGGTGACAAAGCTGTTTGGCAGAACACTTGGAATGCCGCAGGTACTGAAGTTACCTGGAATATGATCCACTACGATGTACAGTTAATTGGTGGTGTTGTATTACACCAAGGTAAAATCGCCGAGATGTCTACTGGTGAGGGTAAAACCTTAGTAGGAACTCTTCCTACTTATTTGAATGCATTAGCAGGTCATGGTATACACATCGTAACGGTGAATGATTACTTAGCACGTCGTGACTCGGAATGGAATGGTCCAATCTTCGAATTCCATGGAATGAGTGTTGACTGTATTGACAAGCACCAACCAAATTCACCACAACGTCGTCAAGCTTATTTAGCTGATATCGTTTACGGAACGAATAATGAATTCGGTTTTGACTACTTACGTGATAACATGACCAATACAAAAGAGGCCATGGTACAACGTAAGCTTCATTTCGCTATGATTGATGAGGTTGACTCCGTTTTAATTGACGACGCTCGTACGCCTTTAATCATCTCTGGTCCTATCCCTATGGGTGACCAACATGAATTCCACCAATTGAAACCAAGAATTGAACGTTTAGTAAATGCTCAAAAAGGTTATATCAATGTAGTATTGAACGAAGCAAAGAAAGCTATTGCTGCTGGTGATACGGATGTGGAAAAAGGTGGTTTAGCACTATTACGTGCTTACCGTGGTCTTCCAAAAAACAAAGCTTTAATCAAGTTCTTGTCGGAAAGTAATCACCGTCAAATCTTACAGAAAGTAGAAAACTACTATATGCAAGAGCAGAACCGTCAAATGCCTAAGGCAGATGCGGAATTGTTCTTCGTAATTGATGAGAAAAACAATCAAGTAGAATTAACAGAAAAAGGTATTGAATTGATTACAGCAACTGGAGAAGATCCAAGTTTCTTCATCTTACCAGATGTAGGTACTGAGATTGCTGAAATCGAGAAATCAAATGTTCCTTTAGAAGAAAAAGCTGCTCAAAAAGAAGAGTTGATGCGTGACTATTCCATCAAATCTGAGCGTATTCACTCCATCAACCAATTGTTAAAAGCTTACACGTTATTTGAACGTGATGACCAATACATTGTTGATGAAGGCAAGGTAAAGATTGTTGATGAGCAAACTGGTCGTATTATGGATGGACGTCGTTATTCTGACGGTCTTCACCAAGCGATCGAAGCAAAAGAGAATGTGAAAGTAGAAGATGCTACACAGACTTATGCAACAATTACCCTTCAGAACTACTTCCGTATGTACCACAAATTGTCAGGTATGACGGGTACTGCTTCTACAGAAGCTGGAGAGCTTTGGGAAATCTATAAATTAGATGTTGTTGAAATCCCAACAAATAGACAAATTCAACGTGATGACCGTCAAGATTTTATCTACCGTACAGCACGTGAGAAATACAATGCGGTAGCACAAGAAATCCAAACATTAACAGAACAAGGCCGTCCGGTATTGGTGGGTACTACTTCAGTTGAGATTTCGGAGTTATTAAGCCGTATGTTGAAACTTCGTGGTGTGAAGCACAACGTATTGAACGCGAAGTTACACCAAAAAGAAGCTGATATCGTTGCTGAAGCTGGTCGTCCAGGACAAGTAACTATCGCTACGAATATGGCTGGTCGTGGTACGGATATTAAATTAACCGAGGAAGTAATCAATGCTGGCGGTTTAGCAATTATCGGTACAGAGCGTCACGAGTCGCGTCGTGTTGACCGTCAGTTAAGAGGTCGTGCAGGACGTCAAGGTGACCCAGGATCATCTCAATTCTTCGTTTCCCTAGAAGATCCTTTGATGCGTCTTTTCGCGTCTGAGCGTATCTCCAACCTAATGGTGAAGATGGGTGTTGAAGAAGGTGAAGTGATGCAACACAGTATGTTGACTAAATCCATTGAACGCGCTCAACGTAAAGTAGAAGAAAACAACTTCGGTATCCGTAAGCGTCTATTGGAGTACGATGATGTAATGAACTCACAACGTTCTGTAATCTATACAAAACGTAAAAATGCTTTATTTGGAGAACGTTTAGACGTTGACTTGAATAACACAATATACGATGTAGTAGAAGATGTGGTATTGCAAGCTAAAGAAGACAATTCTTTCGATGAGTTCCAAATTGAAGTAATCCGTGTATTCGCTGTAAACCCAGAGATTACAGCAGATGAATTTACTTCCAACTCTACTGATCAAATCGTAGAGAAGTTGTTCAATCAAGTAATTGAATTCTATCACCGTAAGCTAGAGCACATTGCAGAGCAGACCCTACCGGTATTGACGAATGTATTGGCTGAGCGTGGTGGTATGATTGAAAATATCATTATTCCGTTTACAGATGGAATTCGTGGCATTCAAGTTGCTACAAATCTTCAAAAAGCTGTAGAAACTAACGGTAAAGAAGTATTCAAATCTTTTGAGAAAGGTATTGTATTGGCCTTGATCGATGATGCTTGGAAAGAGCATTTACGTGAAATGGATGATTTGAAACAATCTGTTCAGAATGCTGTTTATGAACAAAAGGATCCAATTATCATTTATAAGATGGAGGCCTACAACTTGTTCAAAACGATGTTAGCAGGAATGAATAAAGATGTGGTAAGCTTCTTGTTCAAAGGAGAAATCCCAGGTCAACAACAACAACCGCAAAACATTCAAGCAGCTCGCCCAGAAGCACCTAAGGTAAAAGTTACTGAAACCAAAGAAGAGCTTAGTTCGCCTACAGGTGTGTCCGAAGAAGACCTAAATACACAAGAGGCTCAAGTGACACAACCTATCCGTAAGGAACAAGCAATCGGTAGAAATGACGAATGCCCTTGTGGTTCTGGTTTGAAGTACAAGAACTGTCACGGAAAACAAGGATAATATTAACATGATAAATAAAGGATTTATAGTAGTTTGCTTCATCTTTTTAGCCATTCCATTTGCTAAAGCGCAAGACGGAAAAGTTGAAGTGGTAAAAGATACCCTGATTAGTTTATTGCAGGAATATCGTGCATTCTATTCCATAAATCCTACTGCTTCTAAAGCGGTAAGTTTGGAACCTAAAACCATAGACAAATCGAAGGCTCGCCGGGTAAAGGTCCGTGGTTTTAGGGTACAGATTTATTCTGGCAGCAACCGGAATGAAGCAACGAATGTACAGAACAGTTTCATTCGCCAAAACTCCGATATGAATGCCTACCTTGACTATGTAGAACCTAATTATCGGGTAAAGGTCGGCGATTTCACCAGTCGCTCTGAAGCTACAGCATACATGCGCCGTCTGCGAGGAACATACAAGAATGTATTTGTGTTCGTCGAGGATGTGTGGACATGGCAATAGTGGAGGAATAACATGTCACCAATCAAGCAAAGGGTTCAAGAACTCGCTGAATCCTATTTTCAAGATACGGTAGAAACCCGTAGATTCTTACATCAACATCCTGAACTTTCTTTTGAGGAATATAATACCTCTGCCTTTGTAAAACGTATTTTAGACGATTTGCAAATTCCTTATGAAGCGATGGCTAACACGGGTGTAGTTGCTATTATTAAAGGAAATCTTCCCGGAGATAAAGTTTTAGCGCTTCGTGCCGATATGGATGCATTGCCTATTACAGAGGTCGATGGCCGAAGTTATGGCTCTCAAAATCCAGGTGTCATGCATGCCTGTGGACACGATGTGCATACCTCTTCCCTATTGGGTGTAACCAAGATTCTTAATAGCTTAAAGGATAATTTTGCGGGTTCCGTGAAATTGATTTTTCAACCAGGTGAGGAAAGATTACCGGGTGGAGCATCCTTGATGATCAAAGAAGGCGTATTGGAAAATCCATCTCCCCAAGGCATTATTGGACAACATGTCATGCCTTTTATTGAAACAGGTAAAGTAGGTTTCCGCTCTGGAAAATATATGGCTTCTTGTGATGAGTTGTTTATGACTATTCGCGGAAAAGGTGGTCATGGTGCTCAGCCACATCAAAATATTGACCCTATTGCCATCAGCGCACAGGTTATTACCGCCATGCAGCAGATAGTGAGCAGAAATGCTGACCCAAGAACACCTTCTGTATTATCCTGGGGAAAGATTGTCGGCAATGGCGCTACGAATGTGATTCCTGAGGAAGTTTACCTCGAGGGCACCTTCCGTACGTTTGATGAGAATTGGCGCGCTGAGGCGCATGAAAAGATGCTTAAAATGGCCGTCGGTATTGCGGAGAGTATGGGGGCTACCTGTGACTTCGAAGTTCGTAAAGGATATCCTTTCTTAATCAACGAGCCTCAAATAACCGCAATGGCTAGAAACCTAGCTGTGGAATATTTGGGCGAAGAAAATGTATTGGAATTGGATTTATGGCCTGCGGCTGAAGATTTCGCTTATTATTCCCAAGAAACAAATGCTTGTTTCTATCGTCTTGGAACGCGTAATGAGGAAAGAGGAATTACTTCTGCCGTACATACCTCAACTTTTGATATTGACGAAAAGGCTTTAAAAACCTCGATTGGTTTAATGGCTTTTATCGCTATAAATTATTTAGGTCAAGCTTAAATTAGTATGTCTTCGCATCACATCGTTCGGGAAAATCAGGAGCCGGCTTTGTTTATTGCCGATCCTTATTTGCTGTCGGAAAACCACCTGCATCAATTACTTGAATGGAGCCCAACCGTAATAACCCTTTCCGAACAGTACGAAACCCTCAAATCATTAGGTATGAAGGTGGATGTGTTGCTAACAGATGAGAAGACAAAACTTGACTTTCTAGAAGAAAACCTCGTCCTTATTCCCTATTCGGAGGATTTCCTGCCCATTCTATTTCATTTTTTGGCAGAAAAGAAGAATTATGCTGTCAACTTGATCTTAAAGGACTTAAACTTAGACTCCTTAAAAACTTATCTTGATGATTTTAATATCAATATCCTACGAGGAAACAGTAAAATACTATTTGTAAAGCAGTACGAGAAGTGGCTCCCTAAAGGACATCAATTGAGCTTGCCGATTGAGGATACAGCAGTTATTTCCTTTTCAAATACAGAGCAGGTAGCTGATAGAACCTTTCAAGTATTGGAAGATGGCTTTGTTAAAATGGAATCTCAAACGGATTATGTACCCTTAGCTGAAGAGATATGATCAATATTGTTTATGCTGGACCAGAGGATGCCCTTACTATCCATACCTTAGCTCATGCTATTTGGTATCCCACCTATCAGGATGTTCTAGCAAAGGATCAAATAGACTTTATGCTGGCCAAAATGTATTCGGAAGAAGCTATACAGAACGCCATGGCAGATCATAGTCTGTTTTATATCATACAGGAAAGCAACAGCCCCATTGGCTTTATTGCTGTCAAAGAAAAACAAGAAGTATTACGAATTGATAAGCTTTATCTTCTACCTAATACACAAGGTAAAGGCTTAGGAAGTCAATTGTTGGAATTTGCCGGTCAATTGGCTCTAGATAAGGAGATTAATATTTTAGAATTAAATGTTAATCGATATAATAAAGCCTACCATTTTTACTTGAAACAAGGCTTTGAGGTAGTAGAGACGGTGGATATTCCCTACTACCAGTATTTCCTGAATGATTATGTGATGCAGAAGCGTCTAATCCCTTAATTTTTCTACTCTTGAAGGCGTTTGTTCTCCTTTTACAATTCCAATCGCTCCTTGGGCAATTGCCTCAATACTCGATTTGATATTTTGGATATCCAAGGTGCTCACCTCATCTTTGACAGTATGGTAGTAGCTATCCTTGTCGATCTGCGAAGTTGAAAAAGTATGCGCAGGAACGCCTAATGCTGCTAAGACTGCATTATCGCTGCGGTAAAACAAATTCTGTGTCGTATATGGATCCGGATGAAATGTAAATGCTGTTCCTTTTAAATTCTCTTGCATTAATTTTCCTAAATCCGAAGCTGGATAACCGGTGATGTACAAGCTATTCGGACCAAATTTTGAATCCTTACCTATCATTTCAATATTAATCATAGCTACCACTTGATCTGGATTAATATTATTCGAGAAATACTTCGATCCGAACATTCCGATTTCCTCTGCAGTAAATGCCACGAATATTAGTGTCCGTTCATTGTTATTCATTTTCTTATAATAACGGGCTAGCTCAATCATGGCTGTTGTGCCTGATGCGTCATCATCAGCCCCATTAGCTATAGAATCTTGTCCCTGTGCCGGAAGAATACCGATATGGTCGTAATGACAGGAGAATACCACATATTCATTCGGTTTAGTCTTACCTGGGATGACGGCTGCCACATTGAACATCTCAAAATCATTCACTGTTTTATTGTGGGTAACCGCAATGTTCTTCGAACTTTCCTCTGCAACCATAAAGACCTTTCCACTAGTTGCCACAGAACCTTTGTTTGCCCCTTTGATACTGATGTTTTCTCGGTCATAAATGCGCTTAAACCGCGCTAAGAACGCCGCATGCTTTTTATCAACAAAGACAAAAGCACTTTCTGGATCTTTCTGGACTAGCTCACGAAAGCGTTGCGAGAAATCGTCATCTGGACCTATACTTACTCTTTTGATCTTCGTGTTGCTGCTATCGTAATTTCCGACGATTAGAAAGGATGCCGGATCTAATGCTTTCCCATCGATTTCCACAGCTTGTATAGCACTTTTACTGCGTTCTACGAAAAAGGATTGACGATAATTATCACCGATATACGGTTTTAAACCTATCTCTTTAAATTCCGAAGCAATAAAATCCGCTGCTTTACCGATGTCCGGAAGAGAAAGTGCTGAACGACCTCGCATATCATCAGATGCTAAGGTATTCAAGATGCGAGAAATATTCGCAGTGCTGGTTATTTCCGCTTTTTGAGCATGCCCAAAATGGATAGCTAAACCTATGCTTATAGCTGTTAGTAATATTCGTTTCATGATTATTGATTGGTGATTTTAAAATTACGGTAGAAAGAGCAAATAACTTAGATTTTTTGGTCACATATTTGCTATCAAAACCATTGAAGATAACAATTTTTATAAATTTAGTAAAAGGTTAGAAATAAGTATATTTGATAAAAAGTAAATCATGAAAGAAATTAGCGTTCAAGAATTAAAAGATATGATGGATCATAACGTTGAGTTTCAACTCATTGACGTTCGTGAGCCTTTTGAGTATGAGGTTTCCAATCTGAATGGCATTAACATTCCTTTATCAGGAGTTGTTATTGAGTCAGAAAAGATTTCTCGAGATATTCCCGTTGTTATACAATGTCGTTCTGGAAAGCGTAGTGCACAGGCAGTGATGCTATTAGAACAAGAAGGATTTACGAATCTTTCTAACTTATCAGGCGGAATTTTAGCATGGAAAGATGCTTTTGATCCAGAAATGGATGTTTATTAATAAACACTGAGTTAATAAAAATGCCCAAGGACTACTTGGGCTTTTTTATTTTGACCATTTTTTTGCATATCTTTTAAAATATTGTCGACTTTGTTGAGAAAAGAGAAAAAATGTGCTTTTCTCAGGCTTTACTGTTATAAAAATATTAAAAGAGCTAACTTTATAGTATTATTCCAAATGTAAACAAATAGATTATTCTATGTCTAAAGAAGCCAACACAACGCACAGTTTCTTCCAAGGGGTGGCGCGTAACTTTGACAAAGCTGCAAAGTTCACCAAATTCTCACCCGGAATCCTCGATCAAATCAAAGCCTGTAATTCGATATTGCGTGTTAAGTTTCCGGTAAAAATCGGAGACGGAATCGAAGTAATCGAGGCTTATCGAGTTCAACACTCTCACCATAAACTTCCTTGTAAAGGTGGTATCCGCTTTTCCATGGAGGTCGATCAAGATGAGGTAATGGCTTTAGCATCCTTGATGACCTACAAATGTGCCATCGTGAATGTTCCATTCGGTGGTGCTAAAGGTGGTATTAAGATCGATGCCAAAAAGTATAGCGAATATGAGCTGGAGAAAATCACGCGCCGTTATACTACAGAGTTAGTCAAAAAGAATTTTATTGGTCCTGGTACAGACGTGCCTGCTCCTGATTATGGTACGGGTGCTCGAGAGATGAGTTGGATCGTGGATACGTATACCACATTGAATCCAAACGAAATCAATGCACAAGCATGTGTAACGGGTAAACCAATTTCACAAGGTGGTGTTCGAGGGCGTACGGAGGCGACGGGTTTAGGTGTATTCTTCGGTGTGCGTGAAGCTTGTAAAGTGCAAGAAGATATGGATGCCCTAGGTTTGACCTTAGGTGTGGAAGATAAACGTGTCATCGTTCAAGGTTTAGGTAATGTGGGTTACCACGCTGCTAAATATTTTCAAGAAGCAGGTTCTAAACTTGTTGGACTGATCGAATACGAAGGAGCCATCTATTCTGAAGACGGACTAGACCTAGAAGCTGTTGTTGCTCATAGAAAACAAACAGGTTCTATCTTGAATTTCCCAGGCGCTACTAATATTGAAGAATCTGCAAAAGGATTGGAATATCCATGTGACATTTTGATTCCGGCAGCATTGGAATCTGTAATCCACGCTGGAAATGCGGATCGTATCCAAGCGAAAATCGTAGGTGAAGCAGCAAATGGTCCTTTAACTCCTGAGGCTGATGATATCTTCCACAAAAAAGGAATTCTTGTTATTCCTGATATCTACCTAAATGCAGGTGGTGTTACTGTATCTTATTTTGAATGGTTGAAAAACTTAAGCCATGTACGTTATGGTCGTTTAGAAAAACGCTTCAGCGAAAACATGTATGCGGAAATCCTTAATATCATTGAGTCGATGACCAATCAGAAGGTTTCCAAATTGGAGCGTAAAATCATCTTACGTGGACCAGATGAGGTAGATTTAGTATATTCTGGATTAGAGGACACCATGATAGGATCTTACCAAGAAATCCACCAGATATGGAAACATACGGAAGGTGTAGAAGACCTGCGTACCGCAGCATTTATCTGTGCCATCAATAAAGTAGGTGAATCTTATAAAGAATTAGGAATTTTCCCTTAAACCAAGGCTTATAATTTTCCTTACCTTTGTTCACATGAACAAGGCATATCAGCAGACTAAACAGGCCTTCCTGTTTAGTCTGACTTTTTATATACTCTCCCTATTGTTGATTCTGTTTCGTGTGGGCTTTGCCCCCATTATGCTCAGCATTTCCATGTTGCTATCTTTGATTTGGGTGGTGATGGTGCTGCTCGAGATCATGAAATCACCAAGAATTGACAATAAAGAGCGCATGCTTTTAGCATTGTTTATTATCTTTTTCAATATTATCGGCGGAATCGCTTATTTTTACCTACTTCGTGATCGAGTTACTGGAATAAAAATTATCAAAAAGAAATGACTAAGAAATTCATATTAAATATTGTCCTGAATCTAGGGATTGTATTCCTGGTACTAAGTGGTGTTGCTGGTTATAATAGTGGCAATATGCTCTTCCTAGGGTTGTCTATTGCCTTGCTGATTGTACTAATCTATCTAAAGGTTGTCTTGTTGAAACAAGTCAATCGGGATGTACAACAAAAACAAGCTGAAAAAATAAAGCAGCAACAAATACAAAGCAAAAAGAGGACTAAGAGATAGTCCTTTTTTTATGACCTATTCTATCCTCATATAAGAATCTATCTTTTTCCGTACGTGCTTATTTCCTAAATAATTCTTCTTATTTCCTTACACATTGCTTTGAAACTCTCACGGAAATTCATTGGATCTGGTAAGGATCTCCTTCGGATCTCGTTCGCTTCTAACCGAACGAGATCCGAAGGAGTTCCGAACAAGTTCCGAAGGAGATCCGAATAAGTATCGAATGAAACCCCTGAAATAGATATGTGATTTGAGACCGCTACGCTATTAGGTGTGAGACAAAAGACAGCAGAAAGTAGATGTAGGGATTAGGTGTCTGTCTATAAAATTTCCATTTGATTAATGCGAATTCTGTTGTTTAAGGCTTCCAGATTTATTGGGTATTAATCTTGTGGAACAATGTATGTTTTACGTGGAACATAGGCATAAAAAAAGGCCCCTATTAGGAGCCTTTCAACTATTTATTTTTGAACTATTTTACAAAAGGAGGTTTTTTAATAACCGCTTTGATTGGTTGATTACGGATAGAAATAAAGATTTCAGTACCGTCCTTAGCGAATGCTGTATCAACATATCCTAAACCGATGGATTTTTTCAAGGATGGAGATTGTGTTCCAGAAGTTACACGACCGATTTTGTTTCCTTCAGCATCTACGATCTCATAATCATGGCGAGGGATACCTCTATCGATCATTTCGAATCCAACAAGTTTCTGCGAAACACCTTTTTCTTTTTCTGCTTTTAAGTTTTCGGAATTCACGAAGTCCTTAGTGAACTTAGTCACCCAACCTAAACCTGCAGCAAGTGGAGATGTTTTATCGTCGATATCATTACCGTATAAACAGAAACCCATTTCTAAACGTAGCGTATCACGAGCGCCTAAACCAATAGGTTTAATTCCATAAGGTTTTCCAGCTTCCATGATAGCGTCCCATACTTGTTGCGCATGCTCATTTGCTACATAGATTTCAAAGCCT
The DNA here is from genome assembly GCF_039536825.1 of Sphingobacterium kyonggiense. Lineage (NCBI taxonomy): Bacteria > Pseudomonadati > Bacteroidota > Sphingobacteriia > Sphingobacteriales > Sphingobacteriaceae > Sphingobacterium > Sphingobacterium kyonggiense. Next base: position 151,282 of record NZ_BAAAZI010000011.1, read on the forward strand.
CCAGCACCAGTATAACCTGTTGCAGAAACCAATACATTGTCTACACCAGCAAATACACCTTTTTGGAAAGAATAATACTCCATAGGAGCTAATTCGATATCGGTTAAGGTTTGTAATGCATCTGCTGCTTTAGGTCCTTGAATAGCAAACAAGGATGTTTCATCAGAAATGTCTTTCATTTCAACACCGAAATCATTGTATTTGCTGATCCAGTTCCAATCTTTTTCAATATTCGAAGCATTAACCACTAATAAGTAAGTCTTGTCATCGATTTTATACGTTAAGAAGTCATCCACGACACCACCTTCTTCATTAGGAATGTAGCCGTATTGTACTTTTCCATCATAAAGTTTAGAAGCATCGTTCGAAGAGATCTTTTGAATAAGGTCTAGGGCTTTTTCGCCTTTTAGGATAAATTCTCCCATATGGCTCACATCAAAAATGCCTACGCCTGTACGCACGGTCTCATGTTCATCATTAATACCTGTATATTGAACAGGCATATTAAATCCGGCAAATGGAACCATCTTGGCGCCTAAAGCGATGTGCACGTTTGTTAACGCAGTATTTTTCATGATAATTCAATGAGTTTTAGTTCTTACAAAAATAGAAATTTATACGACAAAAGGGGCTTCATTTACTAAAAGTTAAGGAAATAGCATGCAATCGATTTAAACCTTAAATAAAGTGGGAATTAGGAAATGTATCCGTTGTTTTTCTAAAGATTTCGTAAATAATCTAGCTTTTTGTTGCGATTATCTTGTCGATTTTCGCTGTTAAATCGCAGAAATATGTAAAATCTGTAGCGCGCGTTGGAATTCCGGTTGTAGATTTGCCGAAATTTCAATCAATTCCTTGGTCTTCGGATGATTGAATTCTATTTTACTTGCATGAAGCAACATCGTATCGTGCTCAAAGGTTTCCTTCCAAAGCTTATTCTGTTTATTACAGCCGTGTGGCCTATCCCCTATGATGGGATGGAAAATATGCGCGAAGTGCCTTCTTAGTTGGTGCATTCTGCCTGTCTGAGGCATCGCCTTCACTAAAGTGTATCTGGATGTCGGAAATTTACCGAAGGGCAGGTCTATTTCGGCCTTTTCGATGATTTCAAAACGAGTTAATGCCTCTTGGAGGGTGCCGTTTTCTTTTTTAAGGGGATAATCTATTTCTGCATCAGCTTCTGGATGGCCTCTTAGTACGGCGAGGTATTCTTTTTTTATCTGGTTATTGGCAAAGGCTTGTTGTATTAGACTGTCCATCTCCTTGTTCAAGGAAAACAGAAGTACACCACCTGTTTTTCTATCCAAACGATGAGCAGGATAAACAGCTTGTCCGATTTGGTCCCTCAAGAGTTGAAGGGCAAATTCGGAGGTGTCAGCAGCTATGGAAGATCGATGTACGAGCAGCCCGTGAGGCTTATTAATAGCGATGAGATCCTCATCACGGTAAAGAATCTCCAACATTATTGTTTTTTCAAAGCATTGATTAGCTGATCGGCTTTCTCATCAAGTTTAGGGCTAATCCAGACTTGACTGAATGCTCCTCCCCCAATAATAATCTGTTCCCCATTCCAATTTATCTTGCTTAAGCTAAACAAATAATAATTGGAAGTGGTTGTGTAGGAGTTGATAAATTCGCTAACCACTTGATCGCCAAACAACATCATTCCAAGATCTACAGCATCTTGATGCTCGTATTGGAGTTGTTTCTTTAAAATCTCTTTTGCCTTATCTGCTAGTTTGCTTTCTATTTTTTCCTTAGAAGGATTTGTAAAAACGGCAATCAACATAATTGCAACAAGACTTAGGGCGAAAATGCGGGTTTTGCTCATGGGACAAAGGTAATGCTATTTTGCTATTAACGATTAAAAGATGCCGTTAAATAGCCAAACGGTTAAGGCATACATGAGGTATATAAATCCTAAAATGAGGACAAAAAGGATGATGGCAATGGTTAATAAGATGCCGATTCCAGAGCCTTGGTGTTTGTTTTCGTAGTAATGCTCGCGGAGTAATTTGATGTTCTTGTCGTTTGCTTTATTAAAGAAGTCAAAGACATTGCCTAACAAAGGGATTGAACCTATTATAGCATCGTAAGTAACGTTTAGGAGCATCCTTATGGTCAGTTTTCCACTGGTTCCATTACGATACATGACAGATACCAAGACCAAAGAGATGATCAGTGTTGCGATCTGTCCTGCAAAGGGAATGAAGTTTAATATAGGGTCTAATCCGAAGCGGAAATTACCAATGCGGAAGCGGCTATCCATTAAAACAGATAGCCGTTCCACCCATTGGAAATCTTTATTAATCTTATCTAATTTGTTCGCGTAGCGATTCTCCATTTTACTTTAATTCGAAAACAGCGTCAATGTTGCAAGTCAATTTGATTGGACGTATATCTAAATCCACCCCAGTACCAGCACCGTCCATCTCTGCATTGGCTGTTTTAGCCATAGCGTACATGCGTGGTTGCGGCATGATTTCATTCCAATTTACATTGCTATTGTCATTGATCATCAAGGCCTTCCCTACTGTTCCACCATCTGCACTAGCCAAGATGTCTGCGTTTGTGCGTGCATCCTTTACTGCTGCAGTTTTTAGTTCTTTCTCAATTTGTCTTTTCTGAGAATGATCGTATCCTGCGATCGATGTACTTTGCAAACCTTTGGCATCTACCTCATCCATCATCTTGTTTAAATTATTCAAGTTAGTAACCTTGATGCGGTATTGTCTTGATTGCAAGAGCTCATTATTTTTCTTCTTCGTTTCAGCATTGTAGCTGTAGATATTTTGAATGGTAAAGTCCTCTTTTTTCACACCATTTTTCATTGCTGCATCAAAAAGTTGCTTCTCCAAAGTTTCTATACTTACCTTCCTTCTGGTGTTCCCATCTTGGTAATATTCCTTAAGGGAAATGGACAAATAAATAATATCTGGTGTTACTTCCCTTTCGGCGTAGCCACGAGTAGAAACCCTTCTGCTGTTTTCCATAAGTGAATTTTGAGCTTGTGCAGTGAATACTGCGGTGAATAAAACGAGTACTGTTAAAATCTTTTTCATATGTATTTTTGTCTTAAAATGGGATAGGCAAAAACCTTTCCAAAAAATAGACAATTGAAATAGAGGAATGTTTAATGGGAAAGGACAAAAAATAAATTCATTTTTAGAAAAAATATAATATCTTTAAAAAAAACAATAATTAATAACATGCAAGAAGGAGTAGTAAAATTCTTTAATGAAGCCAAAGGTTTCGGCTTCATCATTCCAAACTCAGGAGAGGGCGAAATTTTCGTTCACGTTTCTGGTTTAGTAGACAAGGTTCGTGAAAAAGACCATGTTTCTTACGAGGTGGAACAAGGCCGTAAAGGTCTTAACGCGGTAAATGTAAAACTTATCTAAGGAATAGATTCATAATATATTTATTGTGTAAAAGCCCATTAGAGCTGTCTGATGGGCTTTTTCATGTCTAATGCGCCCGAAATAATTGCAATTCCCTATTATTGCTGCCTTTCTTTTCAGCGAAATAAATGTTTTAACACCTATAAAACATTGCCTACTGAATAAGAATAGAATAATTAGCCGAAAATTTCTTCTAAAATGTACAAGGAGTTTAGTTCTCCAAAGTTCTCCGTGTGCAAGCGGTAGTAGTCCACTACTTTTTGAAGGATAAATGCACGATCAGACTTACTTAATTTAATTTTGTTACAATCCTGAAAGTTTTCTTGTAACAAATCGCGAAACAAGGAAGAATAGGGTTCTGCAAGCACTTGGACATGCGCTGGCATAATGGAAGTGAATTGCCCTTCTTGTAGATCAAAATAGGGTTTTTTACTAATTGCAGGCTTAAAACCTAGGAAGTGTGTGAGCTTCAAGAGGAAAATAAGGTGGTAGTTCGCTAAACCTTCCTTGGCTTCATCCAGCCAGATAATGGCATTCTCTAAGAATTGGTATAGGTGTGGGTCAGGATGTTGATGCCTCAGCACTTTATACAGCACCTCATTGAGAAACATGGCCAAGGAGCTTTTAACAATATCTAAAGGGATACTGGTCAATGTTGGGCTCTGTTGCGCGTCTTTAATTCTCTGTAGATTGTTGTTTTCTTTGTTGTAGACAACCAGGTCCAACAAGTGAAATGGTTGAAGGATGTTGGTGTGGATCTTTGCCTTTGGCTTTCTAGCCCCGTTTATCAGGTAAGATTGTAACCCCAACTGCTCGGTATAAATCTGCGCTACGACAGAGCTTTCGGAATAATTGGTGATCTTAAGAGGGATGCCTTTGGTCTGAACCAACATAATCGTCCTGGATGTTTTAGGTTATTTTTTCTTGTTCTGGCGGTCATCAAGGATACTGTTGCGATCTATCTTGCGGAAGATGCGATATATCAAGGTTATGAATCCCCAACCAAATAAGATTACCCCTACTGTCATCAATAGCTTATACCAATTATTTTCTTCTCCCATAAGGATATAACTGAAATATACACAGAGAATTCCGCTGATTGTTAGGGAAAGCCCCTTGATAAGATACCTGTTCATTGTGAATTGTTGAAAACTATTGTTTGGCTTGCTTCATTAATGCTGATGCAAAATACAGTATTTTTGTTGGATTCTAAGGTTCCTCCCAACAATTTTAAAATAATTCCTAAATTATTATTGTATTTCCGAAAAGAAATATAGATATTTGCACACTCGTTTCTAAAGGAGACGATTATATATAGGAACAACAATAAAAATCGAATATCATGTCAAGAATTTGTGATTTAACAGGCAAGACGGCATTAAAAGGAAATAACGTATCACACTCGAACGTTAAGACAAAACGTAAATTCTATCCAAATTTACAGACCAAGCGTTTTTACATTCCAGAAGAGGACCGTTGGATTACTTTGAAAGTATCTACTTCTGCAATTAAAACGATCAATAAAAACGGTATTACAGCATCGATCGAGAAATTCATTAAAAAGGGTCATATTTAATAGATAGACGCCTGTTGTAATCAGCATAAAAAAGAATCATGAAATTCACCCGTGAGGGTATAAATAAGTAAGACAATGGCAAAAAAAGGAAATAGAGTACAGGTTATCCTTGAGTGTACTGAACACAAAGAAAGCGGTCTTCCGGGAATGTCTCGTTATATTACCACGAAGAACAAAAAGAACACAACTGAGCGTTTAGAATTGAAAAAATTCAACCCAGTATTGAGAAAAGTAACTGTTCATAAAGAAATTAAGTAATCAACACGGGTAGCTATGCTATCCCTAATAAAAATATAATACCATGGCAAAGAAAGCGGTTGCATCATTACAAAAAGGTGGTGGTAAAGAGTATACTAAAGTTATTATTACCACTAAATCTGCAAAAACTGGTGCCTATACTTTCAAAGAAAGTATGGTACACAACGACAAAGTAAAAGAGGTTGTTGCTGCAGGATCTAAATAAGCAGATCGATATTCCTTTTTTTAAAGTTTTTCTTTAAAAATCTTATTCATAGCCGTTTTGGTATCCCCAAAAGGGCTTTTTTAGTATCTCGCATTTCAGTATATTTGATTCATCATCATTCCGAAATTTAACACAGTCACTACATGGGATTATTTGATTTTTTTAAGAAGAAACAAGAGAGCGGTGAAGCACAAGAAGCACTAGACAAAGGCTTGGAGAAGACCAAAGAAGGGTTCTTTTCAAAGATAACGCGTGCTGTTGTAGGAAAATCAACCATTGACGATGATGTGTTGGATAACCTGGAGGAAGTACTGGTTACTTCTGATGTCGGTGTAACCACCACATTGAAAATTGTTGATCGAATCCAAAAGCGAGTTGCTCAAGATAAGTATGTCTCAACAGATGATCTACATCACCTGTTGAAAGACGAGATTCAAGGCTTATTGGCCGAGAATAATAGCAATGACTTTGAAACATTTGAATATGGTAACCAAAAACCATATGTCATTATGGTAGTCGGAGTCAATGGGGTTGGTAAGACAACGACCATTGGAAAATTAGCACATCAATTAAAAGCAGCAGGCAATAAAGTTGTCCTTGGTGCTGCAGATACTTTCCGTGCTGCCGCAGTTGACCAGATTCAATTGTGGGGAGAGCGTGTAGGCGTTCGTGTTGTGGCTCAGCCTATGGGTTCTGACCCTGCTTCTGTTGCTTATGATACGGTAAAATCAGCCGTGGCAAATGGAGATGATGTTGCCATCATCGATACTGCGGGTCGTTTGCACAATAAAGTTGGTTTAATGAACGAGTTGACCAAGATTAAAAATGTTATGCAGAAGGTTATCCCTAATGCACCACATGAAATCTTATTGGTATTGGATGCCTCAACCGGACAGAACGCTATAGAACAAGCGACACAGTTTACTCAAGCAACGGATGTGAATGCCTTGGCGCTAACCAAATTGGATGGAACAGCCAAAGGTGGTGTGGTGATCGGTATTTCTGATCAATTCAAAATTCCTGTTAAATACATTGGAGTAGGGGAGAAGATTGGTGATTTACAGCTATTTAACAAAAAAGACTTTGTAGACTCGCTCTTCAAATAGGTCTACTATTTTAATATGAAAACTAAGAAAGCACAAATAGGAACAACCGTACAAAAACCACGTGTAAATGTGGTTACTTTAGGATGTTCTAAAAATATACACGATAGCGAAGTCCTTATGGGACAACTGAAAGGCAACCAATTGGATGTGGTCCATGAAGCGACCAATATCCAAGCTTCGGATATCGTGGTGATCAATACCTGTGGATTTATTGATAATGCAAAACAAGAATCCATAGATACTATTCTTCAATTCTCCGAACTTAAAGAACAAGGAAAAGTTAACAAGGTCATTGTGACGGGCTGTTTATCTGAACGATACAAGCCTGAACTAGAGTCAGAAATCCCGAATGTAGATGCTTTTTTCGGCACGAATGATCTACCTGATTTACTATCCAGTATCGGAGCCGATTATCGCCATGAGTTACTAGGAGAACGTTTATTGACTACACCTTCTCATTTTTCTTATTTCAAGATTGCGGAAGGCTGTAATAGACCATGCTCATTTTGTGCTATTCCTTTGATGCGTGGTAAACACGTATCCAAGTCAATCGATGACTTAGTTAAGGAAGCTAAATTCTTAGCTTCAAATGGTACGAAAGAGTTGATCTTGATTGCTCAAGATTTAACGTATTACGGATTGGATATTTATGGCAAACGTAATTTATCTGATTTGATGCGTCATCTATCTGATGTAGATGGCATCGAATGGATCCGCTTACAATATGCTTACCCATCAGGATTCCCTATGGATATTCTTGATGCCATGAATGAACGCTCCAACATTTGTAATTACCTGGATATGCCATTGCAACATATCTCAGACAATATGTTAACATCCATGCGTCGTGGTACAAGTAAGCAGAAACAGATTGATTTAGTTAATAAAATTAGAGATAAAGTTCCTGATATCGCGTTAAGAACAACCTTGATCTGTGGTTACCCAGGTGAAACAGAACAAGACTTCCAAGAGATGTTGGAATGGGTAGAGGATACTCGTTTTGATCGTTTAGGATGTTTTACTTATTCTCATGAGGAGAAAACGCATGCTCACAACTTGGAAGACAATGTTCCGGAGGAAGTTAAGCAAGAGCGTGTTGATCAAATCATGGAGGTACAACAAGGTATTTCTTATGATATCAACCAAACGAAAGTAGGTAAGGAGTTCAAGGTATTGGTGGATCGTGTAGATGGTGATTACTTTATTGGAAGAACCGAATATGACTCACCGGAGGTGGATAATGAAGTGGTTCTGGATGCGAAAACCAATTACGCTCGTATTGGTGATTTCGTTCAAGTGAAGGTGGACCGTGCAGAAGACTTCGATCTCTACGGCAGTATTGTCAAATAACTGAAAGAATATAAGGCAGGCGACTGCCTTTTTTTTATTTTTCGTACTTTGTGTAGCGATTGCCTATATTTTTGTTTGAATTTAATAGTACTAGATGAAGGCCACCTATATTGATTACACTGACACCAATAGTTTTTCAAAAACCCTTTTAGCTTATATCAAGGCTGATGAGCCTTTGAGCTCATTCTATGGTAACAAGCCAACTTTGGAGGGATTTGAAAAACAGATTGCCTTAAAGCAAGGATTCAAATTCCGAAATATATTAGTTGATCAACTTCGTGATCAATACGGTGACTTATTAAAAGACTCTCCTGAGGTTGCCAAGAATATTCAGCTCCTGCAAGATGAGCACACCTTTACGGTAACCACCGGACACCAACTTAATATCTTTACTGGTCCTTTATATTTTATTTTCAAGATCGTAACGGCAATCCGGTTGGCAGATGACCTGAAGAAGCAATTCCCAAATAAGGAGTTTATACCGGTATATTGGATGGCTACAGAGGATCATGATTTTGCCGAAATTAACAATACCCGAGTATTTGGTAAAAAGATCACCTGGGAAGAGGATGCTAAGTCAGCAACGGGTAGAATGGATACTTCCACTATGACGGAGGTCATCAAGCAATACACCCAAACTTTCGGTTTGTCGGATATAGCTACTAAGCTTACCGAGATGGTTGATGATGCCTATGCTAAGGGAATGAACTTGGCAGATGCTACCAGAACCTTTGTAAATAGCCTGTTTAAAGATTATGGACTGCTAATTATTGATGCGGACAGAGCTGCTTTTAAAGCGCTTTTTTCGCCGATTATGGAAACCGATATTTTAGAAGAAAAAAGCTTTAAAGCGATCAATAAAACAAATGATGCTTTAGAAGAATTGGGATATAGTACGCAAGTACATGCTAGAGAGATTAACTTTTTCTACTTGACTGATGAGTTTAGAGAGCGTATTGTTCGACTTCCTGATGGCCGATTTGAGATCTTACATCAGAATATATATTTTACAGAAGCGGAAATAAAGAAAGAGATTCAGGAGCATCCTGAACGTTTTAGTCCTAATGTAGTGATGCGTCCGATGTATCAAGAAGTAATTCTTCCCAATTTAGCTTATATCGGAGGAGGTGCAGAGATTGTATATTGGTTGCAGTTGAAAGCTAATTTTGATCAATATAAAGTTCCTTTCCCCATTCTTATACCGCGTAATTCAGCCTTGATTGGTGATGATAGCTTAGCTAGTAAGATTTATCGATTGGATTTGACCTTTAAGAGCATCTTCAAGCCACTTAATACCTTGAAGAATGACTATGTGAAGCGGAAGACCAAACAGCGCCTACAGCTACAGGATGAGTGGATGGAGATGAACGCGATCTTTATGCGCATTAAACTTCGTGCACACAAGATTGACCCGACATTATCTGCAAGTACAGATGCGGTGAAAGCGCGCTTGAAGAAGGCAATGAATAACCTGGAAAAGAAATTCCTAAAAGCAGAAAAGCGCAATCATGAGGATGCGTTGATTCAAATAGAGCGCATTAAGGATAAGTTATTTCCAGGAGGTGGATTGCAAGAAAGAACCGATAATTTTGCCGTACTTTATCTGAAATACGGGGATGATTTGATTAAAGAATTGATCAAAGCATTCAATCCACTAGACTTTAAATTTACGATTTTGTATTAGACATGAGCGAGAACCAATTGACTTCAAGTAATTTTTATCAATATTATAAGGAGAAGGCGCAGCTTTCTGACGAGGATTTTTCTAAGTTAAAGCCTTATATTGATTTTAGAGAGCTTGCTCATAACCAGTATGTCATGCGGGCTGGTGAAGTGTGTAAGCATTTTCTTTTTGTTGAAGAAGGCCTATTGCAGTTCTTGTCTTTGGATGAAAAAGGAGGAGAACATATCCTTCAGTTTGCCCCTGAGAATTGGTTGGTATCCGACAGATCCAGTATGTATTTTGATGAGCCTTCCTTATATTACATAAAAGCCATTGAACCTAGTAAAGTAGTGTTTCTACATCCTAAATTCTTTTCCGAGGCAGCAAAATTGCAAGTGAACTTTTCCTTGTTTACCGAGACATCCTTGCAACGTAGTATCTACTTTTTACAACGTCGGATTAACTCTTTATTGGCCATGACAGCTAAAGAGCGTTATTTGGAATTTATGGAAATGTATCCAAGTTTACTATTGCGTGTTCCGCAATGGATGATTGCCTCATATTTGGGTATTACACCGGAAAGTTTAAGCCGAGTAAGAAGAGAGATCGCAAAAGATAGTTTTTAAAAATATTGCCTGAAATAACTTTCTGTTGTTTTGCGAATTATTAAAATGTCAGAATAGTTTTGGGGTTTAATCTTAAGCGGCTAACTTCGCCGATCTTAACTTATTTTTAATACTCACACACGATGAACAAGAGACTTTTTTTAATTGCTGCATTCTTTTCTTTGCTTTTTACTCAATTACGTGCGCAGGATAAAACCTATGCAGCAGGCTTATATGCCGATATGATGATGGAATCCCCAGGATATGATCTATATTATGGTGGAGTTTTTCGCTATGATTTCCATAAAAAACAGGCTGTAAAAGGCTATGTGGGCTATAGTACAGTAAATACAACCAGTATTGGTGTTGATTATAGTTATTTTTTTCTAGACAAAACCAAGTCGGATTTTAATGTATTTGTTTCGGGTGGCGTTTCTTACGATTTCTATCGGGAGAAGGTTAAATTAGAAATTGATGGCCAAGAAGCAACTGCTAAATTGAGTAGTAATATCTTTTTATTAAATCCTACCGTAGGTGTATCGTATTATGTTAAGCCATTGAACAGTTCTATTACAGCAGGCTACAAGGTTCGTTATTCGCCTAAACAGAACGCAGCAGATATTAATTTTCTATCCGTTGGCTTGCTTTATCACTGGTAAGAATTGATAATTCAAAATAAAAATGGGCTGAAGAAATATTTAAACTCTTCAGCCCATTCTGTTTTATTGGTAGAATACCTCAGCCATCATGCATCGGGCAGAGCCACCACCATACTTCTCAATACTAAAGAGCGGGGCATGCAATAGCTGTCCATGCTTTTCTAAGGTTTTTACTTGTTCGTCATCTAAAGATTCAAATGCCTGAGAACTCATGCAAATAAAGGGCTCACCATCTTTGTTTTGAACCTCTAACATGTTGCCTGCAAATCGATGCATTTGTGCTTCTGAGATTTCAATAATATCCTTTTTCGTCTCTTGAAACTTATTAACCAACATGGCTTTTTCCTCCGGACTTTTAACAGAGTCCAGACAGATCAAACAAAAATTAGTGCCCACACACATCATCACATTGGTATGGTATATTGGCAATTGTTTTCCTTCAACATCCTGTGTTGCATGAAATGCCATCGGGCTATAGTTTTGATCCTCACAGAAGATATTCAATACCTGTATGTCCGCTCGATCTGATAAACTACAGTAGGCGATGCGGTTTACTCGATCCAATACCATGGATCCAGTTCCTTCTAGATACAACTTCTGGTCTTCGAAATAAGTGTAATCCGTTAATTTATCAAAGTGTATACCTGCTTGTTCAAGCTTTCCTAAGTAGTTTAGGTTTCTTTCCCGTTGTCTGTTTTCAGCATACATGGGATAGAGAATTGCGTGATTCTTTCGAAAAGAAATCACATTGTTCGGGAAGATGCTATCGGGAGTATCGAACTTTCCGCTGTCTTGAACTACAATTACACGAATTCCTGCATTCTCAAGAGTTTTGACAAAGTTGTCAAACTCGGCTAGAGCAAGGTCATCAAGCCGATCTGTTTTGACTTCCTCCTCTTGAAAATAATTATTTACGGCCGTTTCTTCGTTCATACGAAATTCGTACGGCCTAACCATCATAATGGTATCTGTTGTTTGCATGTTAGCCTCTCATAAGTGGTAATGTAGAACAGCGTAATAGGCCTTCTTGTTTGCCTATTTCGTGATAAGGAATCTCTTCAACAGTAAATCCTTGCTCACGTAGCCAGTTGTTTAATCGGGTAAATTGTTTCTCGGTGACTACCACATCTGGCGCAATGGAGAACACATTAGAAAACATCTGATACATTTCATCAGCAGTGATTTGAAATAGGTTTTCCAACCCGAAAAGATCCTCTAGGTATTGGTAATCCTCTTGATCAATAAAGCCTCCCGGAAAGACGATTGCCTTGTCTTTTCCCACAGGTTGAAAGCAACAATCTAAGTGCAATGCGTTTGCACGAGGATTGGTCATGGACTTGATCAAGTTGAATTCTTTGACCTCTTTATTGGGAAATAAGTCGCGAATAAATTCTACGCCTTTCATATTTGTTCGTGCGGTATTAAAGCTCGCATAATCATCCCCTTTATAGGTTCCGACAAAGATGTGGTCATTCCATAATAATACATCACCACCTTCCATATGGATGTCCTCTGGAGCCGTAATCAACTTGTCTGCAGGGATCTCCTTAACCAGATATTGTATGGCATTCCATTCTTCAGCACGATCGGGTAGAATATTGGATTTGATAAACTTGTCCTCGATAACAAAACCAATATCTCGGGTAAAGATCTGATTAAGATCGTTAATAATTTCTGGCCTGTAAACTTGAACAGCATAGCGTTTAAGTACATTTTCAAAGGCATTTAGTTCATTTATCATATCCGCTTCTTTGGGGTAGGTCCCTTGCAGAATATGTTCTAAAGATTTGGGGTCATAAGCTTCATCAGTTTGGGGAATGGGACCGTTTCGTGTTGCAGTCCCCAGGATGACCGAATGTAGTCGGTCGGATTCATTGTTAACCTGCAGTTTGAGCATAAAATTTTAAAATTGGCATGCGCCTAAATTAGTAAAGATTCCCATCAATCTTAAAATCCTGAAGATTATTGTAAATAATTAATGTTTAATCCTTTAATACTATTATTTCGGCATTGATGTAGGTGACTCTTCTGTAGAAAATGAAATGAAAATGTTTAATTATTGTCTTTTTTTTAATGCAATCGTTTGAATAGAGAGACAATACCACAGTGTACGGGCCGTTGTGTTTTCAAGTAAATAAAATGAAGAATCGCTCTTGTTGCATGATTTGCAAGTAAAGTCCTGTAATGTTATTGTAAATTCAATATTATGCGCAATCGTTTGATGTGTTCATAAAAGTATTTGGAGCAAATGCGGGCATAAAATATCAGGTTAAAAAGCGTATCTTTGCACATCTAAATTCCCAAGTCAAAGTAAGGGATAAATAATTTGGATAACAGCAAGTTAATCAGTTCCAAAAGTTACAACAAATACATCAAATGAGTAACGTATTTTACCAAGAGAAATTTGAGGATCGCCATAACGGTCCAAGCGCTACGCAAGTAGAAGAGATGTTAACGGTTTTAGGTGTACAGTCCTTGGACGAGTTGATCGACCAGACGGTACCTGCCCAGATTCGCAAGAAAGAAGCTTTAAAACTTCCTGCAGCATTAAGCGAAGTTGCCTATTTGGAGAAAATCGCTCAGATTGCAGAGAAAAACAAAGTCTTCAAATCTTACATCGGTCAAGGATATAATGATGTTATCCTTCCGGGTGTTATTCAGCGTAACGTATTTGAAAATCCAGGATGGTATACCCAATATACACCATACCAAGCAGAGATCGCGCAAGGTCGTCTTCAAGCATTATTGAACTTCCAAACCATGGTATCTGACTTAACCGGATTGGAAATTGCCAATGCATCCCTTTTAGATGAAGCTACGGCTGCTGCTGAAGGTATGTTCATGCTTTACAGCGCACGTAAGAATAAAGATGCGAATGTGTTTTTGGTAACCCCAAATATCTATCCGCAAACTTTAGATGTATTGCAAACAAGAGCAGTTCCTTTTGGTGTTGAAATCCGTATTGCTGATCTTACTGTAGAAAACTTGACAGATGATGTATTCGCAGCATTTGTACAATACCCTGCAGCAGATGGATCAGTAGAAGATTATAAAGAATTCACTGCCTTCGCGCACGATAAAAATATCACCATCTGTGTGGCTACTGACATCATGTCTTTAGCTTTATTAACCCCTCCAGGAGAATGGGGAGCAGATGTTGTTGTTGGTAACTCACAACGTTTTGGTGTACCAATGGGCTTCGGTGGTCCACACGCAGCATTCTTTGCTACCAAAGATGCTTACAAGCGTAATATCCCTGGTCGTATCATCGGTGTAACTTCTGATTCAAATGGAGAATATGCTTTACGTATGGCGCTTCAAACTCGTGAGCAACACATCCGTAGAGATAAAGCATCTTCAAATATCTGTACTGCACAGGCGTTATTAGCTATTATGGCTTCTTTCTACGCGGTATACCACGGTCCTAAAGGAATCGAGAAAATCGCTTCTAGAATCCATGACTTAGCACGTTTAGCAGACAAAGCTATTCAGTCTTTGGGCTATACTCAAAACAACAAAGCTTACTTTGATACCTTGCGTTTCGATGCTGGTGATCAAATCGGAACTTTGAAAGCAGAAGCCTTAAACAATGAATTAAACTTCTTCTACCAAGATAATATCGTTGGAATCTCTATTGATGAGACAACAACTTATGCAGATATCGAAACTATCGTTAAGGTATTTGCTAAGATCAAAGGCAAAACGACTAAAGATGTAGATTTAGAAGGTTTAGTAAACGAATTGGATGTGGTTATCCCAGAAGAACTTGTTCGTTCATCGGAATACTTGACTCACCCAGTTTTCAACAGCCACCATTCTGAGAGTGAGATGTTGCGTTACATCAAGTCTTTAGAAGCAAAAGATCTTTCCCTTTGTCACTCGATGATTCCTTTGGGATCTTGTACGATGAAGTTGAATGCAACTACGGAAATGGTTCCTGTAACTTGGGCTCGTTTTGGTGGATTACATCCATTTGCTCCAGTAGATCAAACTACCGGATACATGCAATTAATCAATGAATTGAATGATTGGTTATGTGAAATCACAGGATTTGCGAAGATGTCCTTCCAACCGAACTCTGGTGCGCAAGGTGAATATGCTGGATTAATGGTAATCCGCGCTTACCACCAAAGCCGTGGCGATTTCAACAGAGACATCTGTCTAATCCCTGCATCTGCACACGGTACAAACCCTGCATCTGCTTCTATGGCAGGATTGAAAGTGGTTGTTGTAAAATGTGATGAGCGTGGAAATATTGAAGTAGAGGATTTAAGAGCTAAAGCTACTGAGCATGCAGCTAATTTGAACTCCTTAATGGTGACTTATCCTTCTACTCACGGTGTTTTCGAAGAGCCAATCGTAGAAATTTGTAATATCATCCACGAAAACGGTGGACAAGTATATATGGACGGTGCAAACATGAATGCTCAGGTAGGATTAACAAGTCCTGGATATATCGGAGCAGACGTTTGTCACTTGAACTTACACAAAACATTCTGTATCCCTCACGGCGGTGGTGGTCCTGGTATGGGCCCAATCGGTGTGGCGGCTCACTTAGTTCCATTCTTGCCTAATCACGAGGTGATTGAAATCTCTGGTGAAGAAGGTATCTCCGCTGTTTCCGCAGCACCATTTGGTTCAGCATCGATCTTAGTTATCTCTCATGCCTATATCGCTATGATGGGTCCTAAAGGATTAACTGATGCTACTAAAACTGCGATTTTGAATGCCAATTACATCAAAGCACGCTTAGAGCAACACTATCCAGTATTGTACGCAGGTGCTAATGGACGTTGTGCACACGAGATGATCTTGGATTGTCGTTCTTTCAAAAACGTAGGAATTGAGGTTGCAGATATCGCAAAACGCTTAATGGATTATGGTTTCCACGCACCTACCGTTTCTTTCCCAGTAGCTGGAACATTAATGGTAGAGCCTACGGAATCGGAATCTAAACCAGAACTAGATCGTTTCTGTGATGCATTGATCGCTATCCGCGCTGAAATTGCGGCGGTAGAATCAGGTGAAGCAGATCAAAAAGATAACGTATTGAAAAATGCACCGCATACAGCACGTGTAGTAACAGGTGATGAGTGGGATAGACCATACTCTCGTCAAACTGCTGCTTATCCGATTGAGTACTTAAGAATCAACAAATTCTGGCCTTCAGTAGGTCGTGTGAATGATTCACAAGGTGATAGAACATTAATCTGTTCTTGTCCTCCAATCGAAGCTTACGCGGAAGCATAAGTCAACATAGAACTATAGAAAATGCCCCGATAATGAACGTATCGGGGCTTTTCTTTTTTAGCCTTTCCTGCCTCCCAGACCTATTATCCTATTGCCCCTTTTTTAGTTCTTAATAACCCATTGCGGATACCTTTATCGCATCTCTTTTGCCATTTTCCTGTTACCCAAGTATAAGCCTTCCAATATTTTAGTAATTTAGTAGATTAAGGACACCTAAACATGAGAAACAAGAACCTTTATCGGCTATTAATAGGCTTATTATTGATTTTGATGGGAAGATTAGCTTATGGTCAAGATCGACTTTTTCAGTTTGGTCAGGAGAAAAGTTACGAGGAAACCTTGCTTGAAACCAAAAGCAAAGGAAAAGCCATCAACTGGATTGATGTCAACACCTCTGCTACCACCTGGAAGGCAAAAGGCAACCTATTAATTAATAAGGGAAATCCTATTGGGGTGGTTCGCTCGGAGAAGATGTATGAGAATTTTATCTTGACGGTGGAGTGGCGCCACATGGAAAGGGGAGGGAATTCCGGGATTTTTGTATGGTCTGATGCCAAAGCAGATCCCAATACCCGCTTACCTATGGGCATGGAAGTGCAGATGTTGGAGCTCGATTGGGTAAATATTCATGCGAAAGATGGTGTGCAACAACCTATTGCTTATGTTCATGGCGAACTGTTTGGGGCAGGAGGGATGACCGCCTCTCCAGATAATCCTCGGGGCGTACGCAGCAAGTCCATTGAGAATCGCTGTTTGGGTGTTGGACAATGGAACCGCTATACGGTCGTTTGTATAGATGGAACAGTTAAATTAGCTGTGAACGGCAAATTTGTGAACAGCATACGCCTAGCTTCTAAACGAAAAGGCTATATCTGCTTAGAGGCAGAAGGCGCTTTAATGGAGTTTCGAAATTTACAAGTAGTTGAACTCGAACCTGGGGTAGAAAGACCCGAATTCGTTGTAGATGCCCTTTAATCCGATTATATTTGCTTACCTATATTTAACAATATGCTAAAAAATGCAATCACCTATTTGTTTATCGCTGCCTTGGCAACCTCATGTGGCGGTAAATATGCAGCAACCGAAAAGGTTTATAAACGCAAAGCAAAGGAGTACTCCACAATTTATAAGGAAGCTCCGGTAAAAAGCCAGATCGAAAAGATTGCGGCAGATAATAAAGAATGGATTGGATCGATTAATTTCGGAATGCGTAAGCCCAATTATGTTATGATTCATCATACGGCGCAGAAGTCACTGGATCAAACCGTTAAGACCTTCCATAGCGAACGTGCGGGCGTGAGTTCACACTATGTGATAGGTCGTGAAGGTAAGATCGTACAAATGGTGAATGATTATTATCGTGCGCACCATGCTGGATTAGGACGCTGGGGGAATGACACCGATTTAAACTCCTCTTCCATCGGTATCGAATTGGACAATAACGGAACGACTGACCCTTGGACAGATGTGCAAATCAATGCCCTAGTTCAATTGTTGACTTACTTGAAAGATACCTATAAGATTCCACAGGCGAACTTTATTGGCCACATGGACTATGCCCCAACCCGTAAGAATGATCCATCGCGTTTCCCTTGGAAAACACTTGCAGACAAAGGATTTGGATACTGGTATGATGATGTATTAGAGACCCCTCCGGTAGGCTTTGATCCTAAGATTGCTCTTCGAATCATTGGTTATGATGTGAAAAATCTTGATGCGGCGATCAAGGGATTTAAATATCACTATATCCAACAAGATGTGACCTCCGCAAACCTGACAGAACAAGACCTAAAAATTCTTTATTCTATCTTTAAGAAGTTCTTATAATTAAGATAATAATTAGATAAGGGCATCTCTTAGAGATGCCTTTATTGTTTTGAAACATTAATAAATAGAGTACCCTTTCAAATGCAGGTTTTCCCATGAACAGAGAAACTCTAATTAAGGAAATAGATGACAGCCTATAATATCTGGAAAACGCTTGTTTAGTAGAAACAGAAGCCATCAAAATTCTTGATTGTTCAAGAGTTTTATGCGTGTTAATTTTGGGATTTATGAATCTGCTTTACCTCTGTTTTATGATGTAGTCTCATCGTCTTTCGTAGGGGTTTTCTAAGGGTTTGCTTCGACACTTCTTCGGATCTCCTTCGGAACTTGTTCGGATCTCCTTCGGATCTCGTTCGGTTAGAAGCGAACGAGATCCGAAGGAGATGCGTATCAGATCCCTAGAAATTCCGTGAGAGTATCGAAGCGATATCAAGCTTAACTACTATTATTCTTTAGCCAAACCCAAGGAATATAGCAGGATATATTTTAAACATAGGAATAGACTATGCTAAAGAGCTAGGTCAGGTTTTTATCGGTAAAAGAGGAAGTTTAATCCGTAAAAAACCCCTTTGAGCATTGATGGTCAAAGGGGTTCTTTTAGTGAGTCTAATATTAGACAGTCTTCACGAATTTCTCATCGTAATCTTCGATATCAACGATATAGCAGTTTTGGATTAAGAAGTCGAATAAAGGTTTTGCTTCATCAGAAACTGGCATATTCTTAGTCGTAACAATCTTATTGTTCTTTTTATCCAAGTAAGGATACGCATAGAGCTTTACGTTCTTGCTGAACATTCCAGAGATATAAGCTAATAATTCGTTGGTGTAATTCGCTTTGTTGTAGTTATCTGTGTTGAAGATGTTTTTTAAGTTGGATACGTTGGTTGCAATACCTACGTTTTTCGGCTTAAAAGTCTGAACAAACTCCGCTAAGTGGTTATTCCTACGGAAATTGGAGACTAATATGTTGTTTCCTGTAGAACAAAGATATTCAGCTCGATGTGCAAAGTAAACCAAATCCTCATCTGTAATACTTGAGTTTTCATCCAAAACATTACCCATTAGTACCTCGATTAATACGACGGTATCTTCTGGAATGGCCCCTGTATTTTTACGGAACTCCTCAACAGCTAAGTTGAATAGGTCAAAGTTTGGATTAGATTTCTGACGGTATTTGGTTCTTAGAATGATGATATTCTTTTTGTACAAATAGTCTTTGATTTGTGCAGCCTTTCCATCAGGTCTGAAAATAGCAGCGCGAGCAAATCCTTTTGCGATTAAGTATAAGTTTAAGAGGCGTTCATTTGCATTTTCGAATATTGGACCAGATACTTTTACCAAATCAATTTCAACCGAACCTACTGAAAGGTTGTCTACTAAAGATTCGATCATAAGCTGCGGATTCTCCGCGTAATAATAGGCAGCAAAGACTAAATTGACACCCAATATGCCCAGTACCTTGGACTGTAGACGGTTGTCGCTATCCAAAAGACGAACGTGAATAATGATGTCATTGGTTGGGCCTCCTACTTCATGTTGAAAGCGGATACCAATCCATCCGTGTGGCTCATTGGTTTTCGTAAAATTTAAAGTAGTAACTGTATCAGCAAAGGCGAAGAATTTCTTAGTGGCATATTTCTCGCCGTGTAGACGCTCTGTTAGCAATTCAAATTCATGCTTAAGCATCTTGGTTAGGCGCGTACGGCTTACGTAACGGCCATTATCTTCTACGCCATAGATAGCGTCAGAGAAAGCCATGTCATAAGCGGACATTGTCTTTGCAATGGTTCCAGATGCAGCACCTGCTTCGAAGAAGTTACGGGCAACTTCTTGTCCCGCGCCAATCTCTGCAAAGGTTCCATAAATATCCGCATTAAGGTTAATTTTTAATGCCTTTCGCTTAGTTTCATAAATTTCTCTTGCCATGCGGCAAAGGTAAGAAAATACCGTTAAATATTGCGTAAATCAAGGTAGGGAAAGAATAAAGTTAGGCTTGCTTATAGCAAGCCTAACTTTTTAAAGGTATAAAACAAGGCCGAACTGTGTAAGGCCTGTCCGATTTTATTGTCAAATAAGAATTGCTTGGCTTCTTCTATATCCATCAAAACAACTTCGATATCCTCAGAATCATCAAGCTCTTGCTCTTGGACTTTTTTACCACCTGTTAGTAGATAGGTGTAGGTAAGATTTCCTGAGGTAGCGGGGTTAGCAAAAAGCTCACAAATATATTCGCAATCATCGAATGCATATCCGGTTTCCTCCAACAATTCTCGTCGAGCGGCAACCTCCGGATCTTCTCCATCTTCTACCACACCTGCAGGCAATTCGACCATGATCGATTGTGCCCCATGTCGATATTGACGAACAAAGAGTATTTGATTGTTTTCTGTTATACCAATCATATTGACCCAGGTAGGATATTCCAATACATAATATTCCTCCTTGATATGTCCCGAAGGCATTTCCAGGCGGTCTACTCGTAATGTAGCCCAAGGACGTTGAATGATGTATTTAGAATCGAGTACTTTCCACTTTTCCATTAGTCCTTAACGATATCAGCCATCATTTGTGTTACTTTATCATCCAGGCGGTTAGAAATCTGACCATAATCGGAAGTAAAGGAAAGCGTCTCTTTAACGGAGCAATAGAATTTAATCTTGGGCTCTGTTCCCGACGGTCTTGCGGAGATAACATCCCCATCTACCGTGATAAATTGCAATACATCTGATTTTGGAAGATCAATTTTGGTCTTGGAACCTGTTTTCATATCTGTTGCTTCGCTCTGTTGGTAATCACGAACCTCTGCAACATCGATCCCTCCCAATGATTTTGGTAAGTCAGCGCGTAAATCACTCATCATCTGTTTGATTTCATCTGCTCCTGCTTTTCCTTTTTTCGTTAGGGAAATTAATTTCTCTTTATAATAGCCGTATTCTACATAAAGTGATAACAATACATCGAATAGTGATTTGCCTTCATTTTTGAAATAAGCACACATTTCAGCAATAAATGCACAAGCATTTACCGCATCTTTATCACGCACTAAATCACCAACCAAAAAGCCATAACTTTCTTCTCCACCAACTAAATATTTTTCCTTGCCCTCTAATTGGGTCATCACCTCTCCGATGAACTTAAATCCAGTTAAGGTCTCGTAATAGTTGACATCGAAACTCTTTGCGATATCGGAGAAAAGATTTGAAGTTACAATAGTTTTAACGATATAGTCGTTTGGTTTTAATGCACCAGCTGCTTTTTTACAAGAAAGCACGTAATAAGTCAACAAACTACCGATTTGGTTACCGTTGATTAATTGGTACTCACCAGAAGGGAGCTTAATTGCTACACCTACGCGGTCAGCATCAGGGTCAGTTGCCATAATCACATCGGCATCCAACTCCTCACCTTTTTTCATGGCGATAGACATGGCTTCTTCCTCTTCAGGGTTTGGATAAACCACCGTTGGGAAATTTCCATTTGGCTCTGCTTGTTCCTCAACCACGTGTATATTGTTGAATCCCCAAGCCTCAAGCATTTTAGGAACGATTGTAACGCCTGTTCCGTGAATTGGGGAATAGACTATCTTCAAGTCTTTCTGAGCCTTTACAGCGCCCGGATTGATGCTTAATTTCAAATTTGCTGCCACATAGATATCATCGAAATCAGCCTCAACTAATTTGATGTTCTCCGCTTTGCGTTCGAACTTGATCTCAGAAACCGATTGGATGGCATCTACTTCCTTAATAACATTTTTATCATGTGGAGCGACAAGTTGTCCTCCATCATTCCAATAAGCCTTATAGCCGTTGTATTCCTTAGGATTATGGGATGCGGTTAACATCACCCCACCCTGACAGCCAAAGTGCCTTACAGCGAAGGAAAGCATAGGCGTAGGGCGTAATTCCTGGAATAGATATACTTGGAAATCATTTGCCGAGAAAACATCGGCTACTAGATGACCGAAAGATTGGGAATTGTTTCTACTGTCGTAGGAAACGGCAACTTTGAGCTGTTGATCTGGGAATTGTTTTTTAAGGTAATTTGCTAAACCCTGTGTGGCTTTACCAATGGTGTACTTGTTCATGCGGTTTGAACCAACACCCATAATTCCACGTAAACCTCCTGTACCAAATTCCAGCTCCTTATAGAAAGAGTCTAGAAGTTCGGTTTCTTCATTTTGGTCTACTAATTTCTTAACCTCGGCAATTGTTTCCGGGTCGTACTCATTGCTTGTCCATTGTTGGATTCTTTGCTGTGTTTCTTGATCAAAATTGCTCATAAAGCGTATTGCTGTCTTTGTATTGTGATTTTCTACTTGTTCGTCTTTCTATTTATTGTCCTAATTTTCATTAGGCATCGCATGAACCATATGCGCGATCTAAGATCGTCACAAACCAACCATTCTTAAATTTCTTGACATGGAAGATCAGGGAGTTCTTTTCTTGTGCTAAAATTACACGATATGCGCCATTCTCCAAGGCTTCAATTTCTTTTTTCTTTGCCTCGTCGAATTTTACCTCCTCAAATTCCGCTAAGAACTTGGCAATTGTTTCCAAAGGCTTGTGTGTTGTACCGGCGGTAGTATCACAAAAGAATCCGATTTTAGTCCATTTGTCTTTTCCACAATCAAATTCAGGGATAGGGGCAAAGGTCAATACCTGATCGTTTTGAAAGGTTTCATAGGCATAGTGAGCAGGTACTGGATTTTTAAAATCTATGCTGTCTACAATGTTGTAAGTGTCTGCAACACCTGGACGATGAATGATGGCGATTCCAGTTTCAGGATTGATTAAGGCATTGATCTTATCGTTGTCCTGGCTTAGGTATGCCCTTGCAAATCGGGAAATGACTTCGGAGATTTGTTGGATTTCTTCGGGATTGTTCATGGATACCTGAGGGATACTATCTTGCTGTTGTTTATCAGATTTCTTACTGTTATTACAAGAAGCAAAAAGTAATAAACCGATGCTCAGGAAGTATAGAATGTTTTTCTTCATGCTGATTACTTGTTGTTTTTCCGGATAGTCTGTTCGATGGCATCCCACATTTCTGGGGATACAGCTTCAAGTCCGTTAAATTGACCGGCTCCTTGTAGCCATTCGCCACCATCTATGGTAATGATCTCACCATTGATATAACCTGCGAAATCAGATATCAAGAATGCAGCCAAGTTTGCTAGTTCCTGATGTTCTCCAACGCGTTTTAGGGGAACACGGTTTTTAAAATCAAATTTTGCGGCTAAATCACCTGGCAATAAGCGGTCCCAAGCACCTTTCGTTGGGAATGGTCCTGGTGCAATAGCATTGTTGCGAATGCCGTATCTGCCCCATTCTGCGGCTAAAGAACGTGTTAAAGTCAATACACCTCCTTTAGAAACTGCCGATGGTACCACATAACCTGACCCGGTGAAGGCATAGGTGGTGACAATATTCAAGACATTGGCGGCTTGTTTTTTCTCGATCCATGATTTGCCAAATTCCAAGGTGCAGTTTACTGTCCCTTTGAGAACGATATCGATTATGGTTGAAAAGGCATTGGCAGACAATCGCTCCGTTGGGGAGATAAAATTTCCTGCGGCATTATTTACCAATACATCGACTTGCCCAAAAGCTTCTTCTGCTTTAAGTCGCATGTTCTTTACATCCTCGATATCACGGATGTCACAAGCGACTGGCAGGACAGGGTTTCCTGTCTTTTCCGATATCTCACGTGCTGTTGCTTCCAACACATCCAGTTTGCGGCTGCTGATAACCAGGTTTGCACCTAACTCTGAAAAGTATGTGGACATGGCTTTGCCAAGTCCTGTGCCGCCACCTGTTACCACCACGGTTTTTCCTAGTAAGGCGTCTTTTTGTAATGCTCCTTGTACGGCCATGTTATGCTTTTTTAGTTAAGTTATCAATGATTGTTTGTAGGATGGCGCGCGTAGAAGGTGCCCACCATTGTTTAAGAACCTGTTCAATGGCTTCGCCTTTTGTTTCAGCTACCTGTGCCAATAGGTTTTTACGGATGTTAAGTTTGGAAGCTCGCCAAGCATTTCGATCAAACTGCATGAATTGTTTTGCTTTGCGACCTGTTGCCGTCTGAATACGATCAAACGGTACTACTTCGTCGATTAAACCAACCTTTAATGCCTCTGCAGGGGGAAGTAATCGTCCTTCCAAAAGGAATCGGGAGGCATTCGCACTTCCAATCCAGAAACTATATAATTCGAATATGCTGCTAGGCACGATAATGCCTACAGGGACCTCGTTTAATCCAATAATATATTCGCCTTCTGCCATGACACGGTAGTCGCAACATAAGGCTAAAACACAGCCTCCAGCAGGACTATGCCCGGTGATGGCTGCAATGCTAGGCTTTGGGAAAGACACCAACTCTTGAATCAAGTTGATAAATCGATTCCAGAAGACACGCATTTGCTCTTCGTCGTATTGAAATAAAGTTATTAGATCCAGTCCAGAAGTAAAGAAACCTTCTTTTCCTTGCAATATAATCGCCTCGATGGCTTCATCATCACGAAGTTTTTGCAAAGTTTCGGTAAGTTCATCAATCATCTCCAGGTGCATAGCGTTGGACTTGCCCCGGTCTAAAAGTATGTAGCAGATATGATCCGTAACTTGGGTTTTAATGTAATTGCTCATCCTAATTCAGTTGTTTCGTTAATCAAGGTAATTTACGGAAAAATTAAGGATTATGACAAGCTAATCCTATAATTCCACTAACGGTCTTGAGGAATGCACTGGTGCTTGCTGTTCAAAATCAGAAGTCTTGGTTTTTCTGGTGTTACCATTCTAGGCATAAAAAAACCGAGGGTTTTGCTATCCCCTCGGTTTCTGTTATTATTTGACTTCAAAGTCGATTACTTTACGTATTAGGCGGCCTTCCACATCCAGCCCTTCAATGATCATTCGGTAGGTTCCGATTTCATCGGAGGTAAAGAAGTTAAAGCTTGCTTTACCATGGTCGTCGGTTACAATTCCTGGTTCCCAATGTATGGTCATCCGTAGATCCTGATCAAATTGTTTATTGGAATCTACATCGTACTCTGGCTTGTAATACTCTTTCATTAGAGAAATTCCTTTAGGCTGAATGGCCAATAATCCACGAGGTCGGAAGTCGCCACGAGAAGCATCACGGCCTGTTTTACTGGTGATTACAATTAAGCCATTTCCACCATAGGAGCCGTAGATACTGGTATAGTTGATGTTTCTAAGTACCTCCACGCTGGCCACATCCTGCGGGTTGATACTGCTTAACATATCACTCTCCACGTACATTCCATCCAACACCACTTGCATTTCCACATTTCCACGGGTATTCATTGGCTTTCCACCTTGGAATACTACGCCCATTAATCGGCCTGCTAAACACATTTCTAATGTGGTACAGGTAGAGAGGTCATCAGCGGTGATTACTTGATCCGCATTTCCAGGACCATTTAAATTAGTGGAATTATCGGGTACTTTTGGTCTTTGAACCGTTACGACTACTTCTTCAATTTCAGTTACTTTATCCATAAGTCCCTTGCTTTCCAGTTGCTGGTAAAAGCGTTTTCCGGCGAGTAATTGCTCGCGGAAACTGGCATTGACATCGTTTTGAATAAGCGGATCGTTTTTCGCCAGGTTAACATCTGCTGGACTAGGTTTATTGTAGGTGATATCAATATTTTTCTTGCCCTTTTCATCTTGAGCGGATACCAAGAACTTCACGCTATCCGGGAATAATAATTTATCAAATTCAAATTCACCCTTAGCATTAGCGGTTGTATCGAGGTAATCCATAAAGTTTTTGGTGGAGATCAATTGCACCTTCGCGTTTGCTGCTGGAGCCTTTCGTCCTAACTTTTTCACCATACCTGTCACACGAAGACCTTTTTCAATAGGGTACATCGGTGTATTATTTAAGGAGTCCAATTGTTTCCAGTCAATTTTACGCCAACCTTGAGTCAACAGCAGGTCGTCCAACTCTTGTGTTTTTACGGTTCCATCAGCATTGAAATAATAAGCAGGTTTTTCAATGAAGCCTTTTAAATCAGCATTGAGGTAAAGGCTACTTAGGATGCTAACATCATCGGATAGATCCTTACCATATTTCGTTAGATTAATAACCGATGCAGAAAGACTTGCTAAGGTTGCTGTGTCTGTACCGGCAGAACTGCCCAAATCTAGTGTAAGGTTGTTGGTAACCTTGGAACGCTTGCCATACGAATCTTTGTCTTGTTCGATAGTCAATGGCATGATGCGGTTGTTATTCAAATTGAATATCACACGCTCCACCAAAGGCAAGAAATCCTTGTTCATGATGCTAATGGTCATTACGCCCGTTGGCACCTTATCTTTCCCTATTGAGAAAAGAACATTTTTATTGGAAGCTTTTTGCTTGGCAATGTAATAGATGTTTCCCAAGTGATGAAGGACAAAATAGACCTCTTCATTATTGACTTTGTCTTGGGAGATATTTACTTGAGCAAAGATTTTTGCTGGGCTGCTTTGGTTTACTGATATCGAATAGCCACTGTTTTCTATTGCTGGAAGGTTGATGGTTTTCTGTGTGTTATCTGCAAAATGTGCTTGAACGGTATAGCTGGTTCCCTTGTTTAAATAACAAGGTACGGATGCCATACCTAGGCTGTTGGTCTCTAATGTAGCCGCCGTATCGGTATTGTTGGCTAGGATATAAATCTTTGCTTTGATTCCTTTCCCTTGCGGATTGATGGCCTTAAATGCGATGCGGTTAAGCTCATCTGCTATTAAGTGACCTCCTTCAGGAAATGCTTGTATGCTGTTCTCGGAAAAGAATGATTTGGTACTGATTGTTTTTTGAACCTTCCTTTTATCAGGATTGGTGAAGCTTAGAAAAAGTAGCTTTCCTTTGTTTTTGTCATTTACTTTAATTTTTATACGACCCTCTTGGTCGATGTCTTCTCTTCCACGATCGACTACCTTCTCGCCATCTTTAAATTCGTAGGATATTTTTGTCTTTGGCATGGCAGCTCCGCTTACATTCGCCAATTGAATAACATAAAATTCCTGTCCATTCTCCGTGATGGTGGTACTTTTTGTTTCAATATTGTCTGAACGGACATTTCCGATATTGATGACTTTTTCAAAGAAATAATCTTCATCGTTATTCCGCATCCAATTGGTATAGGCTCTTAGTCGGTAGGAGCCCTCGACAAGGCTGTCTGCTAAGGCCATCTCTCCAACGGCGACACCAGCATATAGGGCGTTGATTTTTTGATCGACAATCTTTCCCGCAGGATTGATTAATTCGATGTAGGCCACATTGGATAATACGGACAGGCGATTTTCCATCCCAATTACGCTATAAAGCTTGTACCAGATTGTTTCACCAACGGCATAGACGTTACGATCGGTCTGCATGTGTAGCTTCTCTTGTGGGTGGTTGTTCGCATACTCGTTAAGGATTTTCTGCGATTTTTCTAATTGTTGCGCTTGAGTAGTTAAAGCTGCAGTAAGTGTGATAAGTAATAGAAGGAGATTTCTCGAGCTCTTCATAATTAATTTGGCTAATTCCCTATAATATTACGAAAAAAGCAGCGAATTATAGGAAAAGAATAAATTAGAGTGCTAATTATTAAATGGCTTCAATATCTTTGCGGTATGAATATTCTGATCATCGGCTCTGGAGGTAGAGAGTCTGCCTTTGCCTATAAAATCTCGAAAAGCCCAAAACTTAATCAATTGTTTATTGCTCCGGGTAATGCTGGAACATCTCAATATGGCCAAAATGTTGCCTTAAAGGTGACAGATTTCCAAGCCATCGGTGAGTTTGTTTTGGCTAATCAGATTGAAATGGTGGTGGTAGGTCCGGAAGAGCCTTTGGTAAAAGGTATTCACGATTATTTCCTTGCGGACGAGAAACTAAAAAGTATCGCCGTAATTGGCCCACAACAAGAAGGTGCTCAATTGGAAGGGTCTAAAGATTTCTCGAAAGAGTTTATGATTCGCCACCAAGTGCCTACAGCTGCATTCCAGTCTTTTGATAAGGACTCTTTGGAAGCAGGTTTGGCTTATTTGGATACTCAGCAGCTGCCTATCGTATTAAAGGCAGATGGATTGGCTCAAGGAAAGGGTGTTTTGATTTGCGAGTCTTATGAGGATGCTAAGGCAGAATTGAAGGCGATGATCAATGATGCGAAGTTTGGTGAAGCGAGTAGTGTGGTGGTGGTTGAAGAGTTCTTGAAGGGTATTGAACTTTCCGTATTTGTTTTGACAGATGGTGAGAACTATAAAGTTTTGCCTTCTGCTAAAGATTACAAAAGAATCGGTGAGGGAGATACAGGCTTAAATACAGGTGGAATGGGTTCGGTTTCTCCAGTTCCATTTGCAGATCAGGCTTTTTTAGATAAGGTAGAACAACGTATTATCAAACCTACCGTTGATGGTTTGAAGAAAGATAACATACCTTATAAGGGTTTTATATTTATAGGATTGATGAATGTTGGTGGTGATCCTTATGTGATTGAATACAATGTGCGTATGGGTGATCCGGAAACAGAGTCAGTATTGGTTCGTATTGAGTCGGATTTAGTAGATTTATTAGAGGGTGTTGCGAAAGGAGATTTGGATAAGCGTTCTTATACAGTGACTGATAAAACTGCCGCTACAGTAATGATCGTTTCTGGCGGTTATCCAGGAGCTTATGAAACCGGTAAAGTGATTAGTAACATCGAGAATGTTAAAGAGTCGATCGTGTTTCATGCAGGTACGAAATCCGAGAATGGTGAAGTGTTGACAGCAGGTGGCCGTGTATTAGCAGTTACTGCATTGGAAGATGATTTGTTTTCAGCACTTCAGCAAGCGACTGCTGATGCGGGACGTATCTTTTTCCAAGGAAAATACTTCAGAACGGACATAGGATTCGATTTGATATAAAAATATCGGTTTAAAAGCCAATGAGTTATATTTTTGCTGTGCAAAATATTTTGGAGGTATAGATAAAGCTTCTATATTTGCATCACCAAAGCAGAAAGGCCCGTTCGTCTAGGGGTTAGGACGCAAGATTTTCATTCTTGAAACAGGGGTTCGATTCCCCTACGGGCTACCGAGAGGCTCCAAAGAGGGCCAATGAGATTCAAAAACCGCGTTTAATTATATTTAAATGCGGTTTTTGTTTTTTACGATTCTCTGTGATTCTCTAAAATTCACCAAAAAGAACCCCGGCAAGAACCCCTGAAAACTTCCTTTTGAGCACTTTATTTGGTACCTTGTCGTATTGTTTAACCGTTATAAACCACGATCAGCATGGTAAAGACAGTCAAGATAGAATGTGGGATCAGTTTCAGGCTAAGGGAGGCCGGTTCCACCAAAGCTACACCGATCACCTGTTTCGTAGAATTCAACGGCAAGCCCGTGGTCAAGATCCCAACAGGCGGCAAGATCCTTCCGTCCAAATGGAACCCCGAGAAAGAGAAGCCTGTAGGTGGGCTGAAAGGGCTTGACCATCAGGAAGCCAAGGCCATTTCCGAGCGGGTCTCCTTTGTCAGGTCGGTCGTCGAAACCAGTTACAGGGAACATGTTTCCAACTTTAGATCCTATCCCAACAAGGAGTCATTCAAACAGCAGGTCATAAATGTGATCAATGGAAACGGAGAAAATAGGCCAGAGGAGGAAAAAGCTGACCTGTCATTGCTTTCCTATTTCGAAAAGCAGATCAGACTGAGCCGTGAGGGAAAGCGATTGATCATCAAGGGACCAAGAAAGGGACTTCCCTACCGTGAGAATACAATACTATCATATGAGGGAACACTTGAACTTCTTAAGGACTATATCAAAACACGTAAAAAAAAGAGACTCCACTTTGAGGATATCACCATGGATTTCTATCACGATATCCGGAGCTATATGTTTGAGGACTCCCGTTTCTCGCTGAACTATTTCGGCAAGGTCATCAAGCACATCAAACTGTTCATGCGGGAATCCGAAGAAGAGAAACTCCACGGTTCGGATATCTATCGGTCAAAGGGCTTTATCAAGGTTGAGGAGGATACCGATGCGGTCTACAATGATATCAAACAGCTGGAGGCAATCGCTGCGGTTGATCTTACCGGACATCCCGGCCTGATCAATGCCCGGGACCTTTACCTACAGGGCGGATGGACCGGACTCCGCTTCCAGGACTATTCTGTTCTGCAGGAAAAGGCCCGGGTCGTAGGAAACTTCATCCATATCGAAACGGAAAAGACGGGAGTCTTTGTCGCCATACCGATATTGCCCGCCGCCCGTGAAATATTGGAAAGGTACCGTGAGGAAGATGGAACCTACCGCTACCCAAAACCGATCAGCAACCAGAAGTTGAACGACTATATCAAGACCATCGGAAAAATGGCCGGGCTTGCACATCCCGTGACAATATCGGTTCCCGACGGCGGTAAAAGGGTCAAAATAACGATCCCTTTCCATGATGCAATGGGTACACATACGGCGAGGAGATCTTTTGCTACAAACATGTACAAGCATTACAGGCTTCCGGCCCAGACCATCATGAAGATCACGGGACATACAACAGAGGCCAACTTCTTTAAATATATCCGTATGACCCCTGAAGAAAATGCACAATTCATATTGGACACGGTTACTGAAAGGATGGCATTGGAAAAGAATAACAAAAAATAGATCGATATGGACATGAAAGAATTTCAGCAATTTTTATCGAACCTCGAGGATATACTGTGGTTTCCAAGAGTCTTTATCCAGAGCAAGAATGGTAAGTCATGGGATGATATATCGACAAAAAAATACTTCTCCACGGCATGGATGGATTTTTTCTCGGGAATCCATGACGGTACGTTCCAGGGCATGGTAGATAACCTGATAAATGGAAGTACGTTCGAGCAGAACGAAAAGGAGATCACTGAGCAGCTCACACCCATTCTTGATCATTTGGAAGCGTCCGAACCGGAGAAGGGAGCCAAGAAGCTTGGAGTAAAGATCGATATAGAAAAATTTGGTCGTTACCGGGAGATGCTTAAGGAAATGAGCGCAAAGGGAATCATCTTCGATATCATTCAGGATGAGGAGGACATTCGGGAAACTTACTTTATAGATTTCAGACCGGCAGATACGAGATCCTATCTGATCCAGTGTCTGAATAAAATATTGGACAACCCCCGAAATTCCAGGGAAAGGAAGATCAAGGAACTTGAGCGCCAGATTTCGGAAATGGAAAAAACGAACCTAGAGCTATCTACCCTTCTTTCAGGTTCCAGAGCAGAAGTTAGTGAACTAAAGAAGAAAAGCGGAGAAGACTGGGAGACAGTCCAATCGGTCAAAAAAGACAATAGTGAGCTCAGGGAGCAACTCTCAAAGTTTGTGGACAGTGACAAGGATGAGGCAACCGAATCCATAAAAAACAATAAGCTGCGCATGTACTACCTTTACAAGCTCGGTTTTTTGGACGATGCCATTTGGAACGAAAAGCTCGGCTACGAACAGCGGGTCAAAATACTTTGTAGGATATTGCAAGGGGAACCGCTGAAAATAGATACTGCCGTGCGATATTACAAACTGTTCAATTCCATAGGTTCGGCAGAACTTAGAGCCTATGAGGCCGAAAATGAAAGGACAGTTTTTGATTATATAAAAACTCTATGTGATATCGAATTAAAGAATGGTGAATTCATCAACAGCCTGAGAAAAAAATAAGAGGGAACAATGGGAGTGGGATTTCTTTCGTTTTCGACACGCTTAATTGTTCTCTAAATCACTTGTATAAATAGCTTTTGCGTTTCAGGGGAAGGGAGAGTAAATCCAGTGAATATTTTGTGATATATTTGTATCATATCCATAACAAACCAAAGTAAAAATAGATTATGATAAAGGTGTTTTTTTCAGCTCTTCTTTATTTTTCGCTGATATTCTCCGTATTTGCTCAGAAAACTTCCAAACCTTTTTATGGTACGTATGGAGATTATTCTACCCGCCTGACCCTAAAACCTGACAGCACATTTGAGCTTATTGAAGCCGATCCTATTTTTCCTTATACTTTTGAAACCTTTACCAGCAGCGGTTTTTGGAAATTACAGGGAGATACAGTAGTTTTAAACCCACATCTGGAAAAGAGATTACCCAAAATAACTGTACTGGAAAAATCGGTCAAAAAAAATAATGATTCTATTTCACTGAAGATCAGCTATTATTTGGAAACTTATGAGAAAAATAAGAGGGTCAGCATATCTCCGTTCAATTTTGAATTACTTTCCATATATATCAACAAAAGAAAAAACTACCGGAACATAGTCCATTCTCCACACAATAGACATTGCATGTTTTCTCCGAGAATAAGAAAGCAGGTGGTTATCGATTCAACGAAAATATTTAGCTTTCCGGGGCAGGAAGTTTCCAAGTTAGGGATATATTCGTACGGTTTTGAGAAAGTTATCGAAATTGAAGTCAATAATCCCCACGCCAACCATTTCGAAATCACTGTCATACAACCTTTGGACAAGGAAAGGATGCCAAGGAGCAAGAAGGTAATTATCAAAAGGGGGCAAGCCTACTTCTATGAATGGAAAGGAAAGATATCCAGTGGAATTTTCTCTTTGTCTCCTTTGGTGCATTTGGGTTTGTGAAAATAAGGTTTATAACTAGTACGATTGCCAAAAATTATATCCCTCCTTTTTTGGACGATGAATCGGCATTAGGTTTTGTCACCTTAATTTCCCTCCTCAGCCTATCAACAATTTTATCTATCGGCACTGATAGCTTACTCCAAGATATAATTACAGCATCATATCCACCAGATCTCTTTTTTGTTCGGTATTAAAGATTTTCAATGAACTGTAGGTTATGGTCAGATTGCGTTTATATCTATCTTTTTCATCTTTAAAATAGTTGAACTTGTCGCTTAAATTTGCACCGTTGCTCCCGCTAAAAAAAGCGATTTTTTTGTTGGTAAAATCAAAACCTCGTTTGAGGCTTTCAAATAATACATTGAAATAGGCACTCTCATTTGGATTAAGCAACAGAGAACCATCGCTTCCCAATGAATCGAGCTTCTCCAAAATATCCTTTGGAATATCTTTAAATTCTTGAACCTGCCCATAGATATTCATGCTATAGAATAGCATAAACACAATTATAAAACGTTTCATGATCGTTTTGGTAATTTGAAATGTAAGTATTTTTAACCTTTGGAAGCCATCCAAAGTACAGCTTGAAATCATCAGATAGGAATTAAAAAATAAATCTCATTTTGCCAACTTCTAATGACAAAGCCCTCGTTTCTCTAAAAAAAGGCTTTCCACTTCCGAGAATATTACTGTTTTTTGGGAAAATAAAGTCCATTTTTCCATCATTCCATGTCTTAGATTCCTTTACAAGATCAAATCTTAAAGTCTGCCCGTTTGAAATTAAAACTTTACGATTAGAAATATCTACCTTTTTACTTAACTTGATTGCTCCCGGGGGCAATCCATTTACTTTGATTAAATTTTCAATCCATTCATCAACATTGCTTATTTCAAGGTCACATCCTTTAGGACTCAATTCAAATATGAGGAACGCTTCTCTTATAAAATGAGATTTTATCTCCAACTTACACTCAGAATTATTTTTAAGAAAAAATTGACGTCCTCCATTAATAAGGACATATTTATTAGCTTCACATGAAAACAATGTTCCAAATGTTAAAATAGCGATAACTTTCAATATCAATAACCTATCTTTCATAATTGGGTATTTTAAATATTATCTTAAAGGAGTTGGATTATAAGGTCTTCCATCACGATAATCGTAAGAAACTTTTTGAGCTTGATATTCTAATGTTCCTTTAGTATCGTAAACTCCTTGTGTACCAAATTTAAGAGCCTCTAAAAGAATCCTTCTATAAAAATTAGCAAACCCTAACTGTTTCTGTTGTAAATAATGGTGACTTTCTTCAATTCTGACATAATCTTCTTCAAAATTACTTCCATATGCATTTCTCCCTAGTGATACTCCTGTTCCTCCCAGCCAATCAGCAAGACCACCAGTTCTGTGGATCGGCCTATCTTTTCCATGCGGAATATAACTATCATTGAAACTCATTGCAGGTCCCATAACTCCGATATTGAACAAAGTGTTTGAAAATCCGCCAATTGCACCCCCGATAGCACTGTTCAAAATTATGTTTTTATCATCACTTCCCAAAACTTTTTGAACAGCCCCTGAAGTGGCTCCGGTCAATGCTCCCTTTCCCGCTGAATAAGACAATTCCAAAAGTGAATTCTTCACACCTGTCCCAAAACCAGAACCCTTAATGGGATTGAATTTAGGAATGGCAGAACCGACCAAACCGCCGGCGACCATTCCGGCAACAGAGGCCAGGTTTATTTCGCCTCCGTACATAGAGTTGGTCACTACCGAGCTCACAGTCTGAGAAAGCATGTTGTAACCAAATGTATTCCCAAAGGAACCGAGGAGACCGGAGGTGCCGATCGCACTGAAACCTCCTCCAATTGCTCCCCCAAATGCACCCATTGCGACTGCATTTCCAAAACCGCTCCAATTCCAGTTCCCTGTGATTGCTGCCTGTACAGTATAGGAAACCGCCCCAACACCGGCGCCGATGATAGCTCCCCAAAATATTCCTGTGAGAATGGGAATAAAGAAGAATTCTCCATTTGGATCGACATAAATCAAAGGGTTGTTAAGGGCATAGGCAAACCTGTTATAGTTCTGGGTATTGAACGGGTCCTGGACAAATCCATCCGGAGAAAGGAATCGAGCGAGCCTCGAATCATATAGCCTCCCGTTCATATTGATCAGTCCGACGCTCAACAGGTGCTCGTGGCCTGTAAATCCCCTGTCCAGGATGGCGAACTTGGTAAGGTTATTATTGCTGCCGTCAGTAAGTTTGACAATATTCCCCCAGGCATCGAATTGCCTTTTCTCGACAATACCACCGGTAAGGTTTGTTATCATGACTATACTTCCGAGATAATCCCTGTGAAGGTAATAAAGGGCTCCAGCAACGGGAGCACTTCCCTTGGACTCCTTCCAGATTGCAGGTGCCGAATAGGCATCGCCCCCAAGATATAGGAAAAAGGAAACCTGGCCTGTCTGTGTGTCGTGGACTATTTCAGAGCTGCCGTCACCGGCATAATGCTTCCGATATCTTCTGAGCATTTTATCGGCCTGTTCTCCCCCATAGAACATATTTGCCCGGCCAAGGGAAGAATTGTACTGGAAGCTGATCCGGTCATGTCCGGTCTCGTGGATCTCTGTAGGCGCCTTAAAGGCATTGAAGCCAATGTTTTGGGGAGTCTTTGTCTGATAATGGGCGCTTGCTGCAGTATTCAATGTCAGATCCTGTTGTTTATAGCTGACCCCGCTGTATGAATAGGTACCCTGCCTCGTGTTTTGGGTAATCCTCCCTCTGGTATCATATTGCTGGCTCTGGCTACCATTATTGTCATTGAATGTGGTCAGTCTGTCCAGGTTGTCATATCCGAATGATTCGGACCAATCAAAAGCACTGTTTGTCCTGTTTGTAGGAAATTCCCGCTGTACATTGAAGGTAGTCCCCAGGTTCATCAACGTGGTCGGTGTCCCCGTGGTCCTGTATAATCTGCGCTGTTGTGGAAATCCATAAATGTCATATCTTAAAGATGTTCTCGAAACTCCCTGGGAAGCAGCTGTCAACTCTCCGCGAAGACTAAGCGAGTCCACTCGCCATAAGATATGTCCACCATCAGGTGTTGTGGGAAGGTTCAGCTGTTTGATCAGACCGTTCTGATATTGTGTTAATACAGTTTTTTCAGCGGAAGTTGACGTTGCCTTATGGGTGGCCTTGATCTTTGTACTGTTTACCCTGCCAAAAGCATCATATAGAAAAGTCCTGTTGAACTGGGCGAACGTATTATCTTCGGTCTGGGAAGAAAGTCGTTTATAGGTATCATAGGCATAGGTATCCGTCGAACTGTTGCCGTCCGCATTTACCAACGCTACTTTATTAAGAAGCTTTGAGGTTGCGTCATAGGTATAGGTCCATTGCATATTGGTTGCAGTGCCCGTAAAATTTCTTGTAGACAGTTTCCCCGCCTGGTCATAGACAAATTGGGACTGTCCCAATGGTGAAGTTTCCTGTTTTACCTGCCCCCATCCGTCATATGTGTAGAGGTAAGTTCCCGCACTGGGATCAACCAACTTTGTTCGCTGTCCCCATCCATCCTGCTCAATTGTCTGGACGCTGCTTCCATAATTGGAGGTTTTTAGATTTCCGTTCGCAAAATAGGAATACGTAACCGTTCCCCCAGGATCCTGTACGCTAGTGACCATATCGAAACCATTCCGGGAGGTCGTCACGGACTTGACTCCGTCGTTTACGGTCATATTTAGACCGGCATAACTATATGTCTTGACCCTTCCTGTATATTTTGTGGATTGATAGGTCCTTCCATAGCCGTCAAATGTTATCGTATTCCATAAGGTATAATTGCCCGGGGGCGATATTTCACTGGACTGATACACCCTTCCATATATGTCATATTTCCAGGACCGGCCTTCAAAAGTACCAAGGACGGTTTTATCCCTCTGTTCTATTTTTTGGCCAAATTGATCCATAGTCGTAACGGTTGAAGATCCGTCATCTCCCATAGCGGTTATGATGGTATTGAACACGTTTTTGGTATAGGTATTGGTCTTCACTTTCCCCAGATAATCCGTAGTGGTCAAAACTCGGTTCCATGTATCGTATGAATAGGCTTCATTTCTATTATATCTATCTGTATATGAAGTCAACATACCGGATGCCGAATTGTTTATAAAACTCTCGGATAGGCCATCGGCATCGGTATATTTGGTCCTGAACCGCCCAGTAGCATCATAGGTCATGTTTTCGGTCCGTGATCCGTCCGCTGGGGTTGTCGTTATCCGTTTCGTTAAATTACCAAAGACATCGTAGGTCAGGGCCTGGGTGATAAACAACGTGTTGTGCCCCTTGTCCTTTATCTGTGTCGGAAGGTGTCCTGTATATACAAGCTGCTTTTCTGTAGTATAGATCTCTGTTCCTACCTGTGTCGTGTCCTTTTGGTTGGTCAGCCTACCTATATAATAGGTTGCTCCCGTACTGTTTGCATATGTCCTAGCAGACCTTTCTGACCCCTGTCCATTGATGTCGGTCCTCTGAAAGGTAAGATTATAATATACATCATATGTAAACCTCTGGTTCTCATAGGTTCCCAAAAGCTTGTCTTTTAGAGAAGCGTAGGTAGGTACATTGACGAAAGTCTTATTGGCCAATGTGCTAGTCTGGTATAGATGATCCTGGCGACTGATATAATCGCTGAGAGTTGCTCCGTCAGGTACTCCTCCAGCAGGAGGCGGACTGGAGAGGGCCATGTTCTTTATCGCACTGCTGATATAGCTGTTCTTGGAAACAAATGTACGGAGGTTTGCCCCTCTTAATTGTGGACTCTGAATTCCTATTGTATAGGTACGGTTTACATCGGATGCCCCGGTGTGCAAATTGCTCCTGATGCTCTCTCCGAACCCAAGGAAGCCCAGTCCGTCTGCGTTTGTTACCGCATTTGCATACCCAAAGGTCTGTAGTCCCATCTGCCCGGCTGCATTTTTAGTTACAGCACTCGTAACGTACAACTGGGGAGCAAAGTGGATATCTATATAAGGGAACGTTTGGAAATAGGAGGAATTATATAGGGGTAGTCCGTTGCCGTTAGTACCTTCCATTAATCTGGCATAGTCGATGTAATGGTCTACTCCATCATGAAAAATTGTAGAGAGATGTCCTTCCTTCATCATATCTTTATCGGAACGGAACAATGATATCGAATTGTCACTTATGTAACCGTATTCAAGATTTGAATTCTGCTGGTCTGGGTTAAGGAATATTGGAATAGGATTATGACGAACATTAGTTGTTCGAGTGCTGGAAACGACATTCCCATAAACTGGTCGATAATTAGTATCTATTCCAATATTATGATAGATTGATACTCCAATATTGCCTGTTGAAGTCGAGTTATATGTCGTACTTTCGCTATGAACTATATCAGTTTTTCCATCATTGTTTACATCTGAAGGAACCAAGACATACTGCTTCATTGTATTGGTTCCGTCCCAGGTATTTTGTTTGTTGGTAAAAAGTTCATTTTTTTCATGTTTTACAAATCCATTACCTGTAGACATAAAAGTAGCAAAGAGACTATTATATCCTGTAGAAAACATTACATCCATTTTCCCGTCGCCATTATAATCACCTACCAATATTTTTTGGTTACTATGAATACGGGAGTCATTCACGCTCCATTTATGCTCGATGTAATTGGTAGTGCCCATTAGAGAATATACATGCATACTACCAATTTTGACGACAAGAACATCCGTTCTCCCATCGCCGTCAAAGTCTGATGAGAATAACTTATCTCCACTATCAAAATTTGAACTCACCCATCCGAGTTCGAATACAAAATTCTCAGTTTTTCTTCTATCTAAGTCAATAAAATAAGCAAATGATTCAGACTGAGAATATTCTTTGTGGCACTCCCCTGGATAAATTGGGTCAGGATATTCCCCAGTGATTATTTGTTCATTTAAACTTACAGCAATCTGGTCCGAAAGGCCATCTCCATTAAAATCTCCCGAAAGAAACTCAAATTTCATTGGCTTTCCTTCATGGTATTGATTGTCACAATTAGAATAATAGCCCATATGTAAAGGTATGTTATCCCAAAGTTTTGAATACTGAAAGTAAACAGGAGATACAGTTCCAGATGAGTAGGTCTCAAACTTATATTTATTCACTCCTTCACTTTTAACAAGCAAAATGCCGGTTCCAGGTAAGATTTTATTCTCATGGTTTAGCCAGATAGTCGGAAATATGTTTGTAAATGTACCGCTATTCACCTCATAACCAAGCTGCATATATGGAGATCCTGGATCCAGGTCAAAAAAAGCATAGAATTTGTCCTTGGAGGTTGGATACAAAATAAAGTCCATGCTTCCATTTCCTGTAAAGTCCGCTGTGATTATCTGAGAGTTATTGCTTGCAATTCCAGTGAGGCTTAAGTTTGAAATTACTGAGGACGTGAGCATATTAGTTGTACTATCGTACTCAAAACTAATCGGTGCAAATGCCGAGGTCTCTGGACCATCGAATTCCTGGATTCCGGTCATACGATCATAGTTCAGCGTGCCCACGGTAGAATAAACGGGCACATAATGTCTGTAACTTGTTCCGTTCGCTATTACGCTGACCTTATTGATCCGTCTGTCGGAATAGAAACCTGTTCCGGCAACATAGTTCTGTTCTGCCCGGTTTGCGACGGCATAACTGAACTCTACCCTGTTGAGCGCTGTAGCTGTTCCCCTACTGCCATAAAGAACTTTCGTAATGAACAGGTTATTGCTATAAGTGGTATATTCATAACTGATCCGTACTCCCTGCGCATTTTCCATATAGGTAATACCATATTGGAGCCTTGATCTTGAATTTGCATTCTGTCCGTAATAGGCCTTTGAGCCATTTGGATAGAACACCTCAAAATATGCCGGCCCAAAGGATGCGCCAAATGGAGAGACTCCCCTGGAAACTATCTTTAGATTCGAATACTGTTCCGTTTGGTACTCAGCCCCATCTCCTCCATAAGTTCCACTTTTTAGAAGGAGTCGTTGACCGTCCAATGCGAATCGATCATTCAAATCAAAATTGACCCCTCCCACACGGTCGTCTGAATATTTGGCGGCTCCCACACGGGAAACCGAGGAAAGTCCAAAGATATTCCAGCCATAGCCAGCGGTACCTCTGGTGCTCTGGCTATTATAGAGCAACCCCAACTCTGGAACGAAGCCATCGATGCCAGGAGGTAGGATGAAAGGAATGGTATAATTCATCGCGCCTGTTGCGGAAACGTCCAGATTGGTTTCTGTTCTCCCGGCACTGATAGTTGCAACTAGCGCTTGATGAGCTGAAATTTTCTGGACAGAAGGGACCAAGGTGTCAGAAAGCTGGACCTTTAGCGTATCAGTCGTGAATTGTGGAGAGGTTGAAGCATTCAACTTTGCGATGGAATCTACCAGGTGCAAAGTCAATATTTTTCTTCTGTCCAGGCCGATCGTATCGGTTTGGATCCTATTTTGTGAAAGACCGTCAAAACAAATAATGAAGATCAATGATAATATGATAGCCGCCTTTTTCATGTTATACCTCCTTAACTTTTTTAATAATAACCTCGGTCCATGTTTTGTCATCTTTAGAAATTCGGAGATGATAGATTCCGGGAATCAGATTTTCTGTAGAAAATTCAACATAGTCGTCCCTTTTGAGCTGATCCAAGGCTATCGTTCTTTTATTGCCGACATCAAAAAGCGAAACCTTGGGGATATGAAATCTGTTTTCGGTTTTTGGATGTACCTGAACAGTTCTTTTCTGTTTGTCGATATGTAGACGATAACTGTCCTCTATATAAATGACTTCAAGATTCGTTTCACCAACAGAAGTGTCCCCTTCAGATCCTGAAATGTTTACCGTAGGACAATTTATACATACCCACAGCCGTTTTATTTGATTCCCGGAAGCGTCGAAGGTAAAGGTGAGTTTTTGAGAAAATGCTTTTTGAGAGAAGGTCGTCGCTAGCAAAACTAAACTCAAAAGAATCATACTATTTACCCCTATCTGGGACCTATTATTAAAAATTGTCTTCCTTTTCATAATTTATTGATTAGTAATTCCGACGATTCCGCATACATAGAATGCTGATCCGTTTATAACTTAGAGATATTACAATCAAAATTATCATCAAATTATATCACTATTCGGACAAAAAAATATTTTTTTGACCATAATTGGCCGAATTATCCTATTAATAAAGGAGAACAGCATAGCAGGCAATGAAGCCCGGGCACTTTAAGAAGAATGGGGTCTATTAGAGGGCCATTCTCAGGCGGAATGTTTTTGGGGTGAAGTTGTATTTTTTGCTAAAAAGTCTACAGAAGTAATTGGAACTGGCAAAACCACATCGTTTAGAAATCTCCTTCACGGGAAGTATTTTTTGGATGAGAAGTACTTTAGAATGTTCTAGCCGATGATCTGTCACAAAATCGATGATCGTCTTTTTTTCAAGTTTATAGAATAGTCGCCTCAATGTCCGCTCGGTCATGAAGAATCGATTACAAAGGCTTTGAATATCCGTGATCTTAGAAGAAAGACAACCGGCCCTGAGATATCCCCGTATTTCGTGAATTTTTTCCTCGTTGGACATTTCAGATAGATGTATACGGTAGTCTTGGGCCTTATCATATATTTTCAGAATATTCTTGATCATGGGGAGAAGGGCGGATTCGAGGTCATTGTCCTCCAGCTGGGGTACATGCCAGATCCTGATGAGTTCTTTTGCAAGGGAGCGGCTCATAAAAAGTTTTTCCATATATTCTACCGAACCTCCGCTCTTTAAGGAAAATGACAGAAATTTATTCAGATTTGGTAGTGCCAGTTCCTCTCTCAGAATCCATTCCATC
Organism: Sphingobacterium kyonggiense; assembly: GCF_039536825.1. NCBI lineage: Bacteria > Pseudomonadati > Bacteroidota > Sphingobacteriia > Sphingobacteriales > Sphingobacteriaceae > Sphingobacterium > Sphingobacterium kyonggiense. The sequence goes on from NZ_BAAAZI010000011.1 coordinate 192,662, forward strand.
CGTAGGGAGATATAAAGGATAATATTCTTGCCCGGTTCAAACGTTGCCTTATATACATCCCGATTGTTCAAAGTTGCGTAATATGCCCCTCTTACAGGATGGTTTAGGAAATCGCCTTCGAGCATACTGAATTCAGACTCTCCGTCAAACATAAAGAACATAATCAATGACGGTTCAAGGACCTCGCATAGTATTGTTTCCCGTTTGTCAGAACATAGTTCCATTAGTTCCATGAAGTACAGAAAATTACTGTACCATTGAAACGACACACTTCCTCCAATGAATTTGTGATTTTGAGAATCTGCAAATGGAATTATGAATGTAATGTTATCTGTTATTGCCTTGCTACTTTTGCAGATCTCCAGTGAATCTAGATTAAATTTTATCGGTCTATTCATATCTTTAAAACTTCTAGGGGTAAAAGTCAACCAGCTATCTAAATTTAATTCATTTTTTCCGGTTTTTCAAAAATTCATTTAAGAGGTCCATTTTTTATGTATGTGCATTCGGTGTTACCATCGTCGGATTTTATACTTCCAAAGTTGGACTCCAATTGAGTTAGACTATAGTGAATCATTTGAAGTCTGATTTAAATAGTGATCAATCCCCTAATGAATCCCTTCGAATATTGTGCTATACAAACGTATTTCGTATGGCACAGGTACTTACAAGTTATTCGGAGTCGGAGTTCAAGGAGCTTCTATCCAACGAGGTCAGATCAGCAGTTAGAGAAGCTCTTTCTGGTGAAAGTAAGGAGAAACAAGCTTCACAGAACCATTCAGGGATTGGTTACAGGACAAGGCCCGAGACCCGAAAGTTATTAGGGATCGCTTATTCCACGATGCACTATTGGGAGAAGGCAGGGATATTGGTTCCCCACAGGATAGGCCGGAAAGTATTCTTCTCTGATCAGGCAATCCGTGAGGCGCTATCAAAAGCAGGAAAGGAGGCAAATAATGACCTTGGCTAATCAACATTTTGCGGTTAAGCATGCTAATTTCCCGTCCGCAATTTTATTATACCGATTGCCAATTCGAAGCATCATTTCTGTTTTCTTTTTCGAAAGCAGGCTGTATTTAGGACATAAGCTTCTAACCCTGTTCTGTGCATCAATTTATCGTGGACTCATGATATCAACCTATCAAGATACCGATAGAAAAGTCCATGATGCTGTATATCCAGATATACAGATCGGTCGATATATAGCACTCTATATATCCCGATCTCCAATAGGCTGTAATGCCAGTAGGCTCTTTGATTGGCTAGGTATTTCCGTTGCAACCTATACTGTTCCTCTCTCCAAAGAATGGAGGGAGAAAACACCCATGAAGCAGGTACATCCTTTGAGAGGAGGGAGACGAAGACCGTCTTACGACGGTCGCTTTTCCACCGCACTTCCTTTGCCCCTAACAGGGCAAAAGGTCCAATTTTCCTTAAGAAAATCGGAGCAAGCGGAGGTTGGGCAGAGCCTCACCTGCTTGCCTTTACGGCACCGTAAAGGGCGTTTTGAAAACCCTCCAGGGGTTTTCATGACCGCTGGGAGCGGTGTAGGATAAGAAAAAGGAACCCTCGGTAGGGTTCGATATATCGGATAGGCTATATATGCAGCATATGGGATATATAGCACAGCAGCTAAATGAACAAGCCAATGGAATCACAGAAAACAAGCGAAGAAAAAACATTGCGGACGATAAAATACGATATACAGACCGCACAGAAAATGGAAAGGATAGCCCTGAAACTGGGCAGGCCACAACGTCTGGTATTCATGCAGATGGTGGACTATTTCCACCGGAGCAAGAAGGATCCGAAGGACGTGAACGACGAGCTTTTGAAGAACACGCTGCTCAAACAGCACAGGGATTATATCGGATTCATCAGGACGCAGGAGAGCGATATACTGATCCCGATAAAAAGAGAAGTCGACCGCATGATCCGAAACCAGAAGAACATCGTCGAATTCTTCAACGGTCAGCAGAAGCATAACAAAGTCGTACTGGAAGTGGACAGGGAGATGCTCGATGGACAGAAAAAACATACCGAGGTTATCCTCCAGGTCGTCGGATCGCTGAACGATATCTCCGCCAAGATGGAAAGCAAGGAATCTTTGAAAGAGAAGTTTCGGTATATACTGGAAAACTATATCCGCACCAGGGAAGGTTTCGGGATGATGACCTCTGCAAAGGAGAAAGAAGAGCTCCAACGCAATACCAGAAAACAGATCGATCTTTTGTAGGAACAGGGAATGTTTTACTTGAAAAAAAACGAAATACGATGTACATCAATATCACGGATAAAAAGGAAGCGGCCAACAAGGGCAGCAGCGGGAAGCTCGTCCACTATCTGGAAAAGGAGAACCGCACGGAGAACAGACATCAGCCCGAACAGTGGTTCAACGGGCAGCGGAGCGATATCGAAGCCTACGAAGTTCGACGTTCACTCGATGGCAACAGGGCAAAACTGGGAAGCCACGAGGCGAAATTCTTCCTGATCAATATCAGTCCGAGCCAGAAGGAACTGGCGCACCTGAAAGACCGGTATGGTGAAGTCGGGATGAAAGAACAGCTAAAATTGTTCGCCGAGAAGGTAATGGATGAATATGCCAAGAACTTTAAGCGTCCCGGGATTGAGAGCCACAGGGACCTGATGTGGTTTGCCAAGGTGGAAGACCATCGTTATTACAGCCACAATGACAAGGAAGTTAAGGAAGGTATCAAGAAACGTGGAGATAAAAAAGCGGGGGATCAATTTCATATTCAGGTGATCGTGAGCCGAAAGGATATCACAGGAAGGTATAAGCTCAGTCCGATGAACAGCTCTAGGGGACGGAACGCCGAGCACTCCATGAAGATGGGGCAGTTTGACAGGGTTGCCTTCAAACAATCCGGCGAAACGCTCTTCGATACGGAGTTCAGCTTTGATCGAGGACTGGAAGAAACACTGGCCTATGCGAACGTGCAGAAGAACGGAAAGCTTTCCCAAAGAGAACAGATGGGTATCCTGATGCAGACGGAAACAGGTACCGAAAGGGATCGGTCATTTATCAATGACCTTGCTGTTGGGGTCTCCCGAGGAGATTTCGACAATACGGCAGGGCTGATCGAACAGATCGCTACGGGAATAGGTGGATTGCTGTCTACCTTGCTCGAACCGGTCCAGCCCGACATCGTACCGGAACAGGAACCGCGAAAGAAGAAAAAAAGAAAGGACAGTGGAATGCAGCGATGACAGACGATGCCGGGATCTTCGGTATGGATCTGTGACTATGTATATAGGTTGATTGGATAGACTATCAAAACGACAGGCAGAAAAAGCTGAAATGTTCCCCACAGGAAAAGCCGGGGGTAAATTGCTAAAATGTAAAAGCTTAAAGTTTTTAAAATTTAAAAGCACCAAAGCTTAGATGTTGCTATATTTCTTTAGGGAATGCAGACTGAAAAAAGCAGATATGCGAACATTGACTATATCAGCCTTAACAAGCGGGCAGAACAGTTAGCTCAATAAGGTACTAGCTTTTCCATTTGCACCGCTATGACAAAGATAGCCAGGCACGGCGTAAAGGTAAAGGGTATATAAACGCACCCCCTCTCCTGAAGGCCTTTGCGCTGTGCGCCCTTGACCCGATTACGCCGTCCTTCCATTTGGTGGCCTAAGCGATGGAAATGGGGAGGTGTGTACAGATGTTCAGGATTTTCTGTGAAAGGCTGATGATTCTGCCAGGCCCGGCAGGTTGATCCTGACTTTTGATATTGTTCGGTTTTTCCGTTGGTTTTAAGACCTAAAAGTTTTGGAGAAAGTTGATATTCACTCAAAAAATGTATATTGGATGTTCCATAAAGAGAAAATTCTTTCATAATCGGAATATTTAATGATTTAGTTTGTGAACCCGTCCCTTTCAGCATCTAGCGGAAAGGGACTGTTCTTTATTTTTGTCCGATATTATCAATGTCTCCAGGATCATAGAGGCCTTTGGATGGATTTTGCATAGCTGTACTGTGCTATCCTCTCCCAATGTGCCCCATCCAGCTGTTCCCTGTTCTGTAGGATGATCTCTATCGGTATCTCGTAGTCCACCCCGTCCGTATAGGCGATATACCGGAATGCGGAATGCTTCCATACCTGAAAGAGGACATCCGGTCGGATGTTTGCAAAGAAATGGCAGTAGAGCGTCTGTTCGAGCATGTCCCGGTCATCGGTCTCTATCAGGGGCAGGGCGATGTTTTCAATGTAGGAGCAAAAGTGCACAAAATGATCGTCCAGAAGGAGCCTGTCATAATAGTGCAGAACGGTATCCATGAACCGCTGTTCCCCCTTTCCTGCGAAGATCTGTAGGGTGGTTTGTTTTAGCATTTCCCCACTTATGCCGCCGCTCAGGAAACCCTTTCTGTCCATGATCCTCTGAGAATTCGGCGACGCTTCTAGCATCAGCAGGGACATCAATAGCTCGAAATCGTCGATACTGTCCAGAATCCTACAGCCCTCAAGGCTGAACTGTCCGCCTTCTGTGACCCTCTTCCTTTTGTAGGCAATCACCATTCCCCTTTCCGGTCGGATCGATGGATCGGAACCAAAGCTTTCTACGTTAAACAATAGGTTTCCCGAGGACAGTGTACGGACTTCCCCCATTCCCTGATCATGGTCGAATGCCTTAATGGTCCCTATCCTCGAAATACGGGCATTGCGCTTGCCCAGCGCCTCTTTGAGCCTGAATGCGATCTGGCTCTCTGCTGTCCTGTTCCTGCCATAGCGGTAGATCTTACCGGAAGACTTCTTTTCCCTCAGGTGTGGTGGCCATTCCGAGTCTGGCACGTTCCGAGAACGGAGGTCGCGCCTTGAAGCCCTGTCAGACTGCCTGTTCCTTGCTTCATTGAGGGCAAGTTCCAGCAGTCCGCTTTCTGAGATGATAGCGTTTTCGAACGCCCATTGGAAGATCTCCACGGGGCTCAGGTGCAGAAATTCATAGGCCCTGCCGTTTACCGACCTGTGCATGAACTCTACCTTTGTGAAGTCGGGGTCGAACGTGTTTACGGTGGTTCTCGCATTTTCATGGGAGAGATTGATAAAGATTAGAACCGCCCTTACCTTCTTCCCTGTCCGACCCAGGACATCTATCGCTTCGGAAAGCTGACGGTAGGCCCTTCGTAAAAGGCTCGTGGAGAACGAGACCTTTAGCTCGCCAAGATAGATACAATCGCCATCGTCGATGACGAAGTCCAGCTCCCTGAAGCGTTTGATATATTTCTGGCTCCTGTCCAGGCGTTCGTAGGACAGTATCCTTTTTTCAGTTCCGCCCACGGGTTTTAGCCATTCTCTCACCGCCAGTTCGAATTGCTCGGATATCAGATCCGAATACGCCCGGTTCCCTCTGGACTCCCTTATCCGCATGTTGGCAAGCCGGGACTCCTCCACAAACTTCCTGTATCCCGGATCGGAAGGATCCAGGAATGCAATGTTCCGTATCTTTGTTCTTGGATCCATATCCGGTCCGGTCAGTGAGCGAAAAATGAGCGATCAGGGCAATGGAGTCCATAAATCACTGGAGCCATCCTGCTGCTTCCTAAAAATAACAAATTTAATGGCTACCGGGAAATGGAGGTTCGTTATAATGCAAGCCAGTGAGGATAAAATTTATTCTTCAAACGCTTCAATCGTAGACAAACTCACCGTTATTAAAAATCTCATATAGGGTGATAAAGAATGTAAAATCTAGCGAAAGTTTCACAATTCGGTTTTAAAAACAAAATGCTACGATAGGTATTTAGAAAGACAATCTTATATGATCCATTTTAACAGCTTTTGATTCTTAGCTGAATTATAAGGAATTATACTGATCGAATCAACATTAAAGATCTTTATGTAAGGTTCTAATTGACTTTGCAGTCTATCTTTCATAAAAGAAAGATACTCTTCTTGACCATGCATTACATTGATGATGTGAACAATCTTATATTCTGTATCGAGGGCAATACCCGGAATTAAACACTTTTTGGTGCCACTCCTGTTTGTTTCTATCATGCCCAACGTATGAACAGATTTGAGAAACAATTCATTCAGCCAGTATTCAATAACATCTTTACTTGACAGGTCTACCTGCCGAAAATGCACGTTTTCAGCATGGTCGAACGCTTTCAATTCTACCATCCATAGAACATTGCTAGCTTTATCCAGCCAACAGACATCCATTTCTTTGACACCAAATGATTTTAATTTGTCATAGGCCTCACATTCGCTTAAGAAAAAGTAATCTTCATTTGGGAAATGAACAGTTACCCCATTTTCACTATATGGCATCATATTCCAAGATCCAATTTTATTTCATCATTGAACATTTCAAGCGCCTCAGTTATAATAGGATTGTCCGGCACACCTTCACGTAAATCACTTTTGAGGCATGAGATTGGCTGATCCTTCTCCCTTGTTAAAGAAAAGCAATTGATTGAAGTTTTATCTCTCTTTGCTATGATGGCCAATTGTTTGATGAGAAAATAATTGTGAGAAGTGATAAAAACCTGCACACCGGCCTTGCCCATCATCACGATCATTTCAGCCAAGCTTCGCACTGCCTTTGGGTGTAATGCAGTCTCTGGTTCATCCATAAAAAGTACCGTATTCCGATTGAGCCTTCTGTTCTTTATAAGCGTGGTCAATATACCTACTTTCTTTATTCCCTCAGCAGTCAGGGGCATACTATATTCTGTCTTCCCCTTTTTGAAAAGAAAGGGATTCTCCTTTGGTCCTTGGACAATGGTGCCTTCAAAAAGCTCTTCAAGCTCATTGTTTACTTTACTGAATTCACTAATAATCCTTCCTTGTTGTACAGGAACCCTCAAATCCAGAATAAGATCATAATAGGTGTCATCAAAACCTATCATATTAAATCGTTCACGTGTCAGCGCAATGGCGTCAAAAGCTGTCAAGACTTCTTTGGCTGGAACAAAGATGCTATTGTGTTCTTCTGTCTGTTTATCGATTTCATTGTCTTCGGTACAGTCGACAATATTTGTAGTTGTAGTTTCTCCGAATGAAAAATGTATTACCTGATTGTTTTCGAAGACCACTTCCGCGGAAAGTTTCTCAGACTGACCTCTGTTCACAAGTTCTCCAAGCCCATTTTTCCTTGGTTGGAACGTGTTGAGCAATTTCTCTGACAAAACCTTTTTAAATGATTGCTGAACAACAGATTGACTTGTTTGATAGTTTTCCAAAGATTTTGAGACACCATATAGGAGTTTCAGCAATGCGGTCTTTCCACTGTCATTTGGGCCAATTATTATATTGACAGGCGCAAGGTCTTCCGCTTCAAAATTTTTAAAGCCTAGAAAACTTTTTATATTTATCGATTTGATCATGGGTATTCTCTTCAACAGGAGTCTGAAAAACTATTTGCTTTTCTTTCTCAGGTTCCGTAGTTCAATATTTAATTCCTTTATATCCTCGTGAGCCTGTATCAATTGCTCTCTAGTAAGATTGTGTTGTTTAAGAAGGTCATTATGTACCTCTAATAGTGAGGTGTACCTTTGTTGAACGTCCTCTAACTGAAGCTTTAATTCTTCGTAACTTTTATTGGTTTCAGTAAGACTTGCTTTGAAATAAGGGGCGAGCTCAGGATATTCTATAGAAAAATCAAAGGGTATCGCTTTTCCATATTTTACCAAAATTGCATCTGATAATCCAGGATTGCGAAAATGACCGTACATGGTATTGGGTTGATATCCTGCTCTCATTGCGATATCACTATTTTTCTCTATACTAAGAGTTACCGCCCTATATAGCGATAGCCCTCGACCAGAGAATTTATGACTGTTACTTCTATTTTTTATGTCTTTGCTCACCATAATATATGAGTAACTAAGTTACACAGAGATAAACTTTGTTTTAAAGTTGATATTTTGTTTGTTTTTGTTGATTTTTGTTTATATTTGTAATGTTTAATAATATTTAACTTGTTTTTATATTGATTTTATATTGATTGAATGAAATAGTATCTTGAATAACTGATAAATAAACAGAGTCTCTCTCGCTCGAACAACCGCTAATTTTTTGAACACGAGAGTAGGCGGGTGAAGAACCCCTTCCAAGAATATTCCTTATCTTTGCAGATATTATATTCTTTAGGGAGGGCTTCACTTTAAGGTTAACACCTTAAGGCCTTTTGTGTTCGGCGATCTTCGGGTCGTTTGGTGCTTAGCGGTTACCAGAGCGAAAGGTGTGAAGTCCCTCCCTTACTTTTTTTGGCGACTATAACCAAGAGGCTCGTTAACCATTACGAGCGTGAAAAAGCAATTCTTACAAAATTTAATTTCTGCACCCGAATAAGGTCGGGAGCCATTGCATGGCTTTCCAAAACCTTAATGCGGAGGCGCCTCGCAATAGGTTCTTTATTAAATAACACAATTATGAACGTTATAAACCTATTTACAAATGAAGCTATTTTACAGCTACATGTGGCGTCTGTTTGCCCATATCTCAACCCTTTCAAAGGTTGTTCAAATACCTCTTAAAATATTCTCGCCTGCCAATCAATGGCATGGACTGGTAATGCCCGGCAGGTGTCTTTTCCTAGTTTTTTGTTTCATATCGTTTAGTTTAAATGACGCCCGACCACAGTCTCCCGAGAAATCGGGGGCTGGTTCGGGTTCTGAAATTAAACCCCTTAAGATCGGTGATCAAATTCCAGATGAACTTTGGAATTTGCCACTACAGGTCGTAAATCATCCTAATGGGAAAGAAACCATCACCCTAAGCGAATACAAAGGAAAGCTGATCATATTAGATTTTTGGGCCACTTGGTGCGGTACCTGTGTAAAGGGTTTCCCACTTGTTGATTCTATTCAGAATCAATTACGTGACCATGTCCAGTTTGTCCTTAACAATCCCAAAAGGACATTTGATGACAAGGAGAAAATAATAAATGCCATCAAATTAGCTAAGGATACCTATAAAATCAAGTTCGATATCCCTTCTACATATTTGGACACGACCTTCATAGGTCATTTCGAATTATTCTCATATCCCCATATTATTTGGATCGGTAAGAATAAGAAAGTCATTGCCATAACCGGAAAACGGGATCTTACCTACGAAAATGTAAGTAAATACATTAATGAGGGGTATATCACTCTGCCGGTTAAACCCGGTAGAAGGGATCAGTAAACTAAACCTAATCGAAACAGTATGTACAAGACAATTACATTAATCTTCACCATAGTTTGCATCTCAACATCGCAACTGCATGCCCAGATAAAGTCTATCAGTGGGAAAGTCTTTAAGGATCTCGATGGAAGTCCCATTGGTTCGGCCACTATAACTTCCTCTAAGTATAATAATCTAAGCAAATCTGATCCTATTGGCAGATTCGTTATAAATGTCAACAATGATATAGATACTTTGATCGTTTCGCACGTGGGCTTTGAGGCAAAGAGGGTTCCTATAGATTCAAAAACAGATTACCCATTGGAAATATATTTAGTGGTTTCTTCAACAGAGCTTTCCGAAATAGTAGTGAATACGGGCTATCAAACACTGCCTAAGGAAAGAGCTACGGGATCTTTTTCCCATGTTGACAACCATACCTTAAACCAGAGGGTCGGTGGAAATATCCTAGATCGGTTGGAAGGATTGTCAAGCAGTCTGCTCATTGATAAGCGAAACGAAAATCAAACAATTCAGATACGGGGAATCAGTACGCTAAACGAAGAAATCATGCAGCCCTTGATCGTATTGGACAACTTTCCGTATGAGGGTGGTTTAAGCAATATAAACCCGAATGATATCGAAAGTATTACGGTTCTGAAAGATGCTGCCGCCAGTTCGATTTGGGGAGCGAGAGCAGGGAATGGTGTCATTGTGATCAACACAAAAAAAGCGAGGACTAATCAGAGACCTCGAATAGATTTCAATTCGAACCTAACTCTTTCACCAAAACCAAATCTCTATACGGCAGATCAGATCGGCGTGGGTACGTTTGTAGACTTAGAAGCAGAGTTATTTGGCTTAGGTTACTACGATTATCTATTCGATGATCCTACCTACCCACCGATACCCCAAACAGCTGAAATACTTGAAAAGCTCCGTCAAGGACTTATCTCGCAGTCAGAATCTGATAGACTTATAAATGAATTGAAATCAAAGGATGTAAGATCGGACATGTCAAGATATTTATATAGACCTTCTGTACAGCAACAGTACCATGCGAGTATCAATGGGTCAGGCAATGGGATCAGATATTTGTTCTCTTCCGGCTTTGACAATGATCTCAATACTTTAAAAGGCAACTCCAATCAGCGAATTACCTTACGAACCGATAACAGTGTTGATATAACGGACCGGATTGAATTTCAGATCGGTTCAATTTATACGACCAACAGGGGGACGCTCAATAGTCCGGGCGGCTATGGAAGCTATATGTTCACCACAGCGATCTCTCCTTACGCATCACTTATGGACGAATACGGAAATCCTTCTGCACTTGATCTGTTCTATAGTAGAGAATTCACCGACCTTGCTAGGGAGAAGGGTCTTCTCGACTGGAAGTATAGACCGCTTCAAGAGCTGCTCTACAATGACAAAACCTCAAAGAACAATGACCTGCTTGTCAACCTTGGTCTAACCTATAAAGTTTTGGATTGGGCAAAGATAAGTCTGAAATACCAAAACCAAAAAAACTGGCTTTCTACGAGATGGAATAATGGACTCGAGAACTACACAACAAGGGACATTATAAATAGGTTTAGCCAGCTAGATGCTGATAAGGTCACTTCTCCAATTCCGAAGAAAGCCATTCTTCATACTACCGATGCGGAGAATACGATCCAAGCGATAAGAGGTCAGATAGATATCGCAAAGGAATGGGGAGGATTACATCATATCAATGCCATTGCCGGGGGTGAAATAAGGGGAAATAACAGAAAAACGTCTACAGATATAATTTACGGGTACGACGAAAATCACCTTGCAATCGAAAATATGAACTTTTCCCAACAATATCCGACATATGAATATCTGTATGGCAACGCCTTTATACCTAATGGAAGAAACTTAAATGAAACAACAAACCGATTTGTTTCCCTATTTACAAATATAGCTTACACATATAACAGTAAATATACATTGTCTGCCAGTGCAAGACGGGACGCGTCAAATTTATTTGGGGTCAACACAAATCAAAAATGGATACCGTTGTGGTCAATTGGTGGACTATGGAAAATGGACAGGGAATCATGGTTTGATCTACCACCATTGACAGATGTAAATTTGCGAGCAAGCTATGGTATAAGTGGTAATCTTTCCCCTAATGCATCTTCTCTTGCACGGATCTCTTACTATGGTGCATCAGCATCGACGATAGGTCTACCTTTCGCTTCAATAATCTCTCCTCCTAATCCGAATCTGCGTTGGGAGCAAGTGAAAACCGCTAACCTTGGTCTTGATTTTGGAGCTTTAAATAATCGTCTTAGAGGGTCGATTGATCTGTACAAGAAAAGTTCCTTTGATCTCTTAAACAGTAAAAAATTTGATCCTATAACTGGTACGACCACTGCCGTTCAAAACTCTGCAAGTATAAAATCAAAAGGGCTTGATCTTGTATTAAACAGTCAAAATACAACCGGAGATATCAAATGGTCTTCTACGTTTATGTTTAACTACGTTTCCTATAAAGTAACTGAAAATCTTGACCCCATTCCTCTTGAGGGTTTAGTCTCGAGTGGGAATACGATCTTTCCGGTTATCGGGTATAGTCCGTATCTAGTTGCTTCGTATAAATGGGCTGGCCTAAATCCCGAAAACGGTAATCCCAGAGGTTATGTTGATGGTCAAGTAAGTGAAGATTATAATGAGATACTAAAAAACCCGCTCGAAGAACAGGTATTACATGGAGCAGCCTTGCCTCCAATATTCGGAAATCTCAGAAATTCGTTTGAATGGAAGAACTTTTCCCTATCGTTTAATCTTTCATACAGGTTGAGTTACTATTTTCGGAAACCCAGCCTGAACTACACGGGGCTACTTCAAAATGGAAGTGCATTCGGTTATGGAGAGTTTGAAGATCGCTGGCAGAAATCCGGTGATGAGTTAACAACGAACGTACCATCATTTGTATATCCAGCGAGCTATCAACGGGATAACTTCTATTATTACTCAGATATAAATGTCGAAAAAGCAGACAATATCAAATTAGACGAGGTTTTTCTACAGTATAATTTGACGGAAAATGTAATTGGGATCAAGGGAATAAGGAGTGTTCAGCTCTACACATATCTCAACAACCTGAACTTATTCTTGTGGAAGGCGAACAAGAGCAATATTGATCCGGACAGGTTAGCCAGTTTTCGGACTCCAATAAGTATATCATTAGGTCTAAAAGTCACATTTAAATAAATAAATTATGTCGAAATCTTCTATTTTAAAAAATATAACAATTGGATTGTTCTCGGTAATCGCATTATCGATCCAATATTCATGTGAAAAATTTCTGGATGAAAAATCAGATAAAAAAATCGCTACTCCCTCCTCTTTGGAGGACCTGTCGTTAATGCTTGATAACTATTCTATGTTAAACGTGAGAAACCCTTCAGTTGGAGAAATTTCATCTGATAATTTTTACGTAACTGACAATGATTTACAAAGTGCAAATGAAAGGGAAAGGAGCTACTACTTATGGGAAAAATATGACCTAACGGCAGGAGATTGGAATGGGCCATATAATAATATTCTCCATGCGAATGTGATTTTAGAGAATGTCGAAAAGTTCAAAAATGAAAATATTGTTTTGGCGAGCACAATAAGAGGAAAGGCTCTTTTTTTACGCGCATTCAATCACTATTCTTTGTCTCAGTTGTATGCACCGCCCTTTGATCAGAATAATGCTGATTCAGATTTAGGAATACCTATACGGACTACCTCGGACCATGATGTAAAGCCTTTTAGAGCTTCTAATCTCGAAAGCTATAATGCTATAATAAATGATGTGTTAGGCGCATTACCTCTACTGCCCAGTTCTCCTGATCAAAAACACCATGCAAGTAAACCTGCGGCATTCGGACTACTGGCAAGAATTTATCTTAGTATGGGTTTTTACGATAAAGCTGGAGTATATGCTGATTCTTGTTTGCAGTTCTATAGTACGTTGATCGATTACAACACAATTAACGCTAATGCGAGTATCCCCTTTCCGCAAAGGAATGAAGAGGTTATCTATGAGGCTAGAACTTCCTCTCCATCGCTGTTAACAAGAGCGAGAGCAAAAGTAGATACGGTTCTGTTATCCCAATACGACGATTACGATTTGCGAAAATCAATATTCTTTTTATCTAATGCCAATGGAAGCAAAGCTTTTAAAGGAAGTTATACCGGATTAAGCACCTCCTCCATGTTTGTTGGGATCGCTACTGATGAGATGTATTTAATTAGGGCGGAATGTTTTGCCCGTAACGGAAAGATACTTGAAGCAATGGCAGACCTTAATCATTTAATGTTGAATAGGTGGAATAATGACAACCCTTTTGTTCCTTTCACAGCATCTGGACAAGTTGAAGCACTTGAAATAATCTTAACGGAAAGAAGGAAGGAATTGTTATTCCGTGGACTACGGTGGTCTGACCTGCGAAGGCTGAACATGGAGGATGCCGCAAGGATTACATTAACAAGGATTATCAATAATGAGGAATATAAGTTACTCCCGAACAGTAGCAGGTACGTTCTGCAGATCCCAAGAGAATCCATAGAGTTTAGTGGCATAGAACAAAATCCGTAAAATAACAGGGGGTTTCCGTGTTACTCAGAAACCCCTGTTTTTCTATCATTTTAGGAATCTATTATATTTCCTATTCCTACCCTGTCGACCATTGCCCAATTATCCTCTCGTTCCCTCTTCCAAATTCCGCAAGTTAAAACCTAATCCTTCATTTTTATGTCGGGATTAGCTGGAGTGCCCGTTTGCTGGGAACTCCATAACTGGCTTTTGACAGCATTGAATTCCGAAGGGACGGGAGTGGAATTTGCTGGTTTGTCCGTAGCAAGATAAACTCCGCAAACATTACTCCCTTCTTCACAGGAATCATCAATTCTTTTATAGTTATTGATATTCTCAATATCTGGCTGTGATAAAGAAGTTGACGTGTACCTATAGAAATGGCCCGCAACATTTGATTCAGGAGTTTCTCCACTTATCATCGTGAAAGACATAGTTCCTACTGCAATTGCAATAGCAATCGTACCTGTAACATTTTTCTTGATTATCTCCTTGATATTCATCTTAATGGTCTTTTTTATAATTCAAAAAAAGGTTGCCTCAAAAAACTTTAGTTAGAAATATTTTTTATCAGTCTTTTGGCCGACAAGCCCTCAGTAATTCTGCTTCCCGCATTGTTACTTCGTAATTTGTACCATAGATAAATTCCCCAACCGCTTAGCGTCAAAAAGAAAAGGTTGAAGAAAAGATGCTGGGTCCAGTTCATTCCGCTGATGACCGATCCGCATCCGCAGGGCAGCTTCTCCCAAGCTCCCAACAGTGCTACAGTTATATAGCCGGTAAAGACTGTCAATAATACAGTCGACATGATTAAGCCTACCTTTTGGAACCTCGTAATGACCAGAGCTGCTATTGTTGCCGCCTCCAAAATTGGAAGAGAGTAAATAAGGACGTATCCCAAGCGATCAGAAAAAGGTTGATTAAGGATACCGTTTCGAAATGAAGGGAAATCCGTTATCTTGTCGATAGTGACCGGAATCCAAAGTACAAGCAGCAAAATAATGATTGCTCTGTACAGATGAGATGTTCCAAATTTCCTTTTCATGTTTCCTTTTATTATTGATGTATGTTCTTTCCATCGAAGAAGCTCAGATCCTATCATCAATGCCTTCCCGATATTTCAAAGGTCGGAACAGTTTATGTCAAAAAAAGCGCAATCATATTGCGCTTTTTTTGGGGTAAAACTCTCTTTTCTCAGAAAAAACGGATTATAAAGATGTGCTAGTGATCATATGAGTTATTTTTTGATCGGGCATCTCGCCAAATGGGCGGATGCCATCTGTACGGTTCTTCGGGAGATGTTGAGTATATCTGCAATCTCCTGTTGGGAAAGCATCTGGCAAAGCTGAGGTAATTCTTCGGCAAACAATAAGCATTTTTCAAAGGCGGTCCCTTCGAGCGAAATTCTACGGAGGGCGGACATCTGTTTCTTTTTTTTATTGGCAAGTACATTGATGAGAATATCGGCATTTCTGTCCATCTCCCTCAGTTCAAGGATCGAACGATAGCTAAGCTGGATTATCTTTGTTCCCGGACGAAGGACTATAATATCCCCTTTGCTCGGTGTAGAACTGTAAAGGTGGTTCGTTGTCATGAGCCCCATCCCCGATGTTCCGACGCTTAGGATCTGTCTTTTGCCGGTATCGTCGTTTTCGATGACTCGTCCGATCAATCCTTTTATAACGATATAGATCTCTTTCTTATGTTCTCCCTCATAATATAAAAGATGGTTCTTTTTTAATTCTGTTAAGCATCGGATGTGCTTTTTGGCCCATTCAAGATGAAAGTCCTCCAATTCACAGTACTTTGACCATAACTGGATCAGAAAGCGGATCCCTGGATTATTGTTTCGCAACCGTCCCATATCATAGCAGTTTGTTGTAATGGAAATAGAGCAGTTGCCGTGTGGTGCTTTCGCTGGCTCCAATATAGCTTGCTATTTCCCGATTGCTGAGGTAATCCACATTGTTCCCGTACCGCTCCAAAAATAGATCCATACATAGGGAAGGCTCTTTTATGCACCTAAGGTAATGGGAAAACGAAAGGCCACTTCCATAATCCAGTTCCATGGCAACGGCAAGATCAAAAGCAAACTGCCTATTTTTTGCAATTAGAGGAAACACCAATCGGAATGGGACATAAAAAAGGTAGGTCGGCTCCAATGCCCTGACCAATGGGTAAAACGGGCTCCCGTCAGACGGACAGAACATTCCGGGCGTCAGGAACTGGATAAATCGGGAAAGGGTTTTTGAAATCGGAAACCTATTGTATTGTTTCAATAGCCCACTTGTTACCATGACCAGCATCGGTTCCTCGAACCTACAGTGCGAGCCCCTTGCCAGATAACCAACTGACATCTGTTCAACAAGGCCGTGTCTGTTCAGGTGAACGTAAAGAGACGACCCTTTCAGGTACCGTATAAAATGCGCTATGTCCAAAACTTTTTCCATATTCTCTCCTAGATATTTCTGCCAAGGCTGAGATGAACCGTTTACTCTTGGACTTTCCCTGAACGTTATCGTTCTTGTAGGCCGATTTGGGACGAGAAAGTCTCTTATTATAAATTTCAGGAGCTTTTTCTATGAAAAAAAGGCAAATACTGACGGTGTTTCACCGAAATAGCAAAAAACAGTCAGTATTTGAATGTTTTCTGTAACAATATTGAAACGAAAATGAGGTATCAGATCCTGTCAACGGAAGAAACACTGTTCATAGAGGCCTTATACGCTTTTCTAAAATTCCCCAGATCTCTATAGCCGACCAGAAGGTAGACTTCTTTCATAGGCATGCCCATTTGGGAGATCAGCCTCGATGCTTCGATCATCCTTAGTTTGATGATGTAGTCATAGGGCTTGATGGCATAGATGAGCTTGAACTTCTTTTGGAATGCCCCTTCGGTAAACGAACCCATTTCGGCCAGTGTATTCATATCCAACGGTTCGCGATAGTGCTTTTCCATATAGAGCCTGATCTTGTAGATAGCAACCCATCCTGTTTCCAATAGTTTTTTGTAATAGTGGCTCAGGGCAAAGGCTATTTTTTCCCTCAATTGTAATTTGACTATGCCACGGCTCTGGTCATTTACCTCGAAGAGTGCCAATAGTATCTCTTTCAAATCCGTATCGATCCGGCATCTCGGCATTATGCTGAACTGCCTTTCTGAGGTGAGCATCTCGGTCAGCGCTTCTCTCAACTCTGGATAAGGTCTGACAATATCCTTTGCCCATTTCGGATCTAGGGATACCACCAGTGTACTGACGGTAGAATCCGCAGGTATACTTACATGATAGGTGCCCTGGCTGTTATGGGATGGATAGAAGCTGTTCTCTTTTGCCTTTGTGATCTCGGCCCCGCTCTCTGTCGAGAATCCGATTTCTCCCTCCAGAACGAACAGAATGAAAAGCCTGTCCCCATTGATGCTGTACCGGAACGATAATGGCACAATGCAGTTGCACTGGATCAGCTCAAAATGGTATTTCTTGAGCACCAGTTTCTGCCGGAGAAATTCTGCTGCCCCGAAAGAATAAAGTATTGCGGAATCCGCAGGCTTCATCTGGATCCAGTTATCGGGGAACGGTTGTCCCATGAGGTCCTCGATACTTAAGGGGTCTTCGAAAAATCGGATATCATAATGTTCTTCCATAGTCCTACTCTAGTTCAGTGATCTGCCATAGATGTTCCATAACCTAGGAATTAAGAATCTAAAAAATACTTAAATATAACAAACTGGCCTCCAAGAAAGCATTCCTTTCGATGAAATAAGGTTCTTTCTGGATGAAATTGGGATAAAAGATGATCTCCCCATCCAAACAAACATCAGTACGGATAAAACACCCTGTTAGCCGATTACTATATTGCCCATTTTCCGGATGAACTCCCTTATCTCCGAGAGGCTCTTTCTGCCCAGTCCGTCCATGGCGGCAAGCTCACTGTCCGAAGCTGCGAGCAGATCCGCCACCGTAGAAATTCCGTTCCTCAAGAGGATATTTACCGGTCTTCGAGGGAGTTCGTCCTCCAGATAGATAAGTTCCTCATCCAAGATAGCAGAGAGCACGAAGTCCCCTTCTCCCAGAAGGTATCTGAGCTTCCTGAAAAGTTTATAGAGCGAGGCATAGTCCAGCCTTGCAAGGTCTATCCTTGCCTTTTGACCTTCCACGTATATCTCCACTTCCATTCTCTTCATGGCATCCTTTTTATCCGTTAAGCTCCTGCATAACATCCTTCGTTTAATTTGGCATATTTAATTTTTTCGTGCAATTTTTTTCGGCCAACTGCCGTTTGACCCATACGAAACTGCAATTTCGCTCGATATTCCGTCCGGCGGGCATTTCAGAAGCCCCATTACGGTGTTGCCGGCACGTTTCCAGATTTGGGGACAGGCCCAATTTTCGCTATATTAGAGAGACCTATATATTCCGAATAAGAAAAAGAGCCCCGAATATGCGGATCTTCGACTATTCAGATATCGATGAGTTTGAGATACAAACGCTTGAGACATTTGATGTTTATGCTGAATTTAATATCGTTGAATAACATCCCTAGAGAATATAGCCATGAAACAACAGCGAAAAAAATACAGTGGAGAAAAGAACAACAGGGAACGTACCATGGGGAAAATGATCGCTTCAGTGGGAAAGGTACTTAAAGAAAAGGGATATACAGGACTGACCGTAGCGAATATTTCGAAATGTGCGGGAGTGGACCGAAAGCTTGTCACTCTATACTTCGGATCGGTGGAAAAGCTGATAGAGACCTATATCAAGGGCAAGGACTATTGGTCTTCTGTGACCCTTGGAGCAATGGCGTTGTTCGGAAACTCTCCTAAGACCGGATCGAAGGATCTTCTGGAATTGATGCTTATGGACCTTCTTACCGAACTAAAGGGAAACGCCGAGCTACAAAAAATTATATCCTGGCAGATCTCTGAAAGATCAGAAGTCATGGCACACGTTGCCAGGGAGCAGGAAAAGATGGGCTCCCTGTTCATTGCCTTCCAGGACAGGGAACATAGGGAGAAGGATCTGGACCTTCGGGCGATTTCAGCAATACTGCTTTCGGGGATCAATTACCTCGTCCTGCACTCAGTAAATACCAACAGCACGATCTGTGAGATAGATGTCTCAACAAAGGAAGGAATGGACAGGATCAGGGCAGCGGTAAGCAAGATTTTGGAATGGGCCTATACTGACCAAGGAGTCAGTTCTAACAGTGCTATTCAGGGATCACGTTTAGCGGAGTAATTTAAATCTATCGAAATTGGACACAGTTTAATCTATAGTTTCATAAGCCAATAATAGCATACTGAAATCATTCTTCACATGTTCACTACTTCAAAAAAAAGAACCCCAAAAAGAACCACCGTTACAAAAAAATATAGGTTTGTGTCATTAAAATGCAATGTTTTGTATTCCCCTACGGGCTACAGATCTTGAGATCAAAACATACTAAAACGCTGTAAATTAAATGTTTGCAGCGTTTTTTGTTTTGTCGGATTTTACAAATTATTCAGTTTTTCCCATAATAAAAGTGAGTCATTCGGTGAGTCACTTTTTCAAAATGTATGACTCACTGGAAAGGGGTTAATCTTTTGATTGACAACATGTTCAGAAATTGAACATCTTGATTTCGTTAGGCTGCAAGGCTAATTTTGTTTCACTTAAATGATCAGATCATGAGTACAAATTATTCCTTGCTCTTCTACCTGAAGAAACCAAAAAACTACACAAGTGGTCCTAAGCCGATCTACATGCGCATCACCGTGGACGGTATTCCCAAAGAAGTGTCCACCGGAAAAGACTGCGATCCCTGCAAATGGAATTCCAGAGGCAATCGTGCCAAGGGAACTACAGAGAACGTAAAAACGTTGAACACCTACCTTGACACGCTTGAGCACAAGATTGCTGACATCCACCTGCAGATGGCTAAGAATGGAGCAGAAATCACAGCTGAATCCATTAAACTGAAATATCTCGGAAAGGATATCCAGCGGAAAACATTAATGGATGTGTTCCGTGAACACAACGAACAAATGAAAGCTTTATTGGGCAATGGTTTTAAGCCCAATACGCTCAAAGGCTACAACTCATCCCTTTCCCATATCGGGCTGTACCTCCAAGCGAGCTTCGGGGCGGAGGATATAGAGGCACGAAAGCTCGACCATGCCTTCGTGGTCGGCTACGAATTTTTCCTGCGATCCTCTAAAGGTTGCTCGGAAATCTCTGCGGCAAAGTATATGAAACATTTCCGCAAGATCGTAAAGATATGTATCGCCCACCGGTTGATCACCGAAGATCCCTTTGCCTTCTATAAAAACACAGCCAAGGCAAGACCGAAAGAATACCTTACCAGAGATGAACTTGACCGTATCGAGCAAAGGACATTTTCGATAGCGAGGCTGGAGCATGTAAGGGATATCTTTGTGTTCAGTTGCTATACAGGATTATCTTATGCTGATGCAAAAAAGCTGACCGTTTATGATATTGCCAAAGGTGTGGACGGTAAACTATGGATATTGACCAATCGGGAGAAAACAAATACGACTTCCAACATCCCTTTGTTACCCAAGGCGCTCACTATATTGGAAAAGTACAGGGATTACCCACCCTGCCAGGCCAAAGGAGTCGTACTTCCCGTATTGAGCAACCAGAAGATGAACAGCTACCTCAAGGAGATCGCTGACCTATGCGGCATTGCCAAGGAACTTACTTTTCACATGTCACGGCACACGTTTGCTACTACGGTGACACTATCCAATAATGTACCTATTGAAACCGTTTCCAAAATGCTTGGACATACCGATCTCAAGACCACACAACACTATGCCAAACTATTGGATACACGAGTGGCAAGCGATATGAATAGATTGGAGGAAACATTGGATAATAAAAAACCGAAACGCGATACAATAACGCCGGATGCCGTTATCGGGAAAATACCGGTTGTCTCGCTACAGCCGTGTTTGAATACTGATAAAGCTGGCTAAAAGAAGAATTTTGCAAAAGAAATGTAGATTAGCAAGTAACTCCTTGCTAACCTACATTTAATCTTTCGCAGACCTTGGAGATTCTCGGTTTTTTGGGTCTAAGCGAAGTATAGTCACCAGCGGAGAAAATGATCAAAGGCCGTGCCTACATGGTACACTCAGAAATCACTAACCTACCAAAACTCGAAAACAGTTATATGTTTATTCCGGTAAAATCGCTTTGACCACTTAATTCACCGTAAATTTATACTGACCGAATGAATTTGTAGACTAATAATAATCGGTTTATGGTGTATCAGAAGTATTTCGTGGTGGTCAAACACCATTTGGTCGAAAATATTTGTCCAAGATTGCCATTTTTTTTTAAATTTAATTCCCGTTTTGAAGGTTTTGCAGCTATACGGATATGAAAAGGACGGTAAAATATATGTTCAGGTCGCATGCTGTTGTGACCGATATCACTGGGAATACGCCTCGGTGTAGGTCTCGTTTGCCCTATGCCCAAACTGAGCGTATAGATATTAAAGAGGGTAACATTATCAGTCAGCATTACAGCCATATCCTTTTCTTTCTTGAGGTGCTGGAAGTTTATATACATACCGATCTTCAGGCAGATTACCTGATGGAGGATACCAGTCTATTCCTCTTTATGATGCTGGAAGGGAATATTTTATTCCAGAAATCCGATGGAACACATATAGCCGAAGCAAAAGAAAACATCTGCTATGCTACGTACAACCGGCAAGGCACGTATTCGTTCAGCTTACCGGCAGGAAGACACCGTCTCTGCTATATCATTCCTAGGAACGAGTGGGTAACAAAGAATATCCGCTATTATCCAAGATTGGAACCGTTTCTACAGCAGATGGAACAAAACAACCTGGCATTCGGACATATGCCCTCCTGCCGTATCGAAAAAGGAATGGAAAGAAGTCTTGATAAACTCTTTGAAAGGACAGTGATAAAGGATAAGGATCTTGAGGCAGTCTTGTTGCGCGATGCAAAAAGGGTGCTGTATCATTATCAGATGGCTGTGGAGAAAAAAATGACCGCTCGCGCCTATCTTATAAAAGAGTATATGGATCAAAATTATTCAGATCCCAATTTGACCAATAAAGCATTGATGGATAAATTTTACATCAGCGAAAGAACACTGATTGACACGTTTAAGGATGAGTTCGGAGAAACTCCACATAGATACCTGATAAATCTTCGTATGAAGGAGGCGAAAAGACTTTTGCAGATCGAGAAAAAAACTCCAACAGAAGTCAGTGTTTTGGTGGGATACGACAATTTTAGGAGTTTTAGGACACAGTTCGTCAAGACATTTGGATTTCCGCCCTCAGAGTACCGTTAAGCAATTTTTCCAGCTCTTTTTAGGTTATCAAAACTTTCTGGGTGTCAAAAAACTTACATTTTTACCCCATTTTTCTACCAAAAACACCCAAATTTTCTCTGTTTTTTGACACCTCCATTCGAGAAATGATATTGAACTTTGTTAAGTAAGCTTGAACAATTATTCTCTTTGGAGAAATTAAAGATATGGTAAGCGTATCGGGCTCCACACCATCTTTCCCGATGGCAGAGTCCCAGACAGGGTAGCCAACGGTAGTGAGACCAGTTACCCATATCCGCCGATACGCAGATGGACAGGTTCGGATGTCGGGACACAGGGGCGAGGGTTACATCGATAAAGTGCAGACAAGCCCAATGGGCAAGTGGGGCCAAGGCCGCCCTGCTGAACAACAGGCAAATGGATAAAGTTAAAAAATGGATGCAATGAACAGCAAAGGCATAGCGAAAAGAAGAATGGCAGATTTCCTCCGAAAAATCGGGGAACTGTACAGGTCTATACAGACTAGACTGCATGCCATATTATTGCGGATATCCATGATCGTTCCATTGGTTGAAAAAATTACCGTTATAGAAAGGTCTCCTTGTCGGATTGCCTTAGCCCAGAAGAGAGTTGTTAACAGGTTCTATTATCCTTGTAAGTTTGCACTCTTTAGGCTTTGCTCGGCTGATCGGTTTCAAGGAATCTGGTCAACCACGGCACAGGATCCCTCGATGGCATCGCTGTGAGGCAAAACCGGGATGCAAAGATTACTAAAAATATTTTAAACTAAAGTTCGCACTCATCTTCAAGTGCATAATTTGCCTATGGCAACTATAAAGAAAAACTGGCTACGTGCCGGTATATCATTATTCGTTTTATTGTTAGGGGTTTTCTATATTGTGAAGGCAACGGAGATGGAAGTTGGCAAAAACAATATAGTCATGCAACAGCGTTGGTATAGCACCGATGCTTCAGGCCAGAACATTGGAGTACTGCTGACATCTCCACCTCCAAGCGTCGGTGGTGAGGGTTGTGATCAGTTAAACAGCGGTGATTTCTGTGCGAAATTGCTAGAGTTTGTCGCATCCGTTAATCCCGAAGACTTGGAGGGACTCTCGATTGCAGATATTGAAAACGACATAACCGATGTTGAAGAACGGGGTGCAGCAAAGCATTTGCCCAGCAATTAATTGGTTCTCCAATGATAGAAACTTCTCAGGACGGATGTTCTGGGAAGTTTCTTTAGATTCACGGCTATTCTCTTGGATTGTCCTCCAGTCCGGACTGTAATATGGATTTATAAGGAATCGGTAAAACATACAGATTGCTATTTGGGGGCAGTTCATATTCCTCACCATTGACCTTTCTCTTTAATACCTTTGCAAATTCCGGCTCCCTGTTCAACCTTTTTAGGTCAGACCATCGAAGTCCCCGAAAGAAAAGCTCTTTTCTTCTTTCTTCTAGAATTCGTTCTAACAGTAGCTTCTGATCTGCTATTTCTATCGTTTCAAAAGTAAGATCGTATCGGCTTATTAACAGTTGGTTCAAAGCTTCCAAGGATATTGGTAGCTGATGGAGACGACAAGCAGATTCTGCCTTTATCAGATAGAGTTCGTCCACAGCCAATCCCGTGAACCATAACGGCACCCCGGTATACGAGCCTATAAAAGCATCCGTATCGTTTCTTTTTCCAAAATACGCTTGTTTTCTCAGGTCGTTTTCGGCGTAACTTTTTAGTAATATGGTATCTATCGTCAAACTCCCTCCTAGAAACGATGTTACCATGGACAGTGTTACCGAACTGCTCATGAAGAGTATCTCGGGGTTCGTTTCCCGAATACCATCAAAGGTAAAATAGGAGCCGCTTGGATTGGGCTGTCCTAGATTATCAAGATCATTAAAGTCTATCAAGGTGCTATTTTCGGAAAGTGCCAGTTCGGCGTACTCAAGCGCCTTTTCATAGTTTGACTGTTGCAGATAGACCCGTGCCAGTAAGGCCAGGGCAGCTCCCTTGTTAGGTCTTTCCCTTACTAAGGTAGAATGAGGCAGTAATGGTATGGCTTTTTCAAGGTCTCCAATGATCTGCCGGAAAGTCTCTTCAAGTGATGCCCTTTTCTCCACAATGTTAACGTCAGCCTCCAAACGGAGCGGAATCCCAAGATCGCTTCCCGAGGTCATCGGGTCATATTGCTTACAGAACACCTGACTTAACTGAAAGAATGTAAATGCCCTTACGAACAGTGCCGAGCCAAGAATGGAATTTCTGGTCGACCCCTCAGAAGCATCTATTTCCATATCCGACAGTCCGTCGATCACTATATTGGCATGGAGCACCCTTTTATACGCATGGTTCCACTCACCCACCTCTTCTGTACCAAAAATGTCCTTTTGCCACGTGTAGGCATTCTTCTCAAATGTTGGGTGGTTAGCATTATATATAATATCCCTGATATAGATCTCATCACCTCCCAGTATCCCGAGTCCGGATGCCGTAAAGTAGTTGATCACCATGCCGTTGTCCATTATTGCTTGATAATCCTCCAGCGATTCCGGTATAACCTGACTGAAGTTATACCGTTCCTCCAGGAAATCTTTCATACAGGAAGCCGTACCGGTTGCAATCGAAAGCAAAACTCCAATATGTAACCATTTATATCTTCGTAAAATTATTTTTTTCATCATCGTATTTAATTAAAAGTGACCAAGATTTAAAAAGAAGCCTGTAAGGACAGGGAAGTGATGCGAGGAGCAGGAAAATCAGCAGTTTGATATTCTGG
Organism: Sphingobacterium kyonggiense; assembly: GCF_039536825.1. Lineage (NCBI taxonomy): Bacteria > Pseudomonadati > Bacteroidota > Sphingobacteriia > Sphingobacteriales > Sphingobacteriaceae > Sphingobacterium > Sphingobacterium kyonggiense. The sequence continues at coordinate 217,507 of NZ_BAAAZI010000011.1, forward strand.
GTCTATGCCCAGCTTATTTGCTTTCCAAAGAAGACCGACATTCCTCATGTTCAACAATACACGTAAACTGGAAAACTTCATCTTATTCGCCGGATTTTTCTTCCATTCATATCCCAGCTGTATATTTTGCAGCCTGATATAATCACCTTTAGCAATCAATGCATCCGAATATTTATAGACCTGCCCCTCATAATAGGAATCACTCGAAGTACTGTTCGTATAGGGTACGGCCGAAGGCACATTGGTTGTCTGTTCGTCCCCCGGACTCTTCCACCTGTTGGCAATATCCTGATGATAGTAGCCTGCACTAAAATACTCGTAACCGGGCAACATCGACTCAGCGCGCCAGATATGGCCTGCTTTCCACAGCAGGTGCAATCCGAAGGAAAAGTTTTTATACCGGACCTGATGAAGCCAAGATCCGAAATAAGGAGCGCGGGTCACACCTGCTACGCGCATTTGTTCCATGGGGTACTGTTCATAATATTCCCGATAGGTTTTTCCGCTGGCATCGTCAGGCAGCAATGTTCGCCCCGTATTCCCATCAAGACCATACCAAGGTAGCGTATATACCGTGTTTAATGATTCCCCTTCTCGGGGAGGGTTCGTCATGAACATCATGTTCACATCGTTCTGTTGCGACATGTTGTATGAGGTAACCTTGTTTGTATTTTTACTGAACATGAATGTCATATCCCACTCAACAGGCCTTTCCCTCAATACGTCAACATTCAGCTGCATATCTATCCCCTTTGTCAATAAACCCGCATAGTTGACCATGTTGTCTACCCTTGGTAAGACAGTGGTTACGATACCTGCGGTCGGATCCAGCAGGTCCTCACCTATCAGGTCACTGGCCGACTTACGGTAGAAGTCCAGCCTTCCCGTGACCCTGTTCTTCCATATCGAGAAATCCAACGCGATGTTCCACGTCTTCACGTTCTCCCATTTTAGTCCGGGATTTCCTACACTTTCCAAAATTGCCATCGGTAAGTTCGTCTGTTGATCCGTGCCGTAGCTTACGATATTATAGACAGACACGGATCTGTTCACATTACCGCTGCTGCCAAACGAAGTACTGATCCGCAGGTTGTTAAATAACGCGTCCCCGATAATCTTACTTTTCGTAAGATTCCATCCTATTCCTGTTGACCAAAGGGGAATTCCTTTTTGGTTGGTCTTTACCCCGAATAGATTGGATGCATCCCACCTTAGGCTACCCGTCAGGTCAAGATATCCGTTCCAGTTGGCACCGGCATTGGCGTAATAAGATATAAACCTGTCCACGACCTTGGAAATCCCGACGGGCGATGTTGGAATCACTGCTGATGAGGTCGGCCTTGTCGCATACCGTGTATTATAATCAAATTTATTTACTGCCGTCATCACATTGGGATCATAATCGTAGAAGAGATACCGCGGAAGCCCTTCGGCGATCCCCTGCCGTATCTCCGCACCAGCCAGAGCAGATATTTCTATTTTTCCAAATACCTGTTTGTAATCGGTCTGTAGACGGGCGTTATGGACTTCACTCCTGGAACCGGCATCTCCACTTAGTATATCACCATATGGTATAATCTGGGTTCCACCTTGTTGTGTAAAACGATTGACAAGGTTTCGCACATAAAAGCTTTCTTTCCCATAATGTGTCCAGTTCTTGTTCTGGTCTGTAGTATATTGGTACATGAGGCTAAAATTGAGAAATTCCCGAAATCGATACTGTAAGGTTGCCTGTGCCTGTACCTCATAAGCCTCTTGCCTGCTATCGATAAGCTCCCTTTCATCCAACGGTCTGTAAAGCCAGTCCAATAACCCGTTGTCTTCGGCTTGCTGCTGATAGGAAAACCGGTACGTTCTGGGAAAGGCCATGCTCTTACCTTCATCATCCCTTAACCTTGCATACGTAGGAAAGTCGTTGAGACTTAACGATATTCCGTTGGAGGAGGATCGGATCTGCGTATAGCGAAGGCTCGTATTGATATCTATGTTATTGGATAGCCGGAATCCGTTATGCAAAAGGGCATTCATCCTTTTGTATTCGTTTCCGATAACCTGCGCCCTGTTTCCGTCATAGTTTATCGAGGCGTAATAATTGTGTTTATCCGATCCGCCCCTAAAGTTTAGGGCATATTGCTGGTTGATGGAATTTCGGTAAAGGAGGTCTTTACCCTCCGTTCTGATATCGGTTGCCAGCATCCGTTGCTTTTGCTGTTCAAAATCATTTATCAGCCCGTCCTGTTCCGCAATCAACAGTTCGACATATAGTGGGATGGGCGTTTGGTTTCTAATGGCGTACCCACCGTTTTCAAAGATGGTTTCTTCGATATCCATCAGCAAGGGCGACCTCAGCCGTTTCTTATTGTAGAATAGATCCGGTCTGCTCCCTACAGAAAGGTTTCCGGTAAACGAAACGACATTCGGTTTCCCATAAGCTCCTGTTTTTGTCGTGACAACGATCACACCGTTACCGGCCCGGGCTCCCCATATCGAAGAGGCAGCAGCATCTTTAAGTATCGTAATGCTCTGTACGTCATTAGGATTGATGGTTGAGAGGTCTCCATCATAAGGGAAATTATCAATTACGATCAGCGGCGATGCATCTGATTCAATTGTAGAAAGCCCACGGACATTCATTGGCGTGACATAGGTTCTGCTACGGTCAAAATCCAGCCCGGTTGCCAGTCCCTCTATTTTATCCTGGATATTTGTGGACACGATAGCATCAAGCTGTTTATTACCGATGTATGAAAAAGAACCTGTCGACCGCTCCTGTGGAATCTTAAAGTACCCCGTATTGACCACTACCTCTTCTATGCTGTGCTCTATAGGAAACATAACGATCCGGAGGTGCTGCATGTCGGAAGTTATCTCCAGTACCGTCTCGTTGTAACCAACCCTTCTGGCGGTCAACAATTGGTTATCGGGTATAGGGTTGTATATCCGGAATACACCATTTTCATCGGTAGCGGTTATTTTTGAGCCTAGCTGTATGGTTACCTTGGCAAGAGGCGCTCGGGATAGCGAATCCAGCACCGTTCCGGTGACATATTGTTGGGCAAGCGCCGTAAGCGGCAACAACAATAAAGCAAAAATTGCACATTTTATCTTTTTCATCGTTAGTTAGTTCGAAGTGGATAGTTGGAAATGGTGACTTCATCATGCCTTCCTGCAAGCAGGGCTTTGATATTTTCGCGGGTAATCGACTCGTTGCGTGGCACTGCAAACAATCTTCCATCCAATATCCATACGACCCCTAAATAATCTCTATAGGAAGCCATAAGGATTTCATCTAATGGCTTATTGTTGATGACCGAAGGGAAAGTCCATCCAGTTTTCTCCATAAAAGTTTGCATCCGCTTTTCGTTATCGTATCTATTTACGGGCAATAGCGATACGTCTCTTGCGTTAAGTACCGAAATTAAGCTGTCAATATGCTTAACGGATTTGATACAGGGTGCACACCATGTAGCCCAAAAATCCAGGATGATCAATTTCCTATTCCGATAATCATTCATCGTAATGGTGTCTTTTCCGTCCGGATGGTTGACGACCTGTAGCGGAAGGTTCCATAATACCTCCGGTATCGTATCCCCGATCTGCAGAGGTTTGAGGTCCGTTAGCCCTGCGTCAGCCCGCTCTCCAACGGACTGTGCATAGGCGTTACTAAACATTATGAAACAAAAAAGCAGTAGTAACGATGCCTGCCGGACATATACCAGTCTATGTCCTTTGACGGCAGGCGTGCATATGCTTTCAAATGAAAAGAGTGTTATATATATTCGCTTTACTTTAGGCCAAAGCGTGGCCATTGCGTATAAAAACGTCATGTATTCAAATTCTAAGTGATTGAAAAATTGGGTTAGATTAAGAAAGGTCGTGAACAAGGAGCAATTGCAAGAGTTATTTGCAAATCAGCTTGCGCACAGTAGACATTAGTAATCTATACAGGAGGCTTTTTTAGGTTTTTATAAAGATGTTCTTTTCTTTTCATGGCTCGTTAAGTTCTGAGCCTTTAAAAGAAAACGGAGCGATTCTGCTTTCTGATCGTTGCCGAGGTACTACCGCTAGGACCTTAAACTCGATCGTACAACAGAGGTTCGCCCCGTATTTCTTGCAATTATACAAAAAAATCCGGGGGATATTCCCCTGTTGCCCCGAGTTTGTCAAAAGGCGGTAGTTTCCGACAACGAGGCTCTTTGGTTATATATTATTTATAATATTTCTCTAAATCAATATGATCAAACTATCTATTTAAGAATACATTTCACTTACATTATACAAATATATAATAAAAATATAGTTAAATACAACTTTTTTACAATTTAAAATATAATTCACCTCTACATATATTGCATATATATTATATAAGAATTGGAAAACGATAACACAAATATACATAGAGGGCAATATTTACATGAAGTCCTGAGAAATCATCCTCGGAGAATAAAGGATATAGTAGAAAGTGCAGGCTATAAATATGGAACTTTTTATAAGCATAAAAACAATCCAGAGCTCTCCTATGAAATACTTGCTAAGTATGGAAGGGTTATCAATAAAGATTTTTCCGTCGAGTTTCCTGAAATGAATGAGTTCCCATCTTTAGCATTGGTTGAAACAGGGTCTTCCCCAAATTCACCAGGCGATATACGTCGTGAGCTTGATGATTTACGGGAGAAGTACTCTTTATTCTTGAATAAACACAATGCAATGTTAGAGGCAAACATCGCTCTTCGAGAGGAAAATATCACTCTAAAAGAAGAGATTTCAGAATTAAGAAGGAGATTGGATCAACATAAGTAATAGGAGGGAAAAAATATGCAAATTCAAAAACTATTCATTAAAAACTTTAGAGGTTTTGAAGAAAAAGAATTCAAGCTAAACCCTCGCTTTACGGTAGCTATTGGAGATAACGGCACAGGAAAATCCACATTGCTACATGCCGTACAGGTTGTTGCAGGGGCTTTTTTCCTTGGGCTCCCTCGTGTAACACGAAGACATATACAGGAAAACGAAATCAGGTTTTCCATTAATCGCACCTCTAAGCAGGCAGAGTATTTTACCCCCACCATAGTAGAAGCTACTGGCCATATTAATGGTAGCGGTGAATTTACATGGCGCAGGATCATTCCCGAATACGGAAAGTCGAACTCTGTTAAAATCGAAGATATCGGGCAGATTAGAGATCTTGCGGCAGCCTACGCAGCATCCTTGAACAAGCCCAACAGACCCATGCTTCCATTGATCGCATTCTATGGTGTAAGGCAGTTGGGAGGCAGCGATGTCCGTCGGAAAAGGGTCAAAAAGAACAGAGTTATTATCCGGGATGGATATTACAACGCATTGGGTCCAAAATCCGACGAAAACCAGTTTACCCAATGGTTTTATTACTACGGTGAAGAACTAAAGGATGGAAACGAATTCGAAGGTACTTATGAGGCTGTCATAGACGCCATCGAGACGGCTATTCCGTATTTAAAGAACGTCACATTCGACAACTTTAGATTGGAACTTGTTGCAGACTGTGAGATCGAAGGACAGCCGACAAAACGACTGCCCCACTCGCTTATGAGCGATGGCGTAAAAAGAATGCTGGGTATTGTAACAGATATTGCATACCGATGCGCGACTTTAAATGGTTATCTAGGACGTGAGGCCGTAAAAATGACAACAGGGGTTGTTATGATCGATGAGTTGGACATGCACCTTCACCCAAACTGGCAACGTGTCGTCGTAAGGGATCTGAAAAGAGCTTTTCCCAATATCCAGTTTGTTGTTACGACACATTCACCCTTTATTGTCCAATCGGTTGAAAGCGATGAACTGATCAATCTTGACTTTATTATGGATATCCCTCCAAATGAGCTAAAGATAGATGAGGTGGCGACCGACATTATGGGAGTAGACAGCGCTTTCGCCGTGGAGAATGAGGAAAAGTACGAACAGGCCAAGAAGCTTTTGGGTATGCTGGATACAGATATCGATATATCCAGGATAAACCACGCGCTTGACGAAATTACCGACCCGGGGTTAAGGGCATTTTTGGAGCTCAATAAACTGTCAAAAGGAAAGAAATGAGACCGTTAAGCAAGGGAGCCGTTCCGCAGAACAATGGGAGTGATGTCCATGTAAGCGAGTATGCCGAATGGCGTATGTATCTGATAGAACGGATAGGTTATTATTGTGCCTACTGCAATATGCCTTTGAGCCATAGCCTTAATGTAGAACATGTGGTGGCCAAAACTCCTCGGGAAGGCCAAGATGCGGGAGATTATCTGGCCTGGGAGAATATGCTACTTGCCTGCGGTCCTTGTAACACTGCCAAAGGAAATATACCAACAGCCAATGACAGGTATTATTTACCCGAGACGAACAATACACTGATCCCGTTTGATGTGCAGGAACATCCCGAGAATCCAAACGCTGCGATTATCGTTCCCAGCGCGGGACTGAATGATCTGCAGAACATGAAGACCCGAAATACAATTGAATTAGTAGGGCTTGACAGGATAGACCTCCGCAACAAGGTAGTTGACATCCGTTGGAAAAGAGAAAAGCGACATTGTTATTGGCGCAGTTATCTTACGATCTTTTCTCAAAGGTCAAGATCTCACTCCCAGAAGAGATCGAAAATGCAGCGAGTCATGTTGCCCGATCTGCCGCTGAAACAGGATTTTTTATTTTATGGTTCAAGATATTTCGAGATGAACCAACTGTCATGGAGAAACTCTTGGATTCGGAATACATTCCCGGGACAGCAAGTGAATGCTTTAAAGAGGATACTTATGAATGGCTAAACAGAAATCCGGCAAATAATGATGACCCTATTTAGATTTTCTAATTTTAACTAGCCTGCACACACCACCCCATTCTCACCGCTTAGGCCACCGGTACGCAAAGAGACGGAATCGGGTCAAGGGCGTACGGGCGATGGACGCTAGTGGAGGGGTGCGTTTACTATACCCTTGACCTTTCCGGCTCCGTGGGTAATTTTGCAAAAGCGGTGCAGATGGGAACAATTTCCGTCCCGATATGGCAGCGGTCTTTGTTACCTCGCAAGTGGTGTGCGCACAGCGAAACACCTCTTGCATTCCGAACCGAGGTTCACGTAGCTTTCTGACGCAGGAAGAAATGCACGTGTACCGCAGGGAGACAGGGCGGTTCTATCGTTTCATCCCCTGATTCTTTTTTCTGCGCCTGCGTTTCCGCTCCTCCTCACTGGCAACGGTCTGCTGCCCGCCCGAGGCGTCGAATGCAGGTTCAAGCAACATTTCAAACAATCCCCACGCCCCTCCGGCAATGGAGGACAGCAGACCGCCGACATCAGAGTGCTTTTCAGTGTTGATGTCTTTCATAAAACTATCTGTTAAATGGGAAGTTTGCAACTGCGGATAGCGTTCAGCTAAGGCTGAAACTGCATGTAACTGCGCTTTCTGCTTTGCCGTGCCGTTTTTCATGGTATTTGCATAATCCATCCGTTCTTTCAGGCCTCGCTCAAAACCAAAGATCTCATCAAAAAGGGTTTCGCCCGACTGTTTGAATGCCGTACGGTCAAACTGGCCAAGCTTTGCTGAATGCGAAGCGTTCTTTCCTCTTGATGTATTCTGCGGACTAAGCTTGATCCTGTTGGTTATATCCTTACGGCTCACGATGATCTGTAGGTGTAACTGTTGTCCTTCCTTACGCTCACCACGTTGTTTTGTGCCGTTTTTCACTTCCTTATCATTATAGCCATAGTAACGGTAGTTTTCCAGTTTGCCGAACCAAAGCAGATCCCTATGGTCCCGTATAGTATCCCGCTTGAAATTTTTAGCGTATTCGTCCATGACCCCGATGGCAAATTCTTTAAGTCTTTCCTTAGCACCCTCTTCTCCGTACTGCGATATCAGGTGAGCCAGTTCTTTCTGGCTCGGGCTGATATTGATCAGGAAAAACTTACTGTCTTCTTTACCCAGTTTGGCTATGTTATTGTCTATACCGATCCGTACTTCATGGGGTCTGATACCGTTACTATTGCCATTGAACCATTTTTCGTGCCGGTCGAGGCTTTTCTTATCCCTGTTCTCCTTTTCCAGATAATTTACCAGTGCGCCACAGCTTCCTTTGTTATCTCCAGTTTCGGAGGTCGTGATATTGATGTACATTATGATCCGTTAAAGTTTTTCCACAGCTTGCCGTACCTGTCTGGCCAGCTCCTCTTTTTTTGTTGCCGATACCGGCCAGCCCAACGTTTCCCTTTGGGCGATATAATGTTCCAGTATCTTTCTGAAACTGGATTTCAGGGTTTCCTTCTCTCCGAGAGCTGCTATCAACTTTTTCAGATTAACATCCATCAGCTTTGCATACGCCAAACTTTCGCCTAGGGCCGAATTCCCCTTGAGCTGACCTTCAGCAATTGTCTTGGAGAGCGAGCCCATCAGTTTGACCATCGCCGTGAGTTCGTCCAGCATGGAATAGACAGGTACCAACAGGTCGCCCTCCTGTTTGCGGATAAAAGAGAGGATGCGGTTGACACCGCTCAACAGTTCCTTTTTCAGTACCTCATCGTTGAGGTCTGCCGGATCCTTCTTGCTCTTGTAGAAATAATCGACCATCTGCATGACCAACAGCCGCTTTGTGCGTCCGAGTTTTCGCGACAACAGCGCTAGCCTGTCATCGATCTCCTTCGGAAAACGTACCGATTTGGTGTTTTCATCCGACCTAACCATTGTTGTCTCCATCAGCTATTTGGATAAACCTGAACCTGCTTGCTTTAACCGGATGCCACGAAGGGATATATTCGAGATAACCGTACGACACCATCTCCGATAGGCACTTGTGGTAGGTAGCTATAGACCGTATACGTGAGAAACGCATAAGCCTGCTCCGGCTGGCGTGGAAGAAACCCCACGGATTACCTTCGTCCTGATGGTAGAAAAGTGCCATGATAAGCCCGATGTGTGATGGCAATAACCTCTTGTCAGCGGCTATCAGCTCAAAATAACCGCTGAACGAATGTCTGGGTATAAGCATATGTCTATCCATGGTCTGTCCTCCCTTTCATCATGCTGTCGATATCTTCTCTGCAATAGTACATTGTCCCACCGATCTTTTGGTACGGCAGTGTACCGTTGATCCGTAGGTTCTGTAGGGTTCCGGCAGATATACTGAGCATCTCCCTTACCTCTGCGCTGCGCAGCCATTGTCTGTCCTTTGCTTCTACGTTTTTGTTCTTTAGAATTGATCTCATTTCCTCCAATATTTCCTGCTTGAACTGCTGGAGATCCTTTTTTGTTACGATGTCTATTTCCATAGTTTCCCGATTTTTGTTACGATGATCCGGTAGCGATCCTTTCGCTGACCATGGTACAAAAATGGGGTATTATCGTATACTTAGGCTGACCAACGGAGGCTGTTGGTCATGTTCGGAATCTGAACGGGATGGTATCAGGACTTTTTTTTCGGGACGATCTTGAAAAGTTTTTCGTGCTCTTCGATCTTCACGCCCTTTTTTGCATCCTTCGGATCTTTTTTTACGAAGTAGTTGCGCGCAGTACTGATGGGGATATCCTTACCCTCGTAGGTGAAGTACATGGAGACAAGTTTGTAGTAGGGACTTTCGTAATCGGATTTCAACAGTTTGCGTCCATTAGGAAGCGTTAGATCCTTCAATTGACGGATGAGGTCAATGAAAGTTGGAAGGTGGTCGTCCTGTACCATCGCCTTGACAGATACCTCAAAGTCTTCGAGCTTTGAAAGCTTTTCTTCCAAGGCTCCGATCTTTTCCCGAAGTTCTGCGATCAGGTTGTCCTTTTCCGTCAACAGGAGTTCGTTCGGCCTGATGTTCCATTTGTCCCTTGGTATTAAAAATTCCTGAAATGCCCTTAGTTTTTCGGTATTGGATACATATAGGGCATGCTTGGAAGAGAAGGGATCACGGCCGTCAAAGTATTCGATCCTCTTTTCTACGATCCGCCAGACATGTGCAAAGAAATCATGCTCATTGTTCCGTTTGTCTTTTTCCAGATAATATTCCAGATGGTAGCGGTAGTAATCCTCGAAAGCAGAAGCATCAAGTTTATAGACTTTCAAAAGGAAATGGTTGTCGTCACTGCCTCTTTTCAGGCCGGTCAATACACCCAGATCATAAGGATGTACCTTACGTTGGAATGCTCTCCGGTATTTAAAGTATTTTGACGACATAGACCAAATTTACTAAAAAGATACAGAACGGACATCGTTAAAAACATGGTATATATAGTTATATGTATATCGACATCATGATATATCGGTATATCTGGAAAAGTCTGTCCGGTATACCCGAGAGTATACCGAAACCGAGCTCTATAATGCGGTTAGGCTATAAGGGTATCCCCGGAGGATACCCAAAACCCCGTTTGCAGCGCATACGGCAAGCAAAGTAGGGCTCTGCCCAACTTCCGCTTGCTCCGATTTTCTTTGGGAAAATTGGACCTTTTTGACCCGCAAGGGTCAAGGGAAGTGGGGTGGGAAAGCGACCGTCGCAAGGCGGTCTCCGGCACAGGATCTCTATAAAAGGAGATTGTTCTCCGCATGCCCCAGCCCTCCGTTGTTCGGAAAGCTGGGATGTGTTGGGAAAATGGACCGAGCTGGCGTTGCCTAGTGGGGTAATTGAGAACCGTTGATTGGCCGATAGGCAAACAAAGTAGCCTATTACTTATACCGCCGATCAGATGGTAGGATAAGTAATAGATATGTACATACTTTGATAAATAGATATCCAGATATAATGGTTTGAAGATACCATGATATGTTGGTATCAATATCGGCCCATAGCGTATTTGGCGGATCGGAATTAGTACATTATCCGATTTGCTTCCCTTGCTTACTAAAGAAAAACCAGAAGTCAATAGCCGCCATAATATTTTCCATATAGAATCGGATGGGAAAAGAACAGCTTGAAACGGGACCGTTAGATTATTCTGCGATCCCATGATCTACCTCCTTTCCTGCTTTTGAAAGGGCTTCACGGATAGCATCGTCAGAGAAGAACACTTTCCTACCTATTCTTCGTGGCACCAATATTCCGGTCTTCTCCCAGTAGTGCATCGTGGAATAGGCCACTCCCAACAGTTTTCTTGTCTCTGACCTGGTTCTATAGCCTATCCCATCAAAGGCTGGATCTTTTTTTTCTGCCGGACTGCTATTTAGAGCTTCCCTAACAGCTTCTTTTACTTGTTCGGATAGAAGTTCCTTGAACTCCGAATCCGAATAACTTGTGAGTATCTGTGCCATACGAAATACGTTTGTATAGCACAATGTTCAGGGGGATTCAATGAGGGACTGATCACTTTCAGAGATATTCACTATAGTTCAAAGGATTGTTTCAGAAGAGAAGATAACTCTGGCGTTAATAGAAGAACATAAATATTGGGCGGAAAAGCATCAATCATTATTATTTACAAACACACAGGTAGACAATGAGCAATTATTGGAAGAATTGGGATTTGAGGGATTGACAAAAATTAAAGATGAACCTTTTAAAACCGCTATTGATCCAGACGATAGGAAAGGTTATATCGATTCACTTAGGGACAATTTATTGATTTGCACCCGTGATATTCCAATGCAGGTTTTTGAAGACTTTGAGACACCAACAGAAAAGATTTTTAAGCAAAAATTTTGGACTTCCGAGATTATTCATAATTCTGCATAGTATTGTAAACTTATGGAGTTATTCGGTAATAAAAAAATGGACAGAAAATAAGGATTAGAACAGGCAATTCTGTGGAACATTTACAGAACTAGGAGAACCACTTCACGAAGAAGAAGAGCTATTAAGCAAATCGAAATTGGATGAAAACGGGAACAGAATAAATTTGTTTGATGACTTTCCAAATGAGCCTTTTAGATCTGGTCCAAAATCAAATAATTTAGCAGAATTAGATTCTCAAACTTTCGACAGGGTTTGCTGTAGCTGCACGAAATGTTTGCCAAAATATGGTGAAGAAGGTTATTAAAAATACGATCATTGCAGCAATTCCCATCATCCACCATTCCATTTGTACCCTATATGCATAAGTCTGCAACCAAGAGTTCAGGAGCATCCAGGCGATGGGGGCAGAAATCGCAAATGCCAAAGAGACCAGCATAATGAAATTCAACGAAATTAGTCTTATGACACTCCAGACCGATGCTCCCAAGACTTTACGGATACCGATCTCCTTAACCCTCCTTGCGGTGGCTGACAGTGCCAATGCAAAAAGCCCCATACAGGAAATGACAATAGCGATACCGGAGCCCATCATTACGATCTTGGAAAACGTACGGTCCTTTCTGTATAAGTTATTTGCATTCTCATCCAGATAAGAGGCCGGAATGGTCGCATTCGGATTTACGTTTTTCCATACCTTCCAAATATTCTCCATCGTTTTAGGAAGTGAACCCGTCTCTACCTTAATAAAAATATATTCAATATCAGATACATTTCCATTAATGGAAAGACTCAATGGTTCCACTTTCTTCCGCAGATGCTGAAAGTGGAAGTCATCGACTACTCCAATAACCGTACTTCCACCGTTGAGCCCAATCTTTTTCCCTAAAATACGTTCAATACCGCCCATCTGCTCTGCCATCTTTCGATTAACGATTACAGCAGCGGTATCCGTATGCATAGTACGGTCGAAATCACGTCCCCCAAGTAACCTGATTTCTAGAGTCTCGAAAAAATCATAATCTACACGCATATAATTGGTACTGTAATCCTTGTCTTCCTGTGAAAACTTCAAAATGCTACTTCTCAAGGTACCATCGCTGCCCAGTCCCAGATTAGCGTCCGACGCACTCACAGCTTTTACCCAGGTCTCCTTTGAGAGCTCTGCGCGCATCCTTTCCAATGCCTGTCCTTTGTCGATTCCCTTACCTATCGGAATACTGATGACCTCAGTTGCATTATATCCGAGGGGACGGGTTGCCAGGTATTCAATCTGTGAACTGACGATAATTGACGAAATGATAAAAAGAATCGTTATGGAAAACTGTAGCACTGTCAGTCCGCTCCTTAGCCTGGACGATTTGATGGTAACGTCTCCCCTTAAAGATTCATTCGCGTTCATACGGGCAATTTTGAAGGCAGGATATCCACCGGCCAGCAGGGTAACCGATAAAAAAGCACCGATAAAAAAGATTAGGGTTTCGGGGGAGAACAATGAAGATAGTTCAAGCCTGTAGTTTAACATTGAATTGTATTCGGAAAGGGCCAGCCAAGCAAAGAACAGACCAATGATCAAAGACAGGAAGCATACAAAAAACGTTTCCAACCACAATTGGACCGCTAGATCTTTGCGCGTTGCTCCAAGTATCTTCCTTGTGCCGATCTCCCTGCTGCGCTGCAAAGAACCCGCGAGCGTAAGACTGACAAAATTCGTACATGCCGTTATCAGGATGAGTCCCGCCACTGCCAGCAATATCCATGGATAGAAAGACGGTGGGCCGCCCGAAATACCGAAACTGTTGAGATGATAGTCCTTGATGGAAATAAGGTTGAGGGAAAACAGATCCCCCAGTTCCTCCGAACTTCCGCCTGAGTTTTTCCGTCCAACGATCTCATCTCTGTAATGGAGTTCGGTGAATGCCCTGGTTTCTCGCGCAAATTCGATGTTCTCTACGGTTCTATCCTGGAGCTTTAATATAACATCATGGTTCTGGGAAGTCCAGTTATCCCTGTCCGTCCTATAGTTTGGTTTAAGTTCGAACCTTAAGAGTGAACTGAAGCGGATGCTGGAATTTTGAGGAGTCTCGCCAAGGACGGCTGAAATGACCTTCTGCTCCCAAATTCCGTCAATGTTGACGCTAACCATCTTTCCAATGACGTCGACAGATCCGAACAGGTTACGGGCCATGTTTTCCTCTATTGCTATATTTCCGATGTCATTTAATGCATTTTTATCACCTGAAATAAGAGGAAAGGAAAATATCGACAGGAAGTCATCGTCCACATACCTGCTAATGGATACCAACTCCCTATCGCCGTTCTTCAGTAGAATACTCCCGCTGGCCATCCTGCTGATGTATTCAATTCCGGCGATCTCTTCCTTAAGGGCAGGAGCCAAGGGAGCTGCCATTGAGGAATTGTACCTCGCCCCGTTTTCATCGTAGCTCTTGCTATATAGCCAACCGATACGCTCCGCATCTTCATGAAAGCTATCGTAGGACAGTTCAAACCTGGCCGTAAGGAACAGCAATATCGCCGTCGCCAAAGACACTGACATCCCAACAACGTGTACGATACTGACCGTTCCGCGTTTTAGCATTGCGCGTAAAATGACCCTTAAATTTACCATTTCAGTAGGTTTATCGATTATTTATACCAAGATCAGCCTGCAACCATGGCCTGCACAATCCGGAAAGTGTCCTTAAATTGATTGAATTCGGAAATTCTTCCTTCTTCTATTCTGTATTCGGCAAAGAACGGTACTTTAAAAGCATTCCTGCTGGCCCTATCGTCCCGGAATAGTATCCCTTTACAAAAACCGTTTCCCCAAAGGCGAAAAAATCGTTGGCAACAGATTGCCAGTCCGTCCACTCACATCGCAGCCCTGCAAAAACATGCCCGAGCACTTCGCTGATTCCGACGCATATCCCTCTCCCGGGTAATCCGTCCATCTGGTTCCAACGCATATCCTGGGATAACAATTGAGCAATGCGATAATCGTTCCCTGAAGGAACTGTACAGCTCCCCGACAATTGCGATATTCTTTTCTTCCATACCGGCTTGTTCAATTTCGATAGGCCAAGAACTGTATCGGATAGGAACGGACGATACTCGGGCCGCTTTCGAGCTTGACAATCTTACCTTCTTTCCAATAGCAGGCTTTTCCGAATTGTTCCCCGCCAACGTATATCTCCCCATTTATCCGCTGTAGAAAAGAAGCCTTGGTAAGCGGCAGCAGTGGATCGGTCTCCAGCTCGGTCCTGGTCACGGATAGCTCACTCAGGTCGGTCTGCGTATCTACCCGGAAAAAAAACGCTCGGTTATTATTTTTTTCCCAGCCGGGTACAGAGAGTATATTGCCTTCCATCATACCCTTTCCAAAGTTATATCTTTCTGTAGGCAACTTGAGCACATGGCGCACCACTTTTCCCGTCTCAGGATCTATGCTTAACAATAGGTACGCAGGATTTTTATCATCATTCCGAATAGCGCTGACCAACAGCACCAATCTGCCCATCTGGTTATAATATGCTGAATGGACGTGCTGCTCGCCATATCCTTCCAGATCGGCCCTTACCTTCTCGATTCCCCGGATCTGGTGGGCTAAACTGATCTCTATAGCTTCTTGCAGATACGTTGCTTTTAGCGAGATCAGACCAGTAGGGATCTTGAAAAGTGCAAATGATATATCCGCTGGCATGTCCAGTTTCTCAATTCCCAACAGATTATCGATCTTATATACGTAACCGATGGTTCGATATCCCGTGGTCTGACAGGAGGCGTGAAGGTACAGGTTTCCTTGGGCATCGGTGTGATGGGCATAGAGATTTTCCTGCCGATCCGTCATCAGCGTAAGGTCCACTTCATCAGAGAGCACTTTTTTCCCCTCATAGGTAAATAGAACTACCCGTGCCCTTCCCGCAATGAGCTCCGTACCGAAATAGACGAGATTACGGCCACCGCCAATCTGTAGTTCATGCGCACCGCTGAGCCAGATCTTATCGTGGTTCAGTGGAATGAACGTCGTACTGCTTCCGCCTTCAGCTTTCCAGATGGTGGGAATACCGTTGGAAGTTGTTTTGGTACTTTCGGCCCCCAGTACATCGATCTTTAGGCCCTCACCCTGTTGGGGCTCGGGATCCTTCCTGTTACATCCGATCAAGATGATCGCTGAAAGGATCACTATTGCTTTGCTGAACATGTCATATCTTGATAAATTCCACCCTTCGGTTCTTGGCCCGGCCTGATGCCGTCGCATTTTCGGATACCGGCTCCGTTTCTCCCTTGCCCGAGGTCATCAGCCTTTCACCATCAATTCCTGAGGTTCTCACCAGCCAATCTTTTACCGCTTCGGCACGCTTGCCACTGAGGGCAAGGTTGTCCGCATCATCGCCAACCCCATCAGTGTGTCCCACAATGCTCAGACGGATTGCTGGCTCTTGCTCCAGGATAGCAGCGATCGATCGCAATACCCCAGCGGATTCCGGTTTTATGGAAGCCGAAGCGGTTTCGAACAGGATGCCCGTGGTAGCAAATCTACCTTCATTGAGGAGTTTACGTCTGGTATCCGGAATCCCTTTTGCAATTTTGATATTACCTATGAAAACACCGATCTGTTCATCTTTATAGGGACTGCTGCCCAAGCGCAGGAACAGCTGGTTCATGACTCCTTCCTTTGCTATCCCTTTGGGTACATCATATAGCTTCTGGCCGTCTATCCAGATGCGCAAACGCTCTTTTTGGCCCTGGATCGCTACATGGACAGGCCGGCCATACCAGCTCTTTACAGCCGGATTTCTCTCGGAAGCGCTGTGGAAATGACGGACATATCCGACATGGCTCTCCAGATTGAGATTCCCTGCGTCCGAGAGGGGGGAGATTTCCATATAGAACGACTTGGTCCCCTTGGGATCGACCAGCAGCTTATTGGAACTCGGCGATTCTTTTCCGGATGCCAGAAGTCCGAATTGGAACGAAGGGGGGAGCCAGCCCTTGAAATCGATATCCATCACAAGATCGAATTCAACGGTAAAATCGCTACCGAATGCTTTTTCATTGTCCGTTAAGGAGACACTGCTCTGGGCAAGTCGAAGCCATTTTCCGCCGATACCGTCCAGGGATACGATTACCGAGCTCCTGTTGCTGTTCCATCCGGCTGGAAGTTCGCCCACAGCTTCTGTGGAAAAATCATTCCCATACAGGAGCGTATCACCAGGTACGAAATCGTACCGACTGAACGACCCTATGGGCTTTCGTACTTCTTCGGTCCCATTAACGGATTCACCCGAATCCTCTTCTCCATTTTTGGAATTGCCTTTTCCCGCAGATTCGATCACCTTGTCCATACCTTTGTTCAATGCCTTATCGGTCTGTTCAAGTATTTTTCGGGTTGCCGTGTTCTCTACCTTGCCCTTTATCTTTTTTAATATGGACTGGGCACTGGCATCCATGGATATGCTGGTGAGTATACTGATCCATGCAATTGATGCTATGAATACTTTCGATATTGTATTTTTCATATGGGTTTGATATTGATAGTCCGTTAGGACAAAAATATAATGGACCTGGATGGACAAACGATCTTTTCGACCAACGGCCCTAATTTTCCGATAGAGATGCTGGAGGCTAGACGAGGATGGTTACAGTTTAAATGCAACGCCCACATTCAATACCGTAGCACCGTAGCCAAGCTCCGCAAATGCACCTACCTTTTGCGAAGCCCAGTATCTGGTTCCGATATGAACGCCCCACATAAATCCTCCGGCTGATGCAGAAACGGGTTCGGAGCCATCTCCCGACCACTTAACAGATGCTACGTTATAACCCAGCATCGCACCACCATAAGGATCGAATCTTTCCGAATTTACTTTCAGGTGGTAGGATCCCCTTGCTGCAGCCAGGACATAGCTATATTTCCATTCTCCGTACTCATTATAGCTTTCCTTCTTTCTGGCATAGGCAAGGTAGCCGCCAACACTGATGCGGTCAGAGACAGCTTGCTCATAACTGACTCCCACAGGGATGCCCAAGCCCCCGCCAATGCCCACACCGGCATTTAAAAGTTTGTCGCCTTGTTTAAAAGACTGTGCAAAAGAATTGTTGCTGCCCAGCAGCAGGACCAAAGCTGCCGCTCCGATTGTTTTTATTGGGTTCATATATAATTATTTAAAATTTCAATTTTTTCACTCGTCAGTAAACGGAATACCGAAGTTGACTCGGCAAAGCTATCGTGATTCATAACGTTTTAATTAAGTAATACTACCCAACATGAGATTTACGTAGGGTCTGTGCGAACCTCACTGTTGCCCTATCATTAAGTAATACTACTGAGGTCTCTTTTTTGAGAAATACTACCCTAAAAATCGGCTGTTGGTAAGACTATTTTTGCTACCATGAGAATCTTCTATCTTTTATTTTTGGCCTCCGCACTGGGGTGCGGCAAAAAGGACACAGCTCCCGAAAATTCCGGAAAAGTCAGCGGAACGGTAAGGGACGGGGCGGGCTCACCGATACCGGGGGTCCAGATCATCGTGGACAACAGCATATTCTTCAACAGCAAACTCTCCACAAAAACAACATCTGAAGGGAATTACACTCTGGCGCTCCCAAAAACAGGAAGCTGGTACGCATTTGCAGTCCACAAGGTACCGTTCAACGGAAAGACCTATGAGTGCTATCTACATCCCGAGGAACCAACGGGGTTTGGACCCGAGGGTGCAGTCCGTCATTTCAACTGGAAGCTCTCCGGTCAGAAGGCATCTCCTTTAACCGGACATTATGGGGGGACAGTAACCGTCGATAACTTTCCGGGACTATACCTGGAAACGGACAAGATACGGTTCACCCTTATCCCACAGGGCAGCCTAATCGATGGTTCAAAGGGACAGACCTTGGAAAGGTACGCGACGGACGGATATCAGATCCTGGATGTTCCGATCGGCCGATATAAGATCACCGCCCGCTATAATGGCGAAACCCTGAAACTCCGCAAATGGAACGCCGAAGATAGCTTTGCAACAGAACTCATCCTTGACTTTGAGCCGCAGATCGCCGCTCAGTGCGACAATTGTTTTAAGCTGGAATATAATAGATAACCATGATAAAATATTTATTTGGAACCGCTGCATTGATTTTGCTCTTGACATCTTGCGCCAAGGACGACGCCGTTCTGCCGGAACAGCACGACTATAAAATCGTTATTCCCCCATCCAATGGAAACCCGGGCATTGGTGACAGCGAAGAGGAACCTTTGGGTGTGGGATTAGCGCTACCGCAGGGCATACGGATCGTAGAGCGAAAGGACCATCCTTTTGATCCCGATCTGGGAAAGCTGTACGCTCATGCCAATTTTTTCTATGTGGACATCAATTTCGTAAACGACAGGATGCCGGGCACTCCTCCCGTCACCGTGGAACTTCCTGCGGGGCTGGTCGGGGTAAGCAGGATCCACGACAAGCAGAACGGGCTCAGCATAGAAAAACACCTGATCACCGTCCCGCCAACCGAGCGGTACGGTGGTGGCCGGGATACGACCACGGTCTATATTGGAATGGCATGTTTGAACAAAAACAGATCCATGCCCTGGTACGATAACATCGGACCCGAACAGGTATTCCCCATATCCAGGAACAATTACCACAAATTTATAGTTTCCACAGACCCGAACTTACGCAAACTGCTTGAGCTGCTCCTAGGACATCCCGGACTTAAGGTCAATGCGCACTGGGATCCGGTAGCTGCGCATGAGGAAGATTACGTGGTTCCCGAATGGATGAAGATACACAACGAGATCCAGGACATTATCTGGGATGTCACCGACGGTTTTGGGCTGACGCAGGGTAAGATGGACGAGCTCAAGGAAAAATTAAAACAGTATAGATAGTACCAATAAAATGAATGTATCGGGTGCAAAAGTTCACGTTTATCGATAATTTCCGCCGTTTGTCGAACATACCTGTGGTGAACCTTCCCATTTTTCTATCTTTCGCAAACAACAGATAAACTATTAATATTCATGAAAAAAGCATATCCATTACTAACCATATTCACTTTGTGTTCGACTTTGGCTCTCGGACAGCAGATCCAGGGCCGGGTTACCGATATCCAGAACGTCCCACTACAGGGGGCAACGCTCCACATCTACCGACAGGACAACCCAAGTCCAATCGCCTCGGTCAGCTCGGATTCTTCCGGCCAGTATATATTCGAAAAGCTGACCGTTGGGATATACTATCAGGTCAGAAGTAAAATGATTGGTTTTGAAGCCTGGTCAAGAGATTCTATCCTGGTAAAACAGCCCACATCTTTAGAATTGAATATCGCGATGGAGCCCAGCTCCAGCAATTTAGCTGAGGTGACCGTAACCGCAGATAGGGCTTATATCGAAAAACGTCACGACAGAACGGTAGTAAATCCACATATCATGTTGTCCAGTACCGGTGGTTCGGCCCTGGAGGCCCTTGAAAAATCACCCGGTGTACAGCTCGATCAGAGCGGAGACATCCGTCTCTCGGGAAAATCAGGTGTTTCCGTGTATATTGACGACCGCCCGACCAACCTTGTCGGTGAGCAGTTACGGGAATTTCTACGTACTGTTCCGGTAGCCCAGATCGACCGGATAGAACTGATGACAAATCCACCGGCAAACTATGACGCTGCGGGAAGCGGGGGAATCATCGCAATCCATACCAAACGATATCGATCTAAGGGTATACATGGAGGTGTGAGCCTTGCCTATCAGCAGGGAAAATACGGCCAGACAAACAATAGCGCCGATATTGCCGTAAATAGCGACAAATGGGCACTGTCGGCCAGTACCTCATTTTCGACAACGGACACCTATACCGATCTGGATATTCTCCGTAAGTTCGACGGCGGACAATCCCTCACCTCTCCGATATTTTCGCAGGATACCTGGATCAGGAGAAAAGGGATTTCTCTATCAGGCCGGCTGGGAGCGGATTATTTTATGGATGAAAAGAGCACGATCGGTGTCAACCTGAACCTTAGGTCCTCTCCACTTGAACTGAAATCCTTAGGGGAAAGCCGATTTATGTCATCTCCCGAAAACCCTGATTCTATCCTGATCGCAAACAACAAAGAAGAGCGTATGTTTTCGAACCTGGGAGCAAATCTCAATTACCGCTATAAGAACCCGGAATCCGGGCAGAAGCTTACAATTGACCTTGATTTCCTTACCTATAGGGGAAACAACGAACAGCTTTTCGATAATTCCACCCATCTCCCGGGAGGTGAAGCAATCTCTTTCGAATCACAGCTCGGAAGGGTACCCAACGATATCAAGATCTATTCTGCAAAGGTAGATTTCGTTCATCCCTTTAAAGAGACCATACGGATGTCATCAGGTCTCAAGACCAGCAGTACACTCACCGACAACGATGCGGACTTTTACAGGATATTCGAAGACGACATGATCGTCGACCTCGAAAAGACAAACCATTTCCGGTTCAGGGAATCTATCCATTCCGCCTTCACCAGTATTGACGGAAAATATGGGAAGTGGAGTTATCAGGCCGGTTTGCGCTTTGAAGGAACCATCTCCAGTGGACACCAACTGGGCAACGGAATGCAGCCGGATTCTTCGTTCAACAGAAGGCACTTTGACTTTTTCCCAACCGTCTATCTCCAGTACAGGCCCTCAACCGAAAGCAAACATACCATAAGCCTGAATTACGGAAGACGGATCGATCGCCCACATTATGCCTGGTTGAATCCATTCGTGACCCCATTTGACAAATATACCTATTACGTCGGTACGCCGTACCTGAGGCCTTCCTTCATAAATCAGACAGAGCTTTCATACACTTTCCAGCCACTTGTCGATTTCACGCTTGCCTACGCAAAGGTTAAGGACCTCATGAGCGAAACCATTCGGATCGAGGATGGGGTCTACTACAGTCAGCAGGGCAATCTGGGGTCCTTGAAGACCTTCAGCGCCACGCTCAATGTTACCTATAGCCCGATAGAGAAGTTCACTCTTATCGGCCATACGGCAATACATCACATCCATACCAAAAGTGCAATCTATGGACAGCAGCTCGATACCAAGGGAACATTTATGCTGATCAGGCCAGCGCTCACCTATAAGCCTTCCGAAAAATGGACCTTTCAGGTGGACGGAGAATATCAGGGAGGTCAGAAATTCGCACAGTTTTCCATGAAGGAACGAACAAGGTTAAATTCTGCCATCAATTTCAAGATGAATGCCGGATGCTCGTTCAATCTCGCTATAAATGATATTTTCCACAGCGATATCAATGCGGGCGAAATAGGCTATCTGTCCGGGACCTATGCGACCTTCTCTACTTTGCGCGATTCAAGGACCGTCAACCTGTCCTTTAGATACCGGTTTACCAAAGGTGCCAAGAACGATCGGCAATATCAGGGAGGCGGGGCGCAGAGCGAGCAGCAGCGAACATAGATGAAAGGTTCAGACCAGGACAGTTTTGACTGTCCGGTCAAACTATTCAGACGGCGGACAGACACTAACGCCTGATCCGGGCAGCGCTCCAGAACGAAAGGGCGAAGACAATAGCCACCGAAATCCATATTCTCACTTTCCTATCTCATCTTCAATGAAAATATCGGCCTAATCTACATCAAATGCCGAATATTGAATCCTTCATTGTTTGATACGAGCCCGGAAGGGTGAAGGCGTTTCTTCCAGGTATTTCGATAGGTTTCTTTATGCAGATGAAGAACCCATTTGGATCCGCATGGTTTTCGATCTTTGTAGATATGGTCATTCCTTCGGAGAGTACTATCGTATGGCCAGTATATTCTTTAGTGGAACAGAGAATGGGAGGCAGGTCAGCACTGAGGACATGCCTGAACCTGGCCGATGCAACGGGAGACCTTTTCCTTCCGAGATCAAATTCATGGGACACGAATCCTGCATTTCCGATTGAAGTCATTCTTACAAGATCCTCCCCAGAATAGTCCAGTCGAACTTGATGCGAAGAGCCCCCTGTCTCGAGCACTTTCATCCCCGTAACCTTCCCCTCCATCATTTCATAGTCGATGAACCTTCTGCCACAGATACGGTTTGTTCCTTCTTTTATTATAGAAACTACCGCACTGACCGGGTCACCATTTTTGGAGTAGCTGATTTCCATCTTCTGGGTTTGGCCTGCACCGGTCATATCGATTCGGTTGAGCCTTCCGGAAAGGTCGTAGCAAAAGCTTATAAACTCGTCCTCCTCCGGGCAGTTATAAGAAACGATCCTCTGCAAATTATCGTATTGCATCCGAAAAGTGGAAGTATCTCCGTTTTCGCAAACGGCATAACTATCTGGTAGCGAATATAAAATAGGGGTATTGGCATCCGTGCGGCAAGATACCGACATGAGCCCCAGACCACCCAGGATAACGAGCAATTTTAGTCTAGTCATGTTTAGGTGAAAAAATTTTACGCAAATTTCAAACAATTGGATGGAACGATTGACCGTTAATCTACCGCAATCCTCAAATGCGTAAAACTACGGACATCATCGACGCTGGAATAGAGTTGTCCTGTTCAGAAGATGAGTTCCCTGACCATCGGAACGTACTGCTTGCCTACCCCGATCTCGATCTCTCCGCTCACAAGGAGATAAAATCTCCTGACATCCCTATAGAGTTCCTGAACATGTTCCAGATTGACCATGTAGGACCGGTGGACCCGCATAAACTTATCGGGATCAAGCTTCTGACTGAGTACCCCTATACCATGGTTGCTTAGATAGGCACTATTGTCGGTGGTATAGATCCAGGTATAGTCCCGGTCTGCCCGCAAATAGGTGATCTCAGTTACATTCACCTTTATTAGTCTGCCGCCTTTTTCCAAAAATATACGACCGGGGTATCCGACCTGCTGGACTGAAGAAAATGGTCTGGCCACTTCAGGGGTACCGATACGGATCAAGGTTCGTTTGAGGTTTTCTGTACAGATAGGTCGGCGAAGGTAGCCCGTGGCACCATGATCGATTGCCCTGACCGCATCTTCCGCATTATCAGAAATTACCACAGAAATCGGAACGTGACTGATCCGCTCAAGAACATCGAATCCTGCTAATCCGGGTAGTGAAGCATTGATGAATACAACCGAAGGCTGTAGACAATCGATATATCGTACCGCTTCCGGACCATTGCAGGTTTCATGAAATATAGCAGGATAATCCAACGACACGATCTTTTTGCGGAGTTCCTGTCTAAAAGAAACATCCCTGTCCGCAATGAGCACTGATTGCTTAACCATAATTCTGATCTTTGATAGATTTCAAAATTAGTGGAGTTATTGGGCTGGTCGAACTGACAAATGTCAGGAATTGGCCTGGTTGGGCAATTTTGGTATATTGTGGTATTATTTCTTTGGTCCTAGATATGACAAGCGATATGGTTGACAGAAAACATTTTAATCAGGTTTGCGCCTTTGCCCAGCAATATAACATTTCCTTCACCCGTGATGAATTTGAGATCATCCGGAAAAACACGCGGTACATGGTCCTCCCGCCCCACACTGTGCTGATGGAACAGGGGAAATTGGTCAAGCAAATGTATTTCATGATCAGGGGCATTGCCCGTCTGTTCCGAATCCACGATGGTGTGGACCACACCCTGGGAATCGAATCGACCAATTATTTTCTCTCCACGCCACTTCTCCTTCAGAACGGGCAGGAATCCACCTGCGCTCTTGAATCACTCAGCGAGATGGAAGTGCTTGTCTGGGATCTGGCCAGCGTAACTTTGCTCAAGGAAGAAGTTCCGAGAATGAAAGATATGGAAATGGCCATCATGGACAGGCTCCTGGGTTGGCTTCAGGACAATCAGGTAGAATCAAGGTGCATGACTGCCGAAGAGCGCTACTACAAATTGATGGAGGCCCAGCCAAAAGTAATCCAGACCGTCCCACAGAAATACATAGCTTCCCTTCTGGGCATCCATCAGGACAGTCTGAGCCGTATCAGGAAAGGGCTGGGACAGAGGGGACAGATCAGATAAGTCCCCTCAGGTAGGCCTCCCTGACCAATCCGGCCGCAGTCCTGATATTGAGCTTTTGGTTCAGGCTATGCCGGTGCGACTCCACGGTCCGAATGCTGAGAAAGAGCCTATCAGCGATTTCCTGATTGGAATGTTCATGCGCGATCAATGCCAATACTTCACATTCCCTGTTCGTCAGCTTTACGTTCACCGCAGCATTCCTACCTGTAATGGCCTGATCTATTATGGAACGTTCGATCTCCCTATCGATGAACTGTTTTCCGGACATTACGCTCATGATAGCTTCAACAAGACCTTCCCGATCAGTTCCCTTCAAAAGATAGCCCATTGCACCGTTTCTCATCATCTTCCTCACGTAGAGGACCTCATCATGGTTGGTAAGAGCAATAATGGGCAGCTCAGGACATATCTCAAGAACCTTTAGACAGAGTGCCGTTCCATCGGTGTCGGGAAGCTCAATATCGAGTAGCAGTACGTCTGGAACGGTTCGCTCCAATGCAGAGAGAAGGCCCTCTCCGCTATGGGCCTTTAGTACAACCTCAAACTGCTGGAAGGTATCCAGCATCTGGACAAGCCCCTCTATGATCAGGGGATGGTCATCCACTATTCCTATCGTTGTCATATCTATAATTTTTCTACAAAGTAACTGATCGCCAATATTTCTTTCTACCGTACTTCTACCCATAGGAGAAATTAAGGTATGTTCGCTTCATTCCATTTATTTTATAGCGGCGGAACCGATCTCGATATAGATTGTTGTACCGTTGCCGAGAGAAGACCGGATTTCAATAGTTCCGCCCAGTTTTGTGACCCTGGAGACAAGTCCGCTCAGTCCCAACCCTCTCCTTTGGGGATTATTTTTGTCGAAGCCTATGCCATTGTCCTCAACAGTTATCCGTAAGATCCCCCCATTGCCCTCAAGCTGGACGATCCCTTCGGTTGCTCCCGAATGCTTCACCATATTGGTAACAGCCTCCTGAACCGTTCTATAGAGCGTCAATTCTACGGTCCTTTCAAATCGGGGAATATCACCAATAGGATAAAAATCAATGGAAAGTCCGTTGCCGTTTACCCGATGGCAGAAGGATTCTACTGCACATGCAAGTCCTTCCCTAAGCAGGAATTCGGGTGCAAGATTGTGGGAGATGTTTCGGATCTCGCGGACGGCAACTTCGATCAGTTCCCCGATCTCCGGGAGCGCTTTTTTCTCCCGGCCAGTAACTGCTGCATTGTGGATCCTAATTTTTGCAGCGGAAAGGACGCTTGCAACTCCATCATGTAATTCCCGTGCCGTTCGGGCCCTCTCTGTCTCTTCGCCGTTGAGCTGTGCTTCCAGGAGGTGCCTTTCGTAGTCTAGCTCCAATCTCTTCCGTTTCTGGTTTCCAACAATCCGTACGAATATTATCCCCCAGGCCAGTAAAACAGCTATAGAAACGGAAACAGTGACCCATTTGCTGTTTCGCTCAAGAACGGTGTTCTGTTCGGCGATCATAAGATCCCTTTCCGCAATACTCCTACGATGCTCCATGGTCCTGTATTTCAGTTCAAGTTCCTGGATGGACCGATGGGTTTCCCTATCCTTGAGGGAATCGGCAAGGGATCGGTACATCTTGCGCAGTTCAAGTGCTTCTCTGAATTTTCCAATCCCTTCTTTGATTTCAGAACCTGACAGGTACAGATCAAGCAGCTGTGGCTTGGGCAATTGTTCCTTGCCCAGTTTCATTGCCTTATGGAAATAACTTTCTGCGAGGGAGAAATTTCCCATATCTTTATTTACCGAGGACATTCCCGATAGAACGTATACCTCATTACCGGGAAATTCAGGGGACAAAAGTGATCCTGCCTTTCTGAAACACCGCAATGATTCAGTATACCTCTTCTGCATCCTGTAGATGTCACCAAGGTTATTATAAGCTTTGATCTCCATCTGTACATCTCCATACTTCTGTGCAATTTCCCTTAAGCGAAGGGCATGCCGTTCAGCTGGGCCAAAATCTCCGGACATTGCTTCGGCCACGACGATGTTGACCAAGCTACGCCCCATGGCCAGGGTGTCATTTAACTTCTGGGCCAGCTTTTGGGATTCCCACGCATACTCAAGCCCCTTTTTAACGTCATTCAGGTCAAGCATAAGGGAACTCAGGTTGTTATAATACTTCCGCCGGTCGGAAAGGTCGCGATTGCTCGGTTTTTTGATCGAAGAGGATATTTCCAATCCCTTTACCAGATTTTTGGCCGCTTCTTCCAATTTCCCCATTGCCTGAAGCTGTAGCGAAATATTGTTGTAGGCTGCCGCTGCCCTCGCCCGGTTGCCCAATTTCCTGCTTAGTCCAAGCGACTGCTGTGCAAAGGATAGCGCCTCTTCGTACCGAAGCTGCTCGTACAGAAATACGCTGTAATTACCCAAAAACGATAGCCTGCCATTATCATGTCCCATAAGGTTGGAAAGACTGTCTGCCTGTCTGAAATAATATTCAGCGGAATCCGGTCTCCCTTTCCTCTGCATTTCTTTTGCCTGGTCGATAAATTTAAATACGGTAGTGGTATCGCGGGCAAGGACACTATGGTGTGATAACATCAGCATTAAAGCAAGTAAGATCAATAAAGGTCTCCTAAGTATCATTTGAAGCAAGGTAAATGGTCAGTCGTCAATAATCTAACAAGTTGTTTCTCCGTGATTGTACGTAATCTGCAGATCTAGGAATTTGTTCGGGGTTATGCACCGTTCAAATGGAATAAATTTGTTCATTGAACTTATTATAATATTATGTACTCAATCCTTATTGCAGATCCCGATCCTTCTACAAGAATAATGGTCCGGGAGAGTTTAGCCCTTGTCCCCGGAATAAAGACCATAGCAGAAACGGCCTGCTGGAGGGAAACTACCTTGGTAATAGCGGATAAGGAACCCAATGTTATCTTTCTCGATCCGAAACTCTGTGGATGCAATCCTTTTGAAATACGCAAGGATAGACAAAATTCTCCGCAGATAATCATCATTTCTTCCGACAGGCTGCATGCCCAGAACGCTTATGATCTGGAGGCCCTGGACTTTCTGTGCAAGCCCCTGGAGAAGGAACGATTGGAACGGACCATCAGAAAGCTCATCGGTATAAATATTATCAATGAAGAGGATTCCGTTCCACAACATCCCTATCTTTTTGTGCCCTGCGCAAACGGATTCTCCCGGATTGACAGTTCCCGGATCCGTTTTATCAAGGCAGCCCGGGACTATACGGTGCTGTACACAGAAGATAGGGAATGGATCAGCTCCTTAGGTATCGGGAAGATCGTTCAGAAACTCGATCCTTCCCTCTTCATACGGGTACACAGGTCCTTTATTGTCAACCTGTCGAAGATCGAACGCATAGTGAGGACAGGATCCTGCACCTCTCTCTTTATGGAGGATGGACATGAGATTATCGTGGGTAGGTCTTACCTTGCGAAAATCAAAACTATTCTTCTCTAGCCAGTGCGGATTGATCCGGAACAATCCTACATTTTCCTCACTATCATAGGGATTTTATTTTGAAATCGATCTTTACATCCCTTCTTTCGGTGATCCCACACCCTTTGTTGCTATAGAACACAGGTCCATCATAGGTGCCCGTGATAAACCCTCTCGTGCTGGTTATCCGCGTGTTCCCACCGTATTTATGTTCCCCCGTGCCACATTCCAAGTACACATTGGCAAACATCTTTGGGGTTCCGCCTTCTAAAATAGAAATCCCAAGAAATGATTGGCCGGCTGCGTTTCCCCCGGGATAACTTCCTGTCTCCGTCCCCATACAGGACAAGCCCACCTGATGATTTCCTTTTTCGTCCTGGGAACCCACTGATATCAGTCCGCCCATGATCGCGCCGCTCAATCCTCCGGAAAGATCCAGAAGTTTACCTCCAATGGTTAGATAGAAATAGGTTTCCTTCTCCAGACGGATCTTGGTCAATAAAATTAATTTTCCGAATTTCCGTCTGCCATTAGGTGCTTTTGGATCACTGACATATCCATTTTTACTTTCTACTTCCACCTGGATTTCGACATCTTCAGTTTTGGTTATATTATGGGGTGCATAATATATTGCATCTCCCAGGACCATACTGGAATTGATCTTAGGGGATAGCATTCCGGCACCTGAAATTATTTTCCAGTTCTTTACCACAATATCCTTTGATCTTCCGATGTCCTCCAATGCAGCGAGCGGAACACTGTCGAGGTGGTTGTTTGCATTCAATGCTCCGAGTATCTGCTCCATCAGCTTCAGTTTAACTTCGCCGCCACTTCCAACAGATTCTTTGTCCTTTCGAAGTGTCACCTGATCCAACCATACCCAGTCACTGAAATGTGTGGTAGTCGTACTGACGTGTTTCGTCCCACTGTCGAGGACCGTTGAAACCCCGCACCAGACACCGTCTTTACGTTGGAAAGCTATCATTCTGGAAATTGGATTACCAAAGCCAAAGGGCTCGTGGTTAAAGGTTATCTTGACGGGTTTCTTAAAAATCTGACCTTCTGGTATAAGTCTATAGGCAGGCCTTTCAGACAGTCCGTCATGGGTATTGCTGATAGGTTGTATACCAAATAGTGTTGATTTCTCTACAGCTCCGGGCGGCACATCAAGACGTACCTGTCCTCCCAATTCCAGAAATCCTCCGGATGCACCGATGTTTTTTGTAACCCCGTCACCTAACGCGGTTCCCTTTTCCCGCTTTATGGGATCTGAAATAGCAGGTACAGGTTCCTCTATTGAAGGATGCTTGTCCTTTTTGCACGAAAGAAAAAGAAAAATAAGTAAGAAAGGTAAATACTTCATTGCTTAACGGTTTTTATGCAATTATAACATCCGATGTTCATTGCTGAAACCCACTTTCGACCAAGTGGTCAATTAGGGGGACAAAAGCTACATGGGCCGGACAAAAAGAACATCGTCCAAAGACTTATATTAAGGACGGGATGCTGATTTTCTAAAGGGAAACCCCGCTATGGTTTTCTCGTTGGTCCAGACGACATGTTAATCTGTCAAATCGGACCGTTCGTCGATTCAATGAATAAGCTCTCAAAAAAAACGACGATCTTTAGATCAAAAAAATAGAAATATGGAATTTTTTTCAAATCGGATCGGGGCTAAATACAGAATGCTTTTTCTGTACCTCCTGATCTCATTCATGACCATAAAAGTTTGGGCTGGTAACAGAATATCCGAACCTCTCAGAATAGCAACCTACACCTACGGGAATAACACTAGAATGGAAAACCTACATCCTTTGGCCGATCTTATTGAAAAGATATTTGGGACCACAGTAGAGTTAAAAAGCTACAATGACATCAATGATCTCGTAGCAGCTATTACTCAAGGGAAGGTGGATATCTCATTTATCAGCACAATGGGGAGCCTGGTACTCAATAACGGACAACACAAACATTCTATGGAAGCAGTTCTGACAATGGAGGTACCTCAAAATGCATCCGTAAATTATAGAACGGCATTCGTTGTTCCACGAGAATCGGATATTGTTTCCCTGAAGGATATCAGCCGCCTCAAGGGCGTTCGACTTGCATTGGTAAGCCCCGAATCTACCTCGGGCAACCTGATTCCGAGGTCAGTATTAGCCAAGATGGGAATTAGTTCTGTTGAATCTTTTTTCGGTAAGATTGATTATGCGGGCTCGCACAGGTCAGCGCTCGAACATGTCCTTGATGGGCGTGCCGATTTGGCTGCTTTCGGGAGTTCGGAATATACGGAATATGTGAAAAAACATAGGAATCACAGTAAAATCAGACTTATCCAGCTGTCAGACCCGATTCCACTTGGACCTGTACTGTTCAATAAATCTCTTGATAAAAACTTTCAACAAGAACTAAGGCAACTATTGACATCTCTCCATATCGAGCATCCAGCGGTTTTTGCAAAAATTACAGAGGGATGGATAGAAGCGATCGGCGCAGAAAGGTTTGTCGCCATAGAGTCCAATTATTATGAAATCTATATTGATTCCAAAGACAGTAATGGGAAATAATAATACTACGTTAACGTGATTTTGGGATAAGAAAAATGAACAGAAAAAACTTTATGCTACTAAAAATCAACCTGTTTTAAACAGAGATTGTCGCCTTTAAAATTTTGCCCTTGTAGGTCGAATGCGCAAAACGTTTTGCAAAATTTTTCAGCGACGAGCTTTTGGTTACTTTTCTCAAAAAAAAAGTGACTGTCCGTCCAACAAGAGGACATTTAGGTAATTCCTTATGGATATTCTGGAGCAAGCTGACCCCTTTATACCCACTCATTTTTCATGGGTTTCTGTTTTTTGGTTTATTTGGGCTAGACCTAATCGATATATTCCAATGGCCGGTAAATCAAGACTCATGAGTCAGATAAAACAGTTTATACGATTGCACAGGGAGGATTATCCCATTAAAACAATAGCCCGTCATCTTTCCATCAGTAAAAATACTGTGAAGTCCTATCTAAAGAAGTTATCGGACCTTAACTGCAGAAAGGTCAGGAGACGACTTCCAGCCCGGGTAAAGCAACCGTTATCGATTCCAGAAAGGCCGCTTAAAACATGGTCTCTGGACTTCATGAGCGATGTACTGACCAATAAGCGCAAGTTCAGGACCCTGAATATCATTGATGATTTTAATAAACAGGCCATCGCTATTGAGGTTGCGCACAGTATGCCAGCAAACAAAGTAACCTATCTATTGGAACGCATCATAAAAGAGCAGGGAAAACCTTCACGTTTCCGTACGGATAACGGCCCTGAATTTATCAGTAGGGAATTTCGAGATTGGTGTGCTGGCAAAGAAATAGAGATACAGTACATTCAACCAGGCAGGCCGATGCAAAACGGTTACATTGAACGTTTCAACCGCACGTTTCGGGAAAGTATCCTTGATGCCTACCTCTTTGAAGATACACAGCAAGTACAGATACTTGCAGAAGAATGGATTCAGGATTACAACTACAGAAGACCACATGAGTCATTGGGAGGAAAGACACTAATGGAATACGATGCCCTGCCGGCGGCATGTTATCAATAGGTCAACTTTAAAAAAGATTGACCTATTGATAACAACTATTTTTAAATTTGAAAACTCGCCTGGATGCCAGTCTGAAAATAGGGAGGGTTACAGCCTGACCGCTAACGTTTCGGGGCTTTGCGAAGGAACAGATTAGAAAGGTCGAATTTTCAACTTTGCACCAACGTTAACAAAACCAATGTGTTTGTTTCGTAACTCAAATAAATTTCACAATAAAATATCAGTTGAAATAACTATTTACTCCTTTAAACTTCTGTATTTGCTTATAAAAAACTTAGATTCAATTCTAAAGGCCATCATTCCTACTGATTATTGACAAATTTAGTTGTGCAACAGCCACCGATGTTGCGTGTCAGGAATTTTTCATTGTAGTTTGTATTCTATCAATTTGTTTTAAATGTCTGATAATATGATTGATGAAAAATTGAAAAGTGTCACCTAATTTTAGCTTGATTAAACTTGAAATTGACGTTTGAATTTTGACTTTATTTAGACTCACGTTTCTCGACTGGTTCAACAAGTCTAAAAGTTTAATTTGTTGATTTATGAATTTGTCAATAACACTTTTGTCAAGATTCGCATTTAGTGGATTTTTGTCTTTAAATGTTTTCATTTTATTCAACTTTCCTCTCGGCAACATACTTTTTGAAAAATAATTCCCTAAAACTCCATTCTTAAATTCAGGTTCATTTTTAGTTATTGAATTTTTGATTTTATTTTCTATTTGCGGTAGATAAAAGTCGCCATATAGGTTCAAATGCTCCAAACATTCTAAAATACTCCACGTAATTTCTGTTTCTTTCCACGTTAACGTATTCAAATCATAGCATTTCAGGTTTTCAGCTTTGTTGATGATCTGTTTCGTTTGTTCTGAAAGTGTTTGTATTAATTTCTCTGATTGCATAACTTTAACTTTTATCCAAAGTTCCAAAAACTATTTTTCTTAATCCTTGATTGAAGTCAAGACTTTTTTAATCTTGATAAAGTTTCTGCACTCATTCTCAAATAATTTGCAATATGTTTATTTGGGATTTCTTGAAAAAGTTGTGGGCTTCGTTTTAAAACTCTTTCATATCTTTCTCGTGGCGAATTTGTCAGAATATCGATCTCACGTTCCATTTGCTGGATAACCAGGTTTTCTAAAATTTTTATCCAAAGTTTTTGATTGTTTTCGTTTTTTAAATATTTGTCAATTTGTTCTTTGGTAACAACTTTTACAATCGTCTTTTTAATCGCTTGAATATATAAATCAGAAGGTTTTCCTGTCAAAAAAGAATCTAACGAAATGATTAAATTTTCTTTGTAACCAAAACGAATTATTTGCTCTTCGTGTTCATCTAATACAAAAATCCTTAAACTTCCGCTTTCGATAAAATATAAATTGGTGTCAACGCTGCCTTTTACCTTCAGAAACCCCCTTCTGTCAATTGTCATTTTTTTTTTCGAAAGTTCAATAATTTCTTTCATTTGTACATGGTTAGGGGTTCCTATATATCTATTGTAGCCAACAGGCACAGCTACGGATTACTAAAAAAATGTTTTATAAAACGTTAATATACAAAAACTTCGTCAATCCGTTTCTATTTGCATGTTAAAATCTCAATTAAAGTCATTACATTCTTGACTAAGCAATTGCAGCTATAACATATATCAAATCAATGAGTAACTCAGGGAAAGGTGTATTTGTAAAATATTGATAATAGGACTGTTTCTCATCAAGATTTGCCAGAATTTTATCTTTAACTTTCTTTAAATGCCCCTAGTTGAACGCAATCAGACTGACAAAGGCATCATTCTTTATTCTTCCTGCCTCCTGCGAATACAAATCCTTAAACTTATTATACTCATCTATTGCCAATTGATGCTTTTCTTTTTTACCTCTTATTGTTTCATTGCCATTGATTTCGTCTATAATAGTTGATAGTTTTGCGATTTCTGCAGCTATTTTAGCATTATCACCAACTTCGAAAAATATAGCATTAATATGCTCATCATATATCTAGCGACGATTATATTTCACATATTCGGCATTAAATACTGCTGCCTTGTTAGGAAATTCTGAGTGACTTGTCTGTTCAAAAACACCTTGATTAATTCGGTTAACTATTACAAGATATTATTCAAGTAAAAGCGGTTCATTAGAACGAATTTTCTTTTTTACAATCCACCCTCACCACCACTTTAAAGTAAAGGTCAAGCAATCGCACAATCACCTTCAGCTATTTAAGCTTAATCGTAAGCAGAGCGACACAACCAATTTCAGAATCCAATATTGACTAATATAAATATGTAATCTCTCATAAACATCAAGTTACAATTGCTAATATTAATATACAATAGCTGATAAAATAAGGCATTAGCGGCTTAAACTTTTCTCAAGATGAGATAAAAAAAACCAAATAATATACAAGGTATGATAGTGGTTATATATTCTAACAAATATGGATTACTAAGACTATTATACCTCTCATTAATTATCTATACCAAACTAAGGAGTTTAGAAAATTACTAAACCCCATTTAATGCAGCTAGAGGAAAATTATATTAAAGTTGATTGGTTAGAAATTGAAAAATTTTGTCCAGATGAATACCGATTCTTTAGATTTTATTTCGAAAGCAATGTGAAGGGTAATGAATAATAATATACTCCTCTTAACAACTGTTAGAAAAGTAAATAGGAGGCCTTAAGAGGCTGTATAAATTTTTTAAAATTAACTGCATAAATAATAGAATAAATAGGGATTTCGCTTTTAACATGTGATTCCCCCATCGGAGGCAAATATTGGCAGCCTCAGGTTTTAACCCGGAGCGAAAAGGCAACAAGACCATCGGTTTTGGCAAGTGTTTTTGTAACGCATCAAACAAAAATAATGACAAAACAATCATTAAAGTTTAAAAGCGAAATCCCTGATAGAATAAATAACCTCCATGGTTTTTTAATAAAAGTCACTATCTTTATCTAATAACAATTGCAGCTAAAACTTATGTCAAACCAGTGAGTCATTCGATGAGTAGGAAAACTAGAGGTTTGTAAATTACTGATAAATAGATTAATGTAAGTAGGGTTCGATTCCCCTACGGGCTACGGAAAAATGCTCAGCGAAAGCTGAGCATTTTTAGTATATAGTAGTTGAGACCGCTTCGCTATTAGATGTGAGATATGAGATTTGAGATAGAAAAGGTTGGTTATTAAAGTCGGTGGTAATAGACAATCATAGTGGTTTTCTTGGGTAATAAAAAGCGCGATTCTTTCATTTAGGATCCATATTGGACATTTTAATTTTTTAGTAAATTTGGTAAAAGTGTTCTGAAGATGTTCTGATATGGAAAACAAAATAAAAATTGATAGGCGTAGTAAGCAAGCAAAAGTATTCTACGAATATCTTAGAACACTTCCTTAAGTTGAGATTGAAGAATCACGTTTCAATAAGGATACTGAGAAGGTAATAGAAAAGGCTAAGACAGGAAAGGTGAGCAAAATTAGCCTTGAAGATTTTAGGAAAGAACTTTATACTTAATGTTCCGAATTGATATTAGGTAATTCTCGGTAAAGAATAAATAGCACAAGTTTATAGGTAATAAAAAATAAACGAAGTGTTTTGGCATCAGGCTTCTGTTGGATATTCTGTATATTTACATTAAACAATTCTGTAAAAAGTGCATGAAAAAAAGGAAGATGACAGTGGTTGTTAATCAAGTAAAAAAAGAAGAAGAAGACCTACTGGATATTGAGTTTTGGTTAAGTCGTCCTGCTTCAGAAAGGATAGCTGAAGTGACAAGATTACGTAAGGCATATTATACCTGGTTGCTTGGAAGCTATCCCCAACACTTGGAAAAGGTAATCACAAAACGTAAGAATGTTATTTGACCAAGATTTTATAGACTTCATCGATCTTCATAACCATTTTCACCTAATATTAACCATTTCCTTTTTACCTATTAGATATAATTGTAAAAGAAGACCTAAATCATTTTAATTATTTCGGCTTTCCATTGATATAATCTGACAAAATGCTGCTGTGAACAGTTGGGAAGTCTAATTTGATATTGCTTATACTGATTCCGCTATCGTAGGCCTTTTTCACTTTCGATCTATTTTCTGTTAGCTTATCGTTATTTGGCTTTTCCCCAAAAAGTTGGAAATAATTAATAGGACCTTGATTGGATAGGGTGATAATTTTCTTCCCTGCATAATTAACATCGTAGCTAATAACGTGGAATCTAATTTCCTTTTCTGCTTCTTGAATAATTTTTGCTGGAATGCTGCTTACCGGTATTATTTTACCATCCTTCGCAATTACTTTAACAATTTTTACATTGTTGTAATTAGAATTGAGATTTAATGATGCTCCCGAAGAATAATTCTCTTGATAAGTTGCTTTTATTTCCAATACAATGTCGACCGTATGAAGTCGGTTGTAATTGTTCTCTGTTGGTTTGGGATGCACCCATTGAACAGGACCTTTAAAGATCGTTTTTTGAGCAAATGCCTGGCCGAAAAAGAATAGTAAAATCAAAAATAAGTAGATCCTTTTCATATTCTCATTAATTAGTTAATAATGAATTGAAGTTAAGGCCATTCCATTCGTTTTAAAATAACTACTTCTCGTTATTTTGCGCACTAATTTATACCCCTTAATTGACATTAATAATTCTTTTTAATGTGGACAAAAACAACTAGAGATTTAAAAATTTCCTTTGCGACACCTTTCGGTTTCATTAAAGCAATATTAGTTAGTACTAGTTTTTATTCTTTCTTTTTACTTGTTGTTGAACATGGAAATTTGATTTTTTTGAAATCAAAAGCATTATTTTTTTGCAGATAAAAGAGAGAAAAATATCATCCTCCGGAAGCATACTACATCGTTTTCGTATGTTACGCAATCGATTGATAACCGAATGTAACGTCTTTTTAAGACAAATATTGTACATAATTGTAGCGTGATAGAACCTAAATTCTGAAAGAGCTTCTCTCTCGGAGTTTATGCCAAATTATGAAACCATACTAAAGAAATTTTACATGAAACAGTTGTACACGCAATTCTTTATTGTGTTTGTCTGGTTACTACCTAGCCAAGTTATGGCAAGGGGTGAATCTGTTGGCTTTGGTGTATTTAAAGATTCCTTTGATACACGATCCTTTAGTCAAAAAGACACAAATGAAAATCCGAACGCTCTCAACGTCATCAAAATCGGAAATACCAAATTCAAACTCAGTAATGATTCAGTTGCGGTAAAAGAATTATCTAAATATCCATTGACATCGCTTCAACAGGTATTAAAAGGGACTTCTTCTGGTGTATATGTTCAACAATCGTCTGGTGAACCCGGTACGATTAAAGAAAATATGACCATACGAGGAATTAGCCGTCCTATATTGAATGCGAAAAACTTCAGCGATAATAAGCCTTTGGTTGTTGTAAATGGTATTCCTTTGATTGAGGATCCTAATCTGGTTTATGATATTCAGAACAGTGAGAACACTCCTGTTGGAACAGCAACGAATATCTTTTCACTAATGGATTTGGACAACATCGAGTCGATTCATGTTTTAAAGGATCCGAGTACAACCGCAATTTATGGACCTCGTGCAGCTAACGGAGTGATCTATGTGACCACTAAAAATGCAAGATCGGGTGAACGTAGAATTTCTATCAATGGTTATACTGGATTTGCCACTCCGCCTAGTTTATATACGATAAATGCTGAATTTGAACGCGATTTCCGTCAGCCATTTTACGATCAGTATGCTACTGAGGC
The DNA here is from genome assembly GCF_039536825.1 of Sphingobacterium kyonggiense. Lineage (NCBI taxonomy): Bacteria > Pseudomonadati > Bacteroidota > Sphingobacteriia > Sphingobacteriales > Sphingobacteriaceae > Sphingobacterium > Sphingobacterium kyonggiense. The sequence continues at coordinate 254,973 of NZ_BAAAZI010000011.1, forward strand.
ACAGAAAGCAGCTTACCCTAGTTACCTGAGTGATTCTTCAAATGTTAATTACTATGGACCTTCAAACTGGGTGGAAGAATATTATAAGACGACACCAATCTATTCTGTCAATGGTAGTTTAGAAGGTGGTGGCGATCGTTCTAACTTCCGTTTCTTCGCCAACCATATGAAAAATGCCAACTCGGCAGATGATACGAAGCTAAAGCGTTATATGGGATCCTTTTATATCAACATGATTCCTACGACTTGGTTAAAATTATCTGGAAATATTCAACTTGGACGTTTGGAGCGTGGTAGAAATAGATCCTTAACAGAGCGTTTCTCGGAAACTAACTTTGTACCGGATTTAAGTACACCATTTGCACCAAATAAATCGCTTTACGGCCAATACCTAAACGAGTATGATAAAAAGTCCTTTGATGATAATATCAATACCTCGCTTTTAGGTCTTTTCTCTTTAGACTTCAGATTGGCTAAAGACTTGAATTTCATGTCTAGAATCAGCATGGATTACAATGAAAATCGTAGAGATTTATTCTGGCCTTCTACTTTAATGACCTATAATAATTATGCTTCTAATTACTTCGGTTATAACGAACGTTTGTCATTTGACAATGTCGTAAATTACCGTAAAGAGCTAGGTGAAGGGTCAATCCTCTTAGAAGGTGGTTTTTCTGTTCAAGCAGATAAACAGAAATACAATTATATCCAAGCGTATAGAGGACCTAACGATTATATTAAAATCAATAAGGTAAGTGGTGATAAAAATAAAGCCGAATACTTACAATCTATTGGTTTTATTCCATACCTCTATACTGACAAGACGCAGCATCGCTTAATTTCAGGATTCCTAAAGGGGACCTACAGTCACAATTCAGGATTTGATGTTTCAGCTTTGTTCCGTCGCGATGGTTCATCACTATACCAAGCTTCTAAGCGTTGGTTTAATTCCTTTGCATTTGATGCCAAATACGATATAAATAAGCTGATTGGTTCAGATGGTTTTGATTATTTAAAAGCTAGTGCTTCCTATGGCCGAATGGGTAATTTACCATTGAGCGATATGGAAGCCGCTGGCTTACAATATTCTTCATCTTTGGGTTGGGATGGCAATAAAGCTGTTCTTTCTTATAACGGAATCGGAACGATCAGTAGACCGTATTCTTTTGGTTGGGTTGGATATGATATCCCATGGTCTTACCAAGATGTTATTAATCTTGGCTTAAGCCTTAAAACTAAAAGTAACTTCGGTGCTAATATCGAGTACTATCAAAAACAATCACACAATGTATTATTCCCAATTCCAACTGTAGCCGAGTCAGGATATAAGTTTGAATACTCTACAGGTATGGCTGTTAAGAATAACGGGGTTGATTTAACATTGAATTACAGCTTGCCAACTGATGAGAATAAGTTTGGCTGGAACTCCTCATTTAACATTTCTTACAATACCAATAAATTGACAAAACTCCCTAAAGGATTTGATGAATTGGTAGTAGGAAGAAACAAGTTAAAAGTTGGAGAGCGTGTTGATGCGTATTGGTTATTGGAAAACCAAGGTATTTACAAAAATGACCTTGATGTTCCAGTTCGCGCCAATGACTATAAGATCATGACCTATAACGGGGTTGATATGAAAGGTGGAGATCCACGTTGGTTAGATCGAAACAATGACTTTGATATCAATAACGATGACCGCAAGTTAATGGGTAATATCTTACCGAAATGGACAGGTGGATTCATGAACCAGTTTACCTATAAGAATTTCGATTTGTCTTTCTTATTGTACTTCAACATGAAACGTGATATCCTTAATCAAAATGCTGCTCGTTATTATGATTTCGTGAATGTTTCGGAGTCTACTTCGCTAGCAGGTGTTCGTGAGATTACTTACTGGGAGAAACATTTTGATACCGATAAATATCCTTTATACAATCCTTGGTCTTCGGTATCACCTTATCAGGTGGAGCAAGACATGTTTTTAGAAGATGGTTCTTTCTTGAAATTGAAAAACTTGTCTTTGGGATATGATCTAACCAAGGTCTTGAATAATAAAAAAGTTCAACGAGCTTATGTCTATGTAACTGGATCCAATTTATTGACCATTACCAAATACTCCGGTCGTGATCCAGAATTAGTGAATTATTATGGGTATGACACAGGTGCAGGTTTAGGCTTGGACAAAACATTCACCCTAGGTTTTAAACTTGATTTTTAAGAAGATGATGCGCTGTTTAAAAAATTGGAAACGTAGTGGTATTGCTATCGTTTTAACAGGAAGCTTAATGCTTTCTACGGTAAGCTGCGATAAGTTTTTGGATGTTGAATCCAATCATATTGTGAATGAATCGAACAAATGGAAAGATATTAACGATATCCGAAGCTCCTTATTGGGTGTCTACGGCTTACTTCGTACGGCATTAGCAGAAAAGAATGCACACTGGATGTACGGAGAGTTGAGAAGTGGAGATTTTCAATCTGTCTCTCGTCGTGACTTACAAAACATCATAGATGGCGAGTTGAATACTTCGTATGACTTGCTTACAAACATGTCCGACTGGAGAAGATTCTATGCGGTTATTAATGCTGCCAATTTGTTTATTGAACGCTCAGCAGAAGTTATTGAGCACGATTCGCAATATACAACCATCAATAATCAAGCTGATATTGCTCAAATGAAGGTCATCAAAGGCTTTGTGTACTACCTTTTAGCACGTACTTGGGGTGATGTACCAATTTGGGATAAAGCTTATGAAGGAACATTCCCAAAGATCAAAGCTAGTAGCGTAAATGAGGTCCTAACCTATGCAGAGAAACAAATCCTATCGGTTAAAGATGCATTGCCTTATCAATATGGTGTATCTACCGATCCAGTTCTACCAATGGACAGGTATTTAGGCTTTAGTTCTTCAAAATGGAATGGGGTTTTATTTAACCGCCTTGCGGCATATGCGGTTTTAGCTCACATCAATGCTTTTGAAGGTAACTATTTAGAAACCGTATTTTATGCGGATTTCGTTATGGCAAATGCTGCTAAAGCTAACTTGACCCAAAATGATCTAAATACACTAACAGGAACTACCAACACCGGATTTTATTTTGGAAACCGTGCGGCACATTTACTTGCTTTCCCTTTCCCGAATGGATCAAACGAAGGAACACAAGAAGGGCATATCGAAAGTTTAACATTAGCAGCACCTCTAGTTTCAAAGCCAACCCCAGATATGTTTATCCCGGTGGAAAAGATCGTAAGTATTTTCAATGAGCCAGGCGATAACCGCTTCAATATCGATAACACTGGTAAAGTTACTACACGTTACTTCTCTGAGTTCGGAGGTGTAAGACCTATTTTCTCTAAGATTAGAATGATACGTACTGGTACTTCAGGCACAGATGGTTCGATTCCTTTGTACACCTCTACCATGGTGTTTACTCGCTATGAAGAGATCAATTTGCTTCGTGCGGAAGGCTATGCTGCCTTAGGTCAAATAGACCAAGCAAGAGCAATTGTTAATCAGAACAGAAAAAATAGAGGCTTAACAGACTTGAATCCTGCTGAAAACATTGTGGATGCTGTATTCAATGAGCGACACAAAGAACTGATGGGTGAAGGATGGAGATGGTTCGACTTAATTCGTTATCAAAAAATTAAGAACAATAACCCAGAATTCTTAAGCCTTATCAATAGTAAAGGAATTTTCTGGCCTGTGAATAAACAGGTGTTATCAGCAAATGACCAATTAGAACAAAACCCTTTCTGGAAATAATATGAAACAGATAAAATCACTACTCGTTTACACGGCCGCTCTGGTACTTCTAATGAGCAGCTGCAGCAAATATGATGGCTATTTCGATTATGAAAATACAGAGAAGGTATTTCAAGGAACTAGCATTAATTATCTAGAGTCCAAAAAAGGCACATTTGACTCCCTTTTATTGGCTTTAAACAGATTGCCAGAGTTGAAACAAGCATTGAATGATCAGGAGCTTACCTTCTTTGCACCAACCAATGCTTCTTTTCAAATCGCTATCAATAATTTAAATCTTGTTCGTAGCAATCAGGGCAAAAGTAAGCTGTATATACAGAACTTAAGTCTTGTTGAATTAGATACCTTAATGACCAAATATATGGTTAAGGGTATTGTTCCTACAGATTCCATGAACCGTATTGACGGTCTATTCGTAGAGACTTATAAAATTTCACACCCTATGCATGCACAGCGTATCAAAGAAGATGCAAGTGGTTTTGTAAGCGGAGGTATGGAATTGGTTTATTACAGCGACACGAAAGACAACAATTTCATCTCACAGTGGAATCGTATAGCCTCCCAAGCTGTAAATATTTATACCACAACTGGTATTGTTCATGTTTTGGGGAGTAAGCATGAATTTGGATTCGGGGATTTCTTAACTAGAATGAATAAGTAACATGAAAAGCGTAAAGAAATTATTTATAGGCCTGGCTTTACTAGCCCTTAGCTTACCAGCTTTGCAAAGCTGTAAGAAATATTGGCCAACAGAAAACGATGCTTTCAATTTGGATATGAATTTTTCTGTAACAGAGTTTAAACCTATCCTTGGTCGTAATACCTACTATACAAATGTATTCAATGACAACCAATCAACTTTGCCATTGACCTTCCGTGTGCTGAATTTACGTTCTTTTGATGGTGATCCTGTTCCTGAGTTACTGAAGTTATTTCCAGTGCGTATTTGGACTAAACCATATACAGGTCTTGAGAAGAGCCTAGATGAAATCTATGCGAAGACAGATACGATTATGCGTCCTATCTGGGAAATCGGAAAACACTCTGGAGCATTTACCATGTGGGATGTTGCCGGATCTGACTTGATCAAGACAGAGCCTGATTCGTGTTACCTTTTTGATGTTGAAGTGAGCAACAATGGCGGACGCCGTTATTTCCGCAATCTGAAGTTAAAACCTCAGGTAGAAATGGCATCAGAAATCAGTACTGGATTTTCGGTTAATATCCTTGGCGATTCTACTCGTCAGAATATTAACGATATCAGATATTGGGTGAATCGTAAGGGAGATGGAAACAGTATAACCTTTAAATTCTTAGACCCTAAATTAAAACCGATTAAGCTTTCCAAATTCAATGATATGAAAACCGAAGATTGGAAAAAATTAATCCATGGTTTTAATATGAAGTTCGCTTCGGATTCAAGTTCCGTGACTTATGATGTTGCTTACCCAATTCCTTTGGTGCCAACTTTAAAAACAGATTACAACGATGGTAGTTTAGCATCTTCTAGTTTCTTATATAGCCGAACTGCTTTCGGTGGCACAAGAACGACCTCGATTTTATCATTAAGATACAGAATTTTCCAACAAGGAGATTGGGAAATAGTAGTGTATTTCCCAACCGAGGCACCATTATTTAAAAACGATTAACCTAAGTTGAAATGAAAAGATATATACTAACCATATATTTAGTCCTATTTTCCTTATTGACCTTTGCTCAAAGTTCAGTAACGATTACTGGTACTGTAACGGATGCGGTGAGTAAAAAGCCCCTAGAGAGTGTAAGTGTAAGATCAGCAAAAACCAATAAGTCCCTTGGGGTTACTCAAGCAAATGGTACTTATAGTATTACGACAACTTCTGATGATATTTTAAGTTTCACTTATGCAGGTTATGAAAAAAGCACTGTAAATCTCGCTGGAAGAACAAGTCGTACTGTCAATGTATCCTTAAAAGAAGCAAATAATTTCATTGAGGATATTGTTGTACAGGGTTTTACAAAACGTTCCAGAAAAACCTTAACAGGATCATCCATCAATATCAGTGGTAAAGACTTACAAGAAAATCCGGTTCCCAATTTAAATGAACTCCTTCAAGGTAAGGTTGCGGGTCTGAATATTCAGATGAACAATGGTACTCCTGGTGTTCGTGGATCGGTATTCATGCGTGGTCTTTCCAACTTGTCTATTCAAGGTACAGGGGTAGACTCTTATTTGACACCAACTTCACCATTATATATTGTTGATGGTGTTCGTGTAGATGATAACACCAACTTCGAATATGGTTTTGCAAGTGCTGGTACAGGGATTAGTCCATTATCACTTATTCCACCTGAAGATGTGGAATCGGTGGATATCTTGAAAGATGCGGCTTCAACAGCATTATACGGTTCTCGTGGTGCTTATGGGGTAATTATTATTACCACCAAGCGTGGTAAATCTCAAGTGCCGGTAATTCAATATACTACCAATCAGTTCCTTTCTGTACCACCACAATTACGTGATGTATTAGGTGGTAGACAAGAGCGTTTGTTGCGTATGAACCAAGTATTGAATTATTCGGATAGCTACTGGAAAGGTCGTGATGATTTAAATCAACAGCAGATTCTAACGGATAGTTTGAACCCTTATTTTAACAATTCTACCAATTGGCAGGCGGTTTTTATGAAACCTACCTATAACCAATCGCATAACGTTTCTGCTTCTGGTGGTGATACCCGTTTTAATTATAAAATCAACGGAAACTATTACAAGGAGAAAGGTATTATTCAAAATACAGGATTCAACCGTTATACCATGGATATGAATTCACAGTTTCAGCCGAACGATCGTTTTAGAATGTTCGCTTCGATGTCTGGTAAATTTGGTGAACAACAAACAGGATCGGGTACATCCGTAACGCAGGGTGGTGTTGCCTCAGCTTCATCAGCTTCTTCTCTATTACCTTCTCCAGAACAAGGTTTTGTAACAGGTGATCTAGTATCTGCTTTAGATGGCCGTAACGATAACCGTAGCACTAACTTGGTTGGTATGTTAGAACTAGAGTTTGAGATTCTGAAAGATTTCCGTTTCAAAAATACTTTCTCCTACAATTACTCAACCGATCGTACAGACTCCTATACACCGGCTATTGCGAATAACAACACCTCGAAATTCTATAATTTTGATGGTCAGCGCAATACGTTAAATAACATGTCTTTCTTATCTTACTTTAAGCAAGTGAATAAGCATAACTTCAGTTCCTACCTCTTCAATGAGCTAGACATGAAGAATTACTTAGCAAAAGCATATTTGAAGACAGGATTCCCGAATGATCAGTTAGAGGGTCCATTTGGTTATGCAAGTTCTAAAGGTGGAGCAATCTCCCTAGAAGATTACCGCAGTGCGGGTTTTGGGGCAACCTTTGCCTACAACTATGACCTAAAATATGTGTTGGATCTTTCCTACCGTATTGACAAAACATCTACTATCGGTCCTGAGCAACCTTGGGTTAAGAATCCTGCTGTTTCTGTTCGTTGGAATATGGAGAACGAGCCATTCTTAGAAAATGTAGATTGGATTGGAAACTTAGCACTTCGGGGTTCTTGGGGTAAGAATATCGTTCCTACCGGTACCGTGTTTGATGCCTATGGTAAATACATTTATACAGGTTATTTCAATAACCAACCTACCATTGGATTTAACTGGGGTCAAATGCCAAACCAAGCTTTAAAACCTTCAACTACGACATCCTTTAGTGCTGCAGTAGAAGGTGACTTCTTCGGTGGAAAATTTAATACCATCCAAGAGGTATATTACAAACAAGTGGATAATGAGTTGTTCAAAATGGCCTTAGCGGACCACAATGGCTTCGGCGAATTAAACTCCAATGATCTTGCTCACGTAACATACGGTTATGAATTTACTTTCAGCTTTAGACCATTGCCAGCTACAAGCGACTGGTCCTGGCGCTTTGAAGTAAATGGTGCTTTAAACCGTGATGTGTTAACCTTGTTACCAGCTCAAAATCGCCGTGTTTTGATATATGATGCAGTCAATAATTACCATACGCTATATATCTTAGGTAGAAATGCCCTTTCGCATGTACTTTATGATTATCGTGGTGTGTACAGCACAGACGCTGATGTACCGGTGAACCATGTTACTGGCGAACGCCTTAAAATGATCAACGGCAATAATGTTCACTACTTTGAAGGTGGCGATCCTATTTGGACAGACATAAATGGTGATTACATTATTGATGACCAAGATTTAGTGGCAAAAGGAAATGCTCAACCTCGTATAACGGGTGGTTTCTCTTCATTCTTAACCTATAAAAATTGGTCTTTGAACTTGATGTTCTCTTATGTTAAAGGTAGAGACATCATCAATGCGGCATTAGCAAACCAGCTAAACTCTTATTTCGATCCATTGATGACTTCTGATCAAGGTATTGGAGGTAAGAAAAACTCCGCTTTATTGCCATTAGACAAGTTTAATTTCTGGACGAAAGAGGGAGATGTTGCAGATTACCCTAACCCATATAGCTATTTAAGACAACAAGGTATGACGCCTTTCCGTCCGAACCAGACTTTGTTTATGGAAGATGGTTCATACTTGAAATTTAACTCAGCAACCGTACGTTATTCCATTCCTAGAGATTGGACGAAACGTTATCATATTTCTGCTATGAGCATTTATGCTACGGCAAATAATATTTACACTTTCTCTACTTATTCAGGCTTGAACCCTGAAGGAGTTACGGATATGGGCTTTGACCGTACGGACGGATATCCAAACAGACGATCGTATTCCCTTGGTCTTAATATTCAATTTTAAGCGCTCCAATTATGAAATCGATAAAAAGACATTTATTTAAGCTAGCAACAGCGACCATGCTAACATTTTCCTTCGTTAGCTGTGATAAGTTCCTCAATGTTGAACCCGTAGATAGTTTATCAGGGAATAACTTTTGGAAAGATGTGAATGATGCAGAGACATTTACTTTAGAGATATACCGTTTATTCCGCGAGTCAGCACTTTTAAAAGGCCCTTACTTCATCATGGGGGAATTAAGAAATGCTCCGGTAAGAAAAACATTATCCTACCCTAACCGTTGGGATATTCAATATGCTGCAGAAGGTAATGTTCCTAGACTAGCTTATGAGGTAAGACCTACACCTGGAACAGATGCCAACCGCTTTTGGACGTATAATGTAGAGTGGGATATTCTTGATGATTGGACTCCATTTTATAAGGTGATTCAAGGTTCAAATATCTTGTTTGAGAACATCGATCGTTTAGCGAAAAATGATCCTTCCATCTCCTCCAATATTATTCAAGCCTATCAAGCAGAAGCCGTTTACATGCGTTGTTTAAGCTATTTCTTCTTGATACGTTTATACGGGGATGTCCCTTATTACACCAATGCGAATAATTCCACACCGCTACCTCGATTAGACCATGTTCAAGTGGCTAAGAATTGTATTGCTGAGTTGGAAAAAATTAAAGACAAACTTCCTTGGACCTATGAAGAGCCAGCTAATCGAGGCGTACGTGCTATGAGAGGTTCTGTATTAGCTTTAATGATGAACTTGTATATGTGGATGGCAGGTTTCGACGAGCCTAATGAAACAAGTTATTATCAGAAGGTAGATGCCCTAGGTGATGAGCTAGTACAACAAGGAATGAACTCAGCACAAGCTTATGAGCTGATCCCATTAAATCGTATGGATGAAATCTTCCAAGGCCGTTCAAGAGAAACTTTATTCGAAATCCCAAATAGTGTCAACTACCAAGGTTTTGTATCTGCAAACTCCAGAAAAATGATTCCATTCTATGTATTGGATGGTTTCATGGTCAATTTGAATCAAGACAAAGTCAATTCTGAATTAGCCTATTCGCCAGAATACTTAAAGGAAATCTATCCTGAGGGTGTTGCTGATGGACGTAAAGGTGTATGGTTTGATGATTCCAACTGGTTATCAGGTGATGGTAAGTTCCGTTTTTACAAATTCCTAAACTTTGAATTTAAAGGAGCCAACTCCGCAGAAAACTATGGTAACTCCATTACCATCTTCCGAATGGCAGAGTCCATCTTATTACAAGCGGAGGCAAATGGTAAACTTGGAAATGAAGAAAAGGCTGCAAGTTTACTAAACCTGGTTCGTGCTCGTGCAGAAGCAACGCTTTATCCAGGAAACGGATATGACAATATCAATGAAGCGATCTATTACGAACGCTGTAAAGAATTAATGGGTGAAGGTTGGTATTTCTTCGATATCGTACGTTCGAAAAAGATTATCGACATCAAGTATGTTAGCCGTCCAATGAGTTACTCTATGTTCCAAGCTGGAGCATGGACTTGGCCAATTGACCGAAAAGCGTTGACAAACAACCCGTACATGAAGTTAAACTATTGGAATCAATAAGCATGAAAACAAACTTAACAATCTGTATACTTTTTCTAGCATCACTATTATTTGCTAGTAGTTGTAATAAAGATGGATACTTTGATGATTCAGGTGTTCATGATCCGAATTATAATGGTACCATGTTAGAGTACTTTCAAAACCATAGCAAGGATAGCACAAGCCTTTTTGATACCCTATTGAATGTGATCAAAATCGCAGGACTTGAAAATACAATTGCAAATGAAAACATTACCTTCTTTGCGCCTACGGACCCATCGATTAGATCGGCTATTAAGGAATTAAACTGGCAATTATATGCTGAAGGTAAAGATACGATTAGCAGACTCGATCAAGTTGATGCTACTGTATGGAATAAATTCCTAAGAGGATATATGATCAAAGAGAATAAAGGAATCACGGATTTCCCTCAAGTGGATACCATGGCACTAAATTCTTATGGTGGTCAATTATACCAAACATTAGATCAGGATCTTACTGTAAATATCGGTGTTGTCTATCACGATTTGAAAAATGGAGATGTAGTCATTAAATACCAAGGGCCGAGACAATTAGTTATTTCCTACATACCAGATGTCAGCAAGCCTTTGGAAAATTGGCAAACAGGTTATGTAGCAACCTCCAATATTGCTCCCAAAAATGGTCGACTACATGTCATCCGTTACTTGGGTCATTCCTTTGGATTTACTTATAGGCGATTTGCCAATGCAGCGATCGAAGCAGGCATAAAATATAATTAGTTAGGTCATGAAGAAATTATTTATATATACAAGCATCTGTTTAGCCGTACTTACAGCTTTTACAGCATGTAATAAAAAAATGAATTACGGTTCTGATCCTTATGGCGGACAGGTGGAACCACTAGGTATTAAATTCGAAGATAAACTGCCTAGCCCTAGTCAAGCAAGACCTGGAGAAGCCGTAACATATCGTGTGGAGGGAGCCAGTAAATTCCCGAATATGGAGTTTTTTGTGAACAATGTGAAAGTGACCGTTTCTACGGTTACAGATTCTACTGTGACTGTTCAACTTCCTGCCGTTATAAGTACGGGTAGTGCCAAGATTGTGGTCGATGGACAAACATTCGCTGGACCATTAACACCTATTTTAGGGAAAGTCAGTATCGACCCAACTTTTAATCCTGGAACCGGAGCTAACGGTCTAATCACTAAAATCGTTCGCCTGAAGAATAATCAAATCTTTATTGGTGGATATTTTACGGATTATAACGGTAATAAATCTTTAGCAGATATTAATGGTATCGCAAGAATTAACTCGACTGGAGAATTCGTTACTGGAATGGGCTTTGGTAAAGGAGCACAAGAAGGTTCTGCTGCTGGACTTGTAAATGGAATTGAAGAACTTTCTGACGGTAAATTGTTGATTTATGGAACATTCAATTCTTACGACTCCAATGCTAATGTGAAGAATATTACGGTATTGAACTCCACTGGTTCCTTGTATAAAGAATCTGTTTCCATTCTAAACTTAACAGAAGATCCAGCGAATAGCACCATGCTTGTACCCGCTTTTAACGGTGGAGCAGACAGAACAATTTCCAAGGTATTTGTTAGAAACTCAAAAGTAACTGCTATTGGAAACTTTTCGCAGTTTACCAGTAATTATTACGAGCGTTCAACCTACAACAGTATCCTACGCGATTATTTTGAATTTAAAAACATCTTTCGCATGAATATGGATGGAAGCTTAGACTCCACCTTTTTGGTCAATCACAGCTCCTATCCTAAACGTGGTAGTTTTGGTGTAAATGGTTTTGTAAATGACGGTTACATGGATGCCAATGGAAAAATTATCCTAGCAGGTGCCTTCACTCGCTTTAACAACGCTGTAAATGCAACCAACATTTTGCGCCTAAATGCAGATGGTAGTTTTGATAATTCATTTAATATAGGTGCTGGTGCTGATAAAGAAATAGCAAAAGTGATCCCATATACAAATGGACGTTACTTTTTAATCGGGTATTTCGACCGATACAATGGACAAGAAGCCAATAGGATGGTCTTAATTAATGCAGACGGAACCGTAGACCCTTCGTTTAAGGCGCTTAAGTTTACCAATGGATCACCTAATTACCTAGCAGTCCTTGAAAACGGTAAGATTTTAGTTAGTGGAAACTTTACAAATTACAACGAAGTAATACGCGAAGGTCTGATGATCTTAAACCCAGATGGTACTTTGGCAGCTAACTATAACAATACAGGTAGACTTGTTGGAAATATTTATGACTCCTACCAAGGCACCAATTCCCTAGGTCAAAAAACGATAACCTTAGTAGGGTATATCAACTCCTTTAATGGGAAATTAAATTTGGGAAATATCGTTCGATTAATTATTCAAGATTAACCTTATGAAAAGAAATAACACAACATTTAAGTTTACCCTTTTGCGCAGTGTCTTTTTATTGTCTCTGCTCATGTTTGCCTTTTCGTGTAATAAGGAATTGGAGAACAAAATTGATATTGGTAAACCAGGAGAGCCTGTTATCATTGATGGGAAATCCTATAAGGTAGCATATATCGTGGTTGATGGAGCTGTAGGTTCAGTAGTTGGTACTCAAGCTACGGATTTTAACAACATGCCATATCTTGGGAAACTTACAGAAAACGGTTTATTCAGCTGGAACTCCATTACCCAAGATAATGCACAGGATATTACTTTCTATGCGGATTTATTGACAGGTGTCAATGTGGCAAAACACAAAGTGAGTTCTAATGACCTTGCCTCAGCTAACCTAAGCCAGTACCCCTTGTTGTTTGATCGTTTGAAATCAAGCTTAGGTCTGCGTACTTCTGTCATTAGTAATAATGAAGATGTAGCAAGCCTAGCACAAAACTCGACTATCGATAATAAGAAAATTACAAGTTCAGATCAGGAAACACTTGAAGCCGCAAAAGCGGAACTAGCACTTGAAAACACTGGTTTCACCTTACTTACATTCAATGAAACAGATGTAGTTGGTAAAGCTGAAGGTTATGGGCCTAATTCTGCACCTTATGTCGCTTCTTTGAAAAATATTGATAATAAGATAAAGGATGTAATGGAAACCATTCAGAAGAGACCAAACTACAACACCGAAAAATGGTTATTAGTGGTGGCTTCTAATCGTGGCGGAGAATACGTAATTGATCCTAATCTCGACGATAACTCCTTGTACTCCGTTCCAAAAAGAAATAACTTTATCTTGTACTATAACAATCAGTTTCAATATAAAATTATTCAGAAAATGGACCTTTCAGATCCAACCTATGATGGATCTGCCATTCGCTATACAGGATCTGCTACAACAGCTACCCTTGCAGCAAACAAAGCTGACAAATTTAACTTAGGGTCAACAGCTACAGATGGTGAGTACACCATTCAACTTCGTATTAAAGTCCATGCTTTGGGAGTAAACAACCCAGCTATAATTTCTAAAATGAGTCATACGGGTAACTCCGTGAACGGCTGGTCTTTTATCTATAATGGTGCGTTGGGTTGGCGATTTAAAATCTTTGGCACCCAAGCCATCGATCCGAATCCGTTTGTTTTAGAACAATGGTATACTTTGACCGCCAAAGTCTACAACGACAAAGGAGTTCGTAAAGCAAGAGTGTACACCAATGGTGTGTTTGTTGCCGAAAGTACCATCACGAACGCACAAGGAACTTCTACTGAGCCATTGAAACTAGGCTATAGTACAGCCTTTGGTACCAATGGTTCCCATTCCATCACGGACGTACGAATTTTTAATACGGCTTTACCGGATGACTATATCGCAACAAACTATTGCTCAACAGCAATATACAATGATTCTCCATATTGGAAAAATTTGTTGGGCTATTGGCCAGCAATTGATGGATCTGGTGAGGTTATTAAGGATGCATCTCCAAATAAAAACGACTTTGAATTGACAGGTACGGTAGCGTGGAATAGTTTCTCTGAACGATCAGGGTCACTTTGTCCTACAACTCCTCAAAACTTAGAAATATTAACCATCCGTAGTGTGGATGTTCCTTTGATGGTTTATAACTGGTTCGGGGTAAAAGGTATTGAGAAATTTAACTTGGACTCCAAGTTTTGGTCACCTAGTTTTTCTGAAAATTAAGCATGATTATGAAAAGGATATATCAATTAATATGCCTTAGCGCACTTACTATCTCCGTTGTAGGGTGTAGTAAGGACAATAATGTAAGTTTTGTTGACGGTTATGATTTGGAAAGTAAAGAGGATACCTTAAATATTCAGCTTGATACCAACAGAAACTTTATCAATAAAAGTAAATATACCCAAGCACGTGTATTCCCCGGCTTAGTTGGAGATGCAGAAGTACGTGTAAAAGATTTTCCTGTGACTGTTGACTTAAACTATGTTGCAGTTCCCTCTTCTGACTTACGAATTAACGTTACTCCGGGTGCTTGGCAGAGTACTGCCATGTATGCCCCTGCGGGTGAATTGGTAGAAATCATGGTACCAGAAGGTGTATATGGTTTGACTGCTTTGGTCGGTGCACATGTGAATAAAAGTGAGGACGGTATTCCTGTCCCGCAGCGTGACTTGGATATTACCATTCAAAAGGTGCTCTTCCCTGGAAAAAACTATCTTAGAAACCTATATGGTGGCCTAATCTATATTTTACCTTCTGCACCTTTGGGAAGGACTGTTGAGCTTAAATTTACGGGTACTGTGAAAGCGCCAAGCTTTAAATTGGGAGTAACTGACCCAGCTCAATGGAAAGAGGAGATTAAGAAATCCACGGTGCCTTGGTTCGAATTAGAGGGTAATCGTATCGTCTTTACCTTACAAACCCAAAAAGCAAAAACCATTGGTGTAGATGACCCTAAAGAATTGATGGAAACTTGGGATAAAGCCATTAAAGTCGGGTATTGGGATTGGACAGGTTTAACTGAAGGTAACCCGAATCCAAAACACCGTGCCCCATTCAATAAATGGCGTATTGTACACGACGTATTGTTCAAATCGGGTGTAGCACAGGTATCAGGTTATCCAGTTCGCGCTAGAGCGAACGACTCTTACTTTAAACAAGCTACAACCATTGAAGAAGTAAAATACCTGAACTGGGGAACTTACCACGAGTTAGGGCACAATATGCAGCAAAACTCCATTTGGAATATTTCCACTTATACTGGAGAGGTAAGTAATAACCTTTTTCACTTCCGTGTTTCCAAAGTGTTTGGTAAACAATCCTATAAAATAGCTGAAATATGGAATAAAGGCATTGCCCAGAAGTTTATCGGTTCAGGCGTAAAGTGGAATACAACTTTCGAAAATCATTTGGATATTCGTTTGATTTTCTACGCGCAAATATTCGAGCGTTATGGTTATGAATTTATGACCTACCTCTATACCAGAGCGAGAAATGCACGCTTCTTATCAGCCAACGATCAGTCAAAGAATGACTTCTTCTATGAGGCGGTATGTGAATACACAAAAATCGATATGTTGCCTTTCTTTGATAAATGGGGCTGGACGATTTCAGATGTTTCCCGTAAGTATGTAGAGGAACAATTAGGATACCCTAAGTTAACGGAAGAACTGTGGTTAGCAAGTCCAGTAAGGGTATATTAATGGTGGTTTAAACCTAATAAATTATGAAAACGATGAATTTTAATAAGATATTTTTAGCTTGCAGCCTTTGCCTTTTGGTTATGGCTTCTTCTTGCCGTAAATTCCCTGATCCTCCTTTGGTATTCGAAGAAGAGCCTGAATTGGCTTTCCAAAAAGATCGCAAAGTACTATTGGTGGTTGTGGAAGGATTAAATGGAATTGAATTAGAGAAGGATACGCCTCCAACAATCAAATCCATGTTGGCAAACAGTAAATATACGTTTAATGGATTGAGCGATGGTTCTAAAGATGCCTTGACCTGGTCAAATATCTTGAGTGGACAATGGTCTGATGTACATAATGTACATGGCAATTCATTTGATCCTGAGGATATAGATGACGACGATATTCATGACCACGAAGGGACTGGTGGTGCGGAAGGCTTTGTCTCTATATTCCAACGTGTAAACGAAGTAGGTCGTAAAATGACCTCCGCAGCTATTGGTAATAAAGGAGATTTGACAGATTACGCCTTCAAGTATGCTGATAAATTAGTAGAGGTTGACTCGGATCAAAAAGTAAAAGATAGTACGGTAAATGTGATTAAGTCCATGGATGCTCATGCTTCCCTAGCCGTGGTACAATTTAGTGATGTTCGCAAAGCTGGACTGGCCAATGCCTTTAATATGAGCAATGCGAGCTATAAGGCTGCGGTTGATAAAACAGATGGCTATGTAAAAGAACTTTTAGACGCTGTCAAAGGCCGTTCAACTTATGATAAAGAAGATTGGTTAGTGATAATAACATCCAACCATGGTGGTATTGAAAACAAATATGGGAGCGATAGCTTCGAGGAGTTAAATACCTTTACTTTATATTATCACCCCTTATTTAAAACGCAGAAAACTTCTGCGGATTTAATGAATTATCTGCGTTTTCATGGATGGTATGCTAATGAAACCATTACAACAAATAGCAAAAGCATTTCTTACCCAGAAACTGGCGTTCATGCCGTTAGTACGGGTGGTGCAGAAGATGATATTTATAACCTCGCGAAAACTGGTGAACTGACTATTGAATTTAAAATCAATTTTTATAAACCATTGGAATTGCCAAATTTTTCAGCTTATGTGAATACCTATTCTTTTTGGTATCAAAACATCTTGAGTAAAGATAAAGAAGGCGGATGGGTTGGTGCAACAGTAGCTTCAGCTGTCCAAACTCCAGGGTGGTCAGTGAATGCTTATAGTTCAGATTCATACGGTATAACCCTTCAAGATGGGAAAACAACTAAAAGCGTTCGTATCCCGGGGAGAAAGAATCAAACTTGGCAGCATGTAGCCATCACTTTGAAGAAGTCAGGTGAAAAAACCATGATGATGGCATTTGTAGATGGAATAAAACAAGCCCAAGAAGAAATGGAGGTGAATGTAGCAGATTTGGACAATATTGAACCTATTATCCTAGGTTTCAGTAGAAGATTCCAATATGGTCTATTAGATTTCTATATGACCGATGTACGCTTTTGGAATAAGGCTTTGGCCGATTCTGAAGTGAGTCAAGTGGCCTGTCTTGCTGATCTACCAAATAATCATGCCTTGAACGGAAACCTGATTAGTGCTTTCCGGAAAAGTGATGGAAATAAACTTAAAGATGCTAAAGGAAATGCCGCTCGCGACCTATCTTTAACAGGTACACCAGTTCAAAAAACAGCATTCAATTATACACTTTGTTCATCAGGAAATGCCTTGCCATACTCATTGGTTGATATCGCACCCCAGATTTATTATTGGTTGGATATGCCGATCGCGGATTCTTGGCTGTTAAGCAGTAAGCCATTCCTGAACAATTACGAAGTAGAATTTATGCAAGAACAGACCAAATAATACCAAGATTATGAAATTATATAATTCGATTATTGGCCTAATAACTATTCTTTTCCTTTTTGGATGTGCAAAGGATGGTCTTTGGAATCAGGATACTGAGGTCCAACGTGGCCGTGTGGTTGGAACCCTTACCTCCTCGGAGGATGGTTCTCCATTGTCAGGAGTAAAAATATTATTCGAACGTCAGACGAAAGCCTCCGGTGCAAACAGCTTTGTGGATACCGTGGGCACAAATGCAGAAGGGAAATTCTCCTACGAGATCCCTTTCCCAAATAAGGTGCGCGTGGTACTTCGTGATACAGGACGCTACGAAGCAGATACAGCTTTTGTCGATGTAGCAGAAGGAACTGAATATACCATTGCATTACAGACTGCTCCTCGATTTGGAGTAGCGAAAGTAATCTCCACTGTGGTTGATCAAGATGGAAAACCATTGGCTGAAATCAAAGTAGGACTTTTCCTACGTGAATCAAACAATGAGTCTTATGTTGCAGCGGATACTATACTGACCAATGCACAAGGACAAGCAACTTTTGAAAATATTGCTTTCCCTGTAAACTATATGCTGAAGATTGTTGAAAATCCAAAAGCTTATGAGATTGATTCCGTTCAGAATAAATTAACAAGTAAACAAGATGTTCAAGTAGAACTGAAAACCAGAACCAAGTTTGGAAAAGGAACCATTGATTTAATTGCTAAAAACTACCACTCCTTAAAGGTCTTAAAAGGTGAAACTGTGAATATTCAAGTGAAGTCGGTTTTTGATGAGGACTTTTCAGCAGTAAAACAATATCAATTGGACGCCAATGGTAAAGTGTCAATCCCTAATTTCATCTATCCTGCTGAAATCAAGATTACACCAACTAGTACTGGACATCCATTCGCTGCTGCTACTTTCAGCTTGGAAGAAAGCAATGTTATCAATGGATTTACATTTGAACTACGTGACTTGAAACCACGCTATGAAATACCAGTTTATACCAATCTTAAAGTGAGTACACTGGATGTGGGTATGACCTTAGCTAACCCAACAGGAATAGCAAGCGATAGTAAGGGTAATATCTATTTTGCAGATGGTTCAGGACATAAAATAATCCGTGTTGATCGCAAAGGTGCAGCTAAGGTATTGATTTCAGGTTCAGCAGGTACTGTAGATGGTCCATTGGAGACCGCCACATTGAACCAGGTATGGGGATTGATCGTAGACCGTGAAGACAATATTTACTTTGTTGATAACGCTTCGTCAGGTTCTAGCCATAAAGTCCGTAAGATCACTTTTGATGCACAAGGTGGCGGAGTAGTTTCAACCATTGCTGGTTCGGGATCTAGTGGTGGTGCAAATGGTGTTGGAACCGCTGCGACGTTCAACCGTCCAGCAGGCCTAGCGATAGATAATGATGCACAAATTTTATATGTTGGTGAATGGGGTGGACACCGTGTTCGGAAAATCGATCTTGCAACGAAAACAGTAACTACATTAATGGGTACTGGTTCTGCTGCGAATACCGAAGGTTTTGGTGTCAATGCTGCCATTAATCAACCAGCAATAGGTTTAGCTTTAAGCCCAGATAACAAGAAATTATATGTCGGTGGTAATGCCTCCAACTCTGATCCTAACTCTAGAATTGGGGTAATAGATGTCAGCACAGGCGCCTTTAAATTCTTCGTTGGGAATAATGGGGACTACCGCGCCGGAGCTCCACGTGGAATGTTCATCACCTCGAATGGCGATATGATCTACTCGGCAAACGCTGCTGCTTTACGTGAAATCCGTATCGTCAATCTTAATCAAACGGTTGGTGATGCTCGATACACTAAATTAGCCGGATCAGGTGCAGGGTATGCGGATGGAAATGCACTGACAGCTAAATTCGCCGGACCTTTAGGAATAACGTATAACCCATGGACTGGAAATTGGTATATCGCCGATGGTGATGGTTCTACCAAAAACGTCCGTATCATGCGTTCCGCAGATATTGACTAAATACTACACGATGCTCAACCCTATTGAATAGCATAAAATGGGGCTTATCAGAGAAAGCGATCCTTCGGGGTCGCTTTTCTTTTTTCCATTCTGCTATAGAAAAATGATGGATTAGTAAACTTTTACATTCCCATGAGTTTAACAGTTATTATGCTGGTGTTTGCTTCGAGACTCTCCAGGAATTTCTAGGGATCTGAGATGGATCTCCTTCGGATCTCGTTCGGTCGGAACCGAACGAGATCCGAAGGAGATCCGAACAAGTTCCGAAGGAGATCCGTAAGTGTGGCGAATAAAACCCAAGAAAATAGATGTGAGATAGGAGACCGATACGGTATTAGACGTGAGAAATAATGGGAGGTATATCACTTACAACTCAGAGCGAAGCGAAGAGTATGAGCCCTACGGGCAGTAGTTAGTATATAGTACGGAGTATTTAGATCTATTGGCGGATAATAATTTCGTTACTTACAACTCAGAGCGAAGCGAAGAGGCGCAATTGCCCTCTCTTCGCCCGTCATCTTCCATCGAAGGTGGAAGATCTTTAAACGATGAAGATTTTTAAATTGTTAATAGTCGGTCAAAGCATGCTTCGACCGTTTAAATAAAAAGTGTAGACCATTATGCATTGTAAGTTTTCCCAGAAAAAAAATGAGAAGAGTATTGAATAATGAATAAAAAATGGTCAATTTAGGCCTGTTACAAATTACAATAGAACCAATTAAAACTGTTCATGGAACAAAGTAGGGATAAACTGCAACTAAGATTGATGTGGGAAAGGATTCGCAATGGCGATGAGGCTGCCTATTTTGATCTATATGCCCAGTTATATCCTGAATTGGTTCGATTTGGAATTCGAAGTTTTGGAGATGCTGACTTGGCTAGTGAAGCTACGGACAATGTCTTCCTTAGTATCTGGGAGAAGCGAGCTAATCTGGAACGTGTAGAGCAGGTTCAGAGCTACTTGATCAGCATATTGAAACGAAAGCTCATACGACTTACAGAACGTCGTCAGAAGCTCTCTAAAGCCTTACAGGCAGCAATAGATCAAGATGAGTGGACGGAGATGTCCTATGAGGAGTTTATTATTCGGGTTCAGTCTGATGAAATAGTGCAATTTAAACTCAAACAGGCACTAAATAAATTAACTTTTCGACAGAAACAAATTGTTCAATTGAAGTTTTTTGAAGGATTAACTTATGAACAGATTGCCGAGAAGACCGACATGACTGTTAAGACCTGCTATAATACTTTATATGATGCTTTGAAGATCATGCGTAAAGAATTTTATGATTTTTAACCCCTTGTAATCAGTCAATTATATATTATTTTCATTTTTTCTTAGGCAATTTTGCTGTTTTCAGGCACTATTAAGTAAATACCTAAGTAATGAAAGAGACCAGCTTTGTGGAGATTGAAGATTTCTTAATTGATTCGACTTTTCAACAATATTGTGCTGAGGAGAACTCCTTGAGTACAGCATATTGGGAGCGGTATATCGAAGATCATCCCCATCAGTTGGAAACCATCCTACAGGCCAAGCAGCTTTATCACATATTAAGTGCACATGCCAGGCCAATTCCAAAACAACTTGCTACGTTAAAAGAAAAAATCCATGCCGTTGAGGAACGAGTTAGTTTACCAACTAAGACTTCCTGGCGTAAATGGTTTGCTGCAGCGGCAATCCTTCTTGCTGTAGCTACTTTTTCCTATTGGTGGATCACTGGACCAGAACGCACCTATAATCAAACACTGGCAAAAATCAAACAAGAAGTTATTAAAACCAAGAAAGGTGAAAAGAAGCAATTTACCTTAATGGATGGTACAATAGTGACGTTAAATTCTGCATCGGAGCTACGCATCAGCAAAACGTTTAACCAAGAAGACCGACGGGTAACTTTAAAGGGTGAAGGGTATTTTGAAGTGGCTAAGAATGCCGAAAAGCCATTTTATGTAGAGACACAAGATTTTGATATCCGTGTCCTAGGAACGGTATTCAATGTTAAATCTTACCCTGAGGATAAAGAATCTGAAGCCTTTTTATTGGAAGGACTCATTGAGATGCAAAGCAAAGACAAAAACAGCAATGCCATTCTTATTAAGCCGAACCAAAGGGTATCGATTGGCCGGGGCAATAAACAACAGCAATCCACAAAACAACAGCAGCAGCATAATCGACTTAAAGGTATTCCTGCAAAGGAAATCTTGATTCATGAACTACAAGATGATTTGCCGGCAGATGAAATCGCTGATATCGCCTGGAAAAATGGTCGACTAGTAATGACTGACCAGGATTTTTTGGAGGTGAAACAATTATTGGAGCGTTGGTATAATGTAGAAATAGAATTGAACGATGCTGATTTAGATGCTTATCGATTTACAGCTACCTTTTCTAAAGAGAATATTCAACAAGCTTTAGAGGCTTTACAAAAAGTGCAACCTTTTAAATTTAAAATATATGGGGAAAAAATAACTATCACTAAAAACTGAAAAAGGACAGTGCGCTAACACTATCCTTTATACGATTAAATCAGTCGGCAGCTACATCTGAACACGTCTCTGCCAATTATAAACTTTAACCAAGTACTAAAATATGATTAAAAATGACTTGTTGCAAACGCAATATAACCGGCGATTGTACTTTAGATTCATTATTCGAATGAAACTAACCTTAATTATGATTCTATTCTTTCTGTTAAATGTCAATGCGAATGTGTATTCGCAGCAGAAAGTAACACTTGATTTAAAACACACGAAGCTTAGTAAAATCCTCAAAATCATTGAAGATCAGAGTGACTTTTACTTTGTTTTTAATCCGGGTATTAAACATTTTTCCAAGGAACTCAACTTGTCGGCAAAAGATGAGTTGGTACTGGATTTACTGCCTAAATTATTTAAAAAGAATAATTTGAGCTACACGGTTTCGGAAAATGGTTTAGTGGTGGTGAATGAGGTGAAGCAAAATAAAATTCGCGGTATTGTCACTGATATGGAAGGTCATCCTTTGGTGGGTGCTACCATTCGCATTAAAGGCTCTTCAGTAGGAAAAGCCACCGATCTAAACGGACAATTTGAGATGGATTTACCAAACGGTACTTTCCTCGTGATATCCTATACCGGTTTTTTAACGAAAGAGGTTCAAGTAACAGGTAATGGTGAATTAAAGGTAGAATTGGTTCCTGACCAAATGATGCTGAATGAAGTGGTAGTTACCGCACTTGGTATTACCCGTGAGAAAAGAACATTGGGATATTCGGTGACCCAGGTAAATGGAGAAAGTTTAACCCAAGCTCGTGAAAACAATGTGGCTAATGCCTTGGTAGGTAAAGTTGCAGGTTTAGATATTACATCGACATCCGGTGGTGTCGGTTCGGCCACTTCCGTTATTATTCGCGGTGCTTCCAGCTTAAGCCAAACCAATCAACCTTTATACGTCATTAATGGTGTTCCCATGGAAAATGCACCGCAAGGGATTACCAATACCAATCCGAATGGTAACCGAGGTAGTCAATGGGACAATGCTCCTGATATGGGAGATGCGATAGGGAATTTAAATCCTGATGATATTGAGAGTATTTCGGTACTGAAAGGAGCTGCTGCTTCAGCATTATACGGTTCTCGTGCGAAAGCTGGGGTAATCTTGATTACGACAAAATCTGGTAAAGGCTCAGGTATAGAGTTTAGCAGTAATTTTGTAACAGAACAGGTAATGGATCGTACAGATTGGCAATATGTTTACGGGCAAGGAACAAATGGAGAAAAACCTGCGGACGGTGCTGCAGCAGCACAAGTAGGAGGCTCCAGTTGGGGAGCTAAATTAGATGGTAGCTCTGTTCCTCAATTTGATAATGTTTCCAGACCTTATGTTGCCCAAAAAGACAACATCGAGAATTTTTACAAAAATGGCTATACATGGACCAATTCAGTAGCATTAAATAAATCCTTTGATTCGGGTTCATTACGCTTGTCGATTAGTGACTTGAGAAATGAATCGATTATGCCAAACTCTGGATTGAACCGTCAATCCTTTGGCTTAGCGGGTACTTTTGAGCCTATTAAACGCCTCAAAATAGATGCAAGATCAACCTATATTCTGGAAGATGCCAAGAATAGACCAATGCTGTCTGACGGTGCTGGTAGTGCCAACTACAATGCTGTATTCCTGCCTACGAGTGTGGATATTCGAGATCTACAACCGTGGAAAACAGAAACAGGAAATGAAATCGCCTATAATCGAGGCAACCCTTGGGATACTAACCCCTATTTTGCGGCTTATGAAATCGTAAATAATACCGATAGAAACCGATTAATGAGTTCATTATCGGCTCGATATACATTGGATAATGGTTTGTTTGTGCAAGGACGTGCCGGACAGGACTTTTATACCAATGCTTATTTTTCGGTATTTCCAGAGGGATTAGCTTATACTCCACCAAATAATTTAGTATCCCAAAAGATGCGTTTCTCCGATATCAATGCCGATGTATTGGTTGGGAAATCCTTTTCGGTAAATGAAGATTTTGGTATCACACCAAATATCGGAGCAAGTTTTAGAAATACAAAAACCGATGTTACTACTAACCAAGGAACAAAATTCTTAGTTCCGGGGGTGCATACTATTGCTGGATTGAAAAATAAATCCTTGGCTTATGCCGAATCAGAACAAGAGACACAGTCTTTTTATGGAACATTGGAGTTGGCCTACAAAGATTACCTCTATTTAACAGGTACAGTACGTTCGGATTGGTTTTCTACCTTAGCGGCTCCTGGGCTGAACAATAAATTAAGTGTAGTTTATCCTTCCTTAAGTGGTTCATTTGTTTTCTCTGAGCTATTACAGTCGGATCTAATAAGTTTTGGTAAACTTCGGGCAGGTTATGCGGTTGTTGGTCAAGCAACAGATCCGTATCAAACAGCTTTGACCTACAACTTCATGAGCCAATCCTTAAATGGAGCTGCTCTAGGTCAAATATCCTATGATTATATTCCTAATTCTTCTTTAAAACCTTCTAAGGCTACAGAATTAGAGATCGGAACGGACATTCGGTTCTTCAACGACCGATTGAATTTAGATTTAACTTGGTATAAGAAGCGTTCAGAGGATGAGATTATCAGGGTGAGTATCCCAACAACAGTGGGCTACAGTCAATCGGTATTAAACTCTGGATCCATTGAGAATATGGGTATTGAGGCTTTGATTACTGGGGTGCCTGTTCGTAATGATGCTTTCTCTTGGACAAGCTCATTAAACATGACCTATAACGACAATAAGGTAATCTCCCTAGCTGAAGGACTAGATGAGCAATTGATAGCGACTTCGCGTTCTGGAGTAGGGTTTTTAAAGAACATTCCTGGAAAGGCCATGGGACAGATTGTAGCCTTTGACTACGCTTATGATGATCAAGGGGTGATCCAAAAGAATGCCGATGGCACTGCTAAACAAGGGGAGCTGAAAGCATTTGGTTCTGCTTATAATAAATGGTTCGCCGGTTGGAATAACGACTTTACCTATAAGAATTTCAGTCTGGGCTTCTTAATTGACGGGAAGTTTGGTGGGAAATTGTTCTCTGGAACAGATTACCTAGGCTATATCAAAGGCTTGCACCAAGGTACTTTAGAGAATCGTGAAGAGTTAGGTAATAAAGCACCTAAATTCTATGAAAATACAGCAAACAACATATCGCACATTTTTGTAAATGATGCTAGCTTTATCAAATTCAGACAGTTTACATTGGGTTATAATTTCCCAACAAGTTTATTTAATGATCGGGTGAAGAGCTTAGGCCTGAGTTTGGTTGCACGTAATCTTTTCATTTTAATGAAAAAGACGGATAACATCGATCCAGAATCAAGTTACAACGCTACTTTCCCTGGTTTGGAGCTTGGAGGAATGCCTCCTGCGAGAACCTTTGGTTTCAACTTAAATGTTAAATTTTAATCCTAGACTGTTATGAAAATAAAATCGATAAAAATAGCTGCACTGATCTTATTGGCAGGTACGAGTTTACTTCAAAGCTGTACGAAAGATTTTGAGAAAATTAATACCGACCCAGTGGCTTATGGACCAACTAATTTTGATCCAAACTTCACATTTACTACCTCACAATTGACCTATACTGGAAGTATAGACTTTGCCTATGAAACATGGCGTGCAAATTTGATCTATGCGGGCACTATGATGCAAGGCCTTTCTTCGGTGGTTTCTTATTGGGCTGGTGATAAATATTTATTGACTCCTTGGTACACTTCAGCATATTGGGAGCGGGCTTATGCAGAGCAAGTAAAGCCGATCGTTGATGTGGTTGAAGTAACTCGTAATAACCCAAAATATAAAAACTTACATCAAGCAGCAAGAATTTGGAAAGCCTTAGTCTTTGCTCGTATTACGGACCTTTATGGTGATGTTCCTTATTCGGAAGCTGGTATGGGTTACTATCTGAAAAACCTATCGACCAAATACGATAAGCAACAGGATATCTACATAAACATGTTGAAGGAGTTGGAAGAAGCTGTGGCAGCTTTAGGTACAGGTACGGATGCAATCAGTGGCGATGTTATCTATGGAGGTGATGTAGAGAAATGGAAGCGTTTCGGAAACTCATTAATTTTGCGTTTAGCGATGCGTTTGACTAAAGTAGATGAAGGGACTGCCAAAACCTATGTGGGTAAAGTAGTCGGTAAAACCCTCATGGCCAACGAGGATAACGCTTTCGTGAAGCATGATGAATCTGGAGCTCGTGTGACCCAGAATAGAAACAGTCAGGTTTTATTGGGAGATGGTGGACAGGAACATTATTATGTGAAATGGTCCAATACCTTTATTAATGAGTTAAAGAATACAGCAGACCCTCGTTTGAAAGTTGCGGTGGTGAACTTGTGGATGAAAGATGGAGAAAAGGTTCAGAATGCTGGTTATAGCAACGATCCTTTGAAGCAAAAAGGAATGCCAAACGGGAAAGACCTAGGCAATAATGCAAGTTATGCCATTAGTAAGGATCCATCATTCACGAGTATGCCCGAGTATTCTTCTCCACATCCAAAAATGTTAAAAAGAGATGGGGTAACCTTTATCTTGACCTATACGGAGTCGGAGTTATTGTGGGCAGAGGCTGCTCAGCGTTGGGGAATTGGTGGTTCAGCTGCTGATCATTATAAAAAAGCAGTCAAATCTGGCATTACCTTCCTCGGTCAATATGATGCTTCATTAGCCATAACAGATGCTGTAGCTGAAGATTATGCAAATACGCATCCTTTAACAGCTGGCTTGAAACAAATTGGGATACAATATTGGATTCACCAAAACACAGCGTTAAACTTTTATGAGTCTTGGTCTAATTGGCGTCGTACAGGATTCCCAGAATTGGTACCTGTAAGCTACTTAAATAGCGATACGCAAGGGCGTATACCTCGTCGTTTTCCATATCCAGTGGCAGAAGC
The DNA here is from genome assembly GCF_039536825.1 of Sphingobacterium kyonggiense. NCBI lineage: Bacteria > Pseudomonadati > Bacteroidota > Sphingobacteriia > Sphingobacteriales > Sphingobacteriaceae > Sphingobacterium > Sphingobacterium kyonggiense. The sequence continues at coordinate 282,017 of NZ_BAAAZI010000011.1, forward strand.
TGCAAGTGCCAATGCCGAATATTATAAAGCTGCAGCTGCTGCAGTGCCAGATGGCGACAATTTAATGGGACGTGTTTGGTGGGATAAAAAATAATTTATAAGTATATAGTCTGTTTTTGAGTGCAGTCTCCTTAGGGAGACTGTGCTTTTTTTGGTTTTAATGGGTAGTGCCAAACAATAGCAATGCTCAAAACTCCCAATTTCCTACCTCAGTCGCTTGGCGTTGACTGAGGTGAGGATTGGGTTTTTGTTCAACTTATAATTTAACTAAAATGAAGTCTTTGAAGAGGGCATTTCCTTACAAGAGGATTTAGCTTGATTTGCTAGAATCAAGGAAATGCTGATAACCATGATTACTGCGGCGATTCCTAATGCCTCATGGGTACCGTAAATTGGGAATCGTAATAATCCAGCAACCCCTTGTATCATCAGCATAAATTCATTCATAAATATGCCGAATAATAAACCATAGATCCCGAACCTTATTCCCCTGTTAAGCTGCAAGCTTTGATTTTGGAAAGCATAGCCTAGGATGAATAGGGATATAATGACCAATAATACCAAATGCAGGTAGGCAATGACAATTGGCCTAAAGCCGTAAACCAATTGGCTTAAGCTCGGGATTATGGATATAGCTTGTAGAATCAATTTTACACTCACCGCCAAAACAACGCAAACCCAGATAACTGTTGTTTCTTTTGCTAAGAATAATTTAGAATCTTGTTTTTTGATTTTCAGAAAACGTAAAAGAAGTACGGTCCAAAGGATAACCTGTAATGTAACTGTTAGCAATAATAAGACATATAACCAACTGGGAAATCCTTTCCACCACAATACCGAAAGAAAGTATGCAGGAAGTACGGTAAAGGCATACACTTTGGCAAAGCCTGCAAACATTATTTCCTTTCCTGTCCTATCGTATATCCAATAGCTTGCTAAACTGAGACAGGCAAAAAAGAACCAACCATTGTATTGGAAGTGCAAAAAGAAATATACGGAGGCTAATTGTTTTAATGGATCCAGCTGATGAGTAATCTTCAGGAAAACCAAAGCATAGGTTCCCAAAGAACTTAAAGCCAAATAGATTAATGAGGCCTTTATCAATACGATAATCGACAATGGTAGTCTCGTTTTTTTCAGTTCTTTCCACAAGATGATAGCAAACCAATATGATGCTAGAACACTTAAAAATGAGAAGCTTATGGAGAAGAAGGCGTATCCTGTGATGCTAAAGCTAATTAACATACCGTAAGAGGATAAGAGGTTAAACCAGAGTATCGGTTGAAACTTCTTTGGGATTCCTTCTTCCGTCTTTAGACGGAGTACTGCAGCAATCAAGAATACCATTAATGCCTGAGAAACCCAGCCTGCAAAAGCAAAATGAGAATGTGCATGCATAATGTTTTTCTGATCGAGCCAAGGGATAGGAAACAGGAACTTAAGGCGCATTAGAAGCCCAAAAACAGCCACTAAAAGAAAATTTAAGACACTGAGACATATCCAGTGCTTACTATTCATTAATGACCTTTCTGCTTTCATATGGAGGATGTTGCTAAAAATTCTTCTTCTTATTCTATTCCATCTGATGGGACAAATACCTTCCCACGTATAATTTGCAATTTATCGGACTTTTCCATCATCTTCATGGTACGGATGACCGTCTCTACCCTTAAGCCAGTCATATTCGCTAATTGCTGACGAGTCAGCATCAGTCGATTACAATCGGTACATATTAATCTGCGCTCTTGATTTAGCCTGTGGAGTAATTGGGTAATAATTTCCTCAGGACAAGCATTGCAAATAAGCTTGGTCAAGAATATTTTAAACCTTAAATCATGTGCAATCTCTTGTGTAATAAGCATATGTATGCTCGGGTATTCCCGAAGGATTTCTAAAAAAGAACTGGAATTTATCTTATAAACGGTGCAAGGGCTATCCGCCACAGCGGTTGCGATGTGAACTCCGGCATCCAAAATGGCCAATTCTCCAAGGCCTTCATTTGCACAGACCATCTTATGAAGGACTTCTTTTCCATCATCCAAGAAGTTACTGATTCGGACTCGACCAGTTTCAATTTGAAAATAAAAATTGGAAGGACTATTCTCTTGAAAGAGGATTTCCCCCGCTTGCATCTTTTTACAGATGGCCCCTTTTTCTAAAAGTAGTTGGGTTGGTATCATAAGATGTAATAATTAATAGCCCTTTCTTTTCGGACAAATTTATCCACGATAAGGTTTGTATGTGCTGACTTCGGTCACCTCAAATAGTGATTAATATCAATTTAACAATTAGATGGTTGAATATCAATACGTTGACTTGTGGAATTCTGAATTTTGAAAGGCGGTGGACTGACAATATGATTTCCCTCATAAAATTCGGGTAATGCATGCGGGTAACTTTGTCATAAATAAAATACAAAGTAAATCATTTGAGAAAAAAAAACCGAGAAACTATGAAAAAGCTAATTGTATTCTGTTTGATGAGTTTGTTCATATATGCATGTTCATCAAATAACAGTGAGAAAAAAGCAGACCGCACCTACGCCGAGGAAAGTGCACCTGCAGCAAGCGATCCAAATGCATACGATCCGCACCGTGGGGAGGGAAAATTCGACAAGGTAGACTTGGGCGATAAATTAGATGTAGCGATGGCGGAAGCTGGTAAAACGATCGTTGATTTAAAATGTGCTTCCTGCCACAAGATGACTGATGAGAAATTAGTAGGACCAGGCTGGAAGGGTGTTTCAGAGCGCAGGAAACCGGAGTGGATTATGAACTTCATTACTAATCCTGATGCGATGTTAGATAAAGATCCGGAGTTACAGGCACAATTGGAACTGTGTTTAGTTCGTATGCCAAACCAAAACTTATCGGATGATGACGCTAGAAAAATCCTAGAATATATGCGTCAGAATGACGGAGTAAAATAATTTTTAAGAGCGTTTATTAACCTCAAAATTTATCATACCATGGAATTAAAAAAATATCTATTAACAGGTTTAGCAGCGGCGACGTTGTTTTCAACCTTTCAAGCCTGTAAACCGAAAGGTGCCGGTGAAGCTGTAAGCGGTAATGCTGCAGAGAAAACGTATGTTGCTCCAGGCAAATACGATGAGTTCTACAACTTCGTATCCGGTGGTTTTAGCGGACAATTGTCTGTTTATGGGCTTCCTTCAGGAAGATTACTTCGGGTAATTCCTGTCTTCTCTTTAGATCCAGAAAAGGGCTGGGGCTTTAGTGAAGAAACAAAACCGATGTTAGAAACTTCCCACGGAAATGTGCCTTGGGACGATTTGCACCACGTGCAATTATCGAAAACAGATGGTAATTATGATGGCCGTTGGGTTTTTGCCAATGCCAATAATACACCTCGTCTTGCACGTATTGACTTAACAACTTTCCGTACAGCGGAAATCTTAGAACTGCCAAACAGTGGTGGTAACCACTCCTCGCCATTTATTACTGAGAATACAGAGTATGTGGTAGCAGGAACTCGTTTCTCCGTACCATTGGATGGTGAAGGTGGTGATGTGCCAATCAATACCTTCAAGAAAAACTTCCGTGGAACTTTAAGCTTCGTGAGTGTGGATAAGAATGATGGTAATATGGAGCTTGCTTTCCAAATCGAAACTCCAGGTGTAAACTACGATTTAAGTCGCGCCGGTAAAGGAGTATCCCATGGATGGTTCTTCTTCTCTACCTACAACACTGAGCAAGCAAATACCTTATTGGAAGTGAATGCTTCGAAAAATGATAAGGACTTTGTTTTGGCAGTGAACTGGAAGAAAGCAGAAGAGTATATCAAAGCCGGGAAAGGTAAAAAAGTTAGTGGATTGAAATATGCACACAACAAATACGATGAGAAATCGCATACTTCAAAAACTGAATTTAAAACCGAAACGCTTGTTTTGAATGCTGAAGAATTAGAAGGATTATGTTATTACATTCCATGTCCTAAATCTCCACACGGAGTAGACGTAGACCCTTCAGGAGAATACATCGTAGGATCAGGAAAATTAGCTGCATTAATCCCTGTATTTTCATTCAGTAAGATCCAGAAAGCAATTGAAGGAAAACAATTCGAAGGTAAATTCGGTGGTATTCCAATCATTAAATACGAGGCTGCCTTGTATGGTGAGGTTGAAAAACCAGGATTAGGACCATTGCACACCGAATTTGATGGTAAAGGTAATGCGATTACTTCCTTCTTCGTATCCTCTGAGTTAGTAAAATGGAATATCAAAGACTTAAAAATCATCGACCGCGTTCCTACTTACTATTCTACAGGTCACTTAATGATTCCTGGTGGAGATACTAAAAACCCAGATGGAAAATATGTGATTGCCTATAACAAAATCACCAAAGACCGTTTCTTACCAACTGGACCTGAGTTGTCACAGAGTGCTCAAATCTTTGATATCTCTGGCGATAAGATGCAGTTGATATTAGACTTCCCAACGATTGGAGAGCCTCACTATGCACAAGCTATCCGCGCAGAGAAAGTGAAGGATAAGAGTGTGAAAATCTTCAAAATCGAGGAGAATACCAATCCATATGTCACCAAGGGTGAGAAGGATGCTCGTGTAGAGCGTAAGGGTAATCAAATCCATGTTTATATCACATCGGTAAGATCACACTTCTCTCCAGATAATATCGAGGGTGTTCAACTGGGTGATGAAGTATTCTTCCACGTAACGAATATCGAGCAGGATTGGGATATGCCACACGGATTCGCAGTAAAAGGAGCGAAAAACGGAGAGCTATTGGTTATGCCTGGAGAAACACAGACATTAAAATGGGTACCAGATCGTATAGGAGTATTCCCATTCTATTGTACTGACTTCTGTAGTGCATTACACCAAGAAATGCAGGGATATATTCGAATTTCGAAGAAAGGTAGTAATGTGCCATTGACTTACAGTTTGGGCACTAACTTACCAGCCGAAGGTGCTAACTAAAACTACACAAAGATGAAAACTACAAACAATATGTCGGGCTTACATCGCATTTTAATGGTGCTATGCAGCTTGGCGTTGGTAGCCGTCATCTTCCTTCCTATATGGCGTATTGAGCTGGACGCAGCTCAATACCCTGAAGGGTTGGAACTGCAGATTTATAGCTATAAGCTAGCCGGACAAGTGGAGATAATTAACGGGTTGAACCACTATATCGGCATGAAGACCTTACATGTGGAAGATTTTGTAGAATTTACTGTTCTTCCGTATATCATTGGGTTTTTTGCCTTGGCCTTTCTTGCAGTCGGCATTGCCAATAAACGTAAATGGGTGTATATCCTGTTTGTTGCCTTTTTAATCTTCGGTATTGTAGCTATGGTTGATTTCTACATTTGGGAATACAATTATGGTCACAACCTAAGTCCAGATGCACCAATCAAAGTGCCTGGAATGTCATATCAGCCACCACTGATAGGATATAAACAATTACTCAATTTTGGAGCCTATTCCATTCCGGATATCGGGGGCTGGATATTTATTGCCTGTGGGCTGATCCTAGCTTTCGCTGCCATACAGGAATGGCGTAAAACCAAAACAACTAAACTCGCGTAACATGAAAAACTTTAAACTATTCTGGATTTGTTTAAGCAGTTTATTGCTGCTTACACTCGGATTACAAGCATGTCAAAGTAATAATGGGCCTAAACCGATCAAATACGGGACTGATCAATGCGCCTATTGTAAAATGACAGTTAGTGATGCTCGGTTTGGCACACAGCTACAAACTAAAAAAGGTCGTGTGTACAATTTTGATGATGTACAATGCATGATTGCTTTCGTGAAAGAAAGCAAGGTGAAAAAAGACGAAGTATCGGCTTTCTATTTACCAGACTACTCAAGTCAAAAATTAATGCCCGCAGAGAAGATGTTCTACCTGAAAAGTGAGGAGCTAAAAAGCCCAATGCGTGGAAATATTGCTGCTTTTAGCAATGCAGCAGATCTTGAAAAAACCAAGGAAACAGTAGGTGGTACCACCTTGACTTGGGATGACCTGTGGAAATAAATGGAGGAGCATGAAACGTTCAGCCATAAAAATATGGAGTGCCTTATTTTGTTTACTAATGACTGGGGGCATACTACATGCCTCCAGCATTAAAGTAGGGAATAAGCAAACCATAAAATCCATCAAGAAAGGAATTGAACTGGCAAAACCAGGAGATACCGTATGGGTAGATGCTGGACTCTATAAAGAGGGCAATATCCAAATTGATAAATCCATCTCCCTAATCGGAATAGGTAAACCTACCTTAGATGGGGAGAAAAAATTTGAACCTTTATCAATCAAATCTTCCGGTGTAACTGTTCAGGGATTCACCATTAAAGGATCTGGACATTCTTCCATCAATGATATCGCAGGTATTAAAATTTACAATACCCATCAAATCAAAGTGCTGGATAATGTATTGGAAGATAACTTTTTTGGAATCTACTCACAGAATTGCAAACATCTAGAAATCCGTGGAAATAAAATCCAAGCCTATGGAACTGCTGAGCAGTTAATCGGAAATGGTATTCATGGATGGAAATCAGATAGTTTAGACATCAAAGACAATGAAATCATCGGTCACCGTGATGGAATTTACTTGGAGTTTGTTACCAATACACATGTGATTAACAACTTGTCTAAACAGAACCTGCGATATGGATTGCATTTCATGTTTTCCCATGACAACAGTTATGTAGGAAATACCTTTCGTGCAAATGGTGCTGGTGTAGCAGTCATGTACACCAAGCATGTGCACATGGAGAACAATAAATTTGAAGAAAATTGGGGTGATGCAGCCTATGGTCTGCTCCTAAAAGATATATCGGATAGCCAAATAATCAATAATCAATTCGACCGTAATACAACGGGGATTTTCATGGAAGGATCAAACAGGATTCATCTGGAAAACAATAATTTCAAAGGTAATGGATGGGCCATTAAAGTACAATCTAGTTGCATGGATAATGTGTTTAAGAACAATAATTTTCTACAAAACACCTTTGACGTAGCAACCAATGGTACCCTGGCACTGAACAACTTCGAAAATAACTATTGGGATAAATACGAAGGCTATGACCTGAACAAGGATGGTATTGGCGATATCGCATTCCGCCCGGTAAGTTTGTTTTCTATGATGGTTGAACGATATCCCTCTGTGATGTTATTGTTCCGGAGTTTTATGGTCACTTTATTTGACCGTACCGAGAAGCTATTACCCAGCTTAACCCCCGAAGGGTTAAAGGATGAAAAACCAAGAATGAAATCGATACAAGTATGATACAGATCCAACATATAACCAAGGACTTTGGCAAGTTTAAAGTATTGAAGGACATTAACCTCAATTTAGAAGGTGGTCAGTGTGTCGCATTGATAGGTCCTAATGGTAGTGGGAAGACAACGTTAATTAAATCTATCCTAGGAATGGTCGTTCCTACAACAGGAACAATCCATTTTAATGGACAGAATATTCAGCATAAATGGACTTATAGAAATGATATTGGTTACATGCCGCAGATTGGTCAATACCCAGAGAATATGACGATCGGGCAGGTGCTGGATATGATGAAGGATATTCGTAAAATCCCTGAACCAAAGTTGGATATGGATTTATACCGGGACTTTGATCTTCCAAGCTTACTGGGGAAAAGAATGGGCACCTTATCTGGCGGAACCCGCCAGAAAGTGAGTGCATGTTTAGCTTTTATGTTCAATCCCAAAGCATTGATATTGGATGAGCCAACCGCAGGTCTAGATCCCTTGTCCACAGAGATATTGAAAGAGAAAATCAAGAAAGAATTGGGACAAAATAAATTGATTATCATCAGCTCCCATGTACTTTCAGATTTGGATGATTTGGTATCTCAGATTATTTATTTGCAAGACGGTAATTTATTATTTCATAAGAGCTTGCAGCAATTGAAAACCGATACAGGCACAGACAAGCTGTCAAAAGCGATAGCACATGTCATGTCTGAATCGATTACCTTAAAATAAGCGAATTCATGAATAAAATCATACGATATGTTTTTGCTGACCTATTGAGGAATAAAACTATCTTATTCTATACCGTACTACTTTTTGTTTTATCAATCAGTGTATTCAGTATGGAGAATAATTACGAAAAGGGTTTGGTCAGTTTATTAAACATTGTCTTATTTGTTGTTCCTCTAGTCAGCATTGTTTTTTCGAGTATCTATCTGTATAACAGTGCTGAGTTTATAAACTTATTAGTAAGTCAACCCTTGAAAAGGGAGAATATTTGGTTGAGCATCTTTATAGGATTAGCTGGTGCTATCAGTCTTTCTTTTTTCGTAGGGGTAGGAATTCCCATTTTTCTGTATGCCTTTAGTGGATCAGGTTTAACCTTGTTAGGATGTGGTTTACTGTTGTCCGTGATTTTTGTCGCCATCGCGATGTGGACATCAGTTTTGATACGCGATAAGTCCAAAGGTATCGGACTTGCCATTTTACTCTGGTTGTACTTTGGACTATTATTCGATGCATTAGTCTTGTTCCTATTGTTTCAATTTTCCGATTACCCAATCGAAAATATGATGGTTGCCTTATCCATGTTTAATCCCATAGATATCAGTAGGATCTTAATCTTATTGCAATTGGATCTATCGGCTATGATGGGCTATACAGGAGCCATATTTCGAGATTTTTTTGGAACTGGACTGGGCATGGGGATTACCTTATTGGTGATGGTCTTATGGGCCGTTATTCCGCTATTCCTTTCCGTTCGATATTTCAAGAAGAAAGATTTGTAAAAGATAAACTAAACGAATTATCATGATAAAATCAGCCATATTAGAGGTCTATAACATAGAACCTCGTTTAAAACACCCAACCATTTTCGAGCACTTCGATGCTTTGGACTCTGGTGAATCTTTTATCATCAAAAATGACCATGATCCTAAGCCTCTATATTATCAATTATTAGGGGAAAGAGGTAATGGCTTTACTTGGGACTATTTGGAATCAGGGCCGGAGTTATGGCAAGTAAGACTTGCCAAACCAGTAGCTGAGGGAGAGTCTGAAAATATTGGGATAATTGCCGCAAAAGATATTCGAAAAGCTGAACGACTCAAGCAACTGGGAATAGATTTCTGTTGCGGTGGCCAACAATCTATTAAAGATGCCGCTGAGTCCGTAGGACTATCAGAAGAAGATTTACGTGTTCAGCTGAATGAATCTGTTCTGCAGGAAATTCCAAGTACCAAATTGGATTACCAAGATTGGGATATCGATTTTTTGAGCGACTATATTAAACAAGTCCATCATAAATACGTACGTGAGAAAGGACCAATTATTCAAGAGTTGGCAAAAAAAGTTGCTATGCTACATGCAGGTGAACATCCTTCCTTAGTTCGTCTTTCTGATGAATTGGAAGAGTTTCTTTCGGAACTGTATTGCCACCTGGAAAAGGAGGAAAAACAGCTGTTTCCAGCAACTAAGAATCTCCATGAACTGTCGAGCAATCAGGCGAATCAATTAATTGATTTCTTGCGACTGGAGCATGAACATGCAGGAGATGAGTTGAGGAAGTTGCGAAAGATAAGTAAGGATTATCATTTGCCTGCCAATGCTTGCAATTCACACAGTTCATTATTCGAGCAGATCAAAGCCTTTGAGGCCGATTTGTTTCAACATATACATTTAGAGAATAACATCTTGTTTCCAAAGATGATAAAAGCTTACCGAGTACAGATTAGTTAAGTAGCCATGAGGATTAACCAACATACGAAGATTTCCGAATTGATCAAGGCCAATGAATTGGCTATTGATGCCATTGCCTCGATCGCTAAGCCATTGCGTAAAATAAAAATCCCGTTATTGCGTAAGGTATTGACGCCTCGGGTCAATATCGGTGAAGCATCGAAAATTGCTGGTGTTTCAATTATGGAATTTCGACGTGTGTTGGAGCCTCTTGGTTTCATTTGGGAGGATACTAGTCAATCTTCTCCTGTGGAGGTACAAGAGGAATCTGGTAGACCAGACTGGTTGAAAAAAACAAATTCCTTACAAGCTTTGGATGTTAGGCCACTGCTTGATGCCGATAAAGATCCTTTGAAGGATATATTTCAAGCCTATAAGGCATTGCCGCTTCATGGTGTGTTGTATATCATTAATTCCTTTATTCCTATTCCCTTAATCAAAAGATTAGAAGAAAGAGGGGCATTGTGCCATACCGAAAGTGTTAGCAATAATGAATACCACAGTTATTTCTACAAGGCTAAAGAGGATAAAAAAGAAAAATCTAAACCTCAAAATATCACTTTCCTGACCATTGAAGAATTTGAGGAAAAGGCCAAGGCTCTAAATGACTTTAAAAAAATTGAGGTTGATGTGTGTCATTTACCTATGCCTCAACCGATGGAATTAATCTTACATTTCTTAACAGACTTAAATAAGAACGAATATCTATATGTCTTACATAGAAAAGTTCCTTTACATCTTTTAGAAGAATTGGAGGAGTCATCCTTTCAAATCTTCATTTGTGAACCTGTTGAGGGTGATGTCCGCTTATTGATATTTCCTAAAGAATAATTAAAAAATGGCTAATATTTCCATAAATAAGGCCCCAGAAGGATATGCAGTTATTCCATTTTTTATAACAGCGGCCATATTCTTTTTTGCATTCAGCTTATTATTTCAACAGACTGGAAGCCAAATTCTGGGGCATTATTTTCAACCGAGAGTATTAGCGATCGTACATACCCTGGTACTGGGATGGGGAACCATGATCATCCTTGGTGCCGCCTACCAATTGATACCGGTGATCTTTGAAAGAGAACTGAAAACCCCAAGCTTAGCATTTGCCAGCTATATTTGCTTGACCATAGGTACCTGCTTTTTGATACACAGCTTTTGGTCTTTCCAAATCGGGTGGATGATGATCTTAGGTGGAAGCTTTGTATGTATAAGTTCCTATTTGTATTTCATCATTCTCTGGAGGACATTAAGAGATTCGGAACAAGCATTTGAACTGCATCTGTTTTTTATGTTATCCGCTTTTTGGTTTTGTTTTACATGCAGTATTGGTTTATTGTTAGCCATTAATTTGGCGCATCCTTTTATTGAAAAGAGCCATTTGGACATTCTGAAGCTACATGCACATGCAGGCATTGCGGGTTGGTTCTTGCAATTGGTGTTTGGTGCTGCCGCTAAGATGCTCCCTATGTTTTTATTGGGGAAATCCAATAAACGCAATTACCTATTCGCCTCTGTTATCCTCATAAATTTAGGCCTGTTGCTATTCCTCTGGAAGGGCTATAAAGATCAGGTTGATTTGTACTCGCTGCTTTTTGGGGGAATTGTATTTATAGGATTTATCTGCTGGGTATTGTATATTCTGGACTGCTTTAAGCATCGGGCAAGAAAGAAGATTGACATCCCTATGAGGCATGCATTTATTTCCATACTCTGTCTTTTAATGGCTTTTGGGACACTGCCTCTGGTGCTTAAGAACAGCTCAGGACAGTGGATTACCTTATATGCAATTTGGATTTTCCTAGGTTGGATAACCAGTATAATCCTGGGTATGACTTTCAAAACCTTACCCTTTATTATTTGGAATCTACGCTACAAAGGAATGAACGGTATGGCCAATTTGCCTATGCCAAAGGATTTATATAGCCAAGGGCTATTGAACGTCCAGTACTATGTTTTTCTCTTGAGTTTGTTGGCTACCGCCTTGTCCGTAGGATTAAAATTGAGATGGGCTATTAATGCCTGCACTTACCTATGGATCATCCTTGCAGCTAGCTACCTCATCAATGTGTTTAAGGTGCTTTTGCACAAAAGAAAGGTTCAACATGAAAATTGATTTGACATCTGCATATGCTGGGGAACAATTAAAAGCACAGCAAGCGCTAATGATGGTTATGGACCCCGAATTGGGGATAAATATCGTCGATATGGGTTTATTGTACGATTTAGATTTTTCCTCAGCCAACGAAATAAAGGTCGAAATGACTTTATCATCCCCCTATTGTCCCATGGGAGATTCTATCCTTTCAGGGGTAGAGAAATGCCTTCAAAAAGTCTTTCCCGATCGAGAAATTATCATCGACTTGGTTTGGCAGCCAGCTTGGTCTATTGATCGGATGAGTGATGAGGGCAAGGAACAATTGAATATTAAATAAGAATAATTTGACTTTAAGAACAATGCTATGAAAAAATTAGTTTATGTCATCTGTCTGAGCATCACTGCTCTATTTATGGGCTCCTGCGATAAAGAAGAAGCCTTAGAATTACCATTACAAGGAAAAGTAAAAGTAGGTGAAACGACTCTTGCTACCGGCGAACTGTTAAGTATATATTCGGATAATGAGCTCTCGGTAGGATACCATCCATTATATTTTCAATTGACTAAAGACGGTAAAACCGTGCGTAATGATAAGCTCAGTTTCACCACGCTTATGGACATGGGCACCATGAAGCATGCTTCTCCATATGGTACTTTAGCTTACTCCAATCAATATGATGCCTATGCGACCTACGCCATATTTACCATGCCTTCAGGAGAATCCGGTTCGTGGACTTTGGAGGTGAAAGCGGACGATAAAACCATCGCGGTTCCGGTTATTATTAAACCAGCAACAGCAGGAAATGTACCGGTAAAGACTATTACAGCGAAAGATGGATCACGATATGTATTGGCATTGGTTGAACCATCAAAACCTAAAATTGGATTGAATGATTTACATGTCATGATTTTCAAACGCTCCAGTATGTTTGATTTTCCAGCTATGGAAGGTTTGACTTTGGCATTTCATCCAGAAATGACCTCCATGAATCATGGGTCAAGTAACAATCAAAATCCTGTAGACGCAGGAAAAGGCCTTTATAAAGGCAAAGTAAACTACAGCATGACTGGTGATTGGCGTCTGTTCTTCACGATCCATAAAGGAGGTGAATTACTGGCCGAAGAGGTGTACTTAGATGTGTTGTTCTAAGTTTATCCCAATTAATACATGATTTAATTAACAGAAATAATTTAGTGCTATGAGAGCTATTCCATCTATATTCCTTTGTGTAGCAGCATTGTGTAGCATGCATGCAGTTGCACAAGAGCATAAGCATAACGATACAATGAAAAACATTCAGATTGAAGAGGTTCTAGTTACTAGCCAAGTCGGAATAAACAAGCGATTGGAACAAGAACAACGAGCTTCCAAACAAGCGAATATTGATCAAGTATTAGATCGCATTGCTGGAGTGCAAATGATTCGTCGAGGGAATTATGCATGGGAACCAACCATACGCAGTTTAAATGCCGCGCAGATAAATTTGAGTATAGATGGAATGGCAATCTTTGGCGCTTGTACGGATAGAATGGATCCGGTAAGCTCTTATATTGAACCCAGTAATTTACAACAGATCAATGTGAATCTGGGTCCTGGATTTAGTAATTATGGTTCTGCTATCGGGGGAGGTATTGACTTTAAGCTTGCCAATCCAAAATTGACAGAATCAGCCCAATTAAATGGTCTTTTGGGAACTGGTTATGAAACAAATTCCCAAGCATTTCAAACCCTCGCTTCCCTGCAATACAGCACAGCACGATATGGCCTTTTGGTAAATGGTATTTTCCGAAAAGCTCAAAACTATCGTGCAGCAAAACAAGCTGAAATTGCTAACTCCCAATTTCAAAAATGGAATGCCTCTGCGGCTTTTAAATATAAAATCAATTCCAAGAATGAGATTCAAGCACAATACTTAGCTGATTATGGTCAGGATATTGGCTATCCAGCCCTAACGATGGATGTGTCATTTGCCAATGCAAATATTGCTTCCATTACCCATGTCTATCAGCCAACAGTTGATGGAATGGACTTAATAAAAACCAAGGTATATTTCAATCATATTGATCATGCCATGGACGATACGAAGAGACCGGCGGAGACCGTGCCTATGCATATGGATATGCCTGGCGTGTCTTGGACAGCAGGTTTTTATTCAGAGTCAGGAAAATCTATTGGTAAGCATAAACTTCAAGCACGGGTCAGTGCTTATGTCAATCGACTGACTGCAAATATGACCATGTATCCGGAAACTGGTAGTCCTATGTTCATGTTTACTTTGCCCGACGTTCAACGTGGATTTATAAGTTTAGATGTTTCGGATAGAATATTATCCTCTGATAAATGGTCTATCGATCTTTTAGGTAATTATAGCTTCTCACATTCTGATTTATATAGTCAGGCTGGAAAAGATCAATTGTCGGGAATGAAAGAAGGAAGCTTAACACGCTCAAATCATCTTGGCAATGTTGCTGTAACGACACATTTCCAAGCAAATGAAAACTGGCATTTGATGGCTAAAGTAGGCTTTGCAAATCGTAGTGCTTCCTTGCAGGAATACTATGGTTTCTACCTCTTTAATCGATTGGATAATTACGATTACCTAGGCAATGTAGATTTGAAAACAGAGAAAGCCTTACAGTCAAGCTTAGGGATGACTTTTAAAAAGGATATTTGGCAGATTGAAGCCAATGGTTTCCATTATTTTTTCCGGGATTATATCGCGGGCCTAATTAATCCAGATTATGGTTTGATGACCATTGGAGCAAGCGGTGTAAAGCAATACCAGAATTTGGACCATGCTGCTTTATATGGTGGAGAGGTATCATTTCGGGTTAAACCCTTATCCTATTTAGAGCTAATCAGTACATTGGCTTATACCGAAGGTAAAGATCATGATGGAAATGCCTTGCCGCTAATTGCCCCATTAACCAATAATAACAGCCTCTTATTGAATTATAAAGGCTGGAATGCACAGCTTGACTTGTCCTATTTTGCAGCTCAAAATAAGGTAAGTCCAGCATTATATGGTGATTCAAAAACTCCATCAGCAACACTTTTACATGCTGGCATCAGGAAACAATTTGCATGGAAGCAACAGCGTATTACTTCTAGTTTTCGAGTAGAAAATATCTTGGATCGTTATTATTTTAGACATCAAGATATCATGAAGATTGCCAGACCAGGTCGCAACTTTATAGCGCAGATATCTGTGTCTTTTTAAGATCATTTTTTATAATTCTATCGCTTTATGTTTGCCCTCATAAATAAATAGGTTATTGTTGGTTAGCTTTATGTAATTCCTTGGAATTCTATCGCTTAACACAAAAAATCTATTACTATGAGAAACGTCATAAAGCGTGATGGAACATTTGAATCTTTTCAGGCTTTTAAAATTGAGGATGCCATAAAAAAGGCATTCGAGAGTGTATCTGTGCCCTATGATGATGAAGTTTTCCTAAGCCTTCAATCTGAAATTTTCGCCAGCGATTTATTGGATGTGGAAGATATACAAGATGCCATAGAAAAGAAGCTCTATGCATTCAGTTATTTTCCCGTAATGCGCTCTTTTATGCTTTTTCGGCATACCCGAAAGTTGCAAAGAGAACATATCGATCGTTTCGTTGATTCCAGTACCTATGTGGACAGTAGCCATGCTGTAGAAGAATATATTTATCAGCACGACTGGCGAATACAAGCCAATGCCAATAACTCCTTTTCCAATGCCGGATTGGTAAACAATACTGCAGGAAAGATTATTGCCAATTATTGGTTAGACAAAGTCTATAATCGACTGGAAGGGCATGCGCATCGAAATGCGGATATCCATATACATGATTTAGATTGTTTGACTGGCTATTGTGCCGGTTGGAGTCTTCGTGTTTTATTAGATGAAGGATTTAACGGGGTTCGTGGTCGTGTAGACAGTAAGCCTGCTTCGCATTTTCGGGAAGCCTTAGGACAGATGGCCAACTTCCTTGGAATCTTACAGAGTGAGTGGGCCGGCGCGCAGGCCTTCAGCTCCTTCGATACGTATTTAGCTCCTTATGTCTTCAAAGATCAATTAAATCAGATTGCGGTTAAGAAGGCTATCCGGAGCTTTGTTTATAATTTGAATGTTCCGGCACGTTGGGGGCAATCGCCATTTACCAATATTACCCTGGACTGGGTGGTACCACAAGATTTACAAGATCAGATACCCACAAAGAATGGTCAACATTTATTCCGTGGACTCGACATGCCGCACTTGGAGCGGATTGCGCATGAACGTGGTGTCATTAACCTGGAAGATCTATGCTATAAACATTTCCAAAAGGAAATGAATATGATCAACAAAGCATTCTATGAAGTCATGACTGAAGGAGATGCGAATGGTCAACCCTTTACCTTTCCCATACCAACGGTAAACATCACAGAGGATTTTGATTGGGATGGTGAAAACGTAGATATCTTATTTGAAAATACAGCCAAGATTGGGTCCTCTTATTTCCAAAACTTTATTGGTAGTCAATACCTGATGAACGATGCAGGGGAGCGGATTGAGAACCCTGAGGCTTATAAGCCCAATGCCGTGAGAAGCATGTGCTGCCGTTTACAGCTAGACCTTAGGGAATTACTTAAACGTGGTAATGGTCTATTTGGAAGCGCTGAAATGACCGGTAGTATTGGAGTGGTAACCATCAATATGGCTCGACTGGGGTATTTATATCCAGGAAAACGTGAAGAGCTCTATAAGCGAATTGATGAACTGCTGTTAATAGGAAAGTCCACACTTGAAAAGAAACGCAAGTTTATCCAAGAGATGTATGACAATGGTCTTTATCCCTATACCAAGCGCTATTTACCACATTTCAGAAATCACTTCTCTACCATTGGCGTCAATGGTATGAATGAAATGATCCGAAATTACACTTTTGATCAGGAAAATTTGGTAAGTCCTTGGGGGATTAACTTTGCTACGGAAATATTAGAATACATCCGCACCAAGTTACGTAGTTTCCAAGAAGAGACCGGCAATTTATATAATCTAGAAGCAACCCCTGCCGAAGGAACTACCTATCGTTTTGCTAAGGAAGATAAGAAGCGATTCCCCGACATCCTACAAGCGGGTCAGGAACAGAATATTTATTATACCAACAGTTCTCAAATCCCGGTAGACCATACCGATGATCCTTTTGAGGCGCTGTTGCTGCAAGATCAACTCCAATGCAAATATACCGGAGGGACGGTCTTGCACTTATATATGCGTGAAAAGATTAGCACCTCAGATGCTTGTAAAGACTTTGTCCGTACGGTATTAAGTAATTTCCGCTTACCCTATATTACTGTTACCCCTGTTTTCAGTATTTGTCCTGTACACGGCTATCTCAATGGAGAACATGAATATTGTCCAAAATGTGACGATGAAATCCTTAATAAACATAATTTAAATTTTGATCATGGAAACATTACAGAATGAAAGACTGCAAATTCTGCAGCAGCAACAACAAGAACGGAGTAAATGTTTGGTGTACACCCGCGTGATGGGTTATCATCGACCTGTAGAAAGTTTTAATATTGGTAAACAGGGCGAGCATAAGCAGCGGACTTTATTTAATGAAAGGCATGGCCAAACCGCTTTTTGATATAAGCCCCTTTACCTTATTAGATTACCCCAATAAAGCAGCCTGCATCTTCTGGTTTGCAGGCTGCAATATGCGTTGCCTATATTGTTATAACCCAGATATTGTTTTAGGAAAAGGTAAGATTGGGATCGATGAAGCTAAGCTATTTCTACAATCCAGAAGAGGATTGCTTCAAGCGGTGGTTTTTTCCGGTGGGGAATGCAGTATGCACCCTGATCTTATGAAGTTGGCTAAGATAGCTAAGGAAATGGGCTACCTCATTAAGGTGGATACCAATGGAACCCGACCTAAGGTTTTGAAAGCGATGTACGAGGAAGGTTTATTGGATTATGTAGCCTTGGACTTTAAAGCCTTATCTCCGAAATATAAGGAAATTACCCTATTTGACGACTTTAAGTCATTTGAGCAAAGTCTTGAGTTTTTAATTTCTACTAGATTAACTTTTGAAGTTCGTACTACTGTGCATGGACAATTGCTGTCAAATGATGATTTGCAGGAGATGTTGTTTTTCCTAGAAGGAAAAGGATATGTTGGAAACTACTACCTACAAGCGGCCTTAAATAATGTGAAAACATTATCCGATTTAAGCTATTCTTCCTTCGGAAAGGAAAAAATTAACTTTTCTTCTAGGAACATCCAAGTCATTATTCGCGCCTAGTAGGGATATGAGCTAAAATTAGGAAAAATAGTGCCTTATTAGCTGTTTAAACACATTTTATTTATTACTAAAACTTTTTTTATTGGCACTTAATTTGTTTTGATTGAAGAAAATTTTTTCAAAACAAATCACTATGAAACGCAATTACTTTATTTTGCTCTTATCTGCCATTGCCCTTTTCTTTTCAGCAAGCTGTTCTAAGGATAGCGATGGTGAAGATTTAAAAAACGCCACGCATAAGGCCGTTATTTATTCACCCGCTGTAGGCTTACAACGATTTACTGATAGTAAGGTTTTCCTTAGCGAAGCGCCTTTTGAAAAGTATGAAAATTTTACCCCTTTAAAATCATTGAATCTACCAGCGAACCGTACCGTAAATGATTCGGTAGTCTTTAATGTTAGCGATTATGTTGGTAAAACAATATATGTTGTTGCTCTCCGCAAAAAATTACTTTCCGATGGGTATTACAGCATCACCAGTACAACCTCTCAACCCTTGAAGAACATCAAGTTCACCGTAGTAGAAGATAAACCAGTTTATCAAGTAGCATTTGTTACTGCTGAGCCTAGTACAAAAACTTATACTGCTGATAAGGCTAATCTAACCTTGAAGGTTAAAAAAGGATCTTCGCCAGTTTCAAATCGTGAAGTTTATTGGTATGGTACGACTCAGCTTTGGAATGATCAACATAAGGCTTTAATCGAAAAAGAATATAAAGATAATGGCCGTGTCGCTGCCACACTGATGAATAGAACCGATGCTGATGGGTTGTTAAAAATAGGTATTCCAGTGAATGAAGCTGGAACAGTGAAAAACGGAGATAAGGTTGTCAATAACAACGAACATGTTTTCTTCGTTATGGAAGCAGGAAAAGTAAAAGAAATTATTGTCAATGTGGATAACCTTGTTTTATCAAAAACACTTAGTTTTTAATCCATTTGAACTTCTTAAATCTTCCATTTTATTTCATCTAATGGAAGCTTTTTTACATACCTGTGTAGGGATTACGAAGGAAATAACAAAAGAAGGAAAAGAATTCAATCTGTCATAAAAAAGCAATAAGCATGCTATACTAGCGTTCTGCATTCTATACAGTATTGTAAACAGAAAATACTTGAACGCACAGCTGTTTATTTAGCCTTGACTGTTCAGATTATATAAATACAACAACCTTCAAACCTGATTAGGGCATCATTCTAAGCAGAATCTGTTTGTTTTGTAAGGATATTGATGAAAAGAACTTAACCCAAAGGATTTTTGGTACAAGTTGTGTTAAAGTATAGTAACATATTAACAGAACATAAACACTTAATTATTACTTCTATGGATTCTAAACTGCAATCAATTTTAAGTTATTTGGGAATTTTATGGTTAGTTGCCTATTTCATGGGTAAAGATCAACGTGATGACTTTAGTCGCTTCCATTTAAAACAAGGTCTAGGTTTAATTATTTTTTCCTTCATCTTTTCTATTGCCTTAGGAATAATTGCTGCAATTGTTCCAGCAATCGGCATTTTTGTGAACATTGCTAGTATATTGATATTGGTTCTTTTGGTTATCGGAATTATGAATGCTGCCAATGGTAAAATGAAACCACTTCCAATTATTGGAGATTATTTTAGTAACTCCTTTAAGTTTATTGATCAGAATTAATTGATCAACAAAAGAGGTATTAGTAAGGTGTTAGGGCTTTCATGAAAATGACAGATTTAATAAACGGTTTCATTTTTATTTTAGGTTTAGGACTACTTGTAGCAAGTATTTTTCTATTCTTAAGAACGCAGAAGTTCATGCAATCAGCCATCCGTACGGATGCGATCTTGATTGAAAATAAAATGGTACAGGCCAGTGATAGGGATAATAAATCTGGCTCATGGATGTACCAACCGGTATTGGAATATGAAGTCAATGGAAAGAAATTGACCTTTTCACCTAATGTAAAATCGAATCCTCCACAATATAATTTAAACGAAAGAGTACCGGTGATGTATGACCCTAATGTCCCTGACAAAGCGCAGATCATTGGGTATTATCATCTATTCTTAGGGAGCATCATCTGTATGGTTTTTGGACTCCCTATGTTCGTGACGACCTTAGGTTATTTCTTGTTTAAATTCGGAGTCATTTAAATTAATTGATAAAGTCATGTCAGAACTATATTCATTATTTGTGAAAGTAAAAATAAGTAAGGATCAATTACATAAGTTCAAATCCTCTCGTCCTGTTGCTCCGGCACTGAACAGTTCTTGGACCAATTGGTGGGACAGTCGCGAAATGTATGATAAGCATGCCTTACAAGTTGTTCAATCTTACCATGCCGATAGTTATGGACAGATTATACAGGAAATAATTGACGAAAAATTCTCGGGAAGCCAAGATTTATATGATCCACATTCAGGTACCTGGTATTTTTATGTGCTTCAATTCAGTGAGAATTATCAAGAAATTATTCCCATGATGGCTATGTTGAAGGATCTAGCACATTATTTAGAACCTGAGGCTACTGGACATGCTTTCTTGTATGACTACATGTGGGAAAGTAAAGAAGTGATGTTTGAAATAACATATCAAAATAAAGAAGCTAAATTAACTTCAGCTGCAAGAACGGGGCAATTACCGTCTGAAATAGTTACTGAAGCAAACCAAATTTTGGATGATTGGTCAACGGAACTACAGAAGAGATACGAAGACTAATCTTAATCCCAATACTTCACATTCATGATAGAAATAAAACTTCTCTTCTTTATTTTGGGTAGCTTCTTTATGCTGGAGCAGCCAAATCTGTTTGCGGAGAAGGTCAAGGTGTATTTGGATCCTGTAAAGAAAGAAGTGCGAATTGAACAATATGGTTTATTGAGCTCTGAGATCGAATCTGAGATCGCCAAAACAGAGGAATATCGGAAAGTAAAAAACAACCAAATTAATTGGGTAAAAGAAACGGAATCATTCACGAATAAACGTGTGGAATGGCATCTTTCGGATAAGGAACCCAAATTGGTTATTCATTTCAATTATACTAACCCTGTTGACCTAGAAGCTATGGGTATTTATGCCAAGGATGATGAGATTTCGGTATTTGAATATGAAAACATGAAAATCCTTGCTGGTAAACCAACAGAAGAAGAAAACTTTG
The DNA here is from genome assembly GCF_039536825.1 of Sphingobacterium kyonggiense. Classification (NCBI taxonomy): domain Bacteria; kingdom Pseudomonadati; phylum Bacteroidota; class Sphingobacteriia; order Sphingobacteriales; family Sphingobacteriaceae; genus Sphingobacterium; species Sphingobacterium kyonggiense. The sequence continues at coordinate 303,242 of NZ_BAAAZI010000011.1, forward strand.
TGACATTTAATAATAAGGAATTAATTGCTTTTGAACTGACCTTTCAAGTCGAGAATTTTGTTGAAATAAAGGAAGGGAAAAAACTAATTCGAAACGATTTGCGAGGCAAGCCGCTATTTGGAAGGAAATCAGATGATTTTAGAGGCCGATTATTTCAAATCGCTGAAAATAAAGGTCAATTCCCAACAGCCATTAAAAATGGAAATACTTTTCTCTTGGACGAAGAAAGCAACAAGTTGACATTTGCTGATGATAGTAAGGGGGTGATGGATTTCTTGGATAATAATCAAATCCGAGTTCAAGTATGGAGACCCAATAGTAAAACTGCTCCATTTCAAGAAGAAGATCAAATTTATACTTATGAGTTCGATAATCTCCTTTTAAAACTTACTCCAATAACCAAAGGAAATCAGCCTCAAAAGAATAAAGAGGGCTACTATTTTGTGGGAATTAATTAAGGAATTTTATTAAACTGCTTTTTGGAAACGATTCTTTATTTCCTGATTAACTTCACTTAGACGAAGGTAGATCGGTAATAGGGAAAACAAAGATACTGCTGTGATAATTGGGAAACGAAGCAAGTCTTCATCTACGAAATATAGTAGAATTACACCTATCATTATAGACATAATCATAGCTCCCCCAGCCAAAAGACATAATAAACACTTCCGCTTAGTAGTAAGTTCTGTTAACGTATTTGTAGCTAGACTTTGCTGTCTCATTTGTAGTCCTATGGGTTAATATCTTGTTTGTTTGGCTTTAAAGCAGCTTTTTTTGTAGTTAATCAGCTACTTTTTGCATTGGCTAACTTAGAAATAAAAATTAATATTTTCAATAACATTTGTTAAAAACTTAATAAAGTTAGCTTCGAAACAACTAAAATATTAACTAGCGTGCTCGATAAAACTATTTAGCACAGCTAAAATAAATGCTATTAAAGAATAGGATCTAAGTAAGACCAAGTAAAAAATAACCAAAGCATACAGAACAAAACATGAATTACCGTTTCTAAGGTTTGCCCTTTCCATAGAGATGGAGAGTATACAAATAGTTGAAATATAAAACGTATACCCCAGAATATCGCAATCCCAAGACAGATTCTGTGACCAAGTTCTCCCTCGATCAACAGGTGGGAAGAGGTCAAGCTTAATAGTCCAAGCAAAAACAATAACAAAGCAATAAAGAAAGTATGCACTTTCATTATCTGACTATTCAAGAGAGATAGCCTTGGTAATTCTGCCTCCCAGTTAAATTTTCTAGGAAAACCAAAATGTAGGAGCGCTAGAAGTATTTGTAATGCTCCGGAGAGTTTAATGGCTAGTTCCATATTTTTTCAGTTTATAAGTGGTTATAAGCCCATATTGTTTAGTTGCATTTACCAAAATTAACGCAGCTTCTTTAAAGATTCTACGCCATTGCCGATCCGAATAAAAATGTAGAAAACCAATCTGATAGGCTAGAAAATTCAGCCAATCTCTTCGATGTTCCATGACGACAATTTGCCCTTCAGGTTTCAATACACGCTTCAATTCCTTAAAAAACTCGACCCTCTCCTCTTCGTTTCTGATTTCATGAGCAGCAAAAATGACGAGTATGCAATCAAAGGAATTGTTTTGATAACTTAAGTTTAAAGGATTTACAGCTTTACAAAGCGGATGGTTGGGATACCTTTTCCTTGCTCGCTTAATGGATACCTCACGATGTTTTAAAGGGTCATAAAAATCCGCTATAGTGAGGTTTGCCGATGGGAATTTTGATTGAATAAGTGCACTGGTTTCATCAAATCCGGCATGTATATTAAGAACTTGTTTATTATCCAAATGCTCAATTAAGGGAAATGAATATAAATCGGTTCGATCATATATCCAATAAGAAACGATCAAGGAAATAACGGATGATATAGTAACAAAGGCTAGGAGATATACTTTCCAAGGTTGAAACTGGAAAGGAAATAGGTGAGCAAAAGCGACCGCTAGAACAATAAATAGCAGAAGGATGGCATAATAGTGCCAATTGAACAATAGGATGTTCCATACGCCTTGAAATGGCTTTCGTTTTATTTCCAATTTTCCCTCCTTCCTTTTTTCCATGAATAGGGAATATCTCGAATGATGAACGCGTTTGCTAACTGTCCATGATCTAAACTTCTTTGTTTTAGAAACCCAAACTCCCAGGTTTTCACTTCAACTGGTTGGGGTGTCCAGTTGTTTCGTATTCCCTCAACAATACTTATTATTCCAGCCTGAGCATTCACATAAAAGGTAAATGGAAGTGGACCAGCATAGCGACGAGCGGTTTTCCAGTCTGGAAAAGGGGATCCAGCCGGGAGACTTAAATCCATTTGATGATGGTTTATATCTACCTTAATATCCGAAGCTTTAGACTGTACCAAAATGGACTCTTCATTCTCCTGAAAGGAGATATCAATCTTTTCATAACCATAATGGGTCATCAGATTTCCCATTTTCGTCATTAGGGCACTATCTGTTTCTGATTTTAAGATATATAATCCCCTTAGACGCTTGCCCGCTGCGGTTTTGTATTGTACAAAAATGCGGTAGCCTATCAGAAAGAAATCACTACCGGTCCACTTTGGAAAACCCTTCAACCGAAGATCCTTGGTTTGTACCATGGCGACAGCAACAAATGCCCACTTATCTTCATAACAATCCAAAACCAAAGGCTTTGGAATAAGATTTTCTAATTCTGCCTTTGGAAAGGCAAAAGTCAGAACTAATGAATAGTTGAAATGTGCTTCAATAGCAAATGGGTGCTGTTTTAGGAAATCCATAGGCTTTAGGTTTTAGCACTTTTTAAAACAAAAGCCTCCACATAAATTATACCCACAAATAGCATAGCGAATACTAAATTCCACCTTCCCCAAAGTAATAGTTCAGGAACGAATATGGTTTCTATGATATTCATCGATAAAACGAGGAGCATTTGAAATATAGCGGCTAATCGAGGAAACAAACGCGTAAAAATCCAGATGCTCATTCCAATTTCGAGTATTCCTATGGTTAATGTTAATGGCCTCGCATAGTTATAAGACAACAATTGCCCAACAATTTCTTCATGCCTTGGAGCTAGATTCAAAACTTTACAAACTAGTCCGTTGACTAGCCAAACAAGGCAGATGAAATAGTGTAAAATGCGCTTCATATTCTGAAAAACAAAGAAACGTTGATGTGAAACTAAATATACCATTTAATTTCCTTGCCAAGTAAAACTATCAAGATTATTAACCAAGAATGTTCAACCCCAGCTACAGTTTTTATAAAGATAGCCCATATATGCTTAAAGCTTGTTTTGGTCGTTATTTTCTCCATTTAACATTTATTGGCATAATGATTGGAAATGTAGACCTGAAATTAAACGCAGTTTTAAATTTTAATAGGATAATTATGAAAAAGTTAATGATTTTGGGGTTAGTGGCAATAGGATTAGCTTCTTGTAGTGAAGATACTATTGACAATATTGGTCGTGATACGGCATTAAATATAATTCGTTCCAACTCTTGGAACAATGTTGTTCATACGGAATTCGTAGATGGTAAAGAGGTTCTTCGTGATACCTTGGTTGGTGAAGGAAAAGATGCAAAACTAGATTTTAACAAAGATGGTTTTGCTTACATGTTTGATGGAAAAGGAGGAACGAAATCTGTTGCTTATGAAATGCCAAACAGCAAAACCATGATATTCGGGGGTACGACCTATAATATTCAAGAGAATATTGTAACTACCGTTGTGAAATTTAGTATGGAAAATGTTACTGCTGGTAAAACTTCCCGTTACGAATTTAAGAGACGTTAAGCTTAAACTTAATATGAGAGCTGGCGTATGGTCAATTGATCATGCGCCTTTTTTATTTCTTGAACTAAACTTATAAAACCTTTTGTTTTGCTTCTATCCACAAGGACATGTATTTACTGGAAGCAAACTGATTATTCCATAATATCTGCCCTATAAAATTTCTATTTCTATTTTGCTGTAAAACAGGAGCAATTTCTTGAAGCCTTTTCAGAAAAACTTCGGACTGATCATCCTTTCTCCAGGAATTAAGCTTGTTTTCACATTGTGTATGGGCATTTAGCCATGTATTTTCATCTTGATACAATTGTACGACTTTGTACAAAAAATCTTCATCCGTATCGTAAATAAAACCTGGCCATTCATGTTCATCACGCATCATACCTTCTGTTGCTACTTGACTACTAACACTAGGTGTACCCACCGAGAATGCGTCTACAAACTTTCCTTTTAAGCCTGCACCAAATGGTATTGGTGCTAAAAGTACCCGATACCTACCAAGTGTTTCCTTAGCATCTTCTGCTCGTCCTTTCACCATAAAGCCTTCAGCAGGTTTATTTAAGTCCCATACTTTTTGTGTTGGGTATGCCCCATATATATGTAATTCTACTTTTCCTAATCTTTTTCGAATACTTGGCCATAGACGCTTCAGTTCGACAACAGTGCGCCAATTGGGTTCATGGATGAAGTTGCCAATGAATACAAAGTTTTGTCGCTCTTCAAAACCCAGCTTTTTCGATGCTGTAGCTGCTTCAAATTGAAAAGGAAGGTAGCATAATAAGCTCGGCGAAATATGGAATTGTTCCGTCAATAAATTCATTTCATAAGTTGAAATGATTAAGGAAAGATCAGACCGAAGAATGGATGCAATTTCTCGACTAGCGAGATCAGAATACAGCATTTCCTGTGTAAATTCCAGGTTTTTCTTGTAGGCATCTTGCCTTGCTTGTCTCAGGAAGTGTAAGTCTTCTGTATCCAGAATCCGGATTGCCTGAGGACAAACTTCCTTTACTCGCCAACTGTATTGTTCTTCGATCATAAAGCGGTCGAACAACACATAATCGGGCTTCAATTCCTCCACATATTTGTTGAAAGAGGCATCATTCAATTGGATGACCTGTTCCTTGATTCCGAGGTTTTCTAAAGGGAAGGAAAACTCACTTTTGCTTGCTGCAGAACAGAAATGGAGTTCAAAACCTTGTTGAATGAATAACTGCATGATTTGAATAATTCGCCATCCTGCGGCAGAAGAAGTAGGCTCTGGCCAGACTAAACCAATAACAAGCATGCGTTTTCCCATAGTGCAAAGTTGCACATTTAATTCTATTCCATCAGGATGGCTTTATTTGTTACCTTTGTAACATATCAGAAAGCTATGCTAGGACTAAAATTATTGACAGATCCCCGTTGGGCTAATATTGCCGAGTCGAATCTTGAGGAAATATTAACCGACCATGCCTGGTGTGAGCAAAAAGCCGCATCCAATGCCATTACATTAATTACCCAAAATCCTGAATTTGAGGATTTGGTGCATGAATTAACCGCTATTGCCATTGAAGAAATGGAACACTTTAAGATGGTTATCGAGATCATTAAAGAGCGCGGCTATACGTTGGGTAGAGAGCGAAAGGATGATTATGTGGGGCAACTGATGAAGTTTGCTAAAAAGGATGGCTCCCGTAATATGGCATTTATTGACCGTCTATTATTTGCTGCTATGATTGAGGCACGTTCATGCGAACGCTTCCGCGTTTTATCGAAGAATATTGAAGACCAAGATTTAGCTAAGTTTTACCATGACCTGATGGTTTCCGAAGCGAATCATTATACAACATTTCTGAATTTTGCTCGAAAATACAGCACCGATGTGGATGTGGATAAGCGATGGAAAGAGTGGTTGGACTTTGAAGGCGAGCTGATTCAGTCCTACGGAACAAAAGAATATATACACGGATAGTATTTCTTAACATACATCAAGGAATAGGGAGCTTAGACTCCCTATTTTTGTATCATTGAAATAGGAGTTTATTATGATGGAATTAGGAATAGGTATGTTTGGCGATCTTCAAATTGATCCACAAACAGGGAAAATACAAGCACCACAGGAGCGTATTCAGGAGATAATCGAAGAGATTAAATTGATGGATGAGGTAGGGGTCGATTTCTTTGGGATGGGCGAACACCACCGTGCAGATTATGCTGTTGCATCACCTGAGATTATTTTGGCAGCAGCAGCGACTGTTACTAATCGTATTAAGTTAGGTTCAGCAGTTTCTGTATTAAGTTCGGCAGATCCGGTTAAACTATATCAGGATTTTGCAACCGTTGACTTACTTTCCAATGGACGTGCAGAGATTATGGCTGGCCGTGGATCATTCATTGAATCCTTTCCACTCTTTGGCTTTGACCTAAAGGATTATAGTGGACTGTTTGAGGAGAAATTAGACTTATTGTTGCGATTGAACAAGATGGATACCATTAATTGGACCGGTAAATACCGCCCAAGCTTGATTAATCAAAGCGTGTACCCAAGACCTGTAAACAACAGTATGCCTATATGGATTGCTGTAGGTGGCACTACAGAATCGGTGATCCGAGCAGGTAAATTAGGCTTACCAGTGATGTTTGCTATTATTGGTGGATCCCCAATAAACTTTAAACCTTTATTTGAGATTTATCAGCAAGCGTATTTGGACAATGGACACGATCCGGAAAAATTCCAAGTCGGTGTGCACATGCACTCCTTCTTTGGCGCAGATAGTAAAGAAGTAGCCGATTGGTATTACCCATACTATTCCAACCAGATGAATCGTATCGGTGCATCTCGTGGTTGGCCTCCATATCAAAAATCCCAATATGACTACGGTCGTTCCAGACACGGACACCTGATTGTAGGTGATGTGAACGAGTCTGTGGACAAGATCCTTCAAATGCAAGAAACCTTTGGGCTTACCCGTTTCTCGGCTCACATGGATGTAGGTAGTCCCGATCATAGCAAGATGATGAAGGCGATCGAAATCTATGGAAATGAAATCATTCCAAAGGTAAAAGCCGCAAAATAAAATAGCTGTTTACTTTTTAGCCTACAAAATAGATTAAAAGGAAGACCTTTAGCAGAAATCGAATTATACAACATACATTTTTCGCTGATTAATTCAGCAAAGCAGGGTTCCTAAGGAACCCTTTTTTTATGTTATTTGGAATTTTGTTTTGTTGTTTTTAGTCAGAATAATGATCCTAATCTGTTGTCTTTTTTATTGTTTAATACATGCAGTCGAAGCATGCTTCGACCCTACAACCTATCGTGATTTTATTATTCCTTACCGCCGAAACCATTAGGTAGAAGCACACTTCGACAGTTCCCCCTTTCTATATCATTTCTCACATCTAATAGCAAAGCGGTCTATTAACTATTTATTTCTGATTTGTATAGTTTGAAGTTCACTCAGCTAGCTTCGTGATGACGAGTTTTTATGGGTGGGAAGAGAGACTCTTCGCTTCACTCTGAGTTGTAAGACAAAATTTCTATCACGCAAATTAGTCCAAAATCTGTTGTCTTTTGTCTGTTGTCTCATTGTCTTTCACAGGGGTTTTCTTCGCCACTAATTCGGATCTCCTTCGGAACTTGTTCGGAACTCCTTCGGATCTCGTTCGGTTCCGACCGAACGAGATCCGAACAAGATCCCTACCAAATCCTAAGAAATTCCGTGAGAGTTCCAAAGGAAACTCGAAGGAAAATAGGGTGAAATACCAATTAATTACAAACAGATAAAGTTCAAGGTCCACAGCAAAATTGATGAGCATTGCCTGTTAATTCTTGTCAAACTTCAAGATTCAATTTTTTTATAGGGATAGTTTATGGAATTGTTTGGTTTACTGCATCTAGGTTAAAAATGATAGACCATGAAAAGAACAACCATCGCTTTAGCTCTGAGCTTCGTATTGCTCGCCAGTGCTAGTTGTAATCAATCTAGAGAACAGGAAGTTTCAATGCCGGAAATGGATTATGCGGTATCAGAAAATAAAGATTCTAATGTAGCACCCAAATCCATTAGATTAAAGGGGTCTGATGCTGCTGCGGCAGCGTCTGTTGCACCAGCTGAAAAAACTATCGAAAGGTCTCAAACGGTTAATAAACCAAAGATTATCAGGGAAGGTAATATCTCGATTGAGTCCAAGGATGTTAAGACCAGTAAGAAGAATTTAGATCAGCAATTGAAACAGATGGGGGGCTATTATGAGCGGGAATCCGCCAATACGGATAACAATAATCGGATTAGTTATGATTTGGTTTTGCGCATTCCATCGGATAAATTGGATGGGTTTTTAACCTCAGTAGAAAATGGCAAGGATAAAATTACCTCCAAAAGCCTGACTTCCGAAGATGTTTCCCTTCAATATTATGATTTGGAATCGCGTTTGAAAAGTAAAAGGGCTTATTTGGAGCGCTATCAAGCCATGGTTTCCTCCGCAAAGAATGTGAAAGAATTATTGGAAATACAGGAGCAGATCAGGCAATTGCAAGAAGAAATTGATAGCAGCGAAAGTGTGATGCGTAATTTATCTGGACAAGTGAATTATTCGAGCTTGCGGATTAATCTTTTTGATTACCAATCGAATTTGCCAATGGGATCAAATTCATTCTGGTCACGAGTGAAGAGTTCATTTGGGTTTGGGGGTGATTTAATTGCTAATATTGTTTTGGGTATTATCGGTTTATGGCCAATATTCCTCATTGGTTCTGTAGTTGTTTTTTTGATTTTACGTTGGAGAAATCGTCGAAAAGTACGTTTTCAAAGTAGAAATCAGTCGCTATAGTGGTTATTAGATTGTTTTCGGCGGCAACAGGACTTTTCTGTTGCCGTCTTTGTTTCAGGGTCTTAGCAGAATATTACATGAAGCTTATAATTTTTGATGTATCTTTGTGCTGTGGAAAAAGCAATAAAATTGGTTGATATACGAAGTTTGAGTTTAGCGCAGCTAAAGGATTCACTAGTGGAGATGGGTGAACAGGGTTTCCGTGCCAAGCAGATTTATGAATGGCTATGGGTAAAATCCTGTATCGATTTTGATGAAATGAGCAACCTTAGCAAGGGCCTTCGCGACAAGTTAAAAGACCGTTTTAGCATCAATTCCGTAAAAGTTAAGGAGTCACAAATCAGTTCCGATAAGACTATTAAGAGCAGTTTCACCTTGTTTGACGGAAATATCATCGAAGGGGTTTTAATTCCGGCAGATGATCGTATGACAGCTTGTGTGAGTAGCCAGGTTGGCTGTAGTCTTACCTGTAAATTCTGTGCTACGGGATATATGGACCGTAAGCGTAATTTGAATGCGGATGAAATCTATGACCAAGTTGTCTTGATCAGTAAGCAAGCAGAAGAGAAATATGGACACCCCCTGACCAATATTGTCTATATGGGTATGGGTGAGCCTTTATTGAATTATAGCAATATGATGAAATCTGTTGAGCGAATTACAGCTCCAGATGGTTTAAACATGGCAGCCAAGCGGATTACGGTATCCACTGCTGGTATTGCCAAAATGATAAAGAAGTTAGGTGATGATGGCGTTCGCTTTAATCTTGCCCTTTCTTTGCACGCTGCAAACGACAAAAAACGTAATGAAATTATGCCTATTAATGAGCAGAATTCATTGGCAGCATTAGCTGATGCATTGAAGTACTTCTACGCAAAAACAAAGAACCCCATTACCTTTGAATATATCGTATTCCATCATTTTAATGATGAATTGGAAGATGCTAAGGAATTAGCCAAATTCTGTAGGCATGTACCTTGTAAAGTTAATATCATAGAATATAACCCTATTTCATTAGCAGATTTTGTGAATGCCGATGCGGATAAGATTGAAGAATTCGCAGAGTATTTACGGAAACAGGGGATTATTACCAATGTTCGTCGTAGTCGTGGTAAAGATATTGACGCGGCATGTGGACAATTGGCTATCAAAGATAAAGACAAGGCTGAACAAGAGGCTTCTGTTTAAACTTTCTCTACTTTCCCCCTTACATTTGACAATTAGCTAACGATTAGCATACATTGAGCTAACAGTATTTTTCGATTTTGTGGAAAATATCTGCTATGCTTCAATTTTTGCTAAATAGTTGGACTTCCTTTTGGATGCTGTTTTATCCAGAAGTCTGCTATGCCTGTCAGAAGAATTTGATGGGTGATGAACAGGAAATCTGTACTTTTTGCCAATATCATTTGCCTTATACCGATGATCACCTAGATCCTAATAATCCTTGTTTTCAACAATTAAAAGGCCGATCACAGATACAATTTGCAGTTGCCTTATTTCGGTTAAGTAATGCTGGATTGGTGGAAAATCTTATTTATAATTTAAAATATAATAGTAAGCCGCAAATTGGTTATTATTTTGGTCGTGAATATGGCATTAAGCTGTTGAAATCCCCTTTTTTTGAAAGCATCGACCTATTAGTCCCCATTCCATTACATTCAAAAAGAAAACGAAAAAGAGGCTATAACCAGAGTGCTAAAATAGCGATGGGACTTGCCAGTATCTTGCAGGTGCCAGTCGATGAGACGATCTTATTTCGTAAGGTTCAAACCAAAACGCAAACAAGGTTGTCGTCCTTGGCTAGGGTAGCGAATGTAAGTGGTGTTTTTAGCTGTTCGAAAAAACCAGCTATTGATGGGAAGCACATCGTATTAATTGATGATGTGCTAACGACTGGGGCTACTTTGGTTTCTGCAGCAGAGGCCATAATAGAACGGTATCCTAATTGTAAGCTATCCGTAATTTGCCTTGCGAAGGCTTCTTAATTCGTGTTGAAGACCTATAAGAGACGACTTAGTCGTATTTTGCCCTTCTGTTATATAATAACAAATAACTAAATAGAGCCATACCTATGCCTACATAGTCCGCAAAAATATCCCACCAATCGGCCTGGCGATTATTGGTAAAATACATTTGCGCTCCTTCAGTTCCGAAAGCAAAAACAGTTGCGGTAATAAATGCGATGGTAAAAGTACGCCATTTTGTAGCTCTTCTTTTGGTATCTATAACCCGACCGAAAAGTACCAATGTAGTTAGTAAGTAGAAAGAACCCGTATGTACAAGTTTGTCAAATCCTTCGAAAAAATTTCCTGATGGTAAATCATCGGGTGGCAATAATAGAAGTATCATCATGATAACCGCCCATAAGATTGCCCAAGCGTAATTGATAATCCAGTTCATTGTCCTTAAAAGTCGCATTATTATCTGATAATAAAAAACAATTCGGCTAATTTTTACTGTTTTCCATTTAAGTTAACATAACCAATAAAAAATTTTACAGCTGAAAATCAGTGTGTTACAATAGATATTGAGATTATTATAGTACTATGTATTGCAAAGTACCATCTAAAGGATATATCTTTGTATAGTTATGATAGCAGAAAATACACAAACCCAAATGAGGAAGGGGATACTGGAGTACTGTATCCTTTCCATAATTTCTCGGGGAGAAATATATGCCTCAGACATTATCAGCGAGCTGAAGAAAGCGGAGCTGTTGGTGGTTGAAGGGACGCTATACCCACTATTAACAAGATTGAAGAATAATGGCTTATTAAGTTATAGTTGGCAAGAGTCTACTTCGGGACCACCTAGGAAATATTATCAGATTACAGCGGAAGGGCTAGAAGTACTACGTAGGTTGGATGTGACCTGGAAGGAACTGGTATTTGCCGTTGAGATATCCATAGCCAACCGAGAAATTTAACCATTAAACTAACTAATATTGTCATGAATAAAACGATTATAATAAACATAAACAGCATCGTATTCCACATTGAGGAGGATGCGTACGAGAATTTACGATCATATATGATCGAGATCAAGCGTCACTTTGGGAAATCTGAGGATAGCCGCGAGATCTTGGAAGATATAGAAAACCGAATTGCCGAGATGTTTTCTGAGCGTATCCACAGCGGTCGCAAAGAGGTTATCAATATCCTTGATGTCTCGGAGGTTATTGCACAGATGGGTCGTGTAAGTGATTTTGAGAATGAATTTGCGGATGAGCTGAAAGCAGAGGGGACTGCAACAGTTGACGCGGAGGAAAATAATACGGAGAAAACAGCTGAAGGACAAACGACTGAGGAGTCGACTTATACAGAGTCTAATTTTGCGGATTATACCATGTCAAAACGCTTGATGCGCGATATGGATGATAAGATTCTAGGGGGTGTATGTAGTGGTCTGGGGCAGTACTTTAATATAGATTCCAAATGGGTAAGGGTCATTTTTGTGTTATTCTTTCTGTTTGGAGGTTCCGGTGTGCTATTGTACTTTGTACTATGGGCCGTTATGCCAAAGGCACTTACTCGAGCTGATAAATTAGCTATGCGTGGTGAGCAAGCCAACCTGCACAATTTCAAAAAATCTTTTGATGAGGAGATGAAGGGATTGCGTGAAAATTTTTCTGGGACCGGCGAGCATATTAATCGAGGCGTTCGTTCGGTAGGGGATGTTTTAGGAAGTGTATTCTCGATAATCGGAAAAATAATGGCTGTCATTACCCTTATCGTTTCCGGGCTTACCGTAATCGGACTGTTTTTCGTGTATGTCATGAACATATTAAACCTCATTGGCTACCGAAATGAAATTTTCTTTCCACCATTAGAAATGTTGGATAGTAGCTCGGCATTCTTTGCCTTGACTGCAGGAACATTGGCAGTAGGAATTCCATTCTTGGCTTTATTCTTCTTGATGTTGCGCATCTTATTTAAGGCTAAGTCGAGCAACAATTATGTGAATATGTCCATGTTGGCGATTTGGATTGCCTCCATCATTACAATCTTCTATTTTGTGGTTGTAACTCAACAGGATTTCCGTGAGGAAAGTACGATTTCTGTGGAAAAACCTTTGGAAAAGAGGGATAGCTATGTATTTGAGGAAAATGATGTTCGTGTCATCAAGACTTCAGATGAAAATTTCAAAGGAAAGAAATTCGATATTACCTATGATGGTAAGAATATTATGGAAGAGATTCGTTCGGATGTAAGAATTCGTTTTGAAGCTATTGACTCGCTTAAGGCACCATATTTAGCGTACAATTATATTGCGAATGGCAAGACCTATGGGGAAGCTTCTGATTATGCTTCACAGATTCGCTATGGGGTAAACCAAACGCCTGAATCCATTATTTTCGACAGTCATTTCTCAATCAATTCAAAACCAGTTTACCGTGACCAGCGAGTTTCGATGGTCGTTTATCTTCCAATAGGTTCAAAAGTCACTGTAAACAGAGCTTTAGAGAACAAATTTCAAAATGGTTCGCTTTGGGATTGTTCTAGAGATCCAGAGCAGAAGTATTCGGAATGGTTGATGACGAAAGATGGGTTAAAATGTGTTAGAAAACTGGAAGAAGATAAGTTGGAGGCGGATGAGAAGGCATTAAAAGAGGCTGAAAAAGAATTAAAGAAAGCGGAGAAAGCAGAAAAGAAGAAAAATAAAAAGGAGGCTGAAGCAACCAATTCAGAAGAAGAAGCGTCTTCTGATGAGAGCGAAGCATAAAAAACGATAAATAGTACCTAACCAAATAAAATAACATTTAACTAAACACTACCATGGGAAGAATAATTGCGCTTATGATTGTCTTACTAACGGGGCTAATTAGTCAATCATTCGCAGGAAACCAAGATGCAGATGTCAAGGGCAAAGTTGTCAATCAGCAAAATCAACCAGTAGCTTCGGCTTCGGTGTATCTGATGGCATCGACTTCTAAGGTTTTATTGAAAACAGCTGTCACCGACGAAAATGGTGAGTACAGCATATTAAAAGCACCAAAAGGGAGCTATTTTATACAGGTAAGTTCTGTAGGATTTAATACGGCAAATTCAGCTGTATTTGAATTGGGGGATAAAACTGTAGAGGTTCCAACTATTCAGTTGACGACTGCTAGTCAGGCCATTGAAGCGGTGACCGTGCGCGGTCAAGTGCCAATGGTTCAAAGTAAAGATGGGAAGCTGATTTTAAATGTAGAAAACTCTTCCGTAGCTGCTGGAAATAATGCCTTGGAAGTCATTAAGCGTGCACCAGGCGTCAGTGTCGATAAAGATGATAATCTACAGCTGATGGGTCAGCAGGGGGTAAATGTGACTATTGATGGTCGGCAAACCTTTATGACCGGAGAGCAATTGGCTACTTTCTTGAAGTCTACAGATGGAGCACAAATAAAAAGTGTAGAAGTAAGTACTACCCGTTCTGCTAAAGATGATGCTGAAGGCGCAGTAGGAACGATCAACATCGTCATGAAAAAGAATAACTTGGAAGGTTTTAATGGTACCTTTTTGGCAAGTGCCGGAATGGGTAAGCATTTCCGTGGGAACTCTAGCTTGAGCTTAAATTATAAAAAGAACAATACAACCGTTTTCGGTTCTTATGCTTACACGGATAATAAACGCCAAATTGATTTATTGTTGGATCGTGATATTAGAAATGCTAACCAAGTTACTCGTTTCGATCAGGATGCCTATTTAGTTGAACGCGAAAAAAGCCATAATTACAAAGTTGGAGTTGAGCAAAAAACTTCGCTAAAGAACACCATGTTACTTCAATTTACAGGTAACAATAGTGTGGAAGATAGTGAAAATAAAAGTTTGACAAACATTATGTTATCTGCTAATATGGTAGATTCTATACTGAATTCGTCGTCCGTTAGCCATGCGCCATTCAACCGTTATTCCACCAACTTTAATAATGAATATAAGTTGGATACCTTGGGCAGTAAACTTGTTTTTGATGCCGATTGGAGTATGTTTAAAACAGCAAATGACAATCATTATATCTATAGAACAGAGCGTCCTGACGGTACATTGCATTATCCTGAACAACAAGAGCGCAGTGCTATGCCAACGGATATCGATATCTATGTGGCAAAATTGGATTGGTTGAAGCAGATGAAAAAGGGAAAATTTGAATCTGGTGTTAAGTATTCCTATGTGAATTCGGACAATAACCTTCAATTCGACTCCTTAAATCGGGCAGGTAATTGGGTAGATATTTCAAATCGTTCCAACTTATTCATCTATACCGAACAGATTGCTGCAGCCTATTTGGATTACAGCACCTCCATTGGTAAATGGGGATTGAAAGCAGGATTGCGTGGTGAGTATACCATCTCTGAAGGTAACTCAGTAACCAAAGATAAGGTTGTGAACCGCGATTATTTTGATTATTTCCCATCGGCTAATGTAAGCTATAATGCGAGCCCAAATCACATCTTTAATTTAGGCTATGCGAAAAAGGTTACGCGTCCGAATTATCGCTATCTAAATCCATTCCGTTACTACATCGATAAATTGACTTTCCAAGAGGGAAATCCATATATCAAACCACAGTACACGCATGGAATGACCTTGACCTATACCTACAGACAGATGTTCAACTTCACCTTAGGTACAGATTTGACCAACGATGCGATGGTGGAGAGTATGGGACAGGATAGCATTACAAATGAGACCTGGATTACACGTGATAACCTGGCGAAGACAAGTACCAGCTATATCAACATCAATGCGCCATTCCGAATTGGAAAATTCTGGACGATGAACAATAACATCACGGGTATATACATGCACTTTAAAGGACCTATCGCTGGTCACTATGCAGATTTAGGCTCTTTCTTCGTTCAAGGAAGTAGCATGCACAACTTCAAGATTAGTCCATCGTTTTCAGCAGAAATGACGATCAATGGTAATACACCATTTTTATACAATGTTTATAAAATTCAGGCAAGGGTGAATTTAGATGCCGGCATGAATTACACTTTCAAAGATCAACGTAGTTCCTTGAAATTGGCAGTGACGGATGTATTCCGTAGCAGCAGAACCAAGATAACGACAGATTATAACGAATTCCAATCGACGATTAGTCAGTATAATGATAATCAAACCGTTCGATTGACCTATACCTATAAGTTTGGGAACCTCAAGCAGCAATTCCGGAAACGGGATACCAATACCGAGGAGACGAATAGGGCTAATTAATAGGTAAAGTTCATTGTTTCAATGTTTAGTTAAGTTTTGGTCGTAAGTTCCCCACTTGCGGCCATCTTTTTTATCAGAAAACCTTAAATTGCGACATGAAATTAAAGCAAGTGGTTGTTTTTTGTGCATCCAGTCCAGGGCATGAGTCAATCTTTATGGAATCTGCAAGAATGGTTGGTGAAGCGCTGGTTTCGCGCGAAATTAACTTGGTATATGGTGGTGGAAGAGTAGGTTTAATGGGAGCTATTGCGGATAGCGTCATGGCTAATTATGGTGAGGTATATGGTGTTATTCCCAAATTCTTGAACAGTAAGGAGATTGGTCACCGAGATATCACGCAATTAATGGAAGTGGATACCATGCATGAGCGAAAGGCGAAGATGAATTTGCTATGTGATGGTGTTATTGCTCTGCCGGGAGGTTTCGGTACTATGGAAGAGCTTTTTGAGATGCTTACCTGGGGTCAATTAGGATTACACCAAAAACCCATTGGTTTACTCAACGTAGATGGGTTCTATGATCACCTGATCTTATTTATTGAGCATATGGTAAAAACAGGGCTTCTTAAGAAAGAGAATCAACAAATGCTCTTGTTCGCTAATGACATACACGAGCTTATTGATAAAATGGAAGCTTACGAAGCTCCAGCTGTTCCTAAGTGGCTCAACCTAGAGCAATCCTAATTCCCCATTCTTAGCGAAAGGGGAAATAAGATTTTGCATTATAATAACAGATGTCTTGGATTAATTTGCCTATCCAAGGCATATCGTGTGGTAATTCGCCATTTTTAATATCTTCTGCAAAGATATTGCAAAGCAATCTTCGGAAATATTCATGTCTTGGAAAGGACAAGAAGCTTCGGGAATCTGTAAGCATACCCACAAAACGGCTTAAAAGACCAATATTGGAAAGGGCGGTAATCTGTCTGGTCATACCATCTTTCTGGTCATTATACCACCAGCCTGAACCGAACTGCATTTTACCGGCAATATTTCCATCATTGAAATTTCCTGTCATGGATGCAAAAAGTTCATTGTCCATAGGGTTCAAGTTGTAAATGATGGTTTTTCCCAATTTCTGACGGTCAGCCATTCGGCCAAAGAACTTGGCCATTTTAGTGCCTTGTTTAAAATCACCAATACTGTCAAATCCCGTATCAGGTCCTAATTCTTGGTAAGCCCATTGGTTGGTATTGCGGAATGCACCCACATGAAATTGTTGTACCCACCCTTTTTCATGATCCCAACAGGAAAAATGAACCAACATCGCTGATTTGAACTTGTCGATTTCGGATTGTAATAAATCAGATCCTCCACGGACTTTCAGGAATATCTGTGCAATTTCTTGGTCCGTATAATCTTCTGCGAAGAAGTGGCTTAAGCCATGGTCCGAGATACAACAGCCTTGCTCTGCAAAGAAATCATGCCTGCCTTTTAAAGCATCTAAGAATTCTTGAAAGTTTTGTATTTCCTGGTTGCTCACCTCGGCCAATTGGTCAACATAAGCATTGTAGTTTTTGGTATGCTCAGGACTCATCGCCTTGTCTGGACGAAAAGCCGGATACATTTTAAACCCTACATCTTGTTTTGCAAACTGTTGATGATAAACTAAGCTGTCTACAGGATCATCCGTTGTACAGATAGTTTCTACCTTCATTTTGTTTAATAAACCATGAACAGCATATTCCGGAGATTTTATTTTCTCATTGGCTTCCGCATAAATTGCTTCTGCAGAATCAGGGTTTAATAAATCATGAATATCAAAATAGCGTTGAAGTTCGAGATGTGTCCAATGGTATAGTGGATTCCTCATGGTGTAGGGAACTGTTTCTGCCCATTTGCTGAATTTTTCATGGTCAGCGGCAGAACCTGTAATGAATTGTTCATTCACACCATTAGCGCGCATTGCTCGCCATTTATAGTGATCCCCTTGTAACCATGCCTTGGTGATATTTTCGAATTGATAGTTTCCGGCAACCTGATCTGGAGGTAGATGGTTGTGGTAATCTATGATCGGAAGGTCCTTGGCATAGGTATGATAGAGTTCTTCTGCAATGGCATGTTGTAATAAGAAGTTTTCGTCAAGAAAAGCTTTCATAAAATACTTTTGTAAGAATATACGTGGTTAATTTCGGGCATGAAAATAATGAATTCAAATTGATAATTAGCTTAATCTTAGCTTAAATTGTTTAAATATTTTAGTAAATTAGTGAAAATTAACATTTTAATAATGAAAACATTGCTATTAATCATATCCTTGACTCTTGGCTCCCTATTATCATATGGTCAGCAGAAGCTCAATCAACTTTGGGAGTCTAAAGAGCAACTTCCTGTTCCTGAGTCAGTCCTGTATGTTCCGGAGCGGAATGAACTTTTTGTTTCTTTAATTGATGGTGAAGGTACGGCCGCAGATGGCAAGGGAGGTATTGCCATTTTAAATTTGGACGGCAGTATGAAGAATGCCACTTGGGTTGAAGGATTAAATGCACCCAAAGGAATGGCCTTGTATAAAGATTTATTATATGTTGCCGATATCAATGAGGTTGTTGTGATTGACATCATTACTGGGAATGTGATCAATCAGATCAAGATTGAAGGGGCTGTATTTTTAAATGATGTAACAGTGGATTCTTTTGGGAAGGTATTTGTTTCGGATACGCGTCAAGGAAAGATTCACCTGATTCAAAATAGTAAACCAAGCTTATACATGAGTGAAGTTCCTAATGTTAATGGCCTTAAAATTATTGATGGAAGTTTATATGCTTTAGCAGGACCAGAGCTTTGGAAGATAAATAATAAACAAAAAACGGTAATTGCTAAAGGACTTAAATTAGGAGGAGATGGCTTAGAGCCTGTTGGTGATGGCAGCTTTTTAGTGACTTGCTGGGGCGGACTGATCTATCACATTACCGCTGATGGTAAAATCAGCCTATTGTTGGATGTAGAAGGAAAAATGAATACTGCCGATTTAGGTTATAATGCTAAAGAAAGAATTCTTTATGTACCGACCTTCTTAAATAATTCGGTAATTGCTTATCGCTTAGACTAAGTAAAGGATAAAGAATCGGGGCATTGAAATTAAGATTTCAATGCCCCGATTTTATTTATATCGAGATATCGCTGTGCTTTCAGCTACTTTAATAATTCGGTTAATTTTGCATTTAAAGCATCTCCATGAAGGTTTCTAGCGACAATTATTCCTTGTGGATCAATTAATACATTCTGCGGAATAGCTTTTACCCCATAGGTTTGACCTGCCGCATTATTCCAATTCTGTAAATCAGAAACGTGTTTCCAAGTCAGATTATCATCTTTTACAGCTTTAGCCCATGGTTCATAGTCGCGGTCAAAGGATACACCAAGGATTTCAAAGTTCTTGTCCTTGAACGTAGCATAGGTTTTAACGAGGCTAGGGCTTTGCTTGCGGCAATCTGGACACCAAGAAGCCCAAAAGTCAATAAGCACGTATTTACCCTTTAAATCCGATAGCGCATAAGGTTCACCGGCAAGATCCAATTGCGTAATACTTGGCGCTTTTTTACCGATCTGGGTGTTCTTCAAGGCCTTTAAATAACGATCGAATAGAAGACCATCATTCGTTTTACGAACTTTCTTATCTAATTTTTTATAGAGATCATTCAATTCCTTATAATTGGGATCATATCCTCCAATTTTCTGAATTAAGCGCAAAGAGTTTACATCTTTAGGATTCGCTTTCACTTGTGCCATCATCTCTTCCTTACTTTGTGCAAATACCAAGCTTGGGATCAGCAAAAATAGTAACCATAATTTTTTCATTGAACTTATTTATATGCTCAAATTTACTAATATCATAGGGAGACTTTCCTTATTCTATGTAAAAATAATAACATTTTGTCCGAATTCGATAATTAATGCATACCAATCAAATAGGCATTATGCATTCAGATTAGGGATTTTTAAGTGAAAATAGGTTGTACAACTATATCTTTACAACAATATTGAAAAACTTATTGCATTTTTTGCATACAAGGTCTAATAAATTATTAAATTTGAAACTCACTAAGGTATTTTTCAATTTAAATGGCAAGATTAAATTTATTAGAGGAAACCCGGTTTGAGAAGGTACCAGTCACGGTATACCCGACTCAGGGTGAAGCTTCTATTCAAGTTGCTCAACGCATTGCTAAGATCATTACAGACAAGCAAGCAAAAGGGGAAAAGGCAGTACTTGGTTTGGCTACTGGTGCTACACCAGTAAAAGTTTACAAGGAATTGGTAAGAATGCACAATGAAGAAGGATTAAGCTTCAACAATGTGGTTACCTTTAACTTGGATGAATACTATCCAATGCAGCCTACTGCAGAGCAGAGTTATGTGGTTTTCATGAACAAAAACTTGTTCGACCACATTGACATCCCAAAAGAAAACATCAATATTCCAGATGGAACATTAGCGTCAGAGGATGTACAAGCATATTGTATGGCCTATGAGCAAAAGATTTCTAGCTTAGGAGGATTAGATATCCAGATTTTAGGTATTGGTCGTACTGGTCACATTGGTTTCAATGAGCCAGGATCTGCACCTAACTCCGGTACGCGATTGGTAACCTTAGATGACCTTACTCGTAGAGATGCTTCGCGCGACTTCGGTGGTAAGGAAAATGTACCAACCAAAGCGATTACCATGGGTGTAGGTACTATCTTCAAAGCGAAGGAAATCGTCCTAATGGCTTGGAATGAGAAAAAAGCAGAAATCGTAAAGAAAGCAGTTGAAGGTGAAATATCTTCAGATATCCCTGCTACTTATTTACAGATGTCTGATAATGTAGAGTTTATCCTAGATCAGGATGCTGCTTCTGCATTAACACGTTTTAATCTTCCTTGGTTAGCACACGATGTGGTATGGGAAGCTACTTTGGTTAAAAAGGCCGTAGTTTGGTTATCCCTACACTTAGATAAAGCAATCTTGAAGCTTACGGATGATGACTATAATAATAATGGTATGGCGCAGCTAATTACTGAGCAAGGACCTGCTTATAGTATCAATATCCGTATTTTCAACGAGCTACAACGTACCATCACAGGATGGCCAGGTGGTAAGCCAGGTGTAGATGATTCTAATCGTCCTGAGCGTGCTGAACCTGCTCGTAAGAATGTTATTCTTTTATCTCCACACCCAGATGATGATGTAATCTCTATGGGAGGTACTTTCATCCGTTTAGCTGATCAAGGACACAATGTTCATGTGGCTTACCAGACCTCAGGAAACACTGCAGTATGGGACGATGATGTATTACGCTATTTGGAGTTCGTTCAAGATTTTGCTGTTGCTGTAGAGGATGATAATGGTGTTACGCGTAAAATCTATGATGATTCACGTGAATTCTTTAAAATCAAGAAACCTAATCAGGTAGATCCGGAAATCGTTCGTACAATTAAAGGCTTAATCCGTAAAGGTGAAGCTATTGCAGGAGCTCGTTTTGTAGGTCTTCCAGATGAAAATATCCATTTTATGGATCTTCCATTCTACGATCGTGGAAAATTCTCCAAAGAAGTAGATTTCGAAGATGATATCCAACAAACAATGGAGCTATTGCGTCAAGTAAAACCTCATCAAGTATTTGCTGCTGGTGACTTTGCTGACCCACATGGTACCCATAAAGTATGTTTCGATATTCTTTTGGAAGCATTAATTCGTCTTCGTAAAACGGATGAATGGACTAAGGATTGTTGGTTGTGGTTATACCGCGGTGCATGGCACGAATATCCAATTCATGAAATTGAAATGGCTGTTCCGCTTTCTCCTCAAGAGGTTAAACGCAAGCGTTTAGCGATCTTTAAACACCAATCTCAAAAGGATCTTCCAGTTTTCCCTGGTGATGATCCAAGAGAGTTCTGGGTTAGAGCAGAAGATCGTACTAGCGAAACTGCAGGATTATACCACCAATTGGGTCTTGCGAACTATGAAGCTATTGAAGCATTCGTTCGCTGGAAATTCTAAGCAATTAAGTTTAAATATATAGGAATGAAACCTCCGTCGAATGATGGAGGTTTTTTTTGTGCCTATATTTTGTAAAAATTTCGGATTATTAATCTTTTTGTCGGATTCTTTATTTTTTCATTGCAGGTTGAGATTTACATTTGCGCATCTATTTAGAATTAGTACAAATAAAATGAGACTAACCATCGCACTGTTTCTATTGGGTGTTTCAGCTATCTACCATGAAGCCCAAGCGCAAACCACCGTTAAAGGTGTCGTATTAAATAAACAAGGAGAATTCCTAGAAGGCATTAGTGTTCGAGGCCAAGGAAAAGCAACCAGGACCAATGAACAGGGATATTTTGAACTGTATATTGCCAAGCCTGGTGAATTTAACCTTGATTTCTCTGGAGTAGGATTCCATAAACATCATTTAACGGTTCAACCCAATGGTTTGGAAACAAGCATCCAAAACCAGATTCTACAAGAATCAAAACATCAAATCGAACAGATTGACGTCAAAGGATACAACTCCGTAAATCACCGCTCACTAGAGGTAAGTAAATCTGGTGTTCGCGATCTTGATTTGCCACAAGCTGTTCAAGTAATTAATAGTCAAGTAATCTCTGATCAGCAGGTCAATGTATTGAGTGATGCGTTGAAAAATGCAAATGGAGTAGCATTAGGAGCTAATCGTGGAGGTGTTAATGAGAATTTCTATGCTCGCGGATATAGCTTAGGGACTAACAATATCTTCAAAAATGGTGCTCGCACGAACAATGGTGGTTCTATTGAAGCGAGTACATTGGAGTCTGTACAGATATTAAAGGGAAGTGCTGCTTTATTGTATGGTGGTGTAAGTGGAGGAGCTGTGCTTAACCTAGTGACGAAAAAACCGAAGTTTGAAAATGGAGGTGAAGTGTCTATGCGTTTTGGAAGTTATAATCAGTATAAACCTATTGTAGATGTTTATGGACCAATTTCTCAGAAATTAGCATTCCGTATCATTGGAACAGGTTCTTACGCAGAAAGCTTCCGTGATGAAGTGGAATCGAAACGTATCTATGTTAACCCTTCTTTGCTATACCAAATGAATGATAAGTCGAGCTTAAATGTTATGTTCGACTACCTAAAAAGTGATTTTACACCTGACTTTGGTATCGGTTCTGTAGAAGGTAAAATTCAAAAAGAAGTTGGTCGTAATGCTTTTATTAATGTGCCTTGGGCATTTAACAAGACAAACTCTTCTAATGCGCAGGCAGATTTTGGACATCAATTTAATGATGACTGGAAATTGCAGGTCTTAGCAAGTTACCAACAATATAATAGAGATTATTATGGTGCCGAACGTATTCAAGCTAATGCACAAGGAATTGCACCTCGAGCTTTAAATAGAACTAAACAGGATGAATTAACCTATAACCAACAGATTAATTTGACTGGGAAACTTACTACTGGATTTCTGAAACACCAAATATTAGTAGGTGGAGATGCGGATGAATCTAACGTAAAGAACTATGCATTTAATATTTATGCAAAGGGAGGTTCTCAACCGAGTACAAGTTATGATAATATCGATCTATTCAATCCATATGCTGAAGGGATGCGCACTGATAAGCCATTGGACTCTTTAAAAACAAGAACAAGTACCGATATTTTTCGTGTTGGTGCGTTTGTACAGGATTTAGTATCAGTGACCGATCAATTTAAAGTATTGCTTGGTGTTCGATATACTTATCAAAATACAGGTCGAGGTTTGGTTTATGATTATAAAACAAATACAGAGACTACAACACCGAATGTTGGAAAAGATAAAGAAGACATGGGGAATAAGATTGACAAGGCATGGTCTCCAAAATTTGCTTTGATCTATCAACCTTTAGTTTCTACAAGCATCTATGTGAGCTACAGTAATAATTTCGTTTCTAATGCTGGTTACGATGTTAACTACCTACCCATGACACCTTCTTCTATTGATCAATATGAGGCAGGTATTAAAAATGATTTCCTTCAAGGGCGTTTATCGACGAACCTGACCTGGTATAGAATTCAAAATAATAACTTCGCACAGACTATCATTGGAGCAGATGGAAAAGTGGCAGATGCGAATATGAAAGAATTCACTGGTGTTTCAGCATCTGATGGTATTGAATTGGATGTTGCAGGTGAATTGGGCAAAGGATTTAATGTGTTGGCAGGGTATAGCTATAATTTCATGCGCTATTTAGAGACGAATGAAAACGGTGTGGTAGAAGGAATTCGCCTTGTGGGAACAACAGCACATACTGGAAATGCTACATTATTTTATAGTCTTCCAGACCATATCGCTAAAGGACTTAAATTAGGTGTATCGGCATTCTATACTGGAAAAAGAAATGCGGGATGGAATACGACCAAGGTTAACCAAAAAGAAGGAGTAGATCGAATCATTCCAATTGATCCTTTCACAACCTTTGATTTCACTGCTGGCTACACGTATAAGAACTGGAATATCATGGCAAAAGTCAATAACATAGGTAATGCTTTCAATTATTATGTTCATGAGAACTACAGCGTGAATCCGATTCCACCACGTGGATTCACCACTACGTTGAGCTATAAATTCTAATTTCAAGGTTTTCTTTAAGTTCAATAGTATCATATAATTAGTAATCTGTTTGACAGCTGTTTTCTTTTAAGCAGCTGTCTTCATTTTATTATGGAAAAAATAAGTTGATTACGTCAGTGGAATGTTGAAATCGAAGGGCATTGGCATCATTTGCTAAAAATTAATTATATTTACAATTGTTATAGCTTATTAAAATTGAACATGAACCTTTTAGAACGAGTTGAGCAGGCATTAGATTCCATTAGACCTTATTTGGAAACTGATGGTGGTAATGTATCTATAGAGGAAATTACACCTGATAATGTTGTTAGATTAAAGCTCTTAGGAACTTGTGCAAGCTGTTCGATGAGTATTATGACGTTTAAGGCCGGATTGGAACAAGCCATTAAGAAAGCCGTTCCTGAAATTGTAGCTGTTGAAGCAATTAATTTGACAGATATGAATGACCCTAACGCAATCACTCCGAATAGATTTTAGGATATTTTTGAGGGGTTAACACAATTTAACAACGACCTATCAATTATATAATTAGTTTTGTGAGAAGATGATTTCCTGGAGAGCACATACCCTTATTATAATCTTGTTTTTAGTCACCTGCGTGCAGGCCATGGCTCAAGACAAAAAGGCTGTACAATTCTCTGGATTTACCTACGCAAAAGATACCGATATAGCTGTGCCGTTCGTCACAGTTAGAAATACCACCTTTAATAACGAAACTATCGCCGCTAACCATGAGGGTTATTTTAGCTTCGTGGTGCGTATGGGCGATGTAATCGAATTTTCCTCCATTGGATATGAAACCGTACGTGTGACTGTTCCTCAACTAAGTGAGGATAAGTATACACTACGTGTTGAATTAAATCCCTTGGTTGAAGAATTGCCAGTGATTACTTTAGGAAGACCTCTTCCTTGGGCAAGTATCGAGGAATTTAACCGTGAATTCTTGGCGATTAATATCTCCAATGATGATGTAATTACGGCTAAACGTAATTTATCGCCACAATCTATGGCGCTTTTAGCGCAAATTTTACCTCGTGATGCTGGTGAAATTCAAGCCTATAATAGCATGCAGCGACATATCAATATGTCCAATAAAGCTATTAATCAGAATTTCAACAATCCATTGTTAAACCCATTCGCATGGGGAGCTTTAATTAACCAAATTAAACGTGGTGATTATAGCAGACAACGCTTGAAGTACTAATCTCTTAATTAGAATCCAACAAAGATCTTCTATTGAATCCTTTTATGTTTAGCCGTGAAGCTAAATAGGAAACTAATGTAGACACAATCATTACGGTAGCTATGATAATAGCAAAATCGGCATAACGAATATCAACAGGATACGCATCAAATAAAGAGCCTTCATTGGTAGTAACCAATCCGAATCGTTCCTGCAACAAACAGAATAGCAAGCCTATTACCGCACCTACAAAACTTCCGATAAAAGCTATCATAACCCCTTGATAAAAGAAGATATTCTGAATCAAATGATCATTTGCTCCTAAGCTTTTTAATACAATAACATCTTGTTTCTTGTCAATTACCAACATGGTCAGGGAACCAATAATATTAAAAATGGCTATTATGCCAATAATAGTCACAATAAAGAATACGATCCATTTTTCAGAACGTACAGTCTTATACAAAGTGGGATTCTGTTGCTCCCGGTTTTTGACATTAAAATCCTTACCTAATATTCCTTGAACTTCTTTTTGTAATGCTTTGGAATTGTCGTTATTTCCATACAATTCAATTGCAGATACACCTTGATGTTCATTTAGAAGATCTTTGGCAAAGTCAATAGGAACAATAATAAGATCATCAAATCCTGGTTGAAATCTTAATACTGCATTACTTGTAATTAGTCTAGAGCGGATATCCTCTAATGGATTGATATTGCTAGCAGACGCGTTTTTATCCGGTATATGGAGCATTATCTGGTCGTCACCACCCCGAAGTGGTACTTTTAGATTCGCTTGAACAAGAGCGCCTAGAATAGCGTAATAATTACCATCCGATTGTAAGTTTAAGGAACCTGCTAAGATCATCTCTTGCGAAGCATGCGTATGCAAGCTACTAGGCTCTATTCCTTTGATCTTACCTATAAATTGTTGATGATTGTATTCCACCAGCACCTTGTCTTCCAAGACCTCACTATAAGAAGTTATCTTCTTGTTATGGCGTAGTTGTTCAAATTTTTCAGAATTACTCGAGAAAACTTTACCCTTGGCAGGCTCAATTCGTAATTCCGGTGAAAACACACTGTATTCGGATAAGATGAATTTTTCTAATCCATTATAAAATGAAAGGACAATTACCAATGCTGCGGTACTAACCAATACACCAACTACACTAATACCCGAAATGATGTTAATCGCATTAACGGATTTCTTAGAAAATAAATATCGCTTTGCAAAGAAGATTGGTAATCTCATGCGGTTAGGCTCTTATAAATGGATTCAATTCTTTTTCTTC
Organism: Sphingobacterium kyonggiense; assembly: GCF_039536825.1. Taxonomy (NCBI): domain Bacteria; kingdom Pseudomonadati; phylum Bacteroidota; class Sphingobacteriia; order Sphingobacteriales; family Sphingobacteriaceae; genus Sphingobacterium; species Sphingobacterium kyonggiense. Next base: position 330,114 of record NZ_BAAAZI010000011.1, read on the forward strand.
TTTGATCGTTGTAGTCGGTCCATGTCCAGGATATACGGTAGTTTCCTCTGGGAGTGTATAAATAGTATTGGCGATGCTCTCCATTAATTGTTGATGGTTTCCACCTGGCAGGTCAGTTCTACCTACGCTGCGATGAAATAATACATCTCCACCGATTAAGAAGTTATGTTCCGCACTGTATAAACATAAATGTCCAGGAGAGTGTCCAGGAGCAAATAATAAGGATAAAGACTCATCTCCTATTTCAATCTTGTCATCTATTGTTAAGAAGGTCTCTGGTATTGGTGATGGTTCATATCGAATGCCCATTTGAGGTGCATAATTTTGCACTTGAACTAATAAAGGCAATTCATTCTCATGAAATTGTGGCATTAATCCATATGTTTCATAAATGAAACGATTACCTAATACATGATCAATATGTCCATGTGTATTTACCAAGGCTATCGGTTTCAGTTCCTGACCATCAATAAAAGATTGAAACAATTGCTCTTCTTGGTAATTATGCATCCCTGGATCAATAATGATACATTCCTTCGCATCATTATAGATGACGTAAGTGTTCTCTTGATAAGGATTAAAGGTAAAAGTCTTGATATGTAACATATCCAAAAATAGAAATTTATTTCTGCATTCATTCAGAATGCTAAAGGATGTTTAGTTAATAAATGATTAATTGAAGCCTTGGATCTTAAAGTTCATTCCATATTTCCCAATTCTTTTCCGCTTGCAGAATAAGCATTTCAAAGCCATTCTTAATCTTGGCTCCTCTTGCTTTTCCATGTTTTAGAAAACGAGTTTCTTCAGGATTGTAGATTAGATCATATAACAAGTGATCAGGGCCAATGTCTTCATAAGGTATGTCAGGACATTCGTCAATATGGGGAGCAGTGCCAACTGGTGAACAGTTAATGATTAAGTGATGTTCTTGTATTGTTGCTGGACTTAGGTCTGCATAGCTAATCGTTTCTGCTGTTCGAGTCCTGCTTACTACTTGATAGGTAATATGCATTTGATCCAAAGCATATTTAACTGCTTTAGTTGCTCCACCATTTCCTAAAATAAGAGCTTTTTGATGATGTTTCTCTAATAAGGGTTTCAGAGATTCTGCAAATCCAAAGGCATCAGTATTGAATCCTTTTAATCTTGGTTTTTTTCCAATCTCTTGCCTAATCTGTATGCAGTTTACTGCACCAATTGCCTTAGCCTCTTCGGATAACTCATCTAAATATGCAAGTACATCCTGTTTATAGGGGATGGTCACATTGACTCCGTATAAATCGGGATTGTCTGTATAAAGTTTGGGGAAATCTTCAATAGAAGGAATAGGGTAAAGATCATAATCAATACCTTCAATTCCTTCATTTGAAAATTTTTCTAAATAGTATTTTTTGGAAAATGAATGCCCTAAAGGGTATCCAATTAGTCCTAAGTATTTCATTTGCCTTCCGAGTACTTTTTGATAATATCAATAATGATTGGATTACCTTGCAATTGTGGAAGGTATTCAAATAAAATATAATGTTTCTCTGGATCTGTATTTAACGCGATTTCCAAGAAATTCAAGGCTTCATTGTATTTACCAGCTGCAAATAAATAAGCAACTAAACGATAATACAAAACAGCCTCATCTGGATTACATTTAATGGCTTCCGAAATAACCTCAGTAGCTTCTTGTAATCGACCGATTTCATATAATAAGGATGAGAAATCTAACCATGCTTCAACGTCTGTACTGTTTAACTCAACTACCTTGGTATAAGCCTCAATGGACTCATCAAATTGCTTTAATTTATAGCGTGCATCTGCAATAGCAAACCAATAGTCTGGGTTCTCATCATCAATATCCAAGGCTTTCTTGTAGAAATGCAATGATTCAAAATAACGTTCTTCGAAATCTAGAGTTACCCCAATACCAAACCAAGCATCGCTTTGATTGCTATCTAACTTTACTGCTTTCTTGTAGTAAGAACGAGCCTCATCCATTAGTTCCAACTTCTCATAACATTCGCCCATCGCACAATAAGTATCTGCGGTAGGGGGCTCATATTCGAAGGTCATCTTATAAACCTCAATGGCTTCAGCAAAGCGGTCAAGATTTACCAAGGCATTCCCTTTATTGAAATATGCAGATGAAAAGTTTTCTTTGATCAAGATGGCATAGTCATAAGCATCAATAGCAGCCTCAAATTGTTCCAATTTATGGTAAGCATTGCCGAGGTTGTACCATGCGGCAAAAGAATACGGATCAGTATCTATGTATTGTTTATAGAACTGAATACTTTCTTCTTGTTGTTCAAGAACATCATAACAGAAAGCAATTTCATATAGCGCATCTTGATTTTCATTGTTCAGTTTCAGACATTTCTTTAAATAAAGAATCGCTTTCTCATAACTTCCCTGAACTTGATAAAGCCCTGCAATCTGATAATAGATCTCATCTTTAGAGTCAGCTAATTCTAGCGCTTTAAAGAAGTTTTCTTCTGCTAAAGTATGATCGTTCAACGAAGAAAAGATTGTTCCTCTAATAAGGTAAATGTCAGCTTCTGAAGGCTCCAAGTATTCTGCCTTTGTCAATGCTTCCAATGCTTGATCATATTTCAAGATACTAGCCAGCAAATGTGCCTTTTTAATCAAGAAAGTAGTTTCAAATGGGTGTTGGGCTGCAGCAAATTCGATTACCTGTAATGCTTTGATTGGATCGTTCTTGGTAATGTAATAGTCAATGATACTTTCAAAAGCTTTTGCATCGAAAAAGTATTGGTCCTCATTCCGCAACATCTCCTCATACCGATCAACTGAGAATTTTTGTTCTTCAGGTGATTCAAACTCAAAGTCTTCTTCCATTATTCTCCTCTTTTAAATAATCAATTCCCATTATTCTCATGTTGAAAATAGTAAATATTAAATTGTCTTGTCTTAAATTATTTTCAACATATCCACAATCCTATGACTAACAGTACTTAGGAAAGTAAATTTTTATTAATAAAAAAAAGAGCCGGTCGATAAACCGGCTCTTTTAATATGTTAATTATTATTGCTAATAATTATTTTTTGATCTCAACACGACGGTTTTGGATTCTTCCTTCTTCAGTAGCGTTAGATGCAACTGGATTAGCTTCTCCGTAACCTGTAGCTGTGATGCTAGATGCAGAAACACCAGCGTTTACTAAGTATTGTTTAACTGCGTTAGCACGGTCTTTAGAAAGATTCAAGTTGTAAGCTTCAGTACCTTCTTCTGATGCATAACCATCTAAAGTTACAGTAGCGTTGTTATCTTTCAATTCTTTTGCTAATCTATCTAAAGTAGCGTAAGATTCAGTTTTTAATACTGAGCTATCAAATTCGAATTGAATTGGAGCAAAGTATCCTGAAGTAGTACCGTTGTCAACTAATTGTTGCTCTGGGAATTTGATAGGACATCCTGAACCATCAACTACAGTACCTGCAGGAGTTCCTGGACATTTATCGAATTTATCAGATACACCGTCACCATCAGAATCTTTAGCTAATTGATCAACAGTACCTTCTAAAGTAGATACACGTTGTTTCAATGCTTCAACTTCGTTACGTAATGAAGGATCTTTCAACTCGTCGTACATAGTAGCAACTGGGTTAGTGAAAGTTAAGCTTTCTTTATCACGTGATCCTAAAGTGAATTCTAAACCACCATAGATGTTAGAGAATTTACCTTTGTAGTCAGTTCTAGCATGACCGAAAAGCAGGTTATCATCAGTGAAGTTCATTGTGTAACCTAAGTTCAAGGCAACAACTTCAGATAATTTGAATTTAACACCAACTCCTACTGGAATGTAACCACTTAATTTGTAGTCTTTAGTTCCGTCTGGTTCACGATCACCGAATACTTTCTCTCCCCAAGTTCCTTTGTAGTCATGTGCTACAGTTTGGAAATCGTTGTCAGAGTATTGTACTGGGTTACTTGCTAATACACCCATACCCACTTTAGCGTAGAAGTTAACAGCGTTTTCTCTTCTCATGAAGTCGATAGTACCTAATTGGAATACACCATTTAAGCTAGCTGCCCAGTTTACATCTACGTTTACTGATTGTGCACCGTGAATACCTTCAGCTGCAGGACCAGATAAATCATGGTTGTAAGTTTTGATACGACCACGGTTTCCTTCTAATTCTAATCCGAATAAGTGAGAGAATTGTTTACGGATAGTTAATCCATAATATTCACCTACTTTATTTTGGAAGTATCCAACTTTCTGTCCGAATGGGTTAGATCCACCTAAAACTGTATTAGGAGTAGTGATACCACCTTGTAATCCAATTGACCAAGTTCTGTATTGACCTCTACCACCAAATACGGTTGGAGTTTGTGCTTGTGCAGTCTCTGCGAAACCTAATGCGGCTACTAAAGATGCTGCGATAGCTGTTTTTTTAATTGTAGAATAGTTCATACTCTTTTTTTTAAGGTTATTAAAATTTTTAATTGTTTCTAGTTGTTCAAAAATCAATTTAACATAACTTAACAATAACGATGCCAAAAAATGTTAAATTGTAAAAAGTTGATTTTTTATACTCTAAGCCCAACTTTTTCTGCGTAAAAATACTATTAAACAATATATAACGCAAATTTTTTAGAAAAACATTGTTCTAATTCGATAAATAATGCACGGCTAACTTGGCAATGTAGCTTTTTTGCTACAAGATGTAATGAATAACCGCCAGAGTTAAGCCTCCTAATAGCGCACTAACGGGTATAGTTAATATCCATGCCCATAGCAAACTAATTGTAACACCCCATCGAACTGCCGATACACGCTTCACAACACCAACCCCGATAATTGATCCGGTAATGGTGTGTGTAGTAGAAACCGGAATACCAAAATGCTCCGTAATACCTAAAGTTATAGCGCCTGCCGTTTCAGCACTGACACCCTCCAATGGAGTAACCTTTGTGATTTTGGTACCCATCGTTTTCACAATCTTCCAACCTCCACTCATCGTACCTGCAGCAATTGCCGCGTAACAAGCTAATGGCACCCATTCAGGCATCTGCTCAAAAGTACCAATTACCCCTTGAGCGATTAATGCCGTCGCGATAATACCCATTACCTTCTGTGCATCATTACCTCCGTGGGCAAAACTTAGTCCTGCTGAAGAAACCAATTGTAAAATCTTAAACCAACGCTCTGCTACAGCTGGCCTAGCTTTCTTACAAATATTGATAATTATTAACGTAATAATAATGGAAATAATCATACCCATTAAAGGGGCAAAGATGATAAAAGATACAATCTTTAAGGTTGCACTTAGGTTGATTGCTTCGATCGGATTAATACCTTGAAATACAGCATAAGCCATTCCTGATCCTGCAAACCCACCGATTAAGGTGTGACTTGAACTGGATGGGATTCCATAGTACCAGGTAAATAAGTTCCAAGAGATTGCTGCAACGAGACCGGCGAATATGACCTCCAGCGTGATGAATTGTTCAATAACAGTTTTGGCGATCGTATTAGCTACTTTATGATCTGTAAACACAAAATAAGCCACGAAGTTAAATAGTGCCGCCCATAGTACAGCCATAAATGGCGTTAGTACCTTGGTGGATACAATTGTCGCAATCGAGTTTGCAGCATCGTGAAATCCATTGATATAATCAAATGCAATGGCCAACACAATTACGACAACTAATAATGTGGTAACTCCCATAATAATTTTAGTCCTAAGATTTAATGAAAACTAGGCGTTTTTCACCAAAATACTTTCCAATACATTCGCAACATCCTCACATTTGTCTGTTGCATCTTCCATTGCAGATAATACTTCCTTATTCTTGATCAAGTTAATCGCATCTTTTTCATACTCGAAAAGATCAGCTACTGCTTTGTCAAAAATGTAATCCGCTTTGTTCTCCACACTATTGATGCGAACGCAAGAATCTGTAATGTTTCTGATGTTCTTTAGGTCTTTTAATTCAAATAAGGCTTTCGCAACGTGTTCTGTAGCTTCTAAGATTAAACTAGAAATCTCTTTCATTGGCTCGCTTGGAGTCTCCACCTTGTATAATTCCATACGATTTGATGCACCGTGTATAAAATCTGCTACATCATCTAATGAACTTGCTAAGGCGTGGATATCCTCACGGTCAAAAGGTGTAATGAAGTTTTTACCTAGTTCTAGGTGTATTTGGTGAGTTAGGTTATCACCTTTGTGTTCTAAATCTTCTAATAATTTAGAGTTGTTTTTTCTAAGTTGTAAATCAGTGGTATGTACACTCTCCTTTAACAACTTAGCCATTTCGATCAGATTTGAGCCCGCTTGCTCAAAAAGAGGGAAGAATTTTTTGTCCTTAGGAACAAAGTATTGAAAAATGCTATTCAAAGACATGCTTTTAAATTTTAATAGCGCAAAAATATGGAGTTAATGTTAAGTTAATGTTAAGTTTTCATAAATAGCCTTTTTTACACCTTCTCTAAAGTGAACGAAAAGGTCGTCCCAATGCCCTCTGTACTGCGTACATGAACATTCTGTTGATGGGCCTCAATAATATGCTTAACAATCGCCAAACCTAAACCTGAACCACCAATGTCCCGTGATCTACTTTTGTCCGTTCTGAAAAATCGTTCAAACACACGGGGCAGGTTTTTCTCCTCAATGCCCAAGCCATTATCTGTAATCTCTATCAAGATCTGATCAATTAATGGATGAGTTTTTATTATCGTCTGACCATTTCTCTTGCCATATTTAATGGAGTTGTCGATCAAGTTGATTAGTACTTGTTGTATTTTTTTCCGATCAGCTTTAACAAAAACCGGATTGTTATTCTTTGTTTGGAAATTTAAGGTGATATTTTGTTCAGAAGCTTTATATTCTAAATCATCAATTATCTCTTTAATCAATGCTTGAATATCAAACTTCTCCTTCTCTAATAAGACCGCCCCAGACTCTAATTTAGCAATCTCATCCAAATCATGAATCAAATAGCTCAAACGATCTAAATTACGGGCAGCTTTATTTAAGAAATTGATAGCCATCTCGGGGTTTTCCTCCAGCATACCGTCTTGTAGGGTTTCAACATAACCTTGGATAGCAAATAGGGGGGTCTTAAATTCGTGTGAAATATTGGAGAGAAACTCTTTACGAAACTTTTCTTGAGCCTTTAATTGGTCAATCTCTGATGCTTTTTGTTTTGCCCAATCACGAACCTCTTTTTCGGCATCGCCAATTGGATCATCAGATTTATGGTCGCCTAAAGCATCTTTAAGCTCTTTTCCTAACTTAAGATTGTGAATTAATTTATAAACCGATTTAATCCTTTCATAAACAAACTTCTGAAAAACATAGTTCAAAAGGGAAAAGGAAAGTATAAAGCTTAATATTAATAAGAAAATGAAAGTAGGGAAATCACGCTCGTAATAGAAGTTCATCCCTGATAAGACCAAGGAAAACACAAAACTGATAATCAGTATGAGCGACCTGAAATTCATGCTTTTTTAGCGAGTTGCAATTCTATTTAATATTATACGCGTGCAATAATGGTTTTTCCACCAACTACCTTCTGATCAATATTAACTTCCACCTTTGCATCTAATGGTAGGAATAAATCCACACGGGAACCAAATTTAATGAAACCAAATTCATCACCCTGTTGTACAGGTTGTCCCTCTTTAACATACCATACAATACGTCTTGCTAAAGCACCAGCGATCTGGCGGAACAATACCTCAATCCCATCTGCACGTTTTACAACAACCGTAGTACGTTCATTATCTGTTGAAGATTTTGGATGCCATGCTACTAAAAATTTACCTGGATGATACTTAAAAAAGGATACTATCCCAGAAATCGGATTTCTATTCACATGCACATTGACTGGCGACATAAAAATCGAAACCTGTATTCTGCGATCCTTGAAATATTCTTGTTCTTCAGCTTCTTCGATAACGACCACTTTACCATCTGCTGGACAAAGGATAACACCTTCATCTAGGCTGATCTTCTTTATTGGGCTGCGGAAGAACTGTAAAATTGTGATTAATAAAAATGCTGAAACCGCATAAATTAACCAAGTAACAATCTTTCCCGCATCAAAATAATGTGCTACAGCCAGTAGTACGAAAATAAATAATACGACTAAAGCTAAACTGGTATATCCTTCTTTGTGAAACTTCATGATTAAAAATTTGCTCAAATATAAATTAAACTTGGGAAATCCTATGAATTCTCTTCTTTTCTATGAATAGATAGACTATGAAATACAACAGAACCATCACCTGCGTGCTGTGCCCTCACTTCAACAGTGAGTTCATCATCAATGTATTCCCCATTTTTAAACGATGGTGGATAGGTTTGAAGGCTCTTTATTGCATCGAAAAATAATTTATCAAAATGTGGGTCTGTCTTACTTAAAAGATCAAAATTACTTACACGACCATCTTTCTGGACGCGAACTTTATATTTCAAATCAAAATAACTGAAACTCGGCACTTCTGTACCTTTAAAGATATCTGAAATAGATTTAGCCAAATAACTCGTAAAGTCGATATGTTCATCATAGTTACAGTTTTTAGACACCAAAGCCTCAGCGCGGAAAAACTCTTCTATAGGACCTATTGGATATTTCGCATTGGTATATACTGACTCTGTGTATAAATCATAACCCTCAGCAAATACGCCGGTTTTCTCGTAATATTCTTCTCCAACTAGGACCCTTTTCTTATCGTCTTCAAAATAAATCCGCCAATTTCCCACCGGGTATCCATTGGTAATAGAGCCTCTTAATCGAACAAATGGAAACCCATATGGATTGAAACCGATGTGTGGAATCTTAAAATCATACTTTCCATTTCCTTCTTGAATCATCTGGGATCCTGTAGTATTCCAAAAAGAACTAATCTTTGGGAATTCAGAATCATAAGAGATAACCATCATAGGTTTCCCATCGGGATAATAAAAGGTCCAGTCCCCAACAGCAACGCCTTGTTCATACCGAACCTGCCATTTTAGTTGCATGTTTGCATGATAAGCCTTAAAAACCCCATGTTTTATCCCTTGTTTATACTCTCCTTCTAATATTACTTTCCCTTGTTGATTAAAATCAGTAAATGGTCCTGTAAACAAACTGGTTTTTGGGTCAAAAGATGCAACACGTTCTATCTGTTTAAATTCACAATTCTTATCAACGAGATAATATCCCGCATCATAATAAAATCGAACTCGATCGTCGCCAGCTTTCTCAAAATAAACAGGCTTGCTCTTCTGCGCATAACCCAACATAGAAAGAGATGAATTCAGTATAAAACATAAAAAGAAGACTGATCTCAGCATCGCAATTTTATTAATGGGCTTCTAGCCAATTATTACCTTCACCAATTTCAATTTCAATAGGCACGCCCATTGGAATTGCCGATTTCATGCGGTTGGCAATGATTTCTTTAAATATAGCTACCTCGGATTTTGGAACATCAAAGACCAATTCATCATGTACTTGCATAATCATTTTTCCTTCTAAACCTTTCTCTTCAATATCCGCCTGAATGTTAATCATCGCTATTTTGATTAGATCAGCTGCTGATCCTTGAATAGGTGCATTAATGGCATTTCGCTCTGCAAAACCACGAACAGTCATATTCGCAGAATTGATGTCACGTAAATAACGTCTTCTTTTTAAGATTGTTTCCACGTACCCATTCTCTTTTGCAAACTCAATAACTTCACCCATATATTGACGGATACCGGTGTATTGCTTGAAATACTGATCTATAATTTCCGCAGCCTCTTTTCTTGAAATCCCTAAATTCTGCGATAAACCAAATGCAGATTGACCATAGATAATACCAAAGTTTACCGCTTTCGCATTTCTACGCATATCGGAAGTAACTTCTTCCAAAGGAACGGCATATACCTTTGCTGCTGTAGCTTTGTGAATATCTAAGCCTTGTTTGAAAGCTTCCTGCATATTCACATCCTTGCTTAGCTCAGCCATAATACGCAACTCTATCTGCGAATAATCCGCTGACAATAATGTCCAGGATGGATCCCTAGAAATAAAAGCTTTACGAACCTCCCTGCCTTTTTCTGTACGAATAGGAATATTCTGTAGATTCGGATTAGTCGAACTTAATCGGCCCGTAGCCGCAACAGCCTGATTATAGGAAGTGTGAATCAAGCCAGTGCTCTTGTTAACCAAGGTTGGCAAAGCATCTACATAAGTTGATTTTAACTTCTGTAACTGTCGGAACTCTAAAATATCCTGAACGATGTCTGATTTATTAGCTAATGCCAATAATACATCCTCACCGGTTTTATATTGACCTGTTTTGGTCTTCTTAGCTTTCGGGTCTAATTGCAATTTATCAAATAATACCTCACCCAACTGCTTCGGAGATGCAATATTGAAGGTTACACCTGCTTTTTCATAAATCTGAGATTCTAAACGTTTTACATCTTTCTCGATCTCTTTAGAGAAATTCTGTAAAGTAGGTTCATCAATTTTAACCCCATTTAATTCTACATTAGCTAATACCTGTACCAATGGGAATTCTACCTCCTCAGCCAATTTTAATGTAGAAGTTTCTTCCAATAAAGGCTGGAACTTATGCTTTAGTTGTAAAGTTATATCGGCATCCTCTCCAGCATACTCCTTGATTTTCGCTAATTCCACATCACGCATGTTCCCCTGGTTTTTGCCTTTGGCACCAATAAGGTCTGTAATAGATACTGGACTATATTTAAGATAGGTTTCTGCCAGGTAATCCATGTTATGGCGCGTGTCTGGATCAATTAAATAATGAGCCAGCATGGTATCAAACAATGGCCCCCTCACCTCTACACCATACTTGGAAAGCATAAGGATATCGTATTTAATGTTTTGACCCACTTTTTGAATACTTTCTTTTTCAAAAATAGGCTTGAAGAGATTAACAGTTTCCTGTGCTTGTTTAGAATCTGCCGAAACAGGCACATAATATGCAGTTCCTGGCTCAAAGCTAAAGGACATACCAACCAATTCAGCGGTAATAGCATCTAATCCTGTGGATTCTGTATCAAAACAAAATGAATCTTGATTATTCAACAACTCCACTAATTTTTCTTGTTCCTCTAACTGTTCAGCAAGAATATAGGTATGCGTGGTATTCTCAATACTATTTAAAGTTCCTTGTTCCTCATCTAATAGTTCAACAGGGCTATTCGAGCTAAATGCGTCATCAGTCGGAATGGCAAATAAATCCATTTGTCCACCTTTTGGAGCTGCATTATCGGCCATATTAAAGCCATCACCAAATATGCGTTTCCCTAAGGTGCGGAATTCCAATTCAACGAATAAAGGCTCTAGAGCGTCCTTACTAGGATCCTCCAATAGTAATTTTTCCTCTTCCAGGTCTACAGGAACATCCAATAGGATCGTTGCTAACTTCTTGGAAATTAATCCTTGTTCAGCAAAGTTCTCCACATTTTCCTTCATTTTTCCTTTTAACTTATCGCTATTAGCAATTAAGTTTTCAATGGAACCGTATTCCTGAATTAATTTCTTCGCTGTTTTCTCTCCAATACCAGGGATACCCGGGATATTATCCACAGCATCTCCCCAAAGACCTAAAATATCAATGACTTCATGTACATTGTTGATCTCCCATTTTTCCAATATCTCTGTTACACCCAATACTTCGGCACCATTCCCCATACGGGCAGGCTTGTAAATAAAGATATTCTCGGATACCAATTGTCCGAAATCCTTATCAGGCGTCATACAATAAACCTGATAACCGGCCTTTTCGCCTTTTTTGGCCAATGTACCAATGATATCATCTGCTTCATAACCATCCATGGTAATGATAGGGATGTTAAATCCTTCAATTAATCGGAATATATAAGGAATTGAAGCGGCTAAATCTTCTGGCATACTTTCGCGCTGTGCTTTGTATTGTTCAAAGTCCAAATGCCGTTGAGTAGGAGCTGCTGTATCAAAAACCACCGCAATATGTGTCGGTTTCTGATTATTCAAAACTTCCAACAATGTATTGGTAAAACCCATGATCGCCCCAGTGTTCAAACCATATGATGTCAGTCTTGGGGTTTTGCTTAAAGCAAAATAAGCACGATAGATCAGGGCCATCCCGTCTAAAAGAAATAACTTTTTCAAATTCTTAATATTTACGATATAAACAAAGTTAACAAATTCAAGCTACCTAAAGATTAACAAATTTTTTCCATTTTTGTGGCTGAGGTAAGAATCATTTATTCGTCAATGAATTAATATGCGCGGTATAGTAACGAAATCTACAGGAAGTTGGTATCAGGTTAAGGATGATAATGGGAACAGCTATGAATGCCGTATTAAAGGTAAATTCAGGACCCATGGCATTAAAACAACCAATCCTATTGCTGTTGGTGATATCGTAGACTTTGAATTAGAACCTGGTCAGGATTCCGGTGTAATCACCCAATTGGAACCCAGAAGGAACTATATCATCCGCCGTTCGGTCAACCTTTCCAAGCAAACACAAATCATAGGTGCCAACCTCGATCAAGCTATTTTGGTCGTTACATTGGCCTCTCCCCCCACCTCAACCGGTTTTATCGATCGTTTCTTAGTCACTGCAGAAGCCTATAGCATTCCGGCGATATTGGTCTTTAATAAATTAGATCTGTTCTCCGATGAAGGTCTAGAGATATTGGCCGAATACATGGATCTCTATGAAAACTTAGGTTATTCTTGTTATGCAGTATCAGCCCTTAAAGGCGAACATATTGAGGAACTCCGCCAATTATTGAAAGATAAAACAACATTAGTATCAGGGCACTCAGGAGTTGGTAAATCAACGCTAATCAATGCCATAGTACCCGGCTTAGAATTAAAAACTGGAATTATTTCTGAATGGTCTGATAAAGGTAAGCATACAACAACCTTCGCTGAAATGATTGATTTGCCTTTTGGTGGTCAGTTGATTGATACACCAGGTATCCGTGAATTGGGAATTGTTGATATTGAACCCCAGGAACTATCACATTATTATCCTGAAATGAGAAAATTGCTTAATCAATGCAAATTTCATAATTGCAGGCATATCAATGAGCCTGGATGTGCAGTTCTTGCAGGTCTTGAATCTGGAGAAATTGAACCAAGTCGCTATGAAAGTTATATTTCCATCTACAATAACGAAAATAATCGCAACTAGTTAAACATAATTCATCGTTATTTGTATTTATTGAACGTATTATAAAATAATAAACCTGTTTGATAAGTATATGAAACCAATTTGGAAATGGATTATTGGGATTTTCGCAGTTATTATCATCGCCATTCTCGTGGCCGGATGGTATTTTAATAGAAACTGGAAACCCATGTTGGAGGAGAAGTTAAAGGAGGTGGTTCATAATTCAACCAATGGCCTTTATACTTTAAAATATGATGACCTAGATTTGAACATTACTTTAGGAAATGTAACCCTAAAGAATGCCGAACTAATCCCTGATTCTGCTGTTTATAAGAAGATGGTGCTCGATAAAAAAGCGCCTAATAGCCGCTTCCATATAAAATTAAATGCATTAAAGGTGAGAAGCTTTAACCTTTGGGATGTCATCAAAAACAGAAAACTCTTCATTAAGAACATTAGTTTCGAGTCACCTAACATTCACATGATCAGTGAGTACCATGCTTATAATGATACTATTGTGCCAAATAAGGAAACAAAAACCCTTTATGATAATATTAAAGATGTTTTTAGTTCGGTGAATGTACGCGATATTAAAATAGACAACGTAAAATTCAAATTCTCCAAAATAGAAGAAGGGAAGAGTTCCGATATCGAATTGGACAGTGTAGCCATCAAAGTGCACGATGTCCTTGTCGATGAAACATCCATCCAAGATACAACCCGTCTGTTCTATACAAAAATGGTGGAAGTTGATGTACCTGGCTTTGAATATGAATTGTCAAACGGCTTCTATATTGCCAAATTTGATCGCCTATCCATCAATACTCAAGATCAAAATGTCTTAATGACAAAAGTGGAGTACCGCCCGAAAATGAGTAAAGGTCAATTCTTTAAAAGTAAGGGGCAAAACGTAACTATGGCAGTCATGAAGTTTGATACCCTAAGATTTGAAAAATTAGATTTCAAACGTGTAATTGACGATCAACAAACCATCGCTCAAAATGTGCAAATTAAAAACGGTTCAGTTTCCCTATATAATGATAAACGATATCCTAAAAAGACCTCAAATAAAATAGGGAAATCTCCGCATCAACAATTATTAAAACTAAAACAACTCATACATATCGATACGGTATTCCTTAATAATGTGGATGTCTTATATGGTGAGTTTAGTGCCAAATTCCATCAGGAAGGGACTATTACATTCAACAATGCTACCGGAACAATTACCAATGTGACCAATGACAGTCTTTATTTAAAGGACCACCGATGGATGCGTGCTAATTTTAGTTCCAAAATTATGAATGCAGGATTGTTAAAAGTGCAGTTTGGATTCGATATGTTGAGCAAGTCGGGAGAACATACCTATAAAGGTACTTTAGGAGGGATGAATGCCACCTCTTTCAATAAGATTTTGAAACCATTATTGAATGTGAAAATAGGTTCCGGTAATATTCGAAGTTTAAGTTTCGATATGCAAGGTACTGATCGCAAAAACTGGGGAAACCTTCGATTTAATTACGATCACCTAAAATTAAACTTGCTGAATAAGCCGGGTGAAGATATGAGTAAAACCAAAAAAGGAATACTTTCCTTCGTGGTGAATAACATTTTAATCAATGATAGTAATCCGGATGCCAATGAGAAATATCATGTTGGTAAGATCAACTATACACGTGTTGCGGAGCATTCTTTCTTTAAAACTTTATGGCAAAGTTTACTAGAAGGAATTAAACAGACCGCCGGTATCAGTAAAGAAAGAGAAGCTAAGCTTATGGGCGCAGCAGAGAATGTGAAGGAAGTGGGGCAAGAATCCAAAAACGTCATCAAAAAAACTGGTAATTTCTTTAAAGGATTGTTCAAGAAAAAAGAGAAAGAAGAAGAACAGGAAGAAAAATAATACCTTATTTTTCCGTTTTCAATTCCTTGATTTTTGAGCGTAATCCCTATGTTTGTAGCAATGGACTCGGTATTAAGCTTCCTCAAATTCATATTTAGGTATCATAACAAGACAGTCAATCAAGTCCTGTTTTACATCAGTTTGATCTGTACCATTGTGATGGTACTGCATGTAGGTTATATTACCGATCCCAACCTGGCTAGATATACCCAAGATACCGTTATATTCATGTTTTATGGGCTTTTTGCCTTTGAAACGATCCGGACAGTTTCCTCCATTTATTTCACCAGGAGGATTAATGTTTCCCACTATTCAGGGGTCGTCGTCACGGCCTATTTCTTCTTGATCACTTTCGCCCGTTTAACAGGAGGATTTCTCGAAACATTTAGTAAGGATGAATGGCTCTATCTCGGTATTCTCATCATGTTTATAGCCGAGCTCTCTAGAAGCAGCTTGTTTTTCGATAATTTCTACTTTAATCCAACCATACTCTTTGTCGTATCCTTTTTAGGATTAATTGTCTTGGGCGCTTTTTTATTAATGTTGCCGAGGACCACAACAGAAGCACCACTTACATTCGTAGATGCCTTTTTTATGGCGACCAGTGCCGTTTGTATTACAGGTCTTTCTGTGACCGATATTTCTACTAATTTCTCCCTGTTTGGACAATCAGTCATTATGGCGCTTATCCAAATAGGCGGATTGGGGATTATGACCTTTACTGGTTTCTTTGGTTATTTCTTCTCAGGTGGTTTCTCCTTCAAGAACCAACTGATGTTTGGAGAAATATTAGGCGAGGATAAACTAAACTCGGTTATCTCTACATTATTGACCATTATTTTTATTACCCTTTTATTTGAGTTTATTGGCGGTATTATCATCTTCTTTACATTAGATTCCAGTTTATTTGAGTCTGTCGGTGACCAGATATTCTTCGCCGCATTCCATGCGATCTCAGGATTTTGTAACTCTGGATTTACCATTATCAAAGATGGAGTAACCAATGATGCTTATCGCTTTAACTATAATTTCCAATTAGCCGTAGTCTCCATGCTGATTCTAGGAAGCTTAGGTTTTGGAACGATATTTAACTTTTATAAGTTGGTAAAAGAAAAGATCAATTCGATTTGGTGTAAATATATCCTAAAGAGGGGTTATCGCCATAAGCCTATGGTGTTTACTTTTAACTCCAGATTTATAGTGTTGTGTAATGTCATTGTAATCGTATTGGCTACAGTATCTTTCTTCTATATGGAAAAGGAACACACTTTATTGGCTGATAAGTCTACTTATGGGCAATGGGTTTCTTCCATCTTTATGGCAAATTCTGCCCGATCAGCAGGATTCAATAGCATTGATTTGAACTTTATCAATATTCCAACCTTAATTATGATCGTTACGATTATGTGGATTGGTGTATCCCCAGGATCTACGGGTGGAGGTGTAAAGGTTACTACCGTGGCCATAGCCCTAATGAATATTGTAGCCCTGGCAAGAGGTAAAGAATCTATAGAAATTTATAAACGTAGAATTGCGTCAGAATCGGTCAATAAGGCATTTGCTATTATCTTATTATCAATCCTGACCATTTCATTTAGCTTTATTTTACTCAATTTTTCCGATCCGAATCAGGAAATGATGCCATTGTTGTTTGAATCGGTATCTGCCTATACGACTTGTGGACTTTCCTTAGGCATCACGCCTAATCTTTCTGCCACCGGAAAAATTATTCTTATGTTAACCATGTTCGTTGGTCGTGTTGGGATGTTAACCTTACTGGTTGCCTTTATTAAAAATACGCAGAACAAAAGTTATATTTATCCAACCGAAAAAATATTGTTTTAAGAGGAATGAAATACATCGTACTAGGACTTGGACATTTTGGACGCTCATTAGCTATTCACTTGACGGAATCAGGCCATGAGGTCATTGCTGCAGACAAAAACTTGAGTATTGTTGAACAGAACAAGGATAAAATTACCCATACCGTATGTATGGACAGTACCGACAAAGAGGCTGTTAGCTCCTTGCCCTTGCGCGAAAGTAATGCTGTGATTGTTGCCATTGGTGAAGATGAAGGTGCATCGCTTTTAACCATTGCCCTCTTAAAACAGTTAAAAGTAAAACGTATCATCGGTCGTGTAGTTTCAGATTTGCAGAAAACTGTTCTTGAAGCCATGAATATTGAAGAATACATCATGCCTGAAGAAGAAGCTGCAGAACGATTAGCTATGCGTTTAGATAATATTGATATTGTCGATTCCTTTAAAGTGTCCGAAAAATATTCCATTATAGAAACGAAGGTTCCCAGTAAATACATTGGCATGACCTTGAAGGAGGCCGATCTGACCAATAAATACAAGGTTATCGTCTTGACTACTGTAAAAACGGAAACTGCAACCACTGGTGATGGAGTAACCCGGGTTTCCAAGGAAGCTTCAGGAATTGCCAAATCTGATACCATCCTCCAAGAAAACGATATCCTCGTCCTGTTTGGTGAACTATCCAACATTAAAAACTTAATACAGAAAGGTTAGGGTTTTCTTTAATCAGAATAATAATTCACAACACTTTACTTCAAGTTAAAGTGCCAAGTAATTTATTTCCGAGATATTATATTCATCTGTCAAGAATATTAATTACCTCTTCACGAGTAACAACATCATTTCTATCAGACTGTTGCATAAGTAATAAAAAGCCTAAATCTTCTTTTTCCCCATTTGTCAACGATTTTAAAAGCTCGTTTTCTTTATATTCCACATAAAAAGATACTGCCTTTTCTAAAAGGTGCTTCACACTTATATCTTCAAAAGCAGATATAATTTTAACTTTTGTTAAGAGGTTATCATTTATGTCTATCTTCTTTCTCATTTTGTCTATTTTTAAATTGATAGAAATATACATAATGTATACAATAAGTGTGTCTTGATTTGTTGTTAAAGTTTTGACATTAAATTTTTATAATTGATCATCCAAAAGCCTCTGAGAAAATGTGTGTACTATCCTATTAGAAAACGACATCCTCGTCTTATTTGGTGAACTATCCAACATTTAGAAGTTTAATTCAGAAAGGTTAGGGTTTTCTTTAATCAGAATAATAATTCATAACACCTTTATTTCAAGGTAAAGTGATCAATTTCTTAATTATTCAAATAATGCATTAATTTCAGTATATACCGTCCGAAATTTGGTTAATAGCGTTGCTTTATTCAAAGTTTATTACTTAGTAACATGTAAGCTAGGTCAAGAAAGTAATAATGGGAAGGAAGTTTTAGTTTATTATTTCCTTGATCTTTTACTCCTATTTCTCTTCATATTCCTTATGGATTGCTTCGAGAACCCTAAGGAATTTCTTAGGATCTGATAGGGATTTTGTTCGGATCTCGTTCGGTCGGAACCGAACGAGATCCGAAGGAGATCCGAACAAGTTCCGAAGGAGATCCGAAGGAGTCTCTAATAAAACCTATGTAAGAGACAGTTAGACATCAGACAAAAGACAATAGAAAGTAGGCTAGGAAAAAGTAGAAGATGAAACGAGAATTAAGAATTAACTTGATAAAGTATAGTAAAATGTCGTTGTTTTTTGGAGCCTATGATAGGCTGAGGACATTCAGCATATTTGATTATAATTATAGTGCGTTTAGCTCTTCTGTATTGCTGATAGAAAATCATTAGGATAGAAGTTTGGGCGTTGAAGAAATGAGTTTAGGTTGAAAATTAGGGTAGAAAATGCGCTGTAATATCAAAAAATGCATCTAAATATAATGTTAGCCTATATCTTTTCAATTGCATAGGCTATCTTAAAATACATCGTGCATTATTGAAATCATTTCTATATTTTTGGAGCTATATCATTAATAACCCTTTATTACAATCCATGAAGAATTGGTTTAAGGAAAATCAGACGCATTTATTAATCATCGGGATTTTCCTGCTGTTAGTAGTATTTTACTTCACCCCTGTTTGGCAAGGGAAGACCTTATTGCAAAGTGACGTTATGCAGGCTAGGGGTAGCCAAAAAGAGATTTTTGATTTTAGAGAAAAGGATGGTAATACGCCATTGTGGACAAACTCCATGTTTGGTGGTATGCCTACTTACCAGATATGGTACGATCATGCGAACAACGTAGCGAGTTACATCGGTCCGGCAATAAGGAAAGTTTTTCCTCCACCGGCAGATGCTTTGTTATTGTTTTTGTTAGGCGGTTATTTCCTGTTTTCGGTTCTCAAAATACGACCTTGGTTAGCAGCAATCGGCGCTGTCGCTCTGGCATTCTCGTCTTATAACTTTATGTATATTGAGGCTGGGCACATCAGTAAGGCCTATGCCATATCTTATATGGCGCCTATTATAGGAGCCGTCATACTTACCTATCGGGGAAGTAGACTCTGGGGGCCAGCTATATTAGCGCTTTTCCTAGCTTTAGAGCTCCGGGCAAACCACATTCAGATTACCTATTACCTATTTATTGCTTTACTAGTTTTAGTAGGATTTGAATTGTATTACGCTATTCGCGATAAAAAATTAAAGAATTTCGCCCAAGCATCCGCCATGCAATTGGTTGGTGTTGCAATTGCCGTTTTGGTAAATGCTTCAGTTTTATTTCCTACATACGAATACAGTAAGTTGACCATTCGTGGAAAATCAAATATTACGAAAGCAGAGAATGGTGATAAAGGTGCGCATGGTTTGGATAAAGAGTATGCCTATGCATGGAGTCAAGGAATTGGTGAAACCATTACCTTCTTGATACCCGATGCTTATGGTGGTAAAACTTCCGGATTATTAGATGAAAATTCCAATGTCGTTAAAACCCTTACCAAGTTGGGAATGCCACAAGCAGAAGCATTACAGTTCGCTAATGGTGCTACGCCTACTTATTGGGGTGAGAAGTCATTCACGCAAGGGACCTGGTATTTCGGAGCAGGGATAATCTTCTTATTTATCCTCGGATTGGTGATTGTAAAAGATCGCTTGAAATGGTGGATTTTAGGAGCAACCTTGCTCACCATATTCCTTTCTTTTGGACGCCATTTTCCGTTGATCTCTGATCTTTTCTTCGATTACTTCCCGATGTACAATAAATTTAGGGCAGTAGAAAGTATCTTGGTAATACCATCCGTATTGATTCCAATGTTAGCAATTTTGGCTATCAATGAAATTATTACTCGAGGATCGGAAATTAAAGACTTGGACAAGAAAGTGCTTTATACAGGAGGTATTGTGGCAGGAATCTGTTTGATCGTTGCCATATTGCCAAGTATACTGGCGCTGAGAACGTCTAATCACCAAGAATATGTGGCGCAGTTGCAACAACATATTGGAGATCAGGCATTGACTACAGAGCTTGTAAACTCCTTAATTGCTGACCGTACCGATATGGCATCCAAAGATGCGTGGCGTTCATTCTTTATCGTGGCATTAACCTTTGGTTTCATCTGGTTGTACATCAAGAAGAAAACAACTGTTGCTGTGATGTTGGCAGCTATTGGTGTGATTACTTTAGTTGACCTTTGGTCTTTAGATAAACGCTATCTAAATAATGATTCATTCGTTGACAAGAGTATTTACGATCGTCCGATTCAAGAGCGTGAAGTCGATCAATTAATCCACATGGATAAAGATCTTTCTTACCGTGTGCTTGATTTGACGACTAATCCATTCCAAGATGCTTCCGCTTCTTATTTCCATAAGAGTTTAGGTGGATACCATGCCGCTAAATTGATGCGTTTCCAAGAAGTATTGGAAAATCTGTTCGATAGCGGCATTAATGAGGATGTTTTAGACATGATGAACGTTCGTTACCTCATTGCTAAAAATCCGCAAAACGATTCGGACAATATTCAACGTCGTAGCTCCGCTTTGGGTAATGCATGGTTTGTGAGCAATGTAAAATTCGTTAAGGGCAGCAATGCTGAAATGGACGCAATGAAGACCTTTGATCCGAAAAAAGAGGCAATTGTCAATGAAGGATTAAAAGATCAGTTCGGAAATGCTTCCATTGGTCAACCAACAAATGCTGATATTAAATTGGTTTCTTACCACCCTGATACCATGCGCTATGAATACAGCGCGCCAAACCAAGTGTTTGCCGTGTTCTCAGAAATCTTTTATGATAAAGGATGGAAAGCGTTTGTGGACGGAGAAGAAGTGCCAATCATCCGTACGAACTACTTACTTCGTGGATTATCACTTCCAGGTGGAAACCATAAAGTGGAATTCGTATTCGCACCGGTATCCATGAAAATATCCAATACCATTTCATTAATCGCTTCGATTATCTTGGTACTTGGGTTTGGTTTCGCGATTTACTTGTCTTTGAAACATAGAAAAAAGAAGGCGTAGCCTTCTTTTTTAGTATTTAGTATTTAGACCTATGACGGAGTACCTAGGCTAAATGAAAGGATTGTAAAGCGTTCTTTTTTTGAGCTAAGGCTATATTTTCTGAACTTAAAAGTATTTTTAAACAATAGAACGGTTGAAGAAAGCTTCAACCGTTCTATTGTTTAAATGGGATACAGAAGAGGTGCTGCGGAGGGATATTTAAATTTATCATTTAAATGTTTAGCAAATAAAATAATCGATTATTTCTCTATCACATATGGGTCTAAATACTATATACTAACTACTAACTACTTCAAATGCTTTTTACCACCTTCTATCTAATAGCGAAGCGGTCTCATATCTCATATCTCACATCTATTTATTACATTTACCTTCATGAGTACTTCGATTAGCTTACTTTCGGCTTTTCAATTGGATTTGATAGAGGCCGGTTGTGATGAGGCGGGACGTGGATGTTTAGCTGGGCCTGTGTTTGCTGCTGCAGTGATATTTCCTGCTGATTATTGTAATCCGGTGCTGAATGATTCCAAGAAGTTATCGGAAAAGAAAAGGATGGAATTAAGGCCTATCATTGAACAGGAAGCCTTGGCTTATGCCGTGGCAAGTGTTTCTGCGGCGGAGATTGATCGTATCAATATACATCGAGCATCCTATTTAGCCATGCACCGTGCCTTAGATCAACTGACCATCAAAGCAGAGTACCTTATCATCGATGGCAATAAGTTTATCCCTTATGCAGAGCTGCCCTACAATTGTATAGTCAAAGGGGATGGTAAATACCTCTCCATTGCTGCTGCTTCCATATTGGCGAAAACCTATCGTGACGAATATATGGAATCCATTGCCCATGACTTCCCAGATTATGATTGGCTAAGCAACAAAGGTTATCCAACCATCAAACACCGACAAGCAGTCCTTAATCTAGGTTTGACCCCACATCATAGAAAGACTTTTAAAGTCACTGAACCTCAGTTGAAAATGGTTTTTTGAGGTCGTTGACGCTGTTAGGTTTGAGACCGCTTCGCTACTAGATATGAGATTTGAGACCGCTTCGCTGTTAGATGTATGGGTTTTAAAGGATTTAAAGTAATGCGTGCGATGCATGCATCGCCCCTAAAAACAATCGTAATTTTAATATTCCTAGCACCATTACCGTAGGGTCGAAGCATGCTTCGACCGCTTAAATAAAAAAATAACTAGAAAACCTAAATAGTCTAAAGTTCCCTCATCATAGATTCGGGACGACGAGGTCTTGTGGGGGGGGTGGAGACTCTTCACTTCGTTCTGAGTCGTAAATGACCTATCCCAATTATATCTCATATCTAATAGTGCAGCGGTCTCAATCAAGCAGTCTCCCCTGTAACTTCTCTGATATAAACTATTGTTTACATTAATTTACACTTCTTCTTATTTTCTTTGCTGAAGATTGGTGATAAAGTAATATTTTTTATTTATACTGTTGTCAATAAGAAGTTTACACGTGGAACATATGAAAAGAATTATCATTTTATTTTATCTGGTTCTAACTTGTTCTAGTTTATTGGCTCAGAAGAAGAAAGAAAAGTATGAATTATTGCCAGCATTCCCTGTAAAGGTCGATGCAGATCTTAAGGAATGGGATGGAAAGTTGACGCTGATGGATGCAGATAGTAGTTGGATGTTTGGATTAACAAGCGATGCAGATTACCTGTATGCGGCCGTTAGAATCAAGGATCCGATGTTGCAACAGGAGGCGGTGAGGAATGGGATTGTTATTAACATCAATCCGGATGGGAAGAAGAAGGATGGGGCTCAACTTATATTTCCAATTCCAGACAGTGAAACCTTGCGAGCGATTGCTAATGATGAGAATCTACCGAATATGAATGTTCGGGAGGAGCTGATCAAAAGAAGTAGAGGCTATGGTGTTCGCGGATTTGCACATATTGTTGATGGACGTTTGTCCTTTGACAATACCTACGGGGTTCAGATTAGTGCTAAGTTGCTGGAGAATGGAGCAATGCTATACGAATCAAAGATTCCAATAGCTTCCATAGGAATCAAGAATCGCAATAAAGAAGTCGCGATTCAGGTTATGATCAACAATCGGTATGCGCAATTGCAAAAGATGTTGAAAAACCGACCAGCACCTACAGGCATGTACGGTGGGATTTATTCAAGACCAACTCCCACTGTCAAAAGTCCCTTTAAGATGAAGACGGAAGTCTGGGTCTTAGGGCAACTGAAGGAGCAATAAAATTAGTTTATGGATAGAATGTTAAAAGCTGTGATGATTGTATTCATCATGGTACTTGGCCTAAGCGCAAGCGCTCAGACTAACCGTGTAGTAAATGGCATGTTGCGGGACACCGAATCGAGACCGATATCAGGTGCTACCGTTCGCTTGATCTCCGATAAGGATACCTTATCGACCAGTTCAACCAATGCCGGTTTCTTTACTTTTGAAAATGTGAAAGCAACAAAATTTAAGGTTCGTGTAAGCAGCCTTGGTTTTGAAGCCGTAGAAAAAGAAGTGGACTTCCCTGAAGGGCAACAGGAAGTTCGCATTCCTAGTTTTGTGTTAACCTTAAATGCCAATCAAATCGAAGAGGTGGTGGTAGCTGGGGTCTTGACTGTGCAGGTAAAGGGGGATACCGTGGAGTATTCAACCAAAGACCTGAAATTACGTCAAGGTGCCGTAGCTGAAGATGCTTTGAAGCGCCTTCAAGGGGTAGAAGTTGATAAAGATGGTAATGTAACGGCACAAGGCGAAAGTGTAACTCGCGTACGTATTAACGGAAAGGATTTCTTTGGTGGCGATGTTAAAACAGCTACACAAAACCTTCCTGCTAATATCATCGAGAAAATCCAAGTAGTGGATGACTTCGGTGATATGGCTAATATTACGGGCAACAAATCTGGTGATTCAGAGAAAGTATTGAATATACAGATTGACCCAAAATACAATAAGGGTTTTATGACCACATTGCGTGGTGGATATGGTACGGAAGACCGTTATCAAGCGACCGGTATGTGGATGGGTATGACCAATAAAACGCAAGTATCGGTATTAGGTAATTTGAACAATATCAATGCACCATTATTTGACTTTAACACTTCTGGTGGAGGTGCACGACGCAGAATGGGCGGCGGCGGAAGATCAGGTGGTGGTATGTTTGGAAACCCAAGTGGACTAACGAATGTTGGTTCCATCGGTTTAAACGTCCGTCATGATTTCTCCGATAAGTTGAAAGTATATGGTAACTACTCTTATGGTCGTGACGATAACAATACCTTTACCAAAAGCTTGACTGACCATACCATTGATGAAGGAAATCAAGTTGATCAATCAGAGGATAATAGCAATAAAATCACTTCCAGTCACCGTTTGGAAGCGAATATTGAATGGAATATTAGCGATAAGGATTACATCAAGTTAACTCCTCAGTTTGGTTTTAATGATGTGAAAACAACCTCGGATATTTTCACTAATTCTTATTTGAACGATATTTTCGTGAATGAACAGACAGAGTCTGTTTTAAATAATAGTAATGTTCCACGTTATAGCCTTTCAGGTTTATACAATCGTAAATTAAATGATAAAGGACGTAATTTGTTCTTCAACTTTAATTACGATAATGCGGCAACTACTAATGATTACGATAGGGTATTACAGCGTAATTTAGCAGATCCGGATAATTCTGGAACACCACTTTCAGAGATTTATGAAAAAACCCTTAAAGAGGTAAATAATAAAAGCTGGAACGCAGGAACTACCTTATCCTATACTGAGCCTCTATCTCAATATGGTAAGTTGGAGTTCACCTATGATTTCAACAAAAATGCTTATGATAATAAGAATTATCAGGATGCATATTTTGAGAATGGTAATCCAAACAATGATCCTGATTTGAATTTCCACTTTTTACAGGATTATTCATTTACCACACATCGTGTTGGTGCGAGCTACATGTTCGAAAATGAAAAAATTAAATACTCAGTAGGGGCATCTGTTCAGCCATCCCTATTAAAAGGAGATGCTTCATCTGATGACGAAAGTGCCATCATAGATCGTAAGAACTTTAACTTCATTCCAATTGCACGTTTTGAATATAAGTTCTCTCGTCAGAAGAACATTAGCTTAAACTACTCTGGAAGATCAACGGAGCCAACGGTTAATCAGATCCTTCCTTATGCAGTAAGCAACAGTAGAACAAATACGGTAATTGGTAATCCGAACTTGAATCCAGAATTCAGACACCAATTAAGCGTTCGTTTCCGATCTGGTGATTTCCAAAAAGGAAATACTTTCTTTGCTTTCTTGAATGGTAGTTTAACTTCTGATCGTATTACGACCTTTAACAAATCTTTCCGCGATCCGGAATTAGGTATGATCCGTGAGACGCGTTATTTGAATTCTGATGATCCAGTGTACAATGTGAGTTCATTCTATCACTTTGGAAAATCACTAAAGGAGAAAACTTATAATTTGATGTTAATGGGAGGTGTTACTTATAACAAGAACCTATCCTACATTGCATCAAATCCAACAGCTACAACTGGCGATAAAAACATTATTAACAACTATGTTTTCATGCAAGGTTTAAGCTTCCGTTATACACCGTCCGAGAATTTGGAAATTAATCCGGGTATTCGTTATAGCTATAACCTATCAAGAAATGATTTACAGACAGCTAGTAACCGTAACATCTCTTCACTATCACCGACGTTAAATGGTTCAGTAAACATTACTAAATCGACTATTTTCGGTGCAGATGTGATGAAGACCTTTAACTCAGGATACGGTTCTTTAAGTGATGCGAATCCGTTTATCATCAATACTTATATCGAGCAAAGATTCCTAAAAGATCAGCGCGCAACAGTACGTTTACAGGCATTTGACTTGTTAAATCAACAAACGAACTTAAGCAGAACAGTTGCTGATAACTATTATTCAGATACACAAACCAATCGTTTGGGCCGTTACTTCATGTTGTTGTTTACATTTAAACTTCAGAAGTTTTCAGGATTGCCACCATCAGAAGACAGTGGCTTCCCTGGTGGAGGAATGAGACATCGCTTTTAAGGTTAGTTAGTTTAAAAAAGAAGTGCCGGGTTAGCCTGGCATTTCTTTTTTGTAGTATTTAGTAGAGAGTATTTAGTAGATAGACCTATTGGCGGGATAGATTTTGTGGAGCGTTATAGCTGTCGAAGCATGCTTCGACCCTACGGTTATCGCGGGTAGAAGTAATAATTTCAGGGTGGTATGTAGAGGCGATGCATGCATCGTCCGCATATCCTTAATTCCTAACATCCTAACAAATCTGGTGTCTGTTGTCTATCATCTGGTGTCGTTAAAAAACGGGCGGACATTCCATTCGTTCTCGTCAGGGGATAAATCCCCTTTCCTCAAACTCACTTAGTACCGCCCCTACCTTTCGTGCTAACTAGAAAGCTTGTAATACCCTAATAGCCGTCCAACGTAGGGGCAGTACTAAGCGCAGCGGAATGTCTGCCCGATTAAATAGTAGTATTTAGTAGATAGATCTATTTGCGGGATAGATTCGATATAGCTGTCGAAGCATGCTTCAACCTTACAGTTTTTTGGTTCAACCCTGGCTGAAAATCATCGTACATTTTTTTAAGAAATAGTAGCTCTTATTATTAATTCCATTGCCTCGACGTCTTGTTTACTTTGTTATGTTAATTGTATCTATGGTCTATTGTCTGCTCTATTAACTAAATGCTTACCTTTGCAAAACCTATAAAAAAATAAATGGATCAAAAAATCTTCCAATTAGACAATGGATTACGCGTATTATTTCGTCCAGACAAATCGGCAATTACACATGCGTGTTTATTGGTTGATGTAGGATCTCGTCATGAACAATTAGGCAAATTCGGTACAGCGCATTTTATTGAGCATTTATTGTTCAAACGCACTGAACGTCGCAGTACCAATCAAATCCTGAATCGTTTGGAAGCAGTTGGAGGTGACTTGAATGCCTATACCACCAAGGAATACACTTGTATTCATGCTTCTTTTTTGAACCCATACTTAGATCGAGCATTGGATTTATTTGAGGATATTATCTTTCATTCCCAATATCCAACCGATGAAATGGAAAAGGAAAAAGGAGTGATTCTAGATGAAATGGCTTCCTATTTAGATAGTCCTGAAGATGCAATCATGGATGATTTCGAAGATTTGGTTTTTGCAGGGTCAGGATTAGGACATAATATATTAGGCTTAGAAGCTGATTTGAATAGTATTCAACAAGCAGATATCAAGCAATTTATCAAGCAGCATTATGCAACCTCTAAGATGGTTGTCGCCATTTCAGGAAATTATAGCGAAAAGAAAGTATTAGCGATTGTTCATAAATTGTTCAGCGAAGTGGAGAGTTATCCTTGGGATCATGTTGCCGAAGATTTCGTTAAACCACTAAGCCAGCAAATTGAATTAGAAAGACCAATTAACCAAGCACATTATGTGCTAGGAGGTCAAGGATATAGTATATACGACCAAAGGAAAACTGGTTTACTCTTGTTAAATAACTTTTTGGGAGGCTATGGGATGGCATCGATTCTGAATTTGAATATTCGTGAGAAATATGGAATTGCTTATACCATCGAGTCGAATTATAGTTTATATGCAGATACAGGCTTATTTAGCATTTATTTAGGAACAGATGAGGAGAAGTTGGATAGAGCTCTGAAGTTAGTACATAAGGAACTGCGTAAATTAAGGGAACAGCCGGTTTCTGTTAATTTCCTACAGAAGGCTAAGAATAAGTTTAAGGGTCAGATTGCACTAGCAGAAGAAAATAGGATGAGTTTAATCATTGCTGAAGCAAAGAATATATTAGATTATGATCGTGTAGTCACACTTTCGGAGGTATTTGAAAAGATTGATCAGGTCAGCGTTCAAGAAATTCAGGACATTGCGAATGATGTTTTTGCGCCATCTAACCTTTCCTCTTTAGCATTCGTGCCTGAAGATTAAGGATATTTTTATATTTGTGATAGAATAAAGAAACCAATATGAAGACAGCTTATATTTTCCCAGGACAGGGAGCCCAATTCGTAGGAATGGGTAAAGATTTATACGAAAGTAACGAAGAGTCAAAAGCATTATTTGAGCAAGCAAATGAAATTTTAGGATTCCGTATTACGGACCTTATGTTTGCTGGTACAGAAGAGGATTTGAAACAGACAAATGTTACTCAACCTGCAATTTTCTTGCATTCGGTTATCTTAGCAAAAGCTTTAGGAGAAAAATTTCAACCGGATATGGTTGCAGGACATTCCTTGGGTGAATTTTCTGCTTTAGTGGCGGCAGGTGCACTTTCATTTGAAGATGGTCTTCGTCTAGTTGCAAAGCGTGCGAATGCGATGCAGAAAGCAACAGAATTAGAACCAGGAGCAATGGCGGCAATCTTAGGATTAGATGATGTAATTGTTGAGGAAGTATGTGCTCAAGTAGAAGATGTAGTTGTTCCAGCAAATTATAACTGCCCTGGTCAATTGGTTATTTCAGGATCAGTTTCAGGTGTAGATACTGCTTGTGAGAAATTATTAGAAGCAGGTGCAAAACGTGCATTGAAATTAAATGTTGGTGGTGCTTTCCACTCTCCATTAATGGAAGCCGCAAAACAAGAATTGCAAAATGCGATCATAGATACAGAAATTAGTATTCCTGTTTGTCCGATCTACCAAAACTACGATGCATTACCTTATCAAGATCCAGTAGCTATTAAGGAGAATTTAATTGCTCAGCTTACCGGTGCAGTACGTTGGACACAAACAGTAGAAACCATGTTGGCTGATGGGGCTGAAAGTTTTGTGGAAGTTGGTCCTGGTACAGTGTTGCAGGGTCTTGTTAAAAAAGTAAATAGACAAATCCCTACTTCTTCTGCAAGTATTGCAGAATAATTTGGGTTGAAAATATTAGATGGTTAAGGAAGGGGGCAATTAGCCCTCTTCTATTATCTATCCTAATCAAAAAGCTCATGGAAAAGACACAAATAAATGCTGATGAATTTGTTTCCAAATTTATGGCTGGTAGTTTGAAGCATTTAAAGTACATTCAAACAGCCATTAAAATTTTTCCATTAAGAGATATTGCACCCTATCTAAAAACGCCTATTCCGCCCATTTTCTTTGGGTATAACCTATTAATCCATCTGACAGAAGGTTATTTTAATCAACAAATAGAATCGACGGCTTTCATGGTTGAAGCACCAGCAGTGCTGATCAGCAATTATGGAAATATCTCTGCAATTCACTCTGTTGATAAGTCTGCCCAAGGTTACTGCGTGCTTATTAATGAGCAAGCAATGACCTCTCTATTCAGAGAACAAGAGATCCTCAATATATTTACCATATCTCCACTACTGAATTTGGTACAGCAAGATAGTTCTGAATTAAACAGTTTGTTAGACTTACTCTACAAGGAAATCTATAGCTCGAATCCCTATAAGGAATTGTACGAGAGTATTTTCAAATCGGTGCTGTTGATGATCATTAAACTTTCCAATGTGAACAAGACTCTTGGTCGTAGACAGGAGGTGGCTATTGCGTTTAAACAATTGGTTCACTTGCATTTCGATAAGTTTAAATCCGTAGATTTTTACGCTGACCGCTTGGCAGTTTCCATAAATTATTTAAATCGCTGTGTTTCTTCCGTGTTCAAAAAGTCCTCCAAGGAAATTATTCTGGAAGTGGCGATTATACATAGTCAATTATTGCTTTCTGAAACCAATAAAAGTGTTGCAAGTATCGCGTATGAATTGGATTTTGCAGACCCTTCCTATTTTGCTAGACTCTTCAAAAAAATCATAGGGATATCTCCTACTGAATATAGAAAAAGTGTTTTCCATAGTATATAACTTTCGATTTTTTCTCAATCACTTCCCTATATAGTTTGCTAATCATTCCTTTTTTTTAACAAATGATAAAAGGGATATGCACGTTTAGTCCTAATTTTTGTCTTAATTATTATAGTATAATAAGGGCTATCCCCCTAATTTTGTATGGATAGTTTCATTAAAATAGGAAGAGAAATGAGCGAAATCATAGAACAAATATCATTTGATAATTATATAACAGACTTTAAGGAGCATTTAAAGCACCTATTTCGTGAGGAATTTGATTATAATTCCATGAGTTTAAATAGGGATTTGCCAAAGGAATTTTTGGCTGAGATCATGTCGAAGAAACCTTTATCCGTTGCGGTTCCAATTTTACATGGAGGACGAGGAATTGCGGTAAAGGAATGTTTAAGTGTACTTGCTGCTGCTTCTTATGAGTCTTTGGCTTTATCCTTAATGTTTGGGATTAATATAGCCTTGTTTTTGGAGCCTTTGGCGAAATATGGAGAATATTCAGTTCAAGAAAGAATATTCAAAGATTTCATGGAAAACAATGCGATGGGTGGGTTAATGATTACGGAGAAAGCTTACGGTAGTGATGCCCTTAATATGAAAACCGCCTACCAACAGGTTGGTGATTCCTATCATATTAAAGGACAGAAACATTGGCAAGGATTAAGTGGTGCAGCCGATTATTGGTTGGTAACAGCACGTAAATTTAATGCGAACGGTGAGTTGGCGAGGGATATCGATTTCTTCGTTACGGAGAATGGTTTGTCTGAACAACATATTCCAATGACAACCCGCTATAATAACTTAGGTTTATACGCTATTCCTTATGGAATAAATGAGATAGATGTTGTTGTTCCAGAAAATCAGAAACTAATAGCAGAAAGTACGGGGATTAAGTTGATGTTGGATATGTTACATCGTAGTCGTTTGCAATTTCCTGGTATGGGAATGGGCTTTATTAAGCGACTATTGGATGAGTCACTTCAACATTGTCAAAACAGAATAGTGGGAGCAGCTCCATTGGCACAAGTAGATGCCGTGAAATTCCAGTTAGCTCGCATTCAAGCAGCCTATACCATCTGTTCGGGAATGTGTGCTTTCAGTGTTGGACATAGTGGTATTGAAAATGATCTTGCCACAATGAGCATCGAGGCAAATACATTAAAAGCATTGATTACAGATTTGATGCAAGAATCTGCACAGATCAGTTTACAATTGGCAGGTGCGAATGGCTATCGTTTAGATCATATCGCAGGAAGAGCCGTTGTGGATAGCAGACCATTCCAAATATTTGAAGGGTCTAACGAAATGCTATACAGCCAGATTGCTGAAGCGGTATTGAAATTAATGCGTAAAGCTAAGGAAACTAACTTATTGACCTTTATGAAAGGATTTAATCGTAGCACCTTAAGCGCTGACTATTTTAAAGATACCTTAAACTTCCAAGTAGATGGAACGTTAAAGCAAAGAGATCTGGTTACTCTTGGTCGTATGATTGCCCGTGTGATCAGTTTCCAAATGGTATTAGAGTTGCCAGGATTTAATCAACAATTGGTTGAAATAACGCGTCAGCATATCCATATGGACTTAATGATGTTCCATGGACAGCTGAATTCGAAGAACCATGTAGATCCAATTATGGATTATGAGTTAGATTCTAATTGGGTTAACTTCTTAGGATAATCTTAAAAGATATATAAAATAAAAAATCCCCAATTTGGGGATTTTTTATTTTATAAGATTTTTGATTTTATAAACCAAAAGCTGTTTTTACTTTATCAACGTAATCGAGTTTCTCCCATGTAAACAAGTCTACTTCTACAGTCTTGCTATCTCCATTGGAGTTTTCAAAGGTTTTAATAACTGTTTTAGGTGTTCTTCCCATGTGTCCATATGCAGCAGTTTCTGCATAGATCGGATTACGTAGTCCTAAACGAGTTTCTATTCCATATGGAGTCATATCGAATAACTCAGCTATGATAGTGGCAATTTCACCGTCCGTTTTATTGACTTTAGATGTACCATAAGTATTCACATAGATTCCCATCGGATCTTTTACACCAATAGCATAAGAAATCTGAACAAGGATTTCATCAGCAACTCCTGCTGCTACTAAATTCTTTGCGATATGACGTGTTGCATAAGCAGCAGAACGGTCAACTTTAGAAGGGTCTTTTCCTGAAAAGGCACCACCACCATGCGCTCCTTTGCCACCATAGGTATCTACAATGATTTTACGCCCTGTTAAACCTGTATCACCATGTGGACCTCCAATAACGAATTTACCAGTAGGATTGATGTGATATTTGATTTGATCGTTAAATAAAGCGTGTAATTCTGGTTTTAATTGTGCTTTCACACGAGGTACCAAGATATTGATGATGTCTGCTTTAATTTTCTCTTGCATTTCCTGCTCGGAAGCGAAGTCATCATGTTGTGTGGAAATAACGATTGTATCGATACGAACCGGTTTATGATTGTCGTCGTATTCTAAAGTTACTTGTGATTTAGCATCTGGACGAAGGTAGCTGATTTCTTTGTTTTCACGACGAAGAGCAGCTAATTCGTAAAGAAGGCGGTGAGAAAGGTCTAAAGCAAGAGGCATGAAGTTTTCTGTTTCATTATTGGCATAGCCAAACATGATTCCTTGGTCACCAGCACCTTGTTCTTGTTTTGTAATACGATCCACACCTTGGTTAATGTCTGCAGATTGCTCATGGATTGCTGAAAGCACACCACATGAGTTTGCTTCAAACATATACTCGGATTTGGTATATCCGATTTTTTCAATGACTTGACGTGTAATTTTCTGTACGTCTAGATAGATTTTAGATTTTACTTCACCAGCTAGCACTACTTGACCTGTTGTTACTAAGGTTTCGATAGCCACCCGCGCATCCTCGTCCCAAGCTAGGAAATTGTCGATTAATGCATCCGAAATTTGATCTGCTACTTTGTCTGGATGACCTTCAGAAACAGATTCGGAGGTAAATAAATATGCCATAAATAATTAAAACGAATTGAATGGAGAGGGCAAGGCAGTATGTGAAAAATCATTTGTCCCGAATGGTTTTAGCACTTTTTTACTGTGGTTGCAATCTCTCATTTACATTAAATAATGCAAAATGCAAATCAGTCCACATTTTGTGTGGCACAAAGCTACGATACTTTGTATTATTTAAAAAGTATTTCATTCATTTTATTATCTTTAGCGGAATTATAAGATTGAGATGACAAAAAAGCGCATCCTGTTTGTAGTCAATCCCATATCAGGCGGGAAGAAGAAGACAGCATTTAATAAACAGGTCTTGGAGGTGTTGGATTTAAGTCGATTTGAGCCTACATTTAAGATTACCAATCACGTTAACCATGCCTATGAATTGGCAAAAGAAGCTATCCAAGAGAAATATGATGCCGTTGTTGCCGTAGGTGGTGACGGTACGATTAATGAAATCGGTTCTGCATTAGTGGGATCTGGAATTCCTTTGGGCGTAGTTCCGGAAGGTTCAGGGAATGGACTTGCTCTATACCTAGGGATTCCTATGAATGAGTCTGCAGCTCTTCGTCGAATTAACCGTTTCGATTCGGTAGCTATTGATTGTGCAAAAGCTGAAGAGCGATTTTTCTTTAATATTGCTGGGATTGGGTTTGATGCCAGTGTCAGTGATAAGTTTGCAAATGAAACCTTTAGAGGTCCTATAGGTTATTTAAGAACTGTCGTCAATTTGCTTTCGAAATATAAGCCGAAAAAATACACCTTACATATTGATGGGAAAAAATATGAACGTGAAGCATTTATGATTTCTGTCGCCAATTCTCCACAATATGGGAATAATGCTTACATAGCACCCAATGCATCTATAAATGATGGGGTGTTGGATGTATGTGTTGTCCATAAATTTCCGTTATATACTTTACCATTGATGATCTTTCATTTATTTAATAAGACCGCCGATCAATCCGAATACGTGGAAATTATTCCTGGGAAACAGATTTGCATTGAGCAAGAAGGTCAGGCACCAATACATTTAGATGGAGAGCCCATGGACCTGGGAAAAGAAATTAATATTGAAGTATTGCCGAAGGCATTAAATATTATATGTTAAGATGAGTAAACAAAAGAAACAAAGATTTGAAGGTATTGTCTATTCCACTTCGGATGATTTCAACTATCAAGAATCTGATTCTATGGAAGAATTAGATACACTTCCGATAGGAAAGCAGAAATTAAAAGTGGGATTAGACAAGAAGGCTAGAAAAGGAAAAGTTGTTACATTGATTACAGGATTTATCGGAAAACAGGATGATTTAGAAGATTTAGCGAAAACTTTGAAGCAACGATGTGGCGTTGGAGGTAGTGCAAAAGACAGTGAAATCTTGATACAAGGTGACTTCAAGGAGAAAATAATCCAATACTTACAATCGGAGGGGTATTCCGTAAAAGGGTTTGGAGGCTAGAAAAGCGGAATCATTGTAAATGGTTAAATTACAAACGAATAATTTAGTTGGTTTGTTAAAAAAGGGTTAGCACAGCAACCCTTATTGTGAGTAAACGCTCACTTAAATTTAACATTTAACGATTTGATAATTTGCATATCAGAAAAAAAATGGTTTTCATTGTAAAAAAATAGGAATGTTAAACCGTTATGTACAAACAGAGCATGCATTGATTGGAGAACTGCTGTAGCATATCAATGAAATACGTAACACAACCTAAAATGGTCAATTTCGTATATCTTCAAATTAATTTTGTTTTTAACAGAAAATGCTATATTTGTTTTGAATTTATGTAAAATAACGGCATTTGGCTTGCATAAAATTGAATTTAACTTAATAATTAAACAACAGTAAAAAATCTAAAAATTAGTAAAAAAATGGCAAACGCACCAAAAACTACAACGGCCCCAGCTAAACAAGATAGTGGCAATGCGGGTAACTTATTTGCAAGTTTAGCAATTATCATCTGTTTAGTGATCGGTTTCTTGGTTTACAAATTTGTAATGGGTGATCCTAGTAACTTCGTTGACGGAAATGTAGAAAACAGACCTTTACCTGGAAACTATTTCGGAATGGTTTATCATGCAGGATATGTTGTACCTGTACTTCTTGGTTTATTCTTAATGGTATGGGTATTCTCAATTGAGCGTTTTATTGTAATCGGAAAAGCATCTGGTACAGGAAACGTTGGTAACTTTGTTAGAAAAGTACAAGGCTTATTAAGAACAGGTAACATCGATACAGCTATCCAAGAATGTGATAAACAAAAAGGATCTGTAGCAAACGTTATTAAAGCTGGTCTTTTGAAATATAAAGATGTTGAAGCTAACCCAGGATTAGATGCTGAGAAATCAGTATTAGCTATCCAAAAAGAGATTGAAGAAGCTACAACATTAGAAATGCCAATGTTAGAGAAGAACTTAACAGTAATCGCTACTTTAGTTTCTATCGGTACATTGACAGGTCTATTAGGAACAGTAACAGGTATGATCAAGGCCTTCTCGGCATTGGCAACTGGTGGTGCTCCTGACCAAGCTCAATTAGCAAACGGTATCTCTGAGGCCTTGATTAATACAGCTACTGGTATCGGTACATCTACTATCGCTATTATTTTCTATAATATTTTAACTTCTAAGATTGATACATTAACGTATTCTATTGATGAGGCTGGTTTCTCAATCGTACAAACATACGCTGCGAACCACAAATAAGAAGATTCTGAAAAAAGTTGAAAATAATTTATGCATTGTTCAACTTTTCAGCATCATACTTACAAAAGAAATAGAGTATTCATCTTAAAGAAGTAAAGAAATGGGAAAAGCAAAAGTAAAAAGAGCCAGTACCTCCATCGACATGACGGCGATGTGTGACGTATCCTTCCTACTTCTTACATTCTTCGTTTTGACGGCAACAGCACGTCAACCGGAAACGATGCCTGTAGATACTCCTGCTTCAACTACCTTAGAGAAATTGCCAGATGATAACTTGGCAGTAATCACGGTAGGGCATGGTGGCAAGGTTTTCTTTGGAATCAAAAACCCTAATGTTAGGAAAATGACCCTAGAGAAAATGTCTGCGAAATACAACATCCCATTTTCGGCTGAAGATTACGAGAAGTTTAAACTTATGGACGACTTCGGTGTGTCTATGAAGGAAATGCGCGGCTTATTGTCCTTACCAAAGGATGACCGTAAAGAAGACATTCAAAAAGGTGTACCTGTAGATAGTACAGAGACTAATTCGAATGAGCTTTATCACTGGGTACAACAAGCGCGTATCGCAACGGTGGAATTCAATCGTGAGCGTGAGGAAAAAGAGAAAAACTTCGTTGATCCAGGTCAAATGAAAGTGGCTATCAAAGCTGACGCAACTGAGAAGTATTCCGTAATGAATTTGATCATTGAAACCCTACGTAACCAAAAACAGAACAGATTTAGTTTTGTAACCGGCTTACGCACGGAAAAATAATAGAATAAAATGGCAGAATTAAATCAAGACTCCGGAGGCGGTAAAAAAGGCGGGAAAGTTAGGTCGAAGAAAAATGGAGGTCGTGTAGATTTAACCGCGATGGTGGATCTAGCATTCCTTCTGATTACCTTCTTCATGTTGACAACCTCCTTGAGTAAGCCGCAAGCGATGGACATTGCCTTCCCTGATAAAAATAAAGATATATCGGAGCAGAATCCAGATTTGGAAATTGCTGATAACCGTTCAATCACTTTGTTATTAGGATCTGACAATAAAATCGTTTGGTATTATGGTCAATTGGCAAAGCCAATTACACCTCCAACTGTGGTTGATTACTCCAAAGA
This sequence comes from Sphingobacterium kyonggiense, assembly GCF_039536825.1. Lineage (NCBI taxonomy): Bacteria > Pseudomonadati > Bacteroidota > Sphingobacteriia > Sphingobacteriales > Sphingobacteriaceae > Sphingobacterium > Sphingobacterium kyonggiense. The sequence goes on from NZ_BAAAZI010000011.1 coordinate 367,166, forward strand.
AGGTATCCGTAAGGTGCTTATCGAGAAGAAAGCACAGGTTCCGGCAGCAACAGGTGGTAAAGACCTGATCGTCGTAATCCGTCCAAGCGATGAGTCGGTACACCTAAATGTGGTAGATATATTAGACGAAATGAAAATCGTAGATATTAAACGTTATATGATTTCTAAGATCAAACCTGAAGAAATTCAAGTGTTGAAAGATAACAACGCTTATACCGTTAAATAATTACGATAAAAAACTAAAGATATGATAGGTTCAAAATTAGATTTATTTAAGAAAGAATGGCTTGATGTCGTTTTCGAGAATAGAAATAAAGAATATGGAGCTTATGCTTTGCGTAAGTTTGGGCCAAAGGCAACCAATATTGCTTTATTCTCTGTGTCGTCAGTCGTACTTTTCTTTGTAGCTGTGAAAGCATTTGACCTAAAGATTTTTCCTGAGAAGGAAGCTCCAGTAGAACAAATCGTAACTCCAGTTACCCTTGAGGACTTGGTTCCACCTCCAGAGGAGGAAGAAGAAGAGCCACTTCCTCAAGAAGAAACTCCACCTCAACGTATTCAACAGGATCCACCTGCAGAAGACTTGATCCGTTTCCCAGAACCAAAAGTTGTGGATTCAAGACAAGTTAAAGAAGAAGTGGTATCTCAAGAAGAAATTAAGGAGAAAAACGCTACCCCAGCAAGGTTGACCTTAAAAGGTACTCCAGGTGGTACTGCCGTTCCTCCAGGTGAGTTCGGAAGTAAAAAAGTAGATGGTGCAATCACCGGTTCCTTAAAAGGTTCTCCAGATGGTGATGCAAATAAAATCTACGACTTCGAATCCGTAGAGGTACCAGCAGAATACCCAGGAGGTATTAATGCGTTCCGTAACTTTATCGTAGAGAAGATGACCCCAATGTATCCTCAAGCAGCGATTGAAGCTGGTGTTAAGGGTGTTGTTCAGTTATCATTCGTAATCGATAGAACCGGACAGGTTACTGATATTAAAATTGATAAAGATTTATCACACGGTATTGGTGCTGCTGCTGTTAAGGCATTAAAAATGTCTAAAAAATGGCAACCAGCAGTACAAAATGGACGTAAAGTTCCTGTGAAGTACTCCTTGCCAATCCGTCTGGATTTATCCAGTCAATAAAATTAGATTTCAAATGTCGGATACTCCAACAAGAAATTCTTATAGACAGAAATCGCCCACACAGCGATTTCTGTCCATTTTAGGACTATTGATGTTCGTGTTTTATTTTGTGCTAGGGTTATTAATAATCTTCTGGAAGAACTTTCCACTTGAAATAGATCCTACCTATAAAAAACTGTTCGGCATCCTCCTAATCGTTTATTCCTTTATGCGCTTTGCCCGTCTGTGGCAGAAAAATTTTAGGGATTAATTTAATCCTTAGCGCATATTTATATTCTAAGTAAATATGAAGCGTAAGAAAATACTTCCATTTTTATTGATAGCAATATTTGGCTTATCAGCATCCTGTTCCAGTAATTCTACAAAATCAGATTCTAAAGATTCGGTAAAATCAAAGGTTCAGGTGGATAAGAATGATATTCTTACTGGTGAAATGGCTGTTATAGTAGATGAGGCTGAATTCCCAATCATGCGTGAGCAATTGGATGTCTTTAAATCTTCTTACACCAACGCAAATGTAAAATTAATAGCACTTCCTGAACGTGAGGCAATCAATAGCTTATTAGAAGGAAATGCTGCAATGATTATTTTAGCGAGGGAGCTTACTAAAGAAGAGAATGCAGGGTTCAATCAAAGAAATATTTCTCCGAGGGTATTTCCCGTATGGCACGATGGCGTGGTTTTTGTAAATAATATTTCATCTGCAGATACTTCAATCAATGTTCAAACGTTAAGTTCATTGTTGAAGGGGAATGATTCAGGAAAAAATTTAGTATTGGATAATATCAATTCTAGCATTGTTCGTAGGGTAAAAGAGTTTACAAAGGTTAATGAGATTTCATCGAAGTCGGTAAAAGCTTTAAAATCCTCTTCTGATGTATTAAAGTTCTTAGAAACAAATACAGAGGGAATTGGAGTTTTATCTTATGGACAGTATTTAGATTATAGAAGGCAATTTGGAGAAGAAAATAAAATTCGTATCTTAAGCCTTCAATTTACGGATGCTAAGGGAAACACGGTATATTCGAAGCCTTCGCAGACGACTTTTGCTACGGATGAATATCCCTTAAAAACGACATTCTACGTATTGAATTATCAGCCAAACATGGGATTAGGTGTTGGTTTTTCAGCATTCTTAACGGGAGACCGTGGGCAAAGAGTAGTGTTGAAATCAGGACTTTTACCGGTGACCATGCCAGGGAGAGAAATTATAATTAGAGACAACATAAATTAGTTTATAACAAAGAGTAAATAATAGATTATGACAAACAGCAAATTATTTTTAAGTCTTTTGTTAGCAGGGGCAGTAAGTACTGCTAGCGCCCAAAGTTTAAAAGATGCAAAAGCTGCAATGGAAGTGGAGCAATATGGCAAAGCTAAAGACATGTTGCAGAAATTGGTGGCTAAAAAAGCCAAAGATGGTGAGAATTACTTTTATTTAGGTCAAATTTATTTGATCAATGATAAAGTAGATTCTGCTGCTATCGTTTTTCAACAAGGTTTAACAAATGCGCCTAAAGAAAAATTGAATAATGTTGGTTTAGGTGCCGTTGATTTAATCAAAGGTAATGCCGCTGCTGGTGCTCAGAAAATTGCTGATGCAACCAATGGTGTTGGTAAAAAAGAATATTTGAATTTATATTATGCTGGTCGTGCATATATTGATGCTCCTAAACCAGATTACCAAAAAGCAGTTGAGTATTTAACTAAAGCTCAAGAATTAAACAAAAAAGATCCTTTGATCTCAGTTGCATTAGGTGATGCTTATGCTGGATTACGTGAAAATAGCCAAGCATATGTACACTACCGTAATGCATTAACAATTAATGATAAATTGTTAGCTCCTCAAATTGGTCAGGCTATCATCTCTAGAAGAGCACAAGCTTATGATCAAGTTTTGGAAGATTTAGGGCTTTTGGCAACAGAACACCCTGATTACGGACCGATCTATCGTGAGATTGCAGAGACTTATTACTTGTCTTCATTGAAAGCTCCTGAAGACCAGTACCGTGAGATCAACCAAAAAGGTGTTGAGAACTACAAGAAGTATTTAGCTTTAACAGGTGATAACTCTATCGATGCTAAAATCCGTTATGCCGATTTCTTGGTTTATTCAGCTAGTTTCGATGAGTTGAAAACTGTATCTCAAGAGTTAGCAAGTGTTCCTGATGTGGACCCTAAGGTTTTCCGTTATTTAGGATATATCGCATTTACGCAGGATAAAGACTATGCTAAAGCGAAGGAGAATTTGACAGAATTGTTTAGCAAAGTAGATACTAGCCGTTTAATTGGCCGTGACTACTTAATTGCTGGTATGTCTGAAATCTTGGCTGGAGATAAAGCTAAAGGTTTAGAGTACTTAAATACGGCGATTACCAAACAAGGTGAAGATGATGATTTTGATGCAGAAATTGCTGAAACAGCATTCTTGAAATACCAAGAGAATGAAATGGAAGCAGCTAAAGAATTATTTAAAATTCCAGCAGCGAATCCAAAATCAAACTTCTACGCTGATGCTAATTACTATTTAGGTCAATTAGCTTATGGTGTCGGTTCTAAATTGGTAGCTGTTCCAGAAGGTACTGAGCGTACTCCAGAAGAAGCTGCTGCTAAGTTCAACGAGGCTAAACCTCACTTGGAAGAAGCAATTAAAGCGTTAAGTATCGCTGCTAATGCAACAGAACAACGTGCAAAAGATATGTATCAAATCAATGCATTATACTATAAAGGCTTATCTGAAATGGCTTTGGATAATATCCTAGCTGATCCAGATAATGCTAAAGGTATATTTGTTGATACATTCAAGAAATTATTAACAGCAATTTCTTCTTCAACTAAAGAAGATCCTAATAATACAGTTTATGCTGCTGATGCACATTCTTATTTAGGATATTATGCATATTTGAAAGGCGATACGGCTACTGCTAAGCAACATTTCACTGAAACGTTGAAAATTAGACCAGAAGATGCATTCGCAAAACAAATGATAGAAGCTTTATAAGCTATACAGCTTAAAAAAATAGAAAAGGATCGCATATTGCGATCCTTTTTTTGTTGCAATAGGTTTTGAATTGAAGATATCTTTCTGTGGAAATTGAAATCTACAACTTTGTTACTAAGATTGAATCAAGGAACAAATAGATGGTTAAACGTCTTGTTTAATGAGCACAATAGCTGTAGGTTAAATAACTAGAAGCCACCTTGTTATTTATACTGATTCAAAATAACAAAAAGGCACTTCATAGTGCCCTCCCTCACTTTTTATATTGACAGATTTTGCTATTTTTGTTACACTACTAGTAGAAGTAAACCATTAATATGAACGATTTAGCAACGCAAAGTGCGCCAATTGATTATTTACCGATCTTAATTCAGTTGGCTGTGGCTGTAGGCTTTGGTGTAACGACCATTATTGGTACCCACTTAATTGGTCCTAAAGTACGGACTGAGAATAAGTTAGGTGCGTTTGAGTCTGGAGTTGAAGTAGTTGGTAATGCAAGACAACCCTTTTCAATCAAGTATTTTCTTGTAGCGATTTTATTCGTCATTTTTGATATTGAAGTTATCTTCATGTATCCATGGGCAGTGAACTTCAGGGAATTTGGTTGGCAAGGATTAATGGAAATGTTTGTTTTCATGGGTCTTTTACTATTGGGCTTTATTTATATCATTAAAAAGAAAGCATTAGATTGGGATTAAACTTGTTTTAAGACTGATCATTCGCGCTAATCCATTTTACAATGAGCAATATTACCTTAGCAGATAAGCCTCCTGGTGTAGAGGGAGCTGGATTTTTTGCAACGACATTGGATAAGGCTATTGGGCTAGCTAGGGCAAACTCCCTATGGCCATTGCCTTTTGCGACGTCTTGCTGTGGGATTGAATTTATGGCAACTATGGGCTCTACTTATGACTTGGCAAGATTTGGTGCTGAGCGTCCGAGTTTTTCTCCTAGACAAGCAGACATGCTTTTAGTTATGGGAACAATTGCAAAGAAAATGGCGCCAGTATTGAAACAAGTATATATTCAAATGGCGGAACCACGATGGGTGATAGCCGTAGGAGCTTGTGCATCCAGTGGTGGAATTTTTGATACTTATTCCGTATTACAGGGAATCGATGAGATTATTCCTGTAGATGTTTATGTGCCGGGATGTCCTCCAAGACCAGAAGCAATTTTAGATGGGGTATTAAGACTTCAAGATATCGTGAAAAATGAATCCTTGAATAGAAGAAATACACCTGAATATAAAGCATTATTAGAAAAGTACGGTATATCAACAGATAATGGATAAGCTGACTAACCAAATTGTAATTGAAAAATTGCAAGTAAAATTTCCTGAGAAGCTCACCAATATCGTTGAGCCAAAAGGATTATTAACTTTAGAAACAGATAGAGAGACTTTAATTGATCTCTTAAGTTATATAAAATCGGATGACCTGCTTCAGTTTATTTATTTGACTGATATTACAGCTGTTCATTACCCGAATCAGGAGAAGTCCTATGCTATCGTCTATCATGTACATAGTTTGGTGCATAATGTTCGTATTCGCATTAAAGTTTTCTTGTCAGCGAATGATTTGACTATTCCAACGGCTACAGGCATATGGAATGGAGCGAATTGGATGGAAAGAGAAACATATGATTTCTTTGGGATCCAATTTGAAGGACACCCTGATTTAAGAAGAATCTTGAATATGGATGACCTTGGTGTTTTTCCGATGCGCAAAGAATATCCTTTGGAAGATCCAAACCGTATGGATAAGAAGGACTTTTATTTTGGACGTTAAGTGAAGATGTATAATGAGTAAACCTATTACACGAATTTCAAGTAATGCGCCAGTTTTTGAGGATAATGATCCACAAGACGAGCTGATTACCCTAAATATTGGACCAACTCACCCTGCCACACATGGTGTGTTTCAGAATGTGGTTCAAATTGACGGTGAGCGTATTGTTAGTGGTGTCTCTACTATTGGCTATATACACAGAGCATTTGAAAAGATTGCTGAACATCGTCCATATTATCAAATTACCCCATTAACGGATCGGCTGAACTATTGTTCATCACCTATCAACAATATGGGATGGCACATGACAGTTGAAAAGCTTTTGGATATCGAGATTCCTAAGCGTGTTCAGTACATGCGTGTCATCGTTATGGAATTAGCAAGGATTGCTGACCATATTATCTGTAATGGTATCCTAGGTGTTGATACTGGAGCATTCTCTGGTTTCTTGTATGTGATGCAAGAGCGAGAATTCATTTATGAAATCTATGAGGAGATTTGTGGAGCTCGTTTGACGACCAATATTGGTCGTATTGGTGGTTTTGAGCGCGACTTTAATGAGCAAGCATTTGCTAAAATCCGTGAATTCTTAGTGAGATTCCCTCCTGTATTAAAAGAATTCCAAGAATTATTTGATCGTAATAGAATCTTTATTGAAAGAACTTCCAACGTAGCTGCAGTAACTCCTGAGGAAGCATTAAGTTATAGTTGGTCAGGACCTATCTTAAGGGCTACTGGTATTGACTATGATGTCAGAGCACATTCACCATATTGTTCGTACGAAGAATTTGATTTTGATATTCCTGTTGGAACAAATGGAGATGTTTATGACCGTTTTATGGTTCGTAACGAAGAAATGTGGCAATCAATGCGCATTATCGAACAAGCGCTAGAGAAGATTGATAAAGAACCAAAAGGAGTATTTCATGCTGATGTTCCAGCATTCTACTTGCCTCCTAAGGAGCAAGTTTATACCAATATGGAGGCCTTAATCTATCACTTTAAAATTGTGATGGGTGAATGGGATGCTCCAATAGACGAAGTTTATCACGCGGTAGAAGGTGCCAACGGTGAATTAGGGTTTTATCTCCTAAGTGATGGAGGTAGAACACCATATCGTTTGCACTTCCGTAGACCTTCGTTTATCAATTATCAGATGTTTGCACCAATGAGTAGTGGAATGCTTATTTCCGATGCAATCATCAATATGAGTAGTTTAAACGTAATAGCAGGAGAATTAGATGCTTAGTGTTAAAGAAAATATGATTGTCGAGTTTTCGGCAGATCTTCTAAGTAAATTTTCTGAAGTCGTTAGTCGATATCCAGAAGGGAAACAGAAGTCAGCACTTCTTCCTATTTTACATTTGGTTCAAGAAGAATACGGATGGTTAAGTGTAGATGCTATGGAAAAAGTAGCTTTTTTCCTGCGTATACAACCTATAGAAGTATTTGAAGTAGCAACCTTCTATACGATGTTTTTGTTGCAGCCTCAAGGCAAGTATTTGTTGGAGGTATGTCGAACTGGACCTTGTTGTTTGGTTGGTGCCGAAAAGATCATGGATCATTTGGAGCAGAAGTTAGGGATCAAAGAAGGAGAAGTTACGGAAGATGGTTTGTTTTCTTGGCGTGGTGTGGAGTGTTTGGCTGCATGTGGTTATGGCCCTGTATTGCAGATAGGTCCTAGTTATACTTTCTATGAGAACTTAACTAATGAAAGTGTAGACCAATTAATAAATGATTTAAAGGAAAAAGCAAAGGCATAGCATTATGGGACGTAAGTTATTATTAGAACATATCAATGTGCCGGGAATCAATACTTTCGCTGTTTATCGGGAGAAAGGTGGATATAGATCGGTCGAGAAGGCCTTAAAAACCATGTCTCCAGATGACGTAGTAGAGGAGGTTAAAAAATCCGGACTTCGTGGTCGTGGAGGAGCAGGATTCCCTACGGGTATGAAATGGAGCTTTTTAGCTAAACCAGAAGGTGTGCCTCGTTATTTGGTGTGTAATGGTGATGAATCAGAACCTGGAACTTTTAAGGACCGATATCTGATGACTCATATTCCGCATGCCTTAATAGAAGGGATGATTGTTTCTAGCTATGCGCTGGGAGCAAATACTTCCTATATCTATATCCGAGGTGAAATGATGCCTCAAATTCGAATTATTGAAAATGCCATTGCAGAAGCTAAAGCTGCAGGTTTTTTAGGCAAAAATATTCTTGGAACAGGTTATGACTTGGAAATCTATGTTCAACCGGGTGGTGGGGCATATATCTGTGGTGAGGAAACCGCCTTGTTGGAATCACTTGAAGGAAAAAGAGGAAACCCAAGAATTAAGCCGCCATTTCCTGCTGTTGCCGGATTATATGGATGCCCTACGGTTGTAAACAATGTGGAATCTATTGCTGCTACTGTTCCTATTGTGAATGATGGTGGTGAGGAATATGCGAAAATTGGTATTGAACGCAGTACAGGAACTAAACTAATCTCCGCTTCTGGGAATTTAGTGAAACCTGGTGTATATGAAATTGAAATGGGCCTTCCTGTAGAGGAGTTCATATATTCTGATGAGTATTGCGGGGGAATAGCGAATGGTAAGAAATTGAAAGCTGTTGTAGCTGGAGGTTCATCAGTACCTATTTTACCTGCTAATTTAATTACAACGACCATTAATGGAAATCCACGACTGATGACTTATGAGTCATTAGCCGATGGCGGTTTTGTAAGTGGTACAGCGATGGGATCTGGAGGATTTATTGCATTTGATGAAGATCAATGTATCGTTCGTAATACCTATAATTATACACGTTTCTACCGTCATGAGAGTTGTGGGCAATGTTCACCTTGTCGTGAAGGAACGGGCTGGATGGAGAAAATCTTATATAAGATTGAGTATGGAAAGGGAACAATGGAAGATGTGGATTTATTATGGGAGATTCAACGTAAGATTGAAGGAAATACCATCTGTCCGCTAGGAGATGCTGCTGCATGGCCTGTTGCTGCTGCCATTCGTCACTTTAGAGATGAATTTGAATGGCATATCCTAAACCCACAAGAATCACAAACACGTAATTATGGTTTAGCGCATTATGCTGACCCATTAGTACCTGTAACAGAATAAAAGGCCAATTTTTAAAGATTAAATAAAATGGCAGAAGAAATTCAGAAATTTAAAGTTACCATCGATGGAATCACTGTAGAAGTGGATCCAGGGACTACCATATTAAATGCCGCTAGGAAGATTGGTGGAGAAATAGTGCCTCCAGCGATGTGTTATTACTCCAAATTAGAGGGTAGTGGTGGTAAATGCCGTACTTGTTTGGTTAAAGTGAGCAAAGGATCTGAGAAGGATCCACGCCCAATGCCAAAACTGGTTGCATCCTGTAGAACTACGGTGATGGACGGTATGGAAGTGTTAAACATTACGGCACCGGAAGTATTGGATGCTCGTAAAGCTGTCGTGGAGATGCTATTGATCAATCACCCATTGGATTGCCCAGTGTGTGACCAAGCAGGAGAATGTAAGCTTCAAGACTTAAGTTACGAACATGGAACGGAACAAACTCGCTATGAGTTTGAGCGTCGTACATTTGAACGCATTGATATTGGGGATAAGATTCAATTACACATGAACCGTTGTATTTTATGCTACCGTTGTGTGTTTGTTGCTAATCAACTAACTGAAAAAAGAGAGCATGGTATCTTAAATCGTGGAGATCACGCAGAGATTTCTACATTTATTGAACAAGCTTTAGACCATGATTTTATTGGAAATGTCATTGATGTATGTCCAGTTGGAGCTTTGACAGATAAGACATTCCGATTTAAGAATCGTGTATGGTTTACAAAGCCAGTGAATGCACACCGTAACTGTACCAAATGTTCAGGCAATGTGACCCTTTGGTATAAAGGAACGGATGTCATTCGAGTTACAGGGCGTAAAGATGAATTTGATGAGGTTGATGAATTCATTTGTAATGAATGCCGTTTTGAGAAGAAGCATACCGATGATTGGCAATTAGAAGAGCCAACCAAGGTGTCTGATCAATCTGTAATCGCATCAAATCATTATGAGACATTTGTTCCACCTTCGGTTATTAAAAATGATCCGAAGTTGAAGGAAGCGAATGTGGAGCAGTTAGCTAGATCTGAAAAATTGAAATAACATAGGGGAATGGATACAGCCTTTATTTTAGAAAAATTAATATTAGTAGTAGTGGTGTTTGTGGTAACCTTGGTTATTGCCATGTATTCTACTTTGGCGGAGCGTAAAATTGCAGGTTTTATGCAGGACCGTCATGGACCTGATCGTGCGGGTTTATTTGGAATTCTTCAGCCACTATGTGATGGTGGTAAATTCTTTTTTAAAGAGGAGATTATTCCTGCTGGAGCCCACAAAGCTTTATTTATCCTAGGGCCTACCCTAGCCATTATTACCGCATGTATTAGTTCAGCAGTAATTCCTTGGGGACAGACTTTAACCATAGGTGATCGAGCAATTTCATTGCAGGTTGCCGATGTAAACATTGGAATCTTATATGTTTTTGGTGTAATTGCATTAGGGGTTTATGGAATTATGCTTGGTGGATGGGCATCGAATAACAAATTCTCTTTAATGGGAGCAATACGTGCTGCATCACAAAGTATCAGCTACGAGATTGCCATGGGCTTATCCATTATTGCTTTATTAATGGTTACTGAGACCTTATCAATTGGAGAAATTGTTGCTGACCAATCTGGTTTCGTGAATTGGAATATCTGGGTTCAGCCTTTGGGCTTCCTTATTTTCATGACCTGTGCTTTTGCGGAGTGTAATCGTGTTCCCTTTGATTTACCAGAATGTGAAACTGAACTTGTAGGTGGTTATCATACCGAGTATTCGTCCATGAAGTTGGGCTTATATATGTTCTCGGAATACATTAATATGTTTGTTTCATCGTCATTGATGGCAGCATTGTATTTCGGAGGTTACAATTTCCCATTCATGCATGATTTGGGTTTATCGGAAAATTGGATTACTATTTTAGGAGTAATCGCATTTTTCCTTAAGATATTTGGTTTTATTTTCTTCTTTATGTGGATCCGTTGGACACTTCCACGCTTCAGATACGATCAATTAATGAATCTAGGCTGGAAGATGTTAATACCATTGGCTATTGCCAATATTGTATTAACGGGAATTATTACCATATTAAAGGATACTTATTTTTAATCCGGAGATTATTATGCAGTCGTTATCAAATAGAAAAAAAGTACTCGAACAGAAGCCTATGAGCTTTTGGGAGCGAATATATTTACCAGCAATTGCGAAGGGGCTTTCGATTACTATCAGGCACTTCTTTAAAAAGATCCCTACGATTAAATATCCAGAAGAGATTCGCCCTTACTCTAAGAATTTCCGGGGTCAACATTCGTTGAAACGTGATGAATTAGGTAGAGAGCGTTGTACGGCATGTGGATTATGTGCTTTATCATGCCCAGCAGAAGCAATTACAATGACAGCCGGAGAGCGTAAGAAGGGTGAAGAGAATCTGTACAGAGAAGAGAAATATGCTGTGGTGTATGAAATCAACATGCTTCGTTGTATTTTCTGTGGATTATGTGAGGAAGCTTGTCCGAAGGAAGCCATTTATTTAGATGGAATGCATGTTACAGCAGATTACCTAAGAAAAGATTTCATTTATGGGAAAGACAAATTGTTGGAACCAAAGTTTGATATCACCAAATTGTCTCAGCCAACATCAAAACAATTAGTACCATGACCGCATTTTATTTAGTAGCATTTCTATCCATCTTTTTCGCATTGATGACCATCTTTACGAAGAATCCTGTGCATAGTGTGTTATATTTAGTTGTAACTTTTTTCACTTTTACGATTCATTACATTCTGTTGAATGCACAGTTTTTAGCAATGGTAAATTTCATTGTTTACATGGGTGCAATTATGGTTTTATTCCTATTTGTCCTCATGTTGTTGAACCTGAATAAAGATACAGAACCAATGAAATCCAATTTAGTGAAGATTATGGGTGCTATTGCAGGTATGTGTCTTTTAGCAACCTTCTTAGGAGCTTTTAAAGTTATCGACGCGAATAACGCCATGATACAACCTCACGAAAACATCGGATTGGTCAAGAACCTGGGTAAGGTATTATTCAGTGACTTCTTATTGCCATTTGAAATATCCTCCATCCTTTTATTAACAGCGATGGTTGGAGCCGTATTATTAGCTAAAAAAGAAACTCGAGTAAAAACACATGGATAGTCTTTTTCAAAATATGCAGGGGATTCCCCTAAATCATTATTTGATTTTCTGCAGCATTATCTTTGTAATTGGTGTTATCGGTGTATTAATCCGCCGAAATGTCATTATCATCATGATGTCCATTGAGCTCATGTTAAATTCTGTGAACCTATTATTAGCTGCATTCTCGGCTTATCGCGGAGATCCAAGTGGTCAGGTTTTCGTTTTTTTCATTATGGCTTTAGCAGCTGCAGAGGTAGCTGTAGGATTAGCCATTATTATTATGGTGTATCGAAATACCAAATCGGTAGATATCGAATCCCTGAGTAAATTAAGATGGTAGTATTAGAATATTAGATTGAATAGAATATGATAGAATTAATTTGGACCATCCCCTTAATTCCTCTTTTGGGATTCATCGTCTTAGGATTGTTGCGCAATCAACTCCCTAAGCCATTGATCTCCATAATTGGTTGTGGTGTTATCCTAATTTCCTTTTTGCTTAGCTGTGCGCTGTTTAAAGAAGTATATGATGCACGACAACTCGGCGAATCTGCTACTTTTTCAAAAGAAATCTTTAATTGGTTTACTGTAGGGAGTTTCAGCTTGAATTTAAGATTCTTAGTAGATCCACTAAGCTCCATTATGCTATTGATTATTACTGGAGTCGGATTCTTAATACACCTGTATTCATCCTGCTATATGGCAAAAGATGATGGTTTTGGTAAATATTTTGCCTATTTGAATCTCTTTATCTTTTTCATGCTATTGTTAGTATTGGGGTCAAATTACCTGGTTATGTTCATTGGCTGGGAAGGAGTAGGGCTATGTTCTTACCTATTAATTGGATTTTGGTTCCAGAACACGAACTATGCAAAAGCTGCTAAGAAAGCATTTGTAATGAACCGTATTGGTGATTTGGGATTTCTAATTGCCATGTTCTTCATCCTTGCAAATTTCGGATCTTTAGAATATTCGGTTGTTTTACCTCAAGTAGCGGGATTGCCAATGGGTGATTCTGTTTTGTTGGTTATCACCATGTTGTTATTTATAGCTGCAACAGGTAAATCGGCTCAGATTCCATTGTTCACTTGGTTACCTGATGCGATGGCCGGACCAACTCCTGTATCCGCATTAATCCACGCAGCAACTATGGTAACTGCGGGGATTTATATGATCGCTCGTTCCAATATTATGTTTACACTTTCACCAGTAACGATGGAAGTGATTGCAATAGTAGGTACAGCGACGGCCTTAATTGCAGCATTTATTGCCATAACACAAAATGATATAAAAAAGGTATTGGCGTATTCCACGGTTTCTCAATTAGGCTATATGTTTATTGGTTTAGGCGTAGGTGCTTTTACAGGTGCATTTTTCCACGTACTAACACATGCATTTTTTAAAGCATTGTTATTCTTAGGAGCTGGATCAGTAATACATTCTATGAGCAATGAGCAAGATATGCGTTCTATGGGAGGTCTGAAGAAATACATGCCAACTACTTATATTACCATGTTAATCGGAACAATTGCTATTGCGGGGATTCCACCATTCTCAGGATTCTTTTCTAAGGATGAGATTCTTGCACATGCTTTTGTTGCTAACCCTATCTTTTGGGTTCTTGGATTTTTAGGAGCGTTATGTACTGCGTTTTATATGTTCCGTTTATTGTATCTAACCTTCTTTGGAAAGTTCCGTGGTACAGAAGAACAAAAGCACCATTTACATGAATCACCTTGGGCAATGACCTTACCATTGATTATTTTGGCTGTATTGGCTGTAGTTGGTGGAGCATTAAATATTCCTGAAGCCTTACATGGTGGACATTGGCTTAAAGATTTCTTGAGCCCAGTGTTTGCTGATACAAATAAAATAGCACAACCTTTTGAACTAGCTCATAGCACAGAATATTTATTGATGGGTGCATCTGCAGTAGGAGCAATCATTATGGCCTTTATTGCATATCAAAAATATGTCAAGAAGGAGGAGGTTCCTCAAACTGATGATGCCGTTCAACCAAGCGGTTTATATAAACTATCCTACCATAAGATGTATGTGGATGAGATTTACGATGCGATTATTGTGAAGCCATTAAATGGTCTTTCTAAATTCTTTCATCAAATTGTGGAGCGTTCAGGGATTGATGGCTTGATCAATGGAATTGGCGACTTTTTTCTTTCCTCAGGAAAAGGAATCCGCCAGTTACAAAGTGGCCATGTTGGGTTTTATATTTTTATGATGGTAATTGGTGTAATTGCCTTCATGCTTTACGGATTATTAACGATCTAGAACAGAATTTAGGAATCAATGGATAACCTTTTTATACTGCTGTTATTGCCTGTTATAAGTGCTATTGTTTTAGCATTTATAAAAAAGCCTTCTGCTAAGTGGGCAGCCTTAGTCCTTTCATTATTACAGTTAGGACTTACCATACCGTTTATTTGTAATTTCGTGCCGGACGCAAGCATGCAATTCTCGCAATCCTTTTCCTGGATTGAGAGCCTAGGAATTCGTTTCCAGGTTGGAATTGATGGTATCAGCTTACCGATGCTTATTTTAACAAATGGACTCATTCCTTGTATTATCCTAGCTAGCTTTGCCCATCAGCAAAAAGGCAATTTCTATGCTTTGATATCTTTTATGCAAGCAGGATTGGTATTGGTTTTTATTTCTTTAGATGCCTTTTCATTCTATGTTGGATGGGAAGCAGCATTAATTCCAATTTATTTTATTTGTGCACTTTGGGGAGAAGGAGATCGCATCCGTGTCAATTTGAAATTCTTCGCTTATACCTTCTTTGGAAGTTTATTGATGTTGATTGCAATTATTTATTTGTATCAACAAACCGGAACAAAAGATCTTTCGTGGTCAACATTGACCAGTTTATCTTTAAATGATGCTTCGCAACGTTGGATATTCTGGGCTTTCTTTGCTGCTTTTGCTATTAAGGTACCTTTATTTCCATTCCATACTTGGCAACCAGATACCTATACTAATGCTCCAGCAGCAGGTACTATGTTGTTATCTGGTATCATGCTTAAAATGGGATTGTATGGCTTCTTACGTTGGTTATTGCCACTTGTTCCGCAAGCTGTAGAAAGCTATGCTACTGTGGCCATGATTCTGAGTTTGATTGGAGTAGTCTATGGTTCTATCATCGCATTCAAGATGGATGATGCCAAAAGACTTATTGCCTATTCTTCTATTGCTCACGTTGGACTTATTAGTGCTGGAATCTTTTCCTTTTCTCAAGAAGGATTGCAAGGTGCAATTATACAAATGGTAAACCATGGTATCTCTGTAGTGGGATTATTCTTCATTATTGATATTATTCAACAACGCACTGGTACCAGAAGTTTAAAAGAGTTGGGGGGCTTAGCAGCAAAAATGCCTGCTTTAGCAATTACATTCTTAATCATTTTGATGGGAGCTATTGGATTACCTCTGACAAATGGATTTATTGGTGAGTTTTTATTATTAAAAGGAATATTTAGTACAGCAGATTATGGAGTTTGGTATGCTATAGCCGGTGGAACAACGTTGATCTTTGGTGCTGTATATATGCTTCGTTTCTACCAAAAAACCATGTTAGGACAATCTGTTTCTAGCATCGCTAATATTTCAGATATAAAAGGATTTGAGTTATTGCTCTTAATCATCATTTCATTATTCGTATTGTTGATCGGTATTCTTCCAAATGGATTACTACATTTATCGGAAGCTTCAGTGACGCAATTATTACAACAAATTAAATAGAATAGGTTTAACATTATATTATGGGTGCGATTATTACACTTTGTCTTCTAGGAATACTGGTATTGTATTTGGGCTTATATAAAGCTAAAAATGCGTTATTACCTGTAAGTGTACTAGGATTGCTAGTTGCTTTGGGATTTGAAATCTATACTTGGAATGTAAATCCTGAACCATTGTATAAAGGAATGGTACTTTTTGACCATTTTGCTTTATCCTTCTCAATCCTCTGTATTTCCTTAACCATCTTGATTTTATTCCTTTCTAAAGAATATTTCAAGGCTATTTCAGATAATGTTGCCGAATATTACTGTTTGATTCTATTCTCCCTTACTGGGGCATTGATGGTAAATGCTTACCATAATTTTGCCATGCTTTTCATCGGGATAGAAATTATGTCGGTTGCCATGTATATCCTTACAGGTATCCGTCGTACAGACAAAATATCGAATGAAGCATCGTTGAAATACTTCATTATGGGGGCATTCTCGACTGGTTTCCTTTTATTTGGAATTACCCTTTTATACGGTGCAACTGGCTCTTTTGATCTGAGTGCAATTAAACTATATATCCTAGATAATCCGACCACTGTGTCTCCATTATTCTATGCTGGTATTCTGTTATTGTTAGTAGGACTATGTTTCAAAGTTGGAGTGGCACCATTCCATTTTTGGACACCGGATGTTTATGATGGAGCTCCAATATTGATCACCACCTTTATGAGTACGGTAGTGAAAATTGCATCCTTTGCAGGATTCCTTCGTTTATTCAGTACCGTATTAGTTCCTTTAAATGAGTTCTGGACACCGATCTTATTGACTGTTGTCATCATTACCCTATTTGTAGGAAATATATCTGCATTAATGCAGACAAGCTTTAAACGCATGATGGCATATTCCAGTGTTTCTCATGCCGGATATATGTTATTTGCAATTCTTTCCATTGGACCAAACTCTGCAGCAGGAATCTTGACTTACTCCGCAGCCTACGGATTGGCATCGATTATTGCGTTTGCATCTTTGATATTGGTTAAACGAAATGTTGGCTCGGATCAATTTGAATCTTTCAATGGATTAGGTAAAACCAATCCAGGTTTAGCATTTGCCGTTACAGTGGCTATGCTTTCCCTGGCAGGTATTCCTTTAACTGCTGGATTCATTGGGAAATTCATGATGTTCAGTAATGTGATGAATGATTACCATACAGTATTATTGGTATTAGCAGCAATCAATGCAGCTATTGGTGTATTTTATTACCTCAGAGTGGTTGTGCATATGTACCTTATGAAAAAGGGCGAAGCTGAGCATACGGAAGTAAGCTTCCCTGCAAATTTCAAATTTGTATTGATATTGGCTGTCATTCTAACCATCTTGATCGGTATTTATCCGAATTGTATTGTTGGATTGATTTAAGAAATGCCATTTATATTTTGATCTTTGATCAAAAAAAATATTTTTATAAAAACGGGGTGCAGCATATGTTCCCCGTTTTTCGTTTTAAAGAATAATTTTCATTTTAAACTCGTTATTATTTTGGTAAAATGGATGGATCGATTCATTAAATATGAAGTAGAATCTAAAATCTCTTTTTACTTTGCCAACAAATTGTATCTTTATAAAGCACCAGTTAATATTATGCGAAGTGTACAGAGATATCTAATATTTATTTTTACCATAAGTGCCTTGCTCATTTCAGCAGGTGAATTATATGCCCAAACTCAACTAACTGGAAAGGTAATTGATGCAGAGACTAAGGAGGCCATTGCTGGAGCTACCGTTAGACTCTCACTGAGCAAAGAAGCAACTTCCACAGATAGCTTAGGTGTTTTTCGATTGCGGAAATCGGGAACCAATATTTCTATACGCATTGCTGCGATGGGGTATAAAACCATTACTGTACATCCACCAAAAGATTCTTCAGCATGGGTAATCGAACTTCAAGAAGATTCCAATACCATTGAAGCAATTACCATTACACGGAAAGGAAAGTATAGCAATAAGAACAATAAGGCGGTTGAATTAATTGACCTCGTCATTCGACATAAAAATCAAAATCGACTTACTGGAAAGGATAGCCTACAGTTTGAACAATACGACAAACTCAAATTTGGTTTTGTAGATCCAAAAGTTGGTTTTAAAAAGGGCTTATTGGATTTAAACTTCCTATTCCAAAATATAGATTCCCTAAGTCAACCTGGAAAGAAACTATTGGCATTATATCAAGAAGAAAGTAATGCTCGGGTTTATGGCAAAAAGAATCCTTCCAAATTTAAGAAGGAGATTTATAGTCAAAAGAAAACCGAATTTGACCAACGTTACGTCAATAACCCCAATATTCAGCAATTCATGAATTACATGTTCCAGCAGGTTGATGTGTATGATGAGAGTATTTATCTTTTGAATAAACAATTCTTAAGTCCAATTGCGGATAATGGGAAGCTCTTTTATCGCTATTATATTGTGGACACCATATTTAATGATGAAGGGTATTTTATTAAATTAGATTTTGAACCTCGGAACGAGACTGATTTGTTGTTCAAGGGTAGTCTACAAGTGAGCATGGATGGTAGTTATGCTGTGAAACAGGCAAATCTAAAAGTTCTCAAAAGAGCGAACTTAAATTGGATTAAGGATGCTGAATTGAACTTCCATTATCGAAAGGATAGTACAGGAGTGATGTTATCTGATACGACTCGTACGTTTATTACTTTAGGTGTAGGTTCGGGCGAATCACTGTTTGGTGATCGATTGAGTATAAATGGGAAGTATCAATTGAATGCGACTTTTCCAAAAGGTGTGTTCAATGGTGCACCTATTGAATACCTGGCAAATGCCAGCGATACTGCTCCGACCCGACCATTGGCATTAAACAGTACAGAAAGTAAAACCTACCAGAATATTGAAACTTTAAATAACAAGACAAGTTTTAAATCTATGCTTGCCCTTGGCTATTTAGTTGCCCAGGGTTATTATACGCTTGGCAAGTTTGAATTCGGTCCATTGGAATACTTATACAGTCGAAACAATATTGAGGGGAATCGCTTTCGTATTGGTGGTCGAACCACCCAAGCATTAACCGATAAAGCTTTTTTTGAAGGATATTTAGCATATGGAGACCAGGATAAAGAGTTGAAATATTTCCTGAAATCCGCAGTTACTTTAAATGGCAATTCGGTAGTCAACTTTCCTGCACATTATGTAGAAGCAACTGTGCAGCAGGATATTTTAGAACCAGGGATGCAGATCTCCTATCTGAAAGGCGACAGTTTCTTTAGATCAATACGCAAAAATAGACCAACCAAGTGGTTCTCTACCCAAGGCTATCAATTGCAGCATGTCATTGAATTTGGTAATCACATCAGTTTGACTACTGGATTTACCCATATGGATCGCAATACTGTAGGTGATCTACAATTGATCAGTTCAGGAAATCCTGATCATTTACTGCGAAAAATAGCGACTAATGAAGTTCATATGGACCTTCGTTGGGCACCATTTGAAAAGTTTTATCACAGAAACCTAACTCGTAAAACCATTATTGAGAAATACCCTGTATTCAATGTGGTTTATACGCAAAGTTTAAGTGGTTTCTGGAACAGTACTTATCCGTATCAGAAATTGAATGCTGCGGCTTCAAAACGATTATTTTTAAATCAATTAGGCTTTGCAGACGTCCGTCTATCCGCTGGCAAGATTTGGGGAACACTTCCATATCCTTTACTGGAACTTCCAAATCTACGTCAAAAGGACGATCGCCATAAGATTGATTTTGATTTAATGAATCCAATGGAGTTTGTAGCAGATCAGTATATTAAATTCGGATTCTACCACCAAATGCAAGGATTTCTATTCAATAAGATACCGTTGATTAAGAAACTCAATCTTCGTGAGGTATGGGGAGCAAACATGTTCTATGGTAAATTATCCGATCGTAACAATCCCTACCTCAGTGATAAGGTTGTTCAGTTTGATACGGATGCAGATGGTCAGATATTGACCCATGTTTTAGGTCAAGCCCCTTATTGGGAAGGTTCAGTAGGGATAGATAATATTTTGAATGTCCTGAAGGTGGAATATGTCAAGCGCTTGACGTATGCCGGCTTACCTAATGTAAATCAAGACAGATTCCGTATAAGCATAAATATCAATTTCTAATGAGTTATCAAAACATTACTTTACAGATCGTTGATCGTACTGCTATTTTGACGATCAATAGGGAAGCCAAGCTCAATGCTCTAAATAAGGAAACTATTGGAGAATTAAAGGATGCTTTGGCTGAAATATCCGCAAATGAAGAGGCATGGGGAGTTTTACTCACGGGTGCAGGGGAGAAGGCTTTTGTTGCTGGTGCAGATATTCAAGAATTTATGGATAAATCAAAAGCAGAAGCTAGTGAATTGTCCAGGTTCGGGCATGAGCTTATGGATACCTTAGCAAGCTTTCAAAAACCAACCATAGCAGCTATTAACGGTTTTGCTCTAGGTGGTGGATTAGAATTGGCGCTAGGCTGCCATCTTCGTATAGCCTCAACAAATGCTAAAATGGGCCTGCCTGAAGTATCCTTAGGACTAATTCCAGGATATGGTGGCACACAGCGTCTAGCTCAATTGGTGGGCAGAGGGAAAGCATTGGAAATGCTCCTAACTGGCGATATGATAACGGCGCAAGATGCATTGCAATGGGGACTTGTTAACCATGTAGTAGAGCAAGATGCTTTAATAGCCAAAGCCCAGGAAATTCTGCAAAAAATGTATAGCCGATCAAAAACTGCTCTGGCAGCAGCTATTCAAGCTGTCAATGCCACAAATGATTCTCGAGGATTTGAAGCAGAGATCAAAGCATTTGGTCAATGCTTTGGTGAGCCTGACTTCCTGGAAGGTGTAAGTGCATTTCTAGAAAAACGAAAACCTAATTTTTAAGATTCTAAATATTTTAAGGAACAGGCATTGGACTAAACCAATGCCTGTTTTTTTATTTAATAAGTCTGATAATCTAGATTATACATCAATTTTTATGATAATTTTTTATTGAGATAAAACAAAAGCTTCTTTATGTTGTCTTATCATTCAGTAATTATTGCCAATCACTAGTAAACCTCTTATGAGCAATAACGATGTGTTTTCACAGAAAGAACGGAATGTTATCATTCTTTTGATAATAATTGTGCTTGGAGGAATTATCCTCTATGCCACTTCAGGTATTTTTGGTGCCTTTCTTGGAACCATGGTCATGTATACCTTGTTCCGTAATCTCAATATATTCTTTATTGAAAAATGGAATTGGCCAAAACCACTTTCCTCTGTCGTTATTATTATCATTTCCATATTTATCATTGTGCTACCCTTTGTTGGTATTGGAAAGATGCTTGTCGATAAGGCGATTGAGTTGCAAGCGAATCCGCAATGGATAAAGCGTATCATGGATGCCATAGATACCTTTGTCGGTGATAAATTAGGCCAACCAGACTTAATTGAAAAACAACTGGAGGCGAGTTCTACCTACTTGGCCGGTTTATTAACCTCTACCTTAAGCGGCGCAGCGAATGCATTTTTAGAAATTACTGTGATGTACTTCTTACTTTACTTCTTATTTGTGAATTACAAAGGATTTGAAGGCAGTCTAGTACATTATTTACCTTTTGATGATGAGAATGCCACCGTGTTTGCTGAAGAGTTGAAAAACATAACCTATTCCAATATTATTGGACAAACGATCATTGCTATTATACAAGGTGGTTGCTTGGCTATAGGCTTTATGATCTTTGGTGCGAAGGATCCTTTATTCTGGGGAGTTATTTGTGCTATTCTTTCCTTCATTCCCTTACTTGGACCTCCATTAATATTTGTTCCTGCCGCTTTGGTACTGCTCACAGAAGGGGCAACGTGGCAAGGTGTCGGTTTATTAATTTGGGGATTTGGTCTTGTTATTAACATTGATAATGTCCTTCGGCTTGTCATTGCTAAAAAGGTCGGGGATATCCATCCTATTATTACGGTAGTTGGAGTAATTATCGGTCTGCCCATATTTGGATTGATAGGCTTGGTCTATGGACCTTTATTGCTGGCGTATTTTCTAATCGCTGTTCGAATTTACAAAGCGAATAAACGATTGGCACTTAAGAAAGATCGATTACAAGATCAATTGGACGAGTAAAATAGGCATTAGACATTGACATATCCCAACATGTACTCGTTAAAACGTTCGTAATACACTTGAAACCGTTCTTGTTTACCAGATTTGTTCAATAATACATTCATTACTCCTTGTGCGGAATATTGAAAAGGCTCAATAAGCATATCTTCTAAAAAGGATACTCCACGATTGCCTTGCAATTTATAGACGGCTTCCTTAGCACACCAACAAGCATAAAGTTGATTTACTTGATGCGCAGGGTCAATAAAAGCTAACTCTTCTGGTTTTAAGAATTTGTGTTGAATTCGTAATACCTTTTCCTTGACAATTTCTAAATCAATTCCACAAACACCTGAAGAGCATAGCATGACTCCTGCATAATCATAAGAGTGCGTAAGTGATATTTCATAAGGGAAGTCAGGAAGATAGGGTTTGCCATTTGGATCAGAAGGACAATTGATATATTCTGGAGTCTGTAATAAATAACGCAACAAGACACGGGTTGCAAGCCAGTGTAAAGTCCTTTTTCCTTTTGCTAAGCTCTCCAGTTTGGCTTTTTCAGCATCATCTAACTGTAAGTAGCTTACCAACTGTTCCGCCGATTCTTCAATTTTCCATAATGCAATCCGGCTGTTTGCATCCAATTCTTTCAAATATGCTAATGCCATAATCAAATATAAGGCTTAGATTGTTATTGATGCTTATAATTCATCGTCTAAATGCAATATTAACCCATTCCCCCGCATAAAGTTTTATGGAAAAACATTTAATAGTCTACGAACCTTTAATTTGCGTGCTATCCTTGAATAATGTATTTTTGAATCCTGCTTTGCCGCAGCTATTTAGCTCAAACTATGATCTTATCAGATAAAAGAATTTTAGAGGAAATCGACAATGGTACAATTGTCATTGAACCCTTCGATAGAAAATGCTTAGGAACCAACTCCTATGATGTACATTTAGGAAAATACCTTGCCACTTATAAGGATGATGTATTAGATGCCAAGAAACACAATGAAATTGAGCATTTTGAAATTCCTGCTGAAGGTTTTGTCCTGATGCCTGGGACTTTATACTTAGGAGTAACCTTAGAATATACCGAAACGCATGGACATGTACCTTTCCTTGAAGGTAAATCAAGTACCGGACGCTTAGGAATTGATATCCACGCTACAGCTGGTAAAGGCGATGTAGGCTTTTGTAATACTTGGACATTAGAAATTTCAGTTGCTCAACCTGTAAGGGTGTATGCTGGAATGCCAATTGGACAGTTGATTTATTTTGTGGTGGAAGGGGAAATTGAAACGTTCTATAATTCTAAAGGAAATGCCAAATACAATAGCAAGACCATTAGACCGGTGGAAAGTATGATGTGGAAAAACCCATTTTAGTTTTCTACAAAATGAATATGATATAAAAAATTGAAGTCGATAGTAGTATCGACTTTCTTGTTTTACAGGATAAAGATAATACGACAGAAATATTTATTTTAGTTAAACAACTATTGGGTTTTCTTGTTCCGCTATTTCAGAACAATGATTTACTTAATAGTATTTCATATATTTGATTTAAACGAAAAGAGTTGATGTTGAACAAAATGCGCGTTTTATTAGCCTTAGGCTCTATATTTTCAATAGGAGTTGTACAGGCACAAGAGGGAAAGATGGAGTTGGATCCTGCTGGATATGTTACAAAGTATAACCCCGAATTTCAAGGAATAGGTCCAAAAGTATATGTATTACCAGCGCCTCGAACAAAGGAGGAGGAGCTAACGGATTCTTACAAGGAAAAGAAAGGCTTTTTTGATTCAATCGCCCGTCAATTGGATTATCAGTACTTATTGAGTGACTTTAAGCACAGTGCTAATGTGGGTTATTTAAGGCAGAATTTCAATCCTTTTCCATCATCTGAGCAAGACTGGAATACATTGATTCAGAAGCTCGAAATAAATAATAACAAGGTATTAGCAGCTGGCTTAGCCAATGAATATGCTTTGCAAGCTATTCAAATTGGAGACCTTAATAAAGGGATTGCTATTTTAATCCGTGGAATCAATATGCTTCAGGCAAGTGATCTGCAAGATGAAAAGGCAATTATGGAGTACAATTTAGCCAATGCCTACCTCTACGCTGGTAAAAATGCAGACGCGATTGCTTTGCAAGAGAATTATCTAAAACGTGTACTTGCTGGGAAAAATCAAGCAGACCAAGGAATCGCTTTATTGGCGATAGCGATGACTGAAGCACATAACAAAAATTACCGTGCTGCTGAAAACACCATTATTCGTCGTGCCATCCCATTGTTTAATAAGGCAAAGGCATACGATGGAAAAGTACAGGCGTGGATTAAGCTAGCCCGTATTTATCAAATGCAAAATAAGCATACAGAAGCACAATGGTTCTTAATTCAAGCTAGAGATCTAGCTCGGGCAAAGAATATCGAAAATGACCTTCCAGAAATCGAATATATGTTAGGCTATTCCAAATATGTACAGCAAAATTACCGAGTTGCAAAAGCAGAATTGGAAAATGCACTTGCTTTAGCCGATGGTGAAAATAATAAAGTACTTTCTTTAGCAATAAATGATAAACTGGGTGATATTTATCTCTTAATGGGTGATTTTAAGGAAGCTGAAACCGCACTTCAACAATATTGGCAACTGCGACAAGAGGTTTTTCCACATGGAACCTAAACTAAAATAATCTTTATGGCCCCACTTTTGATTCTTTATCGAGTCTTGGCTTGTTAAAAAACATTAAAAAGCATCAAAATTGGTAATTCCCATGAATATTTTACGTTTGCACTTCATTGCTTATTGTTAATTTTAATTAATTTTAACGGTTAATGTTCAGTCACACAATTAAAAGACCACATCAACCAAATAAATTGTACTATTTAAAGTTTACAGAATATATGTTTAAAAATCTCATTTTTTGTCTTGCGTTAGTTTCCGTGGTAGCTTGTGGCGCTAAACCACGTGTGGATCTAGATCAAGAAGGGATGGTATTGAAACCTACCACGCAGCACGAAATCATAGCGAAAACAGTAGCTGAATTATTGGAATATCAGTCCTACAAGCGCGTGCCTATGAACGACTCGATCTCCAATATTGTATTTGATAACCTAATCAAGATGATTGATCCAGGAAAAAATTACATGCTCCAATCGGATATTGATGGATTCCAACAATATAGAAATAATATGAGCCAAGATTTCCGTAAAGGAGATTTGACCAGTTCTTTCTTTATTTACAGTAAATATGTTGATCGCTTTTTACAGGCGATGAATTATGCCCTAGCAGAATTGGATGCGAAGCATGACTTTACGAAAGATGAAACGTACAACAGTTTCCGCGAAAAGGAAAAATGGTTTACTACGGATGCGCAATTGAAAGATCAAATGCGTAAGCGTGTAAAATATGACTTGTTGAACTTGAAATTGGCAGGTAGTGATTCCGTAAAAGTGGATGAAGCCAAAAATAAAGAGACACTAAAAAGTCGTTATAATAACTTGATTTCTCAGGTTAAGAAAACCAATTCCAACGATGCGTTTCAAACTGTCATGACAGCATTTACGGATGCTATTGACCCACATACCAACTATTTCAACCCTTCATTATCGCAAAGCTTTAATGAGAGCATGTCCAATACCTTAGAAGGTATAGGTGCGCAATTACAAATGGAGAATGAAATGGTAACCATTAAGATGATTATCCCAGGCGGACCTGCATACAAGGATAAAAGCTTGCAGATTAACGACCGTATTGTCGCTGTAGCTCAAGGAAATGGTGAATTTGAAGATATCGTTGGATGGCGTATTGACGCTGCTGTTGCTAAAATTAAAGGTAAAAAGGGTACAGTTGTTCGTTTGAAAATATTACCTGCTGGAGCCTCCGCATCTGCAACTCCACGTATTGTAACTTTGACTCGTGAAAAGATTATTCTTGCGGAAGAGTCTGCAAAACGTGAAATCAAAACAATTAAAGGTCCAGATGGTAAAGATTTCAAAATCGGTATTATCAACTTACCAAAATTCTATATCGACTTCGAAGCGGTAAGACGTGGAGATCGTGACTATAAAAGTACGACTCGAGATGTTCGTTTATTGTTAGATACGCTGAAACAAGAAGGTGTTGATGCGGTATTGATGGATTTACGTAATAATGGCGGTGGTTCACTTCAAGAAGCAGTAGAATTAACAGGTTTATTTATTGATAAAGGCCCAGTGGTTCAAGTTCGTGATACCCGTAATAATGTTCAGATAGAGAAAGATCAAGAAGCAGGATTGGCATGGGAAGGTCCTTTTGGGGTTATCATCAATCGTTTCTCCGCATCTGCATCGGAAATTTTTGCTGGAGCTATCCAAGACTATGGCCGTGGTGTTATCTTAGGATCCACCAGTTATGGTAAAGGAACAGTCCAAAGTGCGATGGATATGTCTAGATTTATCAGCCAAACACAACGCTTGCTAATTAAGGCTTCAGGAACTTCTGATCCTGATACCCCTAATGGAGCACCTCAGTTTGGACAGATTAACTTGACTATGGGTAAGTTCTACCGTATCAACGGTAGCAGTACACAACACAAAGGTGTAACCCCAGATTTGACTTTCCCAACGCAATACACAGCAGAGAAATTTGGGGAAAGCTCAGAAAAAGCCGCTTTACCTTGGGATCAAATTAAATCGACAAACTTCCAGAAGATTGCCGATTTGAAGGACATCAACAACAAGTTGAATGAAATTCATAAAACAAGAATGGTGAAATCACCAGCTTATTCTTATTTAATGGAGGATATCGAGGAATTTAATAAGGACGAAGAGATGCCGGCTATTAGCTTAAATGAAACCAAGCTGAAAGCAGAACGCGAAAAAATCCGTCTTAAAAACCGTGATCGCATTAATAAACAATTGGCATTCTTAGGTAAACCACTTTGGAAAGAAGGACAACCTCAACCAAAGTTAGAGTACGACTTCGTCCTTGACGAAAGTGCCAATGTCATGATAGATTATATCAAGCTTAAGAAGTAAATTCATATAAACTAAAAACGGGACGATTATCGTCCCGTTTTTAGTTGGTTAAGACCGCTGCGCCCTGCGGGCAGTATATAGTAGTCAGTATTTAGTAGTTAGACCTATTGGCGGGTTAGATTTTATGGAGCGTTATAACGGTCGAAGCATGCTTCGACCCTACGGTTATTGCGGTTGGAATTAATAAAATCACGAATGTCTGTAGGGGCGATGCATGCATCGCCCGCCAATTTCAAAGTCTTTCATCTGTAGTCTAAAATCTGTTATCTCATTTAAATATTTCCCTACACAACGCTCGTATCTCCAATCAATTTTGCTAAATTTGTTAGTTATGGCAACACGTGTACCTTTGGCTGAACGAATGCGGCCGCAGACACTTCAAGACTATGTAGGACAACAACATATCATTGGAGAGGGCGCTGTACTTTGGAATGCAATTCAGCAACAATCCATCCCGTCAATGATCTTTTGGGGCCCTCCAGGCGTGGGTAAGACGACTTTGGCACTCTTGGTCGCCAAAGCCTTAGATCGTCCGTTCTACAGCCTTAGCGCTATTCAGTCTGGGGTTAAAGACGTGAGGGAGGTTATTGATAAGGCCGAACAAATGCGTCAGTTTAATCAAGAGCAGCCTATTTTGTTCATTGATGAGATTCATCGTTTCTCCAAGTCACAGCAAGATTCACTATTAGGTGCAGTGGAACGTGGAACAGTTACCCTAATAGGTGCTACTACGGAAAACCCTTCTTTTGAGGTGATCTCTGCTTTATTATCCCGTTGCCAAGTATATGTACTAAATGAACTGTCAAAAGACGAGCTAATTGCTATTTTAGATCATACTTTAGCGAACGATGTTTACCTCAAGGAAGAAAAGATAAAGATAGAGGAATACGAAGCCTTATTGCAGCTATCCTCTGGTGATGCCCGTAAATTACTCAATATATTGGAGCTTGTTAGTCAGGCGGCCTTCCACCAACAGCAAGCGATTACCAATGCTTTTGTCGCCCAACATGTGCAACAAAATAGAATCCGATATGATAAAACAGGAGATCAGCATTACGATATTATTTCCGCTTTTATCAAATCTATCCGTGGATCAGACCCCAACGCTGCCGTATATTGGTTGGCAAGGATGATTGAAGGGGGGGAAGATCCTAAATTTATTGCCCGTCGTTTATTGATCTTAGCATCGGAGGATATTGGCAATGCCAATCCGAATGCCCTACTGTTGGCAAATAATTGTTTTCAAGCTGTCAATGTTATTGGTTGGCCGGAATCAAGGATAATCTTATCGCAATGTGTGACCTATTTGGCTAGCTCGGCAAAAAGCAATGCAGCCTACGAGGCCATCAATAAAGCGCAAGCTATCGTGAAAAAGTCAGGGAACCTTTCTGTGCCAATACATTTACGTAATGCCCCAACAAAATTGATGAAAGAACTGGATTACGGAACAGATTATCAGTATGCACATGCTTTTCCGGGCAACTTTGTTCAACAGGAGTATATGCCGGACGAACTCAGTGGACTAACTTTATATGATCCAGGAAATAACAGTGCTGAGGAAAAATTACGACAATCTTTGCGCGAGAAGTGGAAAGGTAAATATGGCTATTAGAATTTTAAGTACATTTGCGTTACATGCTAGAAACATTTACAACGATAGATTTTGAATTGGCTACGGCCAAATATAACAGTGTATGTGCTGTAGGGATCGTGAATGTGCAGGACGGTAAAATCAGCAATGAGTTTTATAGTCTGGTACAACCGCCTGAAAACAAATACATGTGGCAAACCTCTCGGGTGCATGGTATCAAACCTAAACATACCGTACAAGCCCCTTCATTTCTGGAAATATACCCCATTATCAAAGATCTTATCCAAGGCCAACATATGGTGGCACATGATGAACTCCTTGATCGATCGGTCTTGAAAGAGACCATGTCATTCTATCAATTGCCCTATACGGAACTTCAATTGGCAGATACTTGGGATTGTACCAGTAAAATTTACCGAGCATTAGGCTTTGAACGTACGAAGCTTAGCATCTGCTGTGAACTAATGGCTGTTCCATTACAACATCATGATGCACTCTCTGATGCTCGTGCGACTGCAGAACTGTTCCTAAAAAGGAACGAAGCTATTCATATCAAAAAATTAGGGTAATTATGAGTAAGATTATCAATGTTATTTTATCAGGTGGCGTGGGTTCCAGACTATGGCCTCTATCCAGAAAAGCCAGACCTAAGCAATACCTACCTGTATTTGAAGGGAAAACACTATTTGAATTAACCGTTGAACGCAATCAAGAACTGGCCTCCAAGGTCATCTTGGTAGGATCCGTTCAGAATAAGGATCTCGCAGAACCATTTCTAAAGGCTGTAGAGCATGATATCATTGCCGAAGCTGCACCTCGTAATACGGCCGCAGCAATTGCTTTCGCCGCTTTCCATGCTGATCCAGATGATATTCTTATTGTCACTCCTTCCGATCACCTGATTGAAAATCAGGAAGCTTATGCCGAAGCCATCAACCAAGGTATTGTATTTGCGCAAGAGGGTTTCATAGCCACTTTTGGGATTATTCCTACACGTCCTGAAACAGGATATGGTTATATCGAGCAACAAGGTAATACTGTACTTTCTTTCCGCGAAAAACCCAATGAAGAAACCGCGCGTGATTTCCTCAAGAAAGGTAATTTCCTTTGGAATTCGGGTATCTTCTGTTTTAAGGCTGGGGTTTATTTGGAAGAATTGATGCGCTTTGAACCAAAATTATATGCTACCTCCGAAGTGGCCTTTGAATATGCCGAGGATTTAATTCTCGATGAAGAACACTCCATGCAGATTCCTTCCAAGAGTATTGACTATGCTGTATTGGAAAGAAGTGATTTGATTAAAGTCGTTCCAGCACACTTTAACTGGTCCGATATGGGGGCTTTTGACTCTTTGTATACCTATTTTAAGGAAAAGGGATACCAGGAAGATGAAAATGGCAATATTGTTGTAGGATCGAATAAGCATACTGTTTTCGTCGGTCTAAGCAATTGTATGTTGATCAATACGGATGATGCTGTATTAGTCCTCGAAAGAAGCCGATCGCAAGACGTAAAACAGGTTTACGAACAGTTAGAAAAGGAGAATTCCAATTTAATTTAATCACCGCTGTAGCGTTGTTTGTTTCGTGTTCGTTAAACTAGTATTAAGAAAGTATTAATACTGTGCTATTTTTGATACAGGTTAGCCTGAAAACCAAACACTATTAAAAACAAACGCTATGGGATTTTGGTCAAATTTATTTGGTAAAAAAGAAACAGTAAACAGAAATTCACATCATCAAAACTTGGCTTGGATTGGTTGGGATATGCACAACCACCTCTTACCTGGAATTGATGATGGCAGTCAAAACCTAGAACAATCCATCGAATTAATCCAAGGTCTACAAGAATTAGGTATTAACCATGCGGTCTGTACACCGCACGTCATGGCAGGTGTTCACAACAATACACCCGAAACCATCAGTAATGCCCATAAAATCTTAGTAGAAGGATTAAAAGATAAAGGAATTGAATTCAACGTACAATATAGTGCGGAATATATGATTGACGATCAACTGGACTCTTGGGTACAAGCAAACAATCTATGTTTAATTGCTGACAAGTACATGCTGATTGAAATGTCTTATTTATCCGAATCCAAAGCCCTTTTCACCATGATAAAGGATATTCAGGATAAAGGCTACCAACCTATTTTAGCACATCCAGAACGCTATAACTATTACCACAATAGCTTCAAAATCTTCGAAGAAATCAAGAATGCCGGCTGTATGCTGCAATTAAATCTACTGTCCATCAGTAAATACTATGGCGAGCATGTAAAAACCGCTGCATTGACACTTATCCGTTCCGGAATGTACGACTTTGTCGGTACAGATATGCACCATACACGACACCTTGAAGCACTCAAAAGTGTTGTCCGAAAATACAATATCCAAGACCTTCTGAAAGACTGTACAATCCGTAACGCTTCCCTATTCCAGGAAATGGAAAAAAAAATAGCGTGAGAATAGAGTTTAGACGATAGACAACAGACGATAGACAATAGACAATAGAACCTGTAAAGTCTGTTTTCTGTTGTCTTAACTGTATATAGCATCGCCCGCCATCAAGTATATCCTCCAATCTGTTTTCTGTTGTCTACTATCTGATGTCTAAAATTAAATTAAACGGGCGGACATTCCGTTCGTTCTCGTCGGGGCATAAATCCCCTTCCCTCGAACTCTCTCAGTACCGCCCCTACCAAACGTGCTATCTAGATAGTTTCCTGGCCGTTATGTAGCACCCACGCGTAGGGGCAGTACTTAGCGCAGCGGAATGTCTGCCCGCCTCTAAAAATAGTATGGAGTATAAAGACCTATTGGAGGTTGTTTTTTTATTTAAGCGGTCGAAGCATGCTTCGACCCTACGATTATGGGGTTAAAAACAATAAAATCACGATTGTTTGTAGGGGCGATGCATGCATCGCCCGCCATCAAGTATATCCTCCAATCTGTTTTCTGTTGTCTACTATCTGATGTCTAAAATT
>NZ_BAAAZI010000012.1:0-421642 GCF_039536825.1 Sphingobacterium kyonggiense
GGCCGTATGGCCGTCCCTCCCTTGCGGAGTGGTGCAAAGATAGGGACTTTGGAACCGTATTTCCAAGCCCCAGTGTGAACATTTTTCTCGGTAACGCCGTAACTCGCTAGACTATTGGGAGATAATTTTATCCAGATGGACCGAAAATGTGCAGGATATGCCGCAATATGGTCGGAAGCCTGTCCTGGGGCAGCTTTTGCAGGGAAGGGAATATCCATTATCCTTACTCCTGATTGCTTTCTGTCACAGTCCTATCGGGAATGTGCTTCTGGGCGGATTCCGAGGGGTTCTGTTCGATACTCCTTCGGATCTCCTTCGGAACTCGTTCGGAACTCCTTCGGATCTCGTTCGGTTAGAAGCGAACGAGATCCGAAGGAGATCCCTATCAGATCCGAGGAAATTCCTTGGGAGTTTCGAAGGAAAACGGGGGAAATTAGGGGTTGGATATGAATTATACTGGGGTCATTATATTATCTATACTATTATAAATAATATAAGAGAGCATAATCAATCTAAATTCGGAGAGGCATAAGAGCTTATCGCAAAAATTTCATAAAGCAAGAATTGAGGGCTGAGAAAATAATATAAGATGTTAATTAATCTTAAAGCTTTCAGATAAGAAGAACAACCAATTAATTTTCCATTAACTTTAGAAGAGCCAAGAAATCTTATTATGGAAAAAGCGAAATTGACAAGTACTGCTTACACATTCCCAAAAAATCCAATTCTGTTTCGATTTAGTTTTCTGCTGATCCTACAATATATCCTTGCGTTTAATAATGGGGCTTTTATTCCCCTCCAATACGTTAGCAGATTTTTCAAGAAACTATGTTATATCATATTAGACTTAAATCCTGACAACCTTGGCCAAGAAATAGTCTGGGGTGTATGGAAAGTAGACCTGCAGGTTTTAGGACTAATCAGCATTGGAGCCGTATTGGGTACCATAATCTGGGCTTTATTCGATCGCAAAAGGCAAGTATTCCCAAAAGCGCAGTATTTGTTAACAACATTCATTCGGTATTACATCGGATTAATGCTCTTTACCTATGGCTTGGTAAAAGTCATCAAGACACAGTTTCCTACACCATCTATGGTTGAATTGACGAAACCCTTGGGCGATTTTACGCCAATGGGATTAGCATGGTCATTTTTTGGCTACTCCACGGGGTACAATCTGTTCTTAGGAATAGCGGAATGCTTGGCTATTTTGCTTTTGTTTCGAAAAACAGCCACTTTAGGTGCGTTGATAAGCTTTGCAGTCTCTATAAATATATTTATTTTAAACATCTGTTATGACATCCCTGTAAAAATCATTTCAGGGGGATTGATGTTCTTATCGCTTTATCTCTTGCTTCCAAATATTATCCGATTATGGAAGATATTCTTTAAAGGAGAAGCGAGCCAATTGGTTCCTATGCCAAGCCCTCCTATATATAAGAGGTATTTAATAATCCTACTTATCGTAGCGAAGTATATATTGATAGTAGGAAGCATCGGAAGACATTACCAAATAAATGAGCAGACAATCAAATGGCTAAACCAATTCCAGGACAAGAAATTTGAATTGTATGGGGCATACTTTGTTGGTAAAGATCAGCTAGATGAGGCCAAGCAACTTGGTATACCCTCTCGTTGGAAGTACATCTATTTTTTCAACAAGGATCTCATGAAAATAAAATATGATGATGGGACTATGGTAGAATATTCTGCGATAATAGACACGAGCAAGAAGCATCTAAAGATTATAACCAAAAGTGGCGAAAAGGGATTGGATCTATATTATCAAAAAGAGAAAAATGGCGATATGATATGGACGGAAAAGTCAAGCGAAGGCGAGAAGAGCATCCGCTTGACTCGTTACCAAGAAATGGAGAGCAAGCTACTCTCCCATTAATATAATACTGTCCTTATTGGTACTCCATTTAGAAAGCATTGATTCCTGTAATGTCCTGACCTGTTATTAAGAGGTGTACATCATGTGTTCCTTCATAAGTAATCACAGATTCCAGGTTCATCATGTGCCTCATAATTGGGAAATCGCCAACAATACCCATAGCACCCAAAACTTGCCTAGCTTCGCGAGCTACTTGCAATGCCATATGTACATTGTTTCTTTTGGCCATGGAGATTTGCGCTGGAGTTGCTCGGTTTTGTTCCTTTAAGGTGGCTAATCGCCAGGATAACAATTGCGCTTTGGTAATTTCAGTTGCCATTTCGGCCAGTTTTTTCTGTTGTAATTGAAAGGAAGCAATAGGTTTGCCAAATTGTTCCCGTTCTTTAGCGTATTGTAGCGCTGTTTCATAGCAATCAATTGCCGCACCAATGGCTCCCCAAGAAATGCCATATCGAGCCGAATTCAGACAGGAAAGTGGACCTTTCATGCTATTAACCAAAGGAAGTACATTTTCTTTAGGGATAAAGACTTGGTCAAATACCAGTTCTCCGGTTTTAGAAGCACGAAGAGACCATTTGTGCAATGTCTCTGGCGTAGTAAAGCCTTCCATAGCACGATCTGCGATTACCCCACGTACTTTTCCTTCTTCATCTCTTGCCCAAACCACAGCA
Source organism: Sphingobacterium kyonggiense (assembly GCF_039536825.1). Lineage (NCBI taxonomy): Bacteria > Pseudomonadati > Bacteroidota > Sphingobacteriia > Sphingobacteriales > Sphingobacteriaceae > Sphingobacterium > Sphingobacterium kyonggiense. Next base: position 2,569 of record NZ_BAAAZI010000012.1, read on the forward strand.
ATATCACATATCGGGGCATTGGTAATCCACATTTTAGCACCAGAAAGTCGGTAACCATCGCCATCAGCAATCAACTTAGTCTCCATTCCCCCTGGATCAGAACCATGATTGGGCTCCGTAAGTCCGAATGCACCAATAAGGTCTCCTGTAGCCAACTGTGGTAGGAAACGTTTTTTCTGTTCTTCAGAACCAAAGGTAAAAATGGGGAACATCACGAGGGAGGATTGCACGGATGCCGCAGACCGTATAGCCGAATCTCCATACTCCAACTCTTGCATGATTAACCCATAAGCCATTTGATCGAGACCAGCCCCTCCATATTCCTCCGGGATAAAAGGTCCTAAAGCACCAATACCTCCCAATTTTTTCATCAATTGGGGAATTTCCTTATGCTCTTGGGCATATTGATCTATTATAGGTTTTATATCCGATTTAACAAATTCGCGTATGCTATCACGAATTAATAGATGCTCCGGATTAAGCAATTCTTCGATTTGGTAGTAGTCCATTTGAATTAGTGTTAAGACGATAGATTTCAGACAACAGATTTAAGATTCCATTTTCCGATCTATAATCTTTAATTTTTAGTTTGTTTTTTATGTGTTGCTGTATTCTTATATATATAGGATGTTTATTTCATCTATTTATTTACTTCAACGTATTAGTTGCCAACTAAAATTAGGGAATGTTTAGAGTATAAAAGCTGATTTTGCTTAAAAAATCCTAGAGAGTAATGAAGATCATTTTTTAAAACAGGTGTTATTTAGCCAGAAAAAGATGTTGGAATCGCACATCATATTGATTGTTAAATATTTATCAAAAGATATTGGGGTACGGGGCAAAATCAAGGAGAATTCGTTAGATTCGATTCTTAAGTAACAAATTTTGGCATGAAAAGATATTATATTCAGTAAAACGTATTGAATAACAAAATATATTCTCTATATTTATTAAAATTTCGAATAATATAAACCACAGCATGACATCAAAAGAATTACAAGCACTTGGAATCGAGGCAGAAAACTTAGGCACATCTACTGGCAGCAAATGGTTTGCAAAAGGAGATATCATCAGTTCGAGTTCACCTACGAACGGGAAACTGATTGCTAAGGTTCAATGTACAACTCGAAAAGAGTATGATAAAGTTATAGAAGCAGCTGAAAAGGCTGAATTAATATGGCGTGATATTCCTGCACCCAAGCGTGGAGAGGTCGTTCGTCAATTGGGTGATAAACTTCGCGAATTAAAGCCTGTATTAGGGAAATTAGTTTCCTATGAGATGGGTAAGTCCTATCAAGAAGGTATGGGTGAAGTTCAGGAGATGATTGACATTTGCGATTTTGCGGTAGGTTTATCGAGACAATTGTACGGAAATACCATTCATTCCGAGCGTCCAGGTCACCGAATGTACGATCAATACCATCCATTGGGCATAGTAGGGATCATCAGTGCTTTCAATTTTCCGGTTGCTGTTTGGTCTTGGAATGCCGCATTAGCTTTGGTTTGTGGTGATGTCATTGTTTGGAAAGGCAGTGAAAAAACGCCGTTATGCGCTGTGGCATGTCAGAAAATTCTTGCTGATATCCTAAAGGCGAATAAATTGCCTGAGGGGATCTCTTCGATTATCAGTGGAGGAGCAGAAGTGGGTGCATGGATGTCGGAAGATGAGCGTATTCCATTGATATCTGCAACAGGGTCTACCCGAATGGGTAAAATCGTTGCTGCAACAGTGGCAAAACGTCTAGGGAAATCCCTATTGGAATTAGGAGGAAACAACGCTATTATCGTTACGCCAAGTTCTGATTTAAAGATGACCATCATTGGTGCTGTGTTTGGCGCTGTAGGAACAGCCGGTCAGCGCTGTACCAGTACGCGTCGATTAATCATTCATGATAGCATTTACGATCAAGTGAAAAAAGCATTGGTAGATGCCTACAAACAAATTAAGATTGGTGATCCGTTGGATAGCAACAATCATATGGGTCCTTTGATTGATACGGATGCAGTTAACATGTACCTATCTGCATTGGACAAGATAAAAGCTGAGGGAGGTAAACTACTAACTAAAGGCGAAGTATTAAAAGGAAAAGGCTATGAAAGCGGATGTTATGTAACACCGGTTATTGCGGAGGTTGAAAATCATTATGAGATTGTTCAGCACGAGACCTTTGCTCCTATTTTATACTTAATTAAATACAGCGGTGAGGTTTCGGAGGCTATTAGTTTACAGAATGGCGTTCGTCAAGGATTATCATCGGCGATTATGACCAACAATTTACGTGAGGCAGAATTATTCTTGAGTCAGAACGGTTCAGACTGTGGTATTGCCAATGTAAACATTGGAACATCTGGAGCAGAGATCGGCGGAGCATTTGGTGGGGAGAAAGAGACTGGAGGAGGAAGAGAATCTGGATCTGACGCTTGGAAAGTTTATATGCGAAGACAAACAAACACAATCAATTATACCAGTAATTTACCTTTAGCACAAGGTATCAAATTTGATTTATAAACAGTAAATATGAGAGAAACACATCAACGTTTAGCAAAACATATACTGGCCGATGGGTTGCCAGTTGTGATAGACCTAGAAAAATCACATGGGTCCTATATTGTCGATGTCGACGGCAAAGAATATTTGGATATGTTCAGCATGTTCGCATCTTCGCCAGTGGGGTACAATCACCCGCACATTGTTGCCAATGCAGAAGCTTTGAAAGATTCTGCCATCAATAAGCTTGCCCTGTCCGACATCTACCCAAAAGAGTATGCCGACTTTGTTGACACCTTTGAACGCGTAGCTATTCCTTCGGAATTGGGTTATTGCTTTTTCATCGATGGTGGTGGATTAGCAGTGGAAAATGCATTGAAAGCAGCCTTCGACTGGAAGACAAGACTTAATCAATCGAAGGGGATTTCTACAGAAGCAAGTCAGGTAATCCATTTTAAACAGGCTTTCCATGGTAGAACGGGATATACTTTATCCTTGACAAATACAAGTGACCCAAGGAAATATCAATACTTTCCTAAGTTCAACTGGCCAAGAATTACCAATCCGAAATTAAGTTTTCCATTAACGGAGGAATCCATTAATGACACGATTGAGGTTGAGAAAAAGGCTTTGGCGGAAATCGAGGCTGCTATAGCAGCTAATCCGAATGATATTGCTTGTTTAATTTTAGAGCCTATACAGGCTGAAGGTGGAGATAATCATTTCCGCAAAGAGTTCTTTCAAGCATTGCGTGATATTTGTGATCGAAATGATATCATTTTGGTTTTGGATGAGGTTCAGACAGGTATTGCCATGACCGGAAAAATGTGGTGCTATGAGCATTACGGAATTATCCCTGATGTTATTTCTTTTGGTAAAAAGACTCAGGTATGTGGTATTCTAGCAAGTAAGGAGAAATTTGATCGCGTGGAGCACCATGTATTCAAAGAATCCAGCCGTATTAACTCTACTTTTGGAGGTAACTTGGTGGACATGGTTCGCTTCCGTTTGATCTTAGAGATTATTGAAAAAGAGAATTTGGTGGAGAAAGCAGCTACTCTAGGTGAGTACTTGCAGAAAAGACTTTCTGATTTGGCAGAGAAGCATGATATGATCACTGCGGTTCGTGGAAAAGGTTTACTATGTGCCTTTGACCTTCCAAGCAAAGAGATTCGTGATAAGTTTGTTCAGGATGCCATGAATAAGCAAATGCTTATTTTAGGTTGTGGTGATTGTAGTATTCGCTTCAGACCGCATCTGACTGTTACGAAGGAAGATTTGGATAAAGCTATTGAGTTGATTGGGGAACTAGTCGATCAAAAAGTCACCGTATAAAGGAACGAGAATATAAATCATTGGCCGCACTTAGAGAATTTTAAGTGCGGTTTTTTTTATGGACAATATTTCAGCGTTCTTTTTTATTGCAAAATAATGATTACAAAACTTTGCAATAAAATCAGTTCGGGTATGATTTTACCCATTCTAGATAAACCGTTTAAGCGTAGCCTAATTTAATACATCCATAATATGAGGGTGATGTTTCCTTAATCTCCAACTTATAATTTCGTCCAGCATATGAAGGGGATTTTACAACAATATTGGGGAATTAAGAGCATTTGTCTACTGAATTCAGTATATTGGCATTAAATCTAATTATGAATTTCTATAGCGAGATTCTCGTTATAGGCAACCTATAAGCTTATCAAACCTTTAATTCTAGCAATCTTAATAAGTTGCTTTTCCATTATCAGCTATGCCCAATCTCGGGAATCTTTTGAAAGTTCATTTCGAGAGTTGAAAACCATGGTGGCCAAAAGAGACTATTACTTAAGGGAAAAGCTTCAGCGTATTGATTTGGCTAAAAGAAGTTTGAATAGTACGAAGAGTGCGACGAAAGAATATCAGCTATCAAAAGATTTATTTGATATGTATATCGACCTGCAAATAGACAGTGCGCTATATTATGCAGAGAACATGCGTCAATTGACCGAAGGTCCATTGGTAGGAGATTTAGAAAAGAGAATCGAATCTACACTTTACACAGCCAAATCCTATACCCTACTTGGCATGTACAAGGAATGTGAGGTTCTTTTGGAACAGAAATTTGAACCTAATATTGCAATCCCAGACCACTTAAAAGAACTTTATTATACGACACATTTGGATTTATATAAAAGTTTGAATGTACAGGTAAATAGTAATCAGCAACAACAGCAATATAAAGTACATATCCAATCAAATCTTGATTCTCTGACCAAGTATGCATCTAAAGGATCCATTTGGTCATCTATTCATCTTTCTAATCAGTTGAAAGCTTCAGGAAAATTGGATGAAGCGCTAGAAATTCTCAAGCCGGTTTGTGATCGGATGAATTCCTCTGACCGAGATCTAGCCAATGTAGCATTTTATATGGCCGACCTATACAGGTTGAAAGGAGATCTGGAGTCTGAAATGCTTCATCTTTCTATTTCTGCCATAACGGATATAGAGCATTCCGTAAAATCCTATGTTTCCTTATGGAAATTGGCTATTCTATTACATGAACAAGGAGATACAGAAACTGCGTATAAATTTATTGAGATATCATTAGAAGATGCCATCTATTGTGGTGCTTTTCGTTGGTTTCAAGCCATTACTCAAGTCCTTCCGAAGATATATGACTCTTATAATGAAAGGCTAATAAACCAAAGGAATGTTATCTTACTTGGTTTCTTTCTCTGTTCCAGTTTATTGGTTGGGATTGGTTTACAATATCGAAAAATCAGAAAAACTAAAAACCAATTAAGTAAAAGCTTAATAGATTTAAAATCTATAAACAAAGAGTTGAATCAAGTTAGCCAATCGTTAAATTATTCCAATGCGAAATTACATCTAGCGAATAGTCAACTTGTCTTTCTGAATAATGAATTGGTTTCTACAGGTATCATTAAAGAAACCTACTTGAGTAAGTTTATTGACCTGTGTTCTGATAATATAGATAAATTAGATGATTACCGAAATAAACTACGCCGATTACTCAAAATTGGCAAGTATGAAAAATTACAAAAAGAACTGAATTCCAAAAGTTATATCGATTCGGAGCAAAAGGACTTTCTACAGAATTTTGATGAGACATTTCTAAAGCTATTCCCTGATTTCGTGGAGGAATTCAACAACCTCTTCCCTCCTACTGATCAGCAAATACTAAAAAAGAATGAATTGCTTAACACCGAATTGCGAATATATGCCTTAATAAGATTAGGCATTTGTGATAGCCATAAAATCGCAAGATTTCTACGCTGCTCTATCAGTACCATTTATACCTATCGTTCAAAAATAAAGAACAAATCATTCGACCCTGAAACATTCGAAGACACTATTCGAGATTATAGAAAGAATCAAGCATTTCAACTTTTGGAAGATTAACAGCTAAAATTTCTATTCCTTCCATAGCACTCTATCCTTCAATATTACCTTTAAATAAACTTAAAGTTAAGCTACTTTGAAGTATCCTTTGTTAGTTCAAATTTTCTAAAATAAGCAAGAATAATCTTAATAATCCCTGTTGAAGCTTAGTTTAAAAAAGTTTGATTTTCACTGTTAAATATTTTTATAAAAAGCTATTTATCAACACTTTAATACCAGACCTTATTTTGATTTTTTTAAGACCAACGTATCAAAAGGGTTTAGTTAAAACTTAATTCATGAAATTTGTTGAAATCAACTTTACGAACTAAAACAATCATGAAAAAACTTAAAAATGCAGTAACACCTTTTCTCCAACGGAAAGGTAACACAGACCAAACCAATCGTAGAAATTATCCTTCCAGATCCAAGCACTATAACTAGTCGGGGATAAAGCAGGGATAATAGCATTCGATTAAAAAGAGCAGGGACTAACCATCCTTGATGTACAAAATTTGATTAATTATTAACTATGAAAATACATTACTTTGTATTAGGGGTTCTTATTGCACTTTTCTTTACAAGTTCAGTTTTTGGGCAGGATAAAACGCTCTCTGGAATTGTAAAAGATTTAAAGACTGGTGAGACCCTATCTGGCGTAAGCGTTCGCTCAAAACTCAAGGGGACAACTGTAGGGACGGATGAAAATGGTGGATTTAGCATCCAAAGTGTTACTAAAGACTCTTTAATATTTAGTTTCATGGGTTATAAAACTCATGTTGAAGCAGTTAAGGACCGACTTGTATTAGAAATCCTTCTATCAGAGGATGATTCGGCAATTGAAGAGGTAACTGTGGTTGCTTTTGGTAAGCAGAAAAAAACGAGCATTGTTGGTGCTATCACCACAGTCAACACGAAAGATTTACAAGTTCCATCATCCAATCTAACATCTGCTTTTGCAGGAAGAATACCTGGGATGATTGCTTTTTCACCTTCAGGAGAACCAGGAGCAGACAATGCGGAATTCTTTATTCGAGGAGTAACAACTTTCGGTTATCAATCATCACCTTTAATTCTTATTGATGGTTTTGAATCAACCACCGATAACCTAGCTCGTTTGCAACCTGATGATATCGAAGCCTTCTCCATCCTAAAAGATGCATCAGCCACAGTTTTATATGGCGCTCGTGGAGCGAATGGGATCATAATGGTTACCACAAAGGCAGGTAAGGAAGGTCCGGTGAAATTGAGTGCTCGTGTAGACTATCATGTTGCCACTCCTGTTCAAGAGATTGACATGATTGATGGTGTTTCATACATGAAATTGTACAATGAAGCACGAGTTACCAGAGACCCGATGTTGGGAACTTACTATTCCGAGCAGAAAATCCAATCAACCATGCGTGGTGAAAACCCGATGATAAATCCCAACATTGATTGGTACAATACGCTATTCAACAAATCAGTAGACAACAAGAAGGTCAACTTAAATATTTCCGGTGGTGGACAGGTAGCTACTTATTACGTGGCATTTGGTGCAGATAAAGAAGCGGGGTTATTAAGGGTAGACAACAAGAATAACTTTAACAACAACATTGATATTGGTCGATATAATGTTCGTACGAATGTATTGTTTAAATTGACACCAACGACCAAACTAGACACAAGAATTCAAGCACGATACGAGAAATACAATGGCCCATTTCATTCGGCCAGCAGTATATTCAATATGATTATGAATATTAATCCGGTTGATTTCGCACCCTATTATGAGCCGGATGCAGCCAATCTTTATACGGAAAACATACTGTTCGGGAATAAGTATACAGAGTCTGGCTTAATGCCAAACCCTTATGCGGAAATGGTGCGTGGATATGAAGACCGTAATGAGAACAATGTCATTGCACAAGCAACACTTTCTCAGGATTTGGACTTTATAACCAAAGGATTAAAGTTTCAAGGTAAAGCCTCGGCAACAACATGGAGCCGTTATGCTGGAAGAAGGAGTTATGATCCATATTATTATGATATCGATGTCAACGATTTCAATCAAGTAACCGGTGAATACAAATTATTTCTTTTAAACCCTACTTCTGGGAAGCCTTATTTGGGAAATGTAATTCCTAGTCGTAATTCCAATGGACACTTTTATTTTGAAGGTCGTTTCAATTGGGATCAAATCTATGGTAACCATAGCATCTCTGCTATGACTGTAGGTATGATGGAGGAGAAGTTATTGACAGCAGGAAACAGCACATCCATCTATGAGACCTTACCTGAACGAAACATGGGGAATTCAGGTCGTTTTTCATACAGTTTCGATGAACGCTACTTTGCGGAATTTGCCTATGGTTTTAATGGTTCTGAGAAGTTCACGGGTAATAAGCGATATGGTTTCTTTCCATCATTTGGAGCTGGATGGATGATTTCTAATGAAAAGTTCTGGCAGAAATTTGCTCCTGCGGTAAACATGTTGAAATTACGAGGTACTTGGGGTATTGTTGGTAATGACGCTATTGCGGGACGCTCAGGTCGTTTCTTCTACCTTTCCGATATCTCTTTAGGTGGTGCTGGCTATACTTGGGGAAGTACATTTAACAATGAATACGGCGGCTATACGACAAATCGTTATGCCAACCCGAATATTACCTGGGAACAATCGGAAAAGATTAACCTGGGTTTTGAATTGGGATTATTTAATAGTGCGTTAAAGATCGAAGGAGATTTCTTTAAGGATTATCGTAGTAAGATCTACATGAGTCGCCAAAATTTTCCGTCTACAGCAGGTTTAGAAGCTGCTATCAGTGGCAACGTTGGAAAGGTAAATTCTCAAGGCTTCGATGGTATGGTTGAATTCAACAAGACCTTCAGCCCTAGCTATTGGTTATCTCTACGTGGTAACTTCACCTATGCTACGAATAAATATGTGGCATTAGATGAGAAAGATTATCCAGATGAATACCTAAAGCGTATTGGAACAAACATCAATCAACCACGAGGATTGATTGCAGAGCGTCTATTTGTGGATGAACATGAGATTGCAAACTCACCAAAACAAGATTTTGGAGAATATCTGGCAGGAGACATCAAGTATATGGATGTGAATTCTGATGGGCTTATTAACAGTAACGACTATGTTCCAATCGGTCATCCGACAGTCCCAGAGGTTCAATATGGATTTGGAGCATCCATGGGCTACAAAGCAGTAGATTTCTCTTTCTTTTTTCAAGGGAATGCCAGAACATCCTTTTTTATCAATGCAGGCGATCAAGGGATTGCTCCCTTCGTAGATCATCGGAATGCCCTTTCCATTATTGCCAATGATTATTGGAGTGAAACCAATCCTAACATTCATGCCTTCTGGCCACGATTATCCACCAATGCTATTGCAAATAACACGCGTAACTCGAGTTGGTGGTTACGAGATGGCAGCTTCCTTCGCTTGAAGTCAGTGGAACTTGGCTATAGTCCAAAAGGCTTAGAGCGTTTCGGTATCCGCAAAGGGTCTAGGATTTACCTAAGCTCCCAAAATGTCTTAGTGTTGAGCAGCTTTAAATTATGGGATCCAGAAATGGGAAGCAAGGGATTAGGATATCCACCGAATAGAAGATACAACTTAGGTTTTCAATTAATTTTTTAATAGGAATACGATGAATAAAGCCATACTAGCCGCTATTTGCGGTATAGCCATATCCATATCGGGATGTACCAAGTATTTAGATGTAGTACCCGATAACACATTGAAATTAGAGAATATTTTTAATCTGAAGCAGGATGCTTACAATGCTCTTGCGAAAGTTTACAGTTACATCCCTGATGACGACCTAACACATAACAGTTCTTGGTTGCTTGGTGACGAATGGTTAGCTCGTTTGGATCTAAACAACAGTTCAAATTACTTACGTGGGATTCGTATCATGCGGGGTTTACAGTCTCAAACATCTCCTTTGTTGGGCTATTGGTCTGGAACGGGTGCTGGGAAACCCATGTACGAGGCCATGCGTCAAGCAGATATATTTCTGGAAAACATTGGTAATGTGAAGGACATGACGGATCAAGAAAAAAGAGAATGGTCCGCTCAGGTAAAATTCTTGAAGGCCTATTATGCTTTCCAATTGGTGAAGCAATATGGCCCAATTGTTATCATGAAAAAAACAGCCAATCCAGAGTCAACAAAAGATGAATTATTTATCCCACGTTCAACCGTAAAGGAAAGTTTTGATTTTATCCTAGGGCTAATTGAGGAAGCTATGCCTGATTTGAAGGAACGTGTATTAGAGAATGATTTGGGACAAATAGACCGTGTTGCTGCCAAAGCCATCAAAGCTCGTATTCTCGTTTACCAAGCAAGTCCATTCTTCAATGGTAATATGGAGTTCTTCGGAGATTTTGTCAATGCTGAAGGGGAACCCTTCTTCCCGATGAATTACGATAAGGAAAAATGGAAGTTGGCTTTGGACGCATTGAATGAAGCAATTGCACTTGCAGAACAAAACGGCATGGGCATGTATACTTATCCAAAAGAGGCATTTCTATATGATAGGGAATCTTTCAGTAAGAACCCTGATAAGATGAAGGTCCTATATGATTTGCGAATGGTTATTACAGACCCTTGGAATAAGGAGCTGATTTGGGGAATCTCAGGCATTAACTTCCGATCAGCTGGCTTAGGTGCTGCTGCGAACATTCGACTACCTATAGGTTATGGCGATGGTCTTGCCAATAGTAGTTCACAATCCTTTCAATGGCTAGGTGCATCCTACCAAATGGCAGAACGCTATTACACGCAAAATGGTTTACCTATCGATGAAGATCTAACCTATGATTTAAATGGTATACATGATGTTGTTCGTCTTCCTGGTGTCAATGATTCGGAATATGAAGAACTTGAGGGCTATATGCAGCCGGGTGCTGAAACCATCAATCTGTACTTGAATCGAGAGCCTAGGTTCTACGCTAATTTGGGAATAACAGGAGGCTTTTGGCGAGCGCATGGGGTGCGAATTAATACGCAGTTTTATTACAATTCTGATGGTGGCAGAAGTTCATCTTATTTTCCAAGTGATTTCTTGGCTTCTGGAATTGGCGTTCAAAAACTAACCCATCCGGAATCACAATCTGGAAACTGGGAACGCGTAATTAAATATCCTTTACCATTAATTCGTATGTCTGATCTGTACCTGATGCGTGCCGAAGCCCAAAATGAATATTATGGCCCTAGTGAGCAGGTTTATGAGGATATAAACAAAATCCGTCGCCGTGCAGGGATTCCCGATGTACAAGAATCCTGGGGAAATGCAAGTTTGACAAGAACCTTAAACAAACACCGCGATAAAGAAGGTTTAAGAGACATTATATTACAAGAGCGTTCTATTGAATTTGCATTTGAAGGATTAAGGTTCTGGGATATGTGGAGAACCAAGCGGGCAACACAAGCCTTTTCATCACCTATTTGGGGATGGGATACAGATGGCAAAGATGCAAAGACCTTTTTTGTATTAAGTGTTAAACAGCAAAGACGATTCACCTTGACCGATTACTTATGGCCAATTGATCTCAACGAAATCAATACCAATAGTAAGCTTATTCAAAATCCAGGATGGGTTAATTAAGCAAAATTAGGTCATTAGTAAATGATGTATCATTCCAATAAATCTGAATAACAATGAAACGTAAGACAAATATATTATGGTTTCCAGCAGTTTTCATCGTGCTTTTGGGCATGTTGAATTCCTGCAAGGAAAAAGACCGATATAACATCAATATTGAAGATAGTACCCCTCCGGGACCTGTCACCTTAAAACATTACAAATCGCTTTATGGTGGAGCTAGATTATTTTATAACATCCCTAAAGACGAAGATCTACTTTCAGTAGAGGCTGAATATACAAACAGTCAGGGCAAGACCTTTAAGTTCAATGCTTCCTATTTCACGGACTCTTTGGATGTATATGGTTTACCAAATACGGACATGCATACGATTCAGGTTTATGCTGTAGATCGAGCTGGGAATAGATCCACTCCATTGGCGGTAAATATTGAACCACTTGAGCCTGCATACCAACGAGTAGCTCGTTCCATGGAAGTAAGACCAGGATTCGGTTCTTTCTTTGTGGATTGGAAGAATGAACTTAAACAGGATATCAACGTATATGTAGATTTTGAATTCACCGATAATAGTGGACAACGTAATGTGACCTCTATTTTCAGTTCAAAGGCTGATGCTGATCGTCGTTTTATCCACAGTTTAAATGATATTGCGTCCAACAAGGTAAAAGTAAAGGTTAGAGTTGAGGATCTATATGGCAACATTACTGAACCTATTGAAAAAGGAGAAGTAACCCTATTGAGAGATGAGTTGGTTCCAAAGAAAATGTGGAAACTGCCGAATCCAAATGATTCCATTGGAGGAGTTCCTATGGTATTTGGGAATGATTTTGAAGGTAGAACGCGCTACACCATTGATGGTATTATTAACAAAGGAGAAGATTTCAATTTCATGCATACAGGTGGTCGAGGAAGAACTGGGAAGTTAGCTGATCGCAACATGCCTTGGAACTTGATGATTGACTTGGGAGATTATTACGAATTAAGTCGTGTTGTAACCCATCAACGCCGTTATGGTTCAGCATCTTTAGGTATTCGAGGACAATATTACCGTTCAGAAAATGTGGGTTCCTATAACATGTATTATTGGGATGAAGACATTGATGATTGGGTTCTGATTGGATTCCATAGCATTCCAATTCCATTAGTTCCAAGTGATTTGGATGTTGTAAAAGCAGGTGAAGCTGGTGATATGGCTTACATGTATCCTGATTATCCCGCATTTACAAAGAAAACACGTTGGTTCCGATATGAAGCAGTTTCTGACTTTTTATCAAATTATACAGGAACAGGCGCTAATGGTCTTTCAGAAATCACTTTATACGGAAGAAAAGCAAGCAATTAATGAAAGCCAAGTGCACTAAATAACGGTTTACTCCAATAATGCACACCTAAATAATATAGGAATGAAAAATATTTTAATAATAAGCATCCTTGCCTGGCTCATCCTGTTAGGCATGAATTCCTGCAACAAGGGAATGTATGATAATATCGAGAAGTTCGGAGAGGAAAAGGTTTACCCTGCGAAGTTCGACACCATATCAGGTAAAATTGGTTTTGAGCGTGTAGAGATTGACCTAATGAAAGCAGGACGAATTCCTAGTAATCAGATTTACTTAGGAAAAGCTAGTAAAACGATTGTCGAATATGACAAGGAACGGATAACAATTGACTCTGTAGTTTCTTGGATTAATATCCCGAACCTGACATTGTCCAAGCTTTATCGCTTCAGAGTTTACACACAAGATGAGTTTGGTAACAAGTCTGTTCCGCAGGAGATCGCATTAATACCATATACGAAATCGGAATTGACAACTATTGCGGTACAATCCCCAAGGATTTTTGCCTCTCCAACAACCGCTGTTTTGGATTGGGCAAATAATATATCTTCCATTCTGTTAACCTATTGTGATTTGAGATTCTCATATGTGGATCAGACAGGACAAAAACATGAAGGAACACGAGCAGAAAACCCAAGAATCTTTGCAGGTAATTTAAAGACTGGTGATGAGATCAATGTAGATGTGGATTATCGCGTAGTACCTAAGGTCAATGGGATAGAAATTTTAGATACCGTTATTCTGAAACAAGAAGTAAGTTTTTATATGCCATCTGCATCTACAACATTCTTACCAGCTGAGGCAGATGTATTAAGAAAGAATGGCGTTACTACGTTCAATGCTGCTGGGGTTGCCAATATCAAAAAGCTTACTTTTCCAATTCACACCCAAAGTCTACAAGATCTTTTTTACTTCTCCAACTTAGATGAGATAGATCTTACTGGAGGTACTCTTTTTGAAATGACCACGGTTAATTACAATAACAATGGCATTTCTGCTAGTATAGGTGGTGGACCATTTTTACCATATGTTCGTCGTTCGGGAAACATGGCAGATGTAAATGCGCAGTTCTTAGTTGATTTACTGGAGAACAAAATGGTTAAAAAAGTAAAGTATATTCCGCATTCCTTGGGTATTGACCATTTAATTCAGCCATATATAGAATCTGGTTTAGTAACCTTGGTAAACACAGAAAATGAACCAGAGCTTCCTTTGAGTTCGTTGATTACTGGGCAATTGCAAGCGACCAACTGGAAGATCGATTTGGTAAAAAATCCGAGTAGTTATCCTGCTGGTAATAACTTGAAGAATGTAATTCAAGTTATACCAAGAGATCGGGCAGCATCATTTATATTTAAGATTCCGTTGGAATATCAGTTCAACTCTGACTTATATCCTTATTTAAACTTCAAAGTGTTTGCACCTGATAAGAGTCATTTCCCAGGAGTATATGATAATTTCCGTGCTATCTGGCCACGTTTTATGAATCGTTTGTGGGCATTCCCTTCAGAAAGTCCCTATGGTCAAGAGTTATGGCAACCAGGAAAAACAGACAATAAACTAACCGACAGCCAGCTTGGCAAGTGGGTTGATATGAAAATTGACCTTAGTTTAATGAAGAATAAACACAATCGTGTCATTGTGATCAACATCGGTGGTGAACCTGCAATAACCGGAGGTTATAAACCAGCAAAAGATATTGTGTATTACTTTGCCAATTTCCGTTTATCAAAAAATTAAATTTAAGGTAATGAAAAACAAAAGCATATTAAGCATTCTCCTTCTGTTTATTACAGGTGTAGTATTTTCATTTACAAGTTGCAGTAAAGAGAGTCCTGAGGAAACCAAGCCAAGCTCATTATTAAAAGCTACTGAGGTGGCGATACATTTAGTCAACGAAAAGCAAGAAGTTCTTACGGGGGATGCTACAGTAATAATTTCGAAACGCCGACCGGATGTAAATATGTTGGTACCTCGAGAAGAAAAAACAGTCAATACCGGCAAGCTAACTTACAGAGTTTTTGAGGATACTGAGATTCGAATTACTGTTTTGAAGAAAGGATACAACCCGATTTACAAGGATCTTATTGTGAAGCCTTCGGATCAGACCATTTCAATTGTCCTTACGCCAAAATCAGGGTTAACAGTTTTGTCTTACAATGTAAAAGATGGATTTGGTGGTAAGATTTCTAATAACTTGACGGCGTTTAGCAATTGGGTAACTAAATTAGACCCGGATGTTATAGTCTTTCAGGAACTCGTAGGTTTTAAAAAACAAGAACTTCAAGAATTTGCCAAGACTTATGGTCATGATTTCAGTTATTTATTGAAGGAAGAAGGATATCCAACAGGCATAACATCCAAACAAGTAATAAAAGATGCAGAAAGCATTTTGATAAAAAGCAATTACCCTCCTTATCGAGTTCATGGCTTTATACGTGCGGAGACATTTGATCTGAATATATTAGCAGTACATTTTTCTTCACAGAGCAATGATCTTGTATTCCAAGAGGCGAATTATGTTGTAGACTTAGCAAAAGAATTGGAAAAAAATGCTCCAGTTTTAATTGCAGGAGATTTCAATTCTATTACACCAGTTGATGAAGCGATGCTGGGTAACAAATCTTGGTTAGGGAGCATGCAGAAATATCGCCCAAGTCGAGTACCATTCGATTACAGAACAATGAAACTATTTGAGGATAGCCCTTTTAAGGATGCTATTTCGCAATTAAATAATAAATATTATAAAGCAAGTTTTCCAACAAGGACAGATTACTTGAGCAGTGATTTCTTAGGGTTTCGATTAGACTATTGTTATCTTTCTGAGTCATTAGCCAAGCAATGTGATTATGTAGAAATTCTTCAAGATTCTTATAGCAATACAGCCTCAGATCATTACCCATATTTAATGCACTTTAAAGCCCAATAAAAACAAACCCTAGTCTAAAAATAGTATTGGTCGCAATCCTTTTATGGATTGCGACCCTTTTTAATTTATAAGGAATAGTAAAGCAATTTCTTTAAATCAGCTTGGTTATTATTTTGTTTGGAAACAACAGAAATGGAAAAATGGCGACAAAAGTATGGTTATAAGGGACACGCAAATAAGGTCAAATTTGTACCTTTGTAAATTATGTCGGATATTATTCAGTTGCTCCCAGATTCAGTGGCCAATCAGATTGCAGCGGGTGAGGTTGTGCAAAGGCCAGCATCGGCGATCAAGGAATTGATGGAGAATGCTATCGATGCAGGAGCAGATCATATAAAGCTTATTATAAAGGATGCCGGGAAATCGCTTATTCAAGTGATAGATAACGGCTGTGGGATGAGTGTTACAGATGCACGCTTATGTTTTGAGCGTCATGCTACATCAAAGATCCGTAAAGCAGAGGATCTATTTGCCATTCGCACGATGGGATTCCGTGGAGAGGCCATGGCTTCTATAGCCGCTATTGCACACGTAGAACTTCGTACGAGACGCATTGAAGATGAGTTGGGTACGGTGTTAGAAATAGAAGGTTCAGAAGTAATACAACAGTACCCTGATCAGGTGGCTGCGGGGACTAGCATTTCTGTTAAGAACCTTTTTTTCAATATTCCAGCTCGTAGGAACTTCTTAAAAAGTAATTCGGTTGAATTACGTCACATTATTGATGAATTTCAACGAGTGGCATTAGCACATCCAAACATATTCTTTTCCTTACATAGCGATGGAAATGAATTGTTTCACTTACCTAAAGAAACCTTAAAGCAAAGAATTGTCCATCTGTTTGGAAACAATTACAACCAAAGACTTGTTCCTGTAGAAGAGACAACTACCATATTGAACATCAAAGGATTTATAGGGAAGCCTGAATTTGCAAAAAAGACTCGAGGTGAGCAGTTTTTCTTTGTAAATAACCGCTTTATAAAAGATCCCTATTTGAATCATGCTGTCATGAATGCCTATGAGGAGATTCTACCTGCGGAGACTTATCCTTTGTATGTATTATTCATTGATATAGATCCATCAAAGATCGATATCAATGTCCATCCAACGAAAACAGAGATCAAGTATGAGGATGAGAAGGCTATTTATGCCATCTTACGTTCAGCAGTTAAGCGTAGTTTAGGTCGATTTAACATCGCGCCTACTTTAGACTTTGAGCAAGAGACGGGTTTTAATAATCTGATCACGCCAAAACCATTGGAGGAAATTCAGATTCCTACGATTAACTTCAATCCGAATTTCAATCCTTTTGATGATGGTCGACCAAAGTCTACTCGCAGCTATACTTATCCAGAACAATTGGAAAAGAAGAGCAGCATTCCACAGAATTGGGATACCCTATATCAAATCACCGAAACGGAGGAAGCGGAGCAATTAAGCTTACATCCGGAGGAGCCTGCTAAAGAAAGTGCGGTAATACAGCCTTCTGACCAACCGAAGAAACAATTTTTTCAGTTGCATAATCGTTATATCGTATCGCAGATACATTCAGGCTTTATGTTGATTGATCAGCAGGCGGCACATGAGCGTATTCTCTTTGAACAGTTTCAACAACAATTGCAGCAAAATCAAGGTGTTAGTCAACAGAGTTTATTCCCTCAAACCATTGATTTAACGGCTGCAGATTTTGCTTTAGTACAAGATATCTTACCTGAAATTCAGGCATTAGGATTCCAATTAAGGCCATTTGGTAAAAGCACCTTTATTGTCGATGGAATCCCTGCAGATTTAGAGAAAATAAACGAGGGGCAGATCATTGAGAAGTTGCTGGAAGACTTTAAGAATCAGAGTGATCTTAAACTCAGCAAACGGGAGAAATTAGCAAAAAGCTTAGCTAAGAATGCAGCCATAAAACAAGGAAGTAAATTGGACAATGAGGAAATGGAAGATCTAATAGATCGTTTATTTGCATGTGAAGCACCAAATATTTCTTTGTCCGGGAAACCTGTTATTATTACCATTACCTTACAAGAATTAGCCGAACGCTTTGGCAGAGGCATTTAAACAAAATATAGAACTATGAATAATTTCTTTGGAAATTTACCTGTTGTTACCAAGAACCTGTTGGTTCTAAACATCTTGTTTTTTATTGCCTCTTGGTTGTTGCCAAGTCTTATTATACATCTGGGGGTATTTTATCCTGACTCTCCCAACTTTCAGATATGGCAGCTGGTGACTTACATGTTTATGCATGGAGGAATTGGGCACATTTTCTTTAATATGTTTGCTTTGGTGATGTTTGGTTCTACCATTGAGCGAATTTTGGGTGCCAAACGGTTCTTAAACTTCTATTTAATCTGTGGATTTGGGGCATTGGTGATGCAATATGGCATCCAAGCAATCGAGGTTCATCAATTAACTGGATCGATTCGTCCCTTACATGAGTTGGGTAACGATGTAATAAATCAACTATCGCAAGTTGATTTTGAAGCCTTGCAGTCAATTTATGGCACGCCTTTGGTAGGTGCATCCGGGGCAATCTATGGTTTACTTCTAGCATTCGGATATTTATTCCCAAATGCAGAATTAATGCTGATATTTTTCCCAGTACCCGTGAAAGCCAAGTACTTTATTCCAATCTTAATTGTTATTGAAGTTTATCTAGGTTTTTCACAAAGCGGTTCATCCATTGCTCACTTGGCACACGTAGGTGGAGCATTGTTCGGATTCATATTATTAAAACTCTGGAAGATACGCAGAACGAATTATCATTAGCAGATGAGAAGAGAAAATGGCTTGAAGGAATTCTTTAGGACGACTTACCGAACGGGGTCTCCCATACCTTATATTATTTCTATTCAGGTTATTCTTTTCATCTTGATTCATGTTGCTGATTTATTGGTGGAGGTCAAGGTTGTCCAAACGCCAATTTATGATATGATGCTGAGTTATCTTGGCTTACCTGTCCAATTCAATAACTTCATCAGTCAGCCTTGGACCTTATTAACTTTTCCATTCCTTTATTCGGGTTTATTTCAAATCGTATTTGATTCACTGTGGTTATATTGGATGGGAAACATCTTTTTGAGTTTCCTCAATAAGCGTCAATTTCTCACTCTATTTATCAGCAGTTTTATCTTAGGAGGATTGGTGTACCTTGGCTTAGGCTTTATCCCTTGGCTCACGAAAGGCCCCCAATCCTATCTCTATTCGAACTCCATTGGACTAGCAGCATTAGTAGCGAGTTTGACGGTATTGGTCCCTCATATGGAGCTACGCCTACTTATTTTTGGACGAGTAAAGTTCAAGACATTAGCTTTCATTATCCTGGGTATTACCTTGGTATTTTATGCCTTTGCAAATCGTGCTGGTGCTCTTGTCTATTTAATGAGTATCGGTTGGGGTATTTTATTCATGCGTCAATTGCAGGAAGGCAACGACTTAAGTCGATTCTTCCAAAGACGTATAAAAAAGAAACTCCGTGTGGTTCATACCATACAAAAGACGCCAAGTTATCGTAGTTTTAAATCGGACTTACCCAATCAAGAAGTGATTGATGAAATATTGGATAAAATTTCCCAAAGTGGCTATGAAAGTCTATCTTCACGGGAGAAAGAGATCCTATTTAAGGTAAGTAGAGAAGAACAAGAATAATGTTGATTAACAAGAAGAATTTAGGCTTTTTTAGCAAAACCATCATGATCGCAAACCTATTGGCGGTCGCAGGTCTTCTGCTATGTTATTCAGCTTCCTTTATCAACCCAAAGACTTTTTGGCCAGTGGCATTCTTGGGCTTAGGATACTTACCGATACTCATCATCAATCTAGGTTTTGTATTGTATTGGTTGCTTCGCAAGGCAAAATATTCCCTATTCTCATTAATCGCCATTCTTTTAGGATGGAACCTTATGACTCAGCACATCACTTTTAAATCGGCTGAAAGGGATAAAAGTGATTCCGCCCTACGCGTGATGACCTATAATGTGCATATGCTAGAGCCTATTGAGAAATCGGATAAACCAGCCAAAGAAGAGTTTGTAGACATTATTAATGATGCCAACCCGGATATTCTCTGTGTACAGGAATTCAACAGCACTATTCGAGGAAAAAAGAAATTCAGTGAAAAGGTCAAAGAAAAAGCTAAGTTTGATAGCTACTACTTTGCCCCTTCTCAGCAGAATGATTATAGTGCCTATGGCCAGATTATCTTCTCAAAATACCCTATTATCAATTCCGGTTTAATCAAGAAAAATGAATACGGCATCAACCGTATTGTCTATGTTGACATCGTTAAACAAAGGGATACTATTCGGGTTTACAATGTACATTTACGTTCATTTGGTTTACAAAGTGAGGACAAGGAATTTATTCAGAATCCTAGTGGAACAGCCGGCAATGAAGAGCAGAAAACCAAACAAGTAGGTAGAAAGCTTAAATGGGCATTTGAACAAAGAAGCAATCAAGCGGAGTCCTTGTTTGACCATATGCAAGAGACGCATTACCCGAAGATTGTTATGGGTGATTTCAACGACACACCCATGTCATACTCGGTAAATCTGATAGCTAAGAATATGAAGAATGCGTTTCAAGAAAAAGGAAATGGATGGGGAGTAACACATTTTGAAATGTTACCTATTCTTCAAATCGATTACATTTTCTGCGATAAGCGTTTCAATGTAAACAACTATAAAGTGGTAAAGAACAGGTTATCGGACCATTACCCAGTATTCGCCGATGTTAGTCTAATGTAATCAGCTTATTCCGCTTTAATCTGCAATTCTTCTAAAGCCTTCGTCACAAAAGTATCGTACCGATTCTTGACTTTGAAATAGGCTTCTCTTCCAAAATAATACCTGCCCAGTAAAGCTTCGATATCACTCTGAATTAGATCATGCAAATCATTTTGTTTACTAGGGGAAAGCTGTAAACCTCTTCTCGCCAAGAAGCGGATAAAGCTGGCGTATTCTGTTGCAGGCAAAGTATAACCCTGTAAGAAATTCTCAATGGAATAAGCAGGTAATTTACGGGCAAATCTACTGTACACAAATTGCTCAATAAGACTGGACTGTACAAGATCACGATAGAGCACACTTACCTCGTTGGAATCAATCGGAACCTTCACATCTGGCATAATCCCTCCTCCACTATAAACCTTCTTTCCTAGCCCTGTTTGATACGGCTTGGCATGTGCATAAGTAGTATCCAAAGACCATAGACCATGATACATGGAAGCATAATCTTTCATATTGGACCAATTAGGCGAGTACTTACGCTGAATACTTCTTCCTAATGGTGTATAATAACGAGCAATACTTAGATTAATGGTTGATCCGTCAGCGAAGTTAAACAGCTCTTGAACCGTAGCCTTTCCATAAGTACGACGACCAATAACAACTCCCCTATCCCAATCTTGTACCGCACCTGCTACCACCTCTGAAGCTGAAGCTGTACGTTCGTTGACCAAAAGAATAAGTTTCCCTTGCGCATAATTACCATTAGGTTCTGAAAGGAAATCTTGTCTAGCCTCATGAGCACCTTCCGTAAATACTACTAAGCGCTGATCGGTAAAGAATTCACTCGCTAATTTAATGGCTACATGGAAATAACCACCACCATTATCTCGTAAATCCAAAATAAGATTCTTAGCCCCTTGTTTTTTCAGTTCGACAACCGCATCTTTAAATTCATCTGCTGTTTTTAGGCCAAAGCGTCTAATACGAATAAATCCAACGGTCGGTTTAAGCATATAAGCTACATCCAATGAGCTAACACTAATTTGATCACGAATAGCTTTTAGAGGAAGTGAAAGTTTCATGGAGTCCCTTTCAACGTACATTTCAACAGCTGTACCTCGCTTGCCACGCATTAGTTTTTCTACCTCATCTTTGGAGATGGTATTTCCGGAAATCTTACGATTACCAATTTGAAGAATCTTATCACCAATTTTAAATCCACCCTTATCAGCAGGACCATTGGTAATTAATCCTACAACTATCAGTGTGTCGTTCAAATTAAAATACTCCATACCAATCCCTTCAAAAGTACCTTCCAACACTTCTGATTGAGTTTTAGAGGCATTAGGCATTAGGAATGCAGAATAGGGATCTAAGTGAGAAATGATGTGATTTATGGCACCATTTTGTACAGAATCCATATTGATACTGTCCACATAGCGGGTTGAAATAAGATCCACTACTTGTTGGATTTTATAGGCATTATCAGAAAGACCAATAGGCACGAGGGATCCCCCGGTATTGAATCCTGTTTGGTCAGAGTAGTTCTGTCCAAGGATCAATCCCAATAAAAGGGTAGCTGCATAAGTTGCCGCAACAAAAATATTCCTCTTTCTTCCTTTTTGCATCTATGGTCTGGTGGCCAAAATTACTGAATAACAAATTGTTTAAAAGAATTTTAAACTTATTTATTTACCAACAATTCACAGTCCAAAATAGTTGATTAGACGTTATATTTTAGCAATTTTTCAATATTTTTACACTGTCATGCATGAATTAGAACCTTATTACAATTGGCGGGATTATTATATCGCATCTGAAGATGAGCGTAGTCCCTTCTATGAGACAGTTTATAATGAGTTTGAATACGATAAAAAGGTCTATAACTTCCTATTGCACCCGCAATGGGATTACTTTGGCTCGCAGACCCTTTACCTTAAAATATTATATGCAGATTATGATCGTGGGTATTGCATCATAGAGTTCATCGGTGAATGGAATGATGCCATCTACAACGATATTATGATTCTAAAACGTGAATTAATTGACTTAATAATTGATGAGGGTATCAATAAATTTATCTTGATCGGAGAAAACATCTTAAATTTTCATGCTTCTGATGACTCTTATTATGAGGAATGGTTTCAAGATATTGGGGATGGTTGGATAGTAGGATTGAACTTCAGAGAACATGTGATCAAGGAATTTCAGGACAACCATATTGATTATTATATCAATTTTGGGGAGTATTTGAATCATTTTCCATGGCGCACCTTGAAGCCAAAACAATTATACCACCATATCGAAGAACATATACAGCGTAGGCTCTCCTAATTGCTTGTATATTATTACAAACTGAGGGATAAAGGATTGGCATATTTTAGCTTAATTCTCATATTTTGCTTAGATTTGCCCTACTAAAACATTTGTAATTATGTCATTCAGAATCGAAAAAGACACGATGGGCGAAGTACAAGTACCAGCAGACAAATACTGGGGAGCCCAAACCGAAAGATCACGTAATAACTTTAAGATAGGTCCGGCAGCATCCATGCCAAAAGAAATCATTGACGGCTTTGCATATTTAAAGAAAGCAGCAGCATATGCTAACCACGAATTAGGTGTTTTACCTGTGGAGAAGCGTGATGCTATTGCAGCAGTGTGTGATGAAATCTTAGCAGGAAAGCTTGATGACCAATTCCCATTAGTAATTTGGCAAACGGGATCAGGTACGCAGTCAAACATGAATGTCAATGAGGTTGTAGCAAACCGTGCTCAAGTATTAGCGGGAGGCAAAATCGGTGAAGGTGAGCCTGTATTAAAAGCAAATGATGATGTTAATAAATCGCAATCATCTAATGATACTTTCCCTACTGGAATGCACATTGCAGCTTACAAAGCCGTGATTGATGTAACTATCCCTGGAGTAGAGAAGCTTCGTGATACCTTAAAAAAGAAATCCGATGAATTCATGAAAGTTGTTAAAATTGGTCGTACGCACTTAATGGATGCGACTCCTTTAACTTTAGGTCAGGAATTATCAGGTTATGTAGCGCAGTTAAACTACGGCTTAAAAGCGTTAAAAAACACCTTAGCACACCTTGGCGAACTTGCTTTGGGTGGTACTGCAGTAGGTACAGGATTAAATACGCCTAATGGATATGATGTAGTGGTAGCAAAATACATTGCTGAATTCACAGGTCTTCCATTTGTAACTGCTGAGAATAAATTTGAAGCATTAGCTGCTCACGATGCTATCGTAGAAACGCACGGTGCTTTAAAACAATTAGCAGTTTCTTTAAATAAAATCGCTAATGACATCCGTATGTTAGCTTCTGGTCCTCGTTCAGGAATTGGTGAAATCATTATCCCTGAGAATGAACCAGGATCATCAATTATGCCAGGTAAAGTTAATCCAACACAATGTGAAGCCCTTACTATGGTAGCTGCACAAGTAATGGGTAATGATGTGGCTATCACGATTGGTGGTACTCAAGGTCACTACGAGTTGAACGTGTTCAAACCATTAATGGCAGCAAACTTCTTACAGTCTGCTCGTTTAATTGGTGATGCATGTATTTCATTTGAAGAGCACTGTGCTATTGGTATTGAGCCAAACTACGCACGTATTAAGGAATTAGTAGATAATTCATTGATGTTAGTGACTGCTTTAAACACTAAAATCGGATACTACAAAGCTGCAGAGATTGCACAAACAGCACATAAAAACAATTCTACTTTGAAGGAAACAGCTATCGCTTTAGGTTATGTTACTGCCGAAGAGTTTGATGAGTGGGTTAAACCTGAAGATATGGTAGGTAGTTTAAAATAAGCTAGTGAATTACAAGAAACATACATATTCTTATAAAAAAGTGTACCTATCATTGATAGGTATACTTTTTCTATTTAGCAGCTGCGTAAGACATTCGGAGATGCAAACCGAAGGTGCAGCATTCTTTCAAGGCGTTTGGAAACAAGATAGTAAAGTTGATACTTCCCAAACTCTCAATTATACCTTACATGATTTCAAGATTACTTGTGATTCTATGTATGCTACCTTCCACGTACATAATAAGGTAAAAACTATCCCAGACAGCTGTTATGGTGATGGAAATTGGACCGAATATGCCAAAGCGGTATATGTTCAACGTGGTGACAGTATCATTGTGGAAGGCCTTTATACCAAACCAAATGGTAAACAAAAGATTTCCGGATGTTACCGTTCAGGACCTTATGTTCCCAGATTTAAAATTGCTTATGCTGGCAAAGACAGCATTGTCTTAGAGAATAGATTTGAGGCCAGACCTATCATTTTGAAAAAAGTAGCAGACATTACTTGCGTACCGAAGAAACGCTGGGAAATGTAAGCTAATAAGATATTATCTCGATTTAAAGAGATCCAATCCTTTAAGACATTCAAGTCTTAAAGGATTTTTTTATTTCTACTCAGATCATTGATCACTCCTTTTTGTAGCCTTCTTTCTATAAAGATCTGTAAAGTTAACTTGCTTTATATTACTACAATTAATGTTTTCAGTTTATTCTATATATTTACATCAGCTAATTATAAAATTTTAAACACCATGAAAATTACGATCTCCAGCCTTTTATTGGTCTTTTGTGGAACCTTTATGGTAAAGGCACAAACAATCAAGCCAGATCAAGTACTTCAAGATCTTTTATCTTCTAAAAGAAATTTAGAGCAGTATAATGACCCCATGGGTCGAAAGCAATTGGAAAAAGATGGTAAACTGAAGTCAGTAGCTGTCTTTAAGAAAGAGTACCAAAAGAATATTAATTTGATTAAGAAGAATCCTGAGTTGTTTGAGAAATATATTGCCGATAATAAATTCAAAAACAGAGATTCTGTGGTTTTTTATAATTACATACCGATGTTAGAATCGAATATTACTCCCTATCAGACTACTAAATTAAAGTATTTTGATATCGTTAATACCTACTTGATTAACTACAAAGAGAATGAGCTTCCAACAAAATTAAAAGATGCTCATACTCCTCCGTACATGAAGGGAATTGAAATAAAAAAAGACACCCCATAATTGGGATGCCCTTCATAAATTAATATCGTAATAAAACTTAATTGATCAATCGGGTTTCATCCGATGATTTCAATAAGTGTCCTTTCAATTCAGACTCTGCCTGGATTAACTCTTGCTCTGCAACTTTACGTTTCTCACGACCATCCTTTTGAATTCGTAACACCTCTTCAATGGTAGTGATAATATCGGTATTTGCTTTCTTAATCGTATCCATATCAATGATTCCGCGTTCAGTTTCCTTAGCCACATTGATAGTCGCCTCTTTCAGCATCTCAGAGTTTTTCTTCAACAACTCATTAGTCGCATCCGTAATGGCACGTTGTGCATCTAATGCACTTTGCGCATGTGCAATACCAAGGGTTAATACCATTTGGTTCTTCCACAATGGAAGTGTATTGACGATACTGGATTGAATCTTTTCCATTAAGGAGCTGCTATTGCTCTGAATCATCCGGATCTGAGGAGCAGTCTGCAACACCACCATACGCGTTAGTTTTAAGTCGTGCAATTTACGCTCAAAACGTACTACATGCTGTTCCAAATCTTTGTACTCCTGAATTTTATGTTGATCACCAGTCTCCTCAGCCTCTCTCTTTAAATCAGGAAGTGTTGTATTCATTACTTCTTGAAGCTTTTCCTCTCCAGCTTGAATATGTAATGATAGATCTTTAAAATACTGCTGATTCTGTACGAATAGTTTATCGAAGATGTTTACATCCTTAGCCAAGTTCTTATAGTGGCCTTCCAATTTCAACTCGATACTATGTATATTCTTCTCTACAGAAGCGTACTCCGTACGCATACGGCCAATTTTCTTCTTAATATTATCAAAGAAAGGAATCAAGGGTTTTTTATTCACCTTTTCATCAAAATCCCGAATTTCAGAGCGTAGGTTTACCAAGATATCCTCAGCACCACCCATATCCTTTGTACGTACTTGCTTTAGAATCTCATTGGAGAAGTTACTCACGTTACTCTGCGCACCAACACCATATTGAATGATGTCAGTTGTTGATTTCAAATTGATTTTATCTTTATATTGTTGAATCAAGGCCTTTTCCTCTGCAGTAAAGTTCACACTTACATCTGCCGGTTTATTTTGCCCTTGATCATCATTCAAATTCGTCAAATCTAAATTTGCCATATGCTTTTAGTCTTTTAAAAGGTTTCTACTTTTTAAGGTTTGCAAGTACACATCAGTTTCCGCTGACACATCCAACATTCCCATTTTAAATTGATTGGTTACTTCTTGTTCTACAGCTATAGCTGCTTGACGGATGACATCCTCTAGTTTATTCTTTGACTCTGTCGTGGTCATATTATTCAAACGAGCATTCTCCAACTCATCGTACTGCATCAATACATTTACAATGGTCGAATGCCTTACTAGAAACTTCTCTGCTTCTCGGCTATCCTTTTTCTCTAAAAGCTGAAATAAGCGAAGAATATTATCAATGTCCTTTTGAATATTTCTGTTTTCAATTTCCTTACGCCAGTGTAACAGTCGTTCCACAAACAGTTGTGGAGTATCAATAGTAGGTGCTGATATTTCCAATTGCTTTTGTGCATTTGGCGTTGAAATCCAATGCAATGGTCTTACTTCTGCCAACTCCAAGCGTTGCAAATAAGGCTTCGCCTGATTCAGCAATAACGCATTACCAACTACATAGGAAAGCATAGAGCCACCCAAAGTAAATAACATGGCTTGACTTAATGTCCCAAAGAAGGTAAAGAATGACACCATCAATCCTATTTCGATAGCCAACAATATCCATGCTGCTGCATACCAAGAACGAACCTTTGATTTCTTTGCTTGTGACATCATCACTAATGGATGAATATGTATAGGTAAAGGAATAAACAAAACGATGGATATAGCAGTCCACAGCAGTTGCCTCATTTCCCAAGCCTTATTTTTCTTTGTTGCCCAACCCATTCTCTAATTTAATTATTTTTATAAAAATACACCAATTCTTATTCCATTCACACACTGTAAAGTAAAAACTAGGTAATTGGCGCAATTTATCCTGCCATTACGTCATTTTTGTCGGTGAATATTCCAGACTGATCTTCCAAATATTTCAATGTCAGTTCGTAAGAATCTGCTTTTTCCCACTTGGCAATTATCCAAGTAATAAAACTCAGGTTAAACAAATCCCTATTTTCTTCCAGTTCCAACAATTTAATAACCCTCGATTGGAAACTTTTGTTGTGCAAAATAGCAGGATTTACAAAATACTTTTCCAACAGAGACACATAGTCGAGAACTTTCTCCTCATGGGTCTGAATCAAATACTTCCTATACCTTCTCCTAAAGCTCTTAATTCGGGCCGAAGCCAGATCCATACTACTAAAATCAGCATAAATTAATATCTCCAATAAGCTTTTCCGAATGGTCCATAGCATCCCGAGTTTCTTTTCCAACCAAGTATCACTATGATTAATCATTGCGATGCCAGACAAACATTTCCGATCACCACGTTGCGCTTGAAACATAACCTTACACAATTGCAGATCGTAATAATCTTCCAATTTCGCCTTTGCACTCTTCATTGCCAATGCTGCATCCAGAACCTCATTGGCCTGTTCAGCTTCTCCACTAAAATGCAGGTTCAATGCCAGCAACAATTGCTTACGGTAGTAAAATTGCCCATGAAAATCCTTATGCTCCCCTAACAACAGATCCATTGACTCCAAATACGACAGAGACTTTTGAAAATCTCGAGACCGAAGATTAAAGTTGGCGAGGTAATAAAGTACATAGAGTCGATAATAGACTTGCCCAGTGCTATCTCCCATCTGGGATTCAATTATCTGATAAGACTTCCTGACATACTTTTCTACAAGGCCAAAATTCTGATTAATATGCGCATATTCATTGGCGATAAATAGAATATGATACAAGGACTTATAACTCATGAAATCCACAACCGCAATCTTATACCTCCGAATCACCTCTTCTATCAGTTTGGTCAAGTCAATTACTTTTCCCTTCAATTGAATCTCATTCAATTCCCTCCTTATAAACGCATACGCAAGCTGCATCTTAGACTCTCTTATTAAATGCCCTTGATTTAATAAGAATCGACTGGAAAGGTTTTCCAAATCTAAGTTTTCATCTAAATGGGCAAATTGCAATCTTAACATTAGAATCTCTTGTAACACACTAAAGGATTCTTGATTTTCCGCAATTCCCTCTGCCCTATCCAAGCAACGAAAACCTAATCTTGCTAAATTATTTTCTAATAAATACCGCGAAACGACTAACAATCGAAGCAATTCATAATCCGCATGCTGATGCTTTTCAAATACCTTTTGCGATATGAATGACAACAGGTTTTCCTGGAGTCGCTTTCGTAAAGCATGGTATGAATCCCTATTTTTTGCAGATTTATACAGCTTATTTATAGCATTTATATCGTCAGTTTCTATCAAATCAAATAGACGGACATTTTTTACATCATGGCGCTTATTCTTTTTCTTTAAATAAGCCCTAAAATCTATCCTTTCAGTGTCATTCAATAGATTAACTAAATCAGAAATAGCATCCATACCTTTTATGTATTTCAATAAAATAAGATTAAATATACAGATTTATATCGTCAGTATTATATAAATATTAGCTTTAATACCCGATCATTCTACCGCATCTTTGCTAGCATAGTAATCATTAAAACGAAAAGATATGGAACCGCTAAATCAAAACACAGAAGAATTATTTAACATCAAAACTAATGATGATAAAAGAAATCCATTTAAACCAACCGCTGCCTTTATAGGCGCATCTTGGTTGGCTTTAATGACAGGCACAGTTGCCTATTGTATTGGATTATGGAATGCAGAAATGCAGTTGAATGAAAAAGGTTATTATTTCACCATCTTATTATTTGGGCTATTCTCAGTTATCTCTGTTCAGAAGAGCGTAAGAGATAAAGCCGAAGGATTAGAAGTAACTGAACTGTATTATGGACTAAGCTGGTTTGCTACCATTGCCTCGATTGTCCTCCTTGTTGTAGGATTATGGAATGCAGATTTATTATTGAGTGAAAAAGGATTTTATGGTATTTCCTTCATGTTGAGTGTTTTTGCTGCAATTGCCGTACAAAAAAACACGCGTGATGCCAAACTGTTTAAGGATAAAGATAATTAACTTAGCGGTTACCTTGCAGCGCCTGCTAGGCAGGCCTGTAAGGTTTTTTATGCGTCATAACCAACATAAAATTGCATAATCCTCAAATCACACCATGAAAAATATAGATCGACGTGATATTCACATTTTTGCTCGCAACAGCAGTCTATCCCAAAAAGCAACTCAACAATCCTTAGAAGAGGAAGTCTATCAGCACAAGAAGAATTGGGATGATTTTTTTCGATTCTCTTTATTGATACTGGGTCTAGGCTTTCTGTGCTTGGGCATTATTTTCTTCTTTGCCTACAATTGGCAAGACCTACACAAGTTTGTAAAGATGGGGATTATACAAGGTCTACTGCTAGCGGCAGTAAGCTTAACTCTTTTCCTAAAAACCAACGAAACGATCAAGAACATTATACTCACAGCCACCGCTATGTTGGTAGGTGTGCTATTCGCAGTATTTGGTCAAGTTTATCAAACCGGGGCAAATGCCTATGACTTCTTTCTAGCATGGACCATATTCATCGCCATTTGGACCATTATCTCCAAATTCCCTCCACTATGGATCCTTTTCATCGCATTGATAAACACGACTTTCCTTCTCTATTTTCAACAAGTAGCTGCTGATTGGAGTTGGATATTTGCATTTTCTCTTTTAACCATTGGGAACCATTAGCATGCTTAATGCCTTTATACAAAATTATCCAGCAGCTACCCCAGTAATCAGCATACTTCTAATTTATCTATACAGCTTAGGAATAATTTATGGACTGAAGTATCGTAAAATTTTCTTCCTGACCAGCATTTCCTTGAGTCTGATGATTATCATCTCCACATTCCTGTTGCATTATTCAGAATCTGAGGAAATGATATTTACGATTGGCCTATTCAATATTATCGCAGTGACAGTTCTGGTCCGCTTTTTCATTTCATTACAAAAGAAACATAGCCATGAATAATACGAATATATATCAGGACAAATTGGATTATTTTGAATCCATTAACACAGGTCCTTTAAAGATCGACCTTATACAGATTAAAAAAGCTTATGCCGATCAACGAAACGACCAATCTTTGGCTATTAAAATCTTATCAATTGTAGGGGCGGTAATGGCTTTTATAGCCTTCTTGATTTTTTTATATGCCGCCAATCTATTTGAATCAAAAGAGGGTCTTTTGATTGGTGGGATCGTCCTATTGACCGGGTCATTAATTTTAAACAAACTTACGGACAAGATTTTCTTTGACAGCATTAGTGTCTGTATGTTTTTACTCGCCTTTTTTATGTTAGGCGTTTCAACCGATCAGCTTGGTCTTAGCTTTAGCAGCATGGCGCTATTAATAGCTGTGTTGGCCATTTCTTGTATTTTTATAACTCGGAGTTATATTTTAAATTTCGCAGCTGTACTTATCGCTGTTTGGGGAATTTTTGCAAGCATGGTAGATCGAATACCAGAAGAATACCTATTTATCCTTATCATCCCATTAGGCTTATTGTCCGTATTCTTCCTATTAAACGAAGCGAAGCTTCTCCATTTCTCCGAAGGAATGGCGGCTCGATATCTCCCCTTGCGCACGGCATTTACACTAGCCTTTATTGGGTCATTAGTAGCCACTGCCGCAGGATCTTTATTCTTCACGGAAATAACGTTTAAAATTGTTTGTTCAGGAATATTCATAGTACTAACAATCGTTATTTTATTCAATCTGTTAAAAAATCAAGATTATCGTTCGGACAGTTTCCGTTATCTGACTCTAGCTATCATTGCAATTAGCTTATCCTTAACCAGTGTATCTCCGGCTATTTCAGGCAGTTTATTAATTGGTTTGATCTGTTTCCAGGTGAATTATAAAACAGGCTATATCCTAGCGCTTGCTGGCTTCCTCTACTGCCTTGGGCAATTCTATTATGACCTCAGTATAAGTTTACTTTGGAAGTCAGTTATTATGATGGCTTCAGGAGCACTTTATTTGTTAATCTACCTACTGAACAACAAAAAATTGAAAAACCATGAAAACATATAAAATCGTATTCATTGTCGTAAATCTCTTTCTGTTATTAATCTACTTCAATTACTCCGTTGCAAAGAAAGAGGAAATTCTAAAGGATGGAAAGCTAGTTTTATTAAAACTAGCACCAGTAGATCCCAGATCCTTGATGCAAGGTGATTATATGCGATTGAACTATGCGATCGCTGATAATCTTTGGACTGACACCATTCCAAAAAGAGGCTTCTGTGTTGTTAAACTAGATAAACAAGAGGTTGGCCACCGCGTAAGATATCAGGAAGGAAAAACACCATTAGCCAAAGACGAGTATTTAATAGAATATACACGCCCTACCCTCTGGGGAATTAATATAGGCGCTGAATCATTCTTTTTTGAAGAAGGAACCGCAGAACGATACGAAAAAGCCGAATATGGCGGACTAAGAATCGATGAAAATGGAAACAGCCTATTGATAGGCCTGTATGATAAAAACCGGAGGTTGATTGAGTAGGTAGAAGATATGAGACCTGAGCCCTGCGGGCAGTATTAAGTATTTAGTACGGAGTATTTAGACCTATTGGCGGGATAGCAGTAGCGTCATTTACAAACAAACTTTCTAGTTAGCACGTTAGGTAGGGGCGGTACTGAGTGAGTTTGAGGGAAGGGGATTAATCCCCGACGAAAACGAACGGAATGTCCGCCCGATCAACATGAAACCAACAGCTATATATTAAAATTGTGATTTTATGTATTCGTGCTAATAGCGGGCGATGCATGCATCGCCCCTACAAACAATCGTGATTTTATTATTCCAAACCACCATATCCGTAGGGTCGAAGCATGCTTCGACCGTTATAGCGTTCCATAAAATCTATCCCGCCAATAGGTCTAACTACTAAATACTGATTACTAGATACTGCCCGCAGGGCTTAAAAAACCCTTATCCCCAAGCCTACATTCATAAAAATATTATGAAGCGGGAAGCTGATACTCTCAAATCCGACTTTCATGATATTATTAAAACCATAGTCAAACTGTGCAGTTGCATAATAGCGTTTTGCGAAATCATATTTTCCGCTAATGCTCATCCCTACATCAACCTTACGGATGCTACGGTCAAAGCTATAGGCTGCATTAGCAATTCCGATTTGTTCCCCTGTTGGAGTTTCATCACGGATATATCCCTCAATTGCCTCGCCATAAAACCTACGGTTTACTGCAAAGGAAACATAAGGTCCAGCCAATAAACTCCAGCTTTCGGACAATTGATACTGCGCTTGTACAGGAATGGTCAAATATAGGTTCTCTACATTGGTGGAAATATCACCATAGTAATATCCTTTAACATTTTGGTTAGGGTCTTCATCCGCATTAAAGGTTGTTTTATACGCTTTAACATTCGCTTCTGTTTTCATCCCTTTACCTTCAAACACCAACCCTGAGCGAACTGCCCATTTGTTAGTAATGGCATAGCTCACCTTGGCACCTACATAGAATGGCGCTGCTGGACGATATGATTTTATTTCTCTAATTTCTACAGGCAAGCTTAATGGTGATGCTCCTCCAATTTTAGTTCCCGCTTCGGCATCAAACTGAAACTTTCCAGCCTCTAATTGCTGTGCTTGGGAAAACTGAACACATAGCATCCCCACGATGGCAACAGCCATCATTTTGATATGATTGATTTTAAACTGCATTACTTTACGTTGATTTTCAAGTTGTCCACAATTAATTTACTCCCTACTGCACCTTGAAAAATGGCACCGTATTTACTCGATGAAAGTACAATAGCTATACTGTACTGGAAGGACTCCGCCTCCGCTTTACTGATTTGACGTTTAAATTCAAAAGGAACATGAAACTTCTGCATGGCATTTGGTGTTGCCGCTGAATTCTCAATCTTGGCAATAGCGACTATATGAGGACTCGTCAATACATCTTGATCATTTAACCAGGTACGTGCCGGATCAACTGCATCATTCTCCGTCGCTTTCATTAAAGCTACACGATCAAACAATACCGCATAAATATCACACTCGTCCGTTGTCAGCACTTCCTTGCCGTTCTTATCGATTACTTTCTTTCCAGGAGTATATTGGTAGTATCCCTCAAAACTATCGGGAACATGGTTAAAAGGCAATCCAAAACGTGTCTGAATATCGATAATGGATTTAGTGAACACAGAACCGATGAACAAGTTTCCAGCAGCAATAGGTTTCTTCACCATTCCTCCTAGAAAACCAGTAGACTTCGTCTCTAGATACAAGGCATGCTTACCATTGACCACATATTCCTCCTCTTCTGTCACTTGTGTTGGGTAAGATTGCATGGTTGGATTATTTCCTGCAGTAAATGCGAAACCGGAGTTTCCAGACGCCCATAGACTTTGTGGTATCCCTTCCACGTTTTCATAAAAATAAACCCAATTCTTCTTCTCGTCCTGACCAAAGAGCTCAAAATCAAAAGCTGTAGGTACGGAAGACTCCAATAATGAGACAGCATATCTCTTGCTGAACTGACCATCTTCAGAGGTCACTTCATAAAATACAGGTTTCGTAAAATCTTGTTTAGACCCTGATGCTGGAACAATTGTCGCTCCTGGTGTTAAATCGAAGTTCAATGCATAATCTTTTAGATCAAGCTCTCCTGGCTTAATGTAGATCACGACATTTCGATTATTGATGATCGGCTTGGCGTTGATAACTGAATCTGCAATTTGAACTGCGGTAATGTCAGCTTCCATGTTCGCTGCTTCCTCCTTAATACAACTGGATAAAAAAAGCAACAGGCCTGCCAATGGCCATAATAGTTTTTTGTAAGGCATGATGTAATGTAAAATAAATTCCACTCCTCTTTTGATGGGCAAAAGAGTTTGAGCAAATATACCCTTCTTAAGGTCAATAAGGGCAGTAAAAAGGCTTTAATTCTATAACGCAAGGGAATTTTTACATTCATATTAACCATTGGTCATTAATTTCCCAGCATTCATCACAAAAATTTAGTGTAGCAATTTGCTTGACTTAATATTGTCCTAGCAAAACATAGTAAGAACATTGAATTAGATATCGTATGTTATTTTATTTCCTTATCAACCTGTGCTTAAACCTGTTTCAGGAGTCCCCAAAAGTAAACCAAGTCCTTTTTAAGGAAAACAAGGCTTATGCTAATTTGCAAAGTAATGAACAATTCCTGCAGCTGCTTTTCCCAATTATGAACAACAGCATCGATAATTCTTTAATTGGTCACTCTAGCCAAAACAATTTCTTATTTTTAAACATCAAAACTCATGAACAGCATACAAGAACCAAATAATAAGCCTTCAAATTCTAGGCGTATCAGCATTGAGGTATTTCTGGTAATCGGGATCACCGTTATCATTTTTATGACGATTGTTTTATTCAAACCTCGTTTCAGCACCATAGCCTTGTTGATACCCTATGCTTATTACCTCTTTGCCATCAACAATTACTATTTGATTATCAACCTGCAGAAAAGGAAAATCATTGAACCCGAATTCTATTTGTTGAATATCCTCTTTTCTATTCTTGGGTATCTGCCATTTATAGCATTAATTACCCTTATTCATGGTCGTTATTCCGATAAAATTATTGTTGCCGGGATCATCACTATCCTGATCGTAGTTCCTTTCAGTATGTATTATTTTTCCAAGAATAAGTTCAAAAGGCAGACCATTGCCGACTTGAAAAAGGATCTTGGAAAAACAACGGCGGAAATGAAATTAATGCAATCTCAGATCAATCCGCATTTCCTCTTCAACGTCATGAACTCCATATACGGAATTGCCTTACAAGAAGATGCAGCACGTACAGCTGATAGCGTGCAACGCCTAAGCCAAATGATGCGCTTTATGCTGTTTGAAAACCAACAAGACTATATCCTACTATCCAGAGATTTGAATTACCTCCGAGAATATGTGGCGATTCAAAGCCTTCGCGTGGAAAATATACCATCGGTGAAAATCGAATCTGACATCGTTGATCCTACAGAAAACTTCTACATCAGTCCTATGCTATTGATTCCCTTTGTGGAAAATGCTTTTAAACATGGCATCAGTATGGAGGAGCCATCATGGATTAAAGTGAATGCTGAAATACAAGATCAACAATTGAAATTCTCTGTTTACAACAGCATACATCAACTAGAGGGAACGGACTTGGAAAGAAACAAATCGGGTATCGGATTAGAGAATGTACAATCCCGATTGAACATATTTTATCCCGGAAAACACTTGCTAGTCATTGAGCAGAATCAACAAGAATTCTTTGTTTTCCTTACAGTCGATTTAAAGGTTGGATCAAACAATAAAGAGGTAGAAGAACAAAATGAACAAGGAAATTAGAATTAAAGCTATCGCATTAGATGATGAACCAATCGCATTGGACATCATCAAGCGCTTTGCTGCGCAGGTTCCCTTCATTCAGTTGGAACAAGCCTTTCATAGCGCCAAGACGGCAAACAAATATCTTCAGGAAAATGAGGTTCATTTGTTATTCTTAGATGTTAGAATGCCTGATATTAGTGGCATCGATTTCTATAAAACAATGGAAGTGAAACCAATGGTTATCTTCTCCACGGCATATCCAGATTATGCCTTAGAAGGCTTTGAATTAGAAGCCTTGGACTATTTACTAAAACCCTATTCTTTTGATCGTTTTGAAAAAGCCTGTCAACGAGCCAAAGAAATCTTAGAACTAAAAGGTGTTTTAGATAAGGATCAGACGATTTACGTCAAGGATGGTTATAAATTGATAAAAGTTAACCTGGATGAGGTGGGCTATATCGAAGCTGTAGGAAATTACATCCGATTCCATCTTCCAGACCAAGAGGTATTAGCCCGAATGACAATCAAGGAGTTTCTGCAAGAGAATGCCGAGCATAACTTCATACAAATTCATCGATCCTTTATCGTCAACCGCAGCCATATCGAAAAATTAGACCGCCAAAACCTATGGGTATTCCAACAGGAACTACCAATAGGTGCGAGCTATGCCAAATCAGTAAAAGAAGTAATCATACCCTAAGAAAATTCCTCCTTGAGCTTTTCACGTTGCGACTTAGGCAAGCCATTTAGGATCAACTCATAACTGTGATCAATCAGTTTATAAACCGCTGCATCGTTTAATTCTCGGTTGGCATACACGGTATTCCAATGCTTTTTGTTCATATGATAACCAGGAATAACCGTCTGATCGTATTTCTCCCGGAGCTCTACAGCATACTCTGGATCGCATTTG
Organism: Sphingobacterium kyonggiense; assembly: GCF_039536825.1. Taxonomy (NCBI): domain Bacteria; kingdom Pseudomonadati; phylum Bacteroidota; class Sphingobacteriia; order Sphingobacteriales; family Sphingobacteriaceae; genus Sphingobacterium; species Sphingobacterium kyonggiense. Next base: position 39,486 of record NZ_BAAAZI010000012.1, read on the forward strand.
ACATTAAACCGCAACTCATCGATTTGATCCAAACCTACTAACAAATACACTTTTCCAGCTATTTTAAAAGCTAAATGCTCCGGCCCAAATGGTGAATCCTCCAAAGTATATGGCTTAAGCAAACAATAATCACGTAATTCTTCAATATTCATAACCTACTATTAGCATGTTTTTCAATAGGCAAAAGGTTTGCCTAGCTAAAAGTAAGGATTTTCAAGCTAGACATATCACACAATACACAAAAAACATCGTCAAGTAGACTGTTCGTTTTGATCGGAGTTGTAAGTAACACACCCCCCATTATATCTCCTATCTAATAGCGTAGCGGTCTAAAATCTGTTGTCATTGGTCTGTTGTCTAACTGTCTCTCTCAGTGGTTTTCTTCGACACTCTTTCGGATCTCCTTCGGAACTTGTTCGGAACTCCTTCGGATCTCGTTCGGTTCCGACCGAACGAGATCCGAACAAGATCCCTATCAGATCCTATGAAATTCCCTAAGAGTCACGAAGCAAACATAAAGAAATATGGAGGAAGATATAGATCAATATATAGCCTGAAAATAATACAGTGGAACTGCATGTAAGTCTTATAATAAAGAAGATTTCTCTATTTTCTTTATGGAATTTGTTATCTTAAAACATCATTAAGATGAAGCATTTATAAGCATGGACGAAAAGGAGTTATTATTACACTACAAGCATACGGGTAACCTGGACACCTTGGGAAAGCTGTATTCGCCTTACATGTCTTTGCTATATGGGGTTTGCTATAAGTATCTACAGGATGTGGAGCAGAGTCAGGATGCCGTTATGCAAATTTTTGACGAGCTGATTGACAAGTTACGCATATATGAGGTAGATAACTTTAAGAGTTGGTTATATGTTTATGCAAGGAACTATTGTTTGATGCAATTGCGTAAGGCTAAGCAGGTCACCAAGGTTGATATTGAGGAAAACTTATACGAATCCGAGCTTCACATGCGCGCTGATGAGGAGAAGAAATGGGATGAGCAGGATTTTGAAAAGCTTGAAAGCTGCATGGCTACATTGAATGAAGAACAAGAACAATGTATCCGCATGTTTTATCTGGAGCAGCGTTGTTATAAGGAAATCGCCGACATGACGGGATATGATTTGGCAAAAGTAAAAAGCTATATCCAAAATGGGAGGCGGAATTTAAAAATTTGTATGGAGAAGAAGTAATGGAAAATAATTACCAATTATCGAGGATCCACAATTACGTCATGGGGCTCATGAGTAAGGAGGAGATGTATGCCATGGAAAAAGAGGCATTGGAGGATCCTTTTTTACAAGATGCCATTGATGGTTATCGGCTTCAACAGGGGGTTGATCGTCAGCAATTGAGCATTCTTCAGCAACGACTGGCCCGTAAATTGGAATCCAAGGCGCTCGATAAGACCAAACGATTCTACAGTTGGCAAAGGCTAACTATTGGACTTGCAGCAGCAGTATTGTTTATGGTTGCTTGTTCCCTAATTCTATTTAAGTATTTGAATCAACAAAGACCAAATGAAAATACCGAAGTCTTGTTGATGGAACAGGAAATGCGCGTAAGTACAACCGAATTAACGGCATCGGATGCACAGCCTGTATTGGGTATGAATCAATTTAACGAAGAGTTGAACTCTGAATTAAGAGATTATAAAGGTCCTGCAGAGGTAAGGCTTAAATTCTTGGTGGAGAATGGAAAAGCAAAATCAGTTCAAATTATAGAATCTACCGATCCTGAATTAAGTAAAGTCTTACAGGGCTTTATTCAAGATAAAATCACTTGGAAAGGGAATAGTGGAAGCCTATGGATTCAAGTAAAATAATAGAAGATTTTCAATTTTATAATACAAGAAGAGGTAAAAATCAAGGGGCCAATCTAATTAGACTTGGCCCCTATCTTATTTAACAATTACTATATGTTTTCTTTACCATTTAGGATTTTGTTCAATCTTCGGATTGATGGTAATCTCACTTGTAGGGATTGACCATAGATAATCCTTCTCCGGATCAAACTTCCTCAACTTAGCATCTTGCAGCATGATGTAATTCTTGCTATCCACTGGTGTCGAGGCTGCCCATTTCTCTCCGGGTGCTGATAAATACTCCGTGAAAAAGTAACTTCCTAGACGTGGCTTTATTAATTCTGTCTCCGCAGTTTTCCAACGGATTAAATCCCAATATGCAAATCCTTCAAATGCCAATTCTACCAAACGCTCTCTACGGATTTCATCTTGCATTTTTAAACCATTCGCACTGACAAATGCATTGGTTAACTTAGGCATATCAACAAAATTAGGTGCAGCATCAGTACCTACATTAATCTGCGGTAAACGTGCGCGAATTAAATTGATTGTTAGATCTAAATCGGCATCTGATATAGCATTATTCAGCTCATAAGTTGCCTCTGCATAAGTCAATAATACTTCCGCATAACGCAAGACCGGTTTATCAATAAAAGATGATGAAAGGTTCCAATACTCCTTATTGGCATACTTTCTTACACCAAAACCACTAAGATGCGCTCTAGGGTTAGGTAAGATATAATTTGTACTAGCAATGAACTCATCACCTTTCTTAAAGATGGTAAAGCTCATCCTAGGATCCTTTTTGCTGAAATAACCTAAATGCGTAGATGTTTTAGTAGGCTCACTATATAATGGTGATTTTGTAATTGGAAGTCCATCTGCCATTAGGTAGTAATCAACGAAATTCTGCGTTGGATTCACATTTGGTCCTTCGTAGGTACGCTGTATGGTATTGGATGAGATGTTGTTCTCACGGTTTACACCATAAAGTCGTACAATGATGTTTTCCTTATTCGCACTACCTTCGCCTGCTAACTGAAACAGGTTGAAATAAGCCTCATTTAAGCGTTCTCCGTTTTTACCAACCGTAGGTTGAGTGAACAAACTATACTCTTTGGAATCCATCACCTGTTTGGCAGCATCGCGTGCAATGGTCAAGTGCTTATTAGCATCACCATATTTATGGAATTTTTCACGCGTACCTTCAAATAGGGCAACTCTTGCCTTATAAGCTAAGGCTGCTGTTTTTGAAATACGTCCGTATTCCTTTGCACTAATAGTCTCCGCATTTGTACGAAGTAGCTCGATGGATTTATCAAGATCAGCAAGAATCTGATTAAAAGTTTCCTCACGTGTTGCACGTGCATTAAAAACTTCCGGATCGTTGGTTGTCAAGGTTTTGGTAATCAAAGGTACACCACCAAAACGCTTGAACATTTCAAAATAATACATGGCACGGAAGAAATAGGCTTCACCTACATAATAGTTTACTTCTTTCTCTGTCGCACCTTTTTCAATGATACTTGGCGCTTTTTCAATCAGTTTATTTGCTTGAAAAATGCTAAAGTAATTATAATCTGCACTGGTAACAGCCGTTGGTCTAGAGCCATCGCTCACCTGTGCCTCAGAACCAGTTGCTTTATAAGCATAACCAGACCACACATCCTGCTGAGCATCCGCAGTGGTTAGCCCAGGCAAAGTGGTGTAAAAATAATTGGCAGCCATGCGTAAATCATTTACTGTATTCCAATAATTCTGATCATTCATGGTCGTCTCTGGTAGTTCATTGATATCACATGATTGGATTCCCAAAAATGTCAATGAACCTAGTAATATATATATAAATCTCTTTTTCATGACTTCAATTTTATAAATCGATATTTAGACCAAAGGATACAGTAGTAGCGAATGGATAAGGTGAAACCTTATTATCTTCAGGTCTGATTTCTGGGTCAAGGGCTCCTTTAAATACACCCAACTTGGATACCGTCAAAATATCTTCTGCTGAAACATAAAGTCGAACACGGTTAAACGGCATCTTTTTGATGACATCTTTGTTTAAGGTATATCCCAATTGCACATTTTTCAAACGTGCATATGCACCGCTCAAGAACCACTTATCGGAGTTTTGGAAGTTATGTCCACCTTCTAAATATGGTCTTGGGAATGCTGCATTGCGATTTTCCTCCGTCCAGTAATCCATTTGGAAATCCATTGGCAAGTAATAAGAATACAATTGTGGCTGAATCAACTCGTTGCTAGGTTTTAACCAACGCTTGCCAATACCCTGAATAAAGAAGGAGAAGTCAAAGTTTTTATAACCCATATAAGCATTGATACCGTATTGGTAACGCGGATTGGTATCGCCCAAATAAATCATATCACCAGTCTTTCCTAATACATTATCTCCAGGTGTGATAACACCATCGTTATCAACATCGACATAACGTACATCACCAACTCCTGGAACACCAGTTTTATTGATGAAACGTTCATAACTAGGTGCGCCTTCTAACTCTTGCGCATTTTGGAAATAACCATCGGTTTTATATACCCAGATAGATTTAAGAGCATAACCTTCTACTAGGTTGTTGATTCCCGAATACACTTGTGTATTAGCCGCACCACCATATTTGATTAATTTATTTTGGTTATCGGCCATGCTTACTCCAACATTGTAGTTAAAATCATCACCGATTTTATCACGGTAATTTAAGCTAGCTTCCCAACCCCAAGTTTTCATTCTACCATCATTCGACTTCGGCACAGCAATTCCAATGGTCGCTGGATAAGTAACCGGCACCAACATGTTATTGTTGAACTTATTGAAATATTCAAATGTTCCTGAAAGCTTTCTGTTTAATAAACTAAAGTCAAGACCAATGTTTCTAGTCTCAATAATTTCCCAAGAAATCTCATCACCTGGCAATGCATTTTGCCATAGATAAGTCTGTTTTAAATCGAAGATATTTAGGTTGGAGTTCGTACTCAATTGAGAAAGGAAATCGTAGTATCCGATTCCAATTGTCGAACCTACTTTACCCCAAGAAACACGTGGTTTAAACTCATCAAAGATTGGCAATGCCTCATTGAACCAAGACTCCTTGGTCATATTCCAACCGGCAGAGAAGGATGGAAATACTTGAACACGTTTGCCCGGACTTAATCTTGAACTTTCATCCGAACGAATAGTCGCTTCAAATAAGTACTTCTCATCGAAATTATAATTGAATCGACCAAAGAAAGACTGCATCTTTTCAGCGTACGCACTTTGGCTATGCGATTTATTCAATGGATCTGATGTAAAGTTCAGCGATGGGTTATCATTTACATAAAGATTCTTCGTTGATGCAGATTGATATTGGTACTCATCACCATAGAACTGAAAACCACCCATAACATGGAAATTGTGCTTTTCAGCAACAGTTAAGTTATAATCTACTACTGCTTGAACATTCTGCTTTAATTGCTTGTAATTCCCTATCGAATAGTTATTTGGATTATTTAATTGAGATTTTGTTTTCGGATCTGGTCCGGTATAAAAATCTACGGTTCTTCTGAAGTTTCTATTCTGCTGTTCAATATGCTCTCTACTGTACATCAATTTAATTTCCAAACCTTTTACGAAATTGTTAATCGTAGCAGTGGCATTGTTGAAGTAAGTACGTTTTAAGTCATTATTGAAACCACCATCCTTCATAATGGCATATCCGAATGCTGATGAAGAACCGCTTTTGAAATAAGTACCATCTTCATTGTAAATCGGGAAACGCATTCTGGAAGAATAGAATTGGCGAAGAATAGAGTTACCCCCACCATCAATACCATATCCACCATCCTGCGGATTCCGTGTATCTTGATTGATGAAAGCATTTCCTATATCCAATTTCAAGTAATCATTTACCTGCGCAGAGATATTAGCACGGGCATTGATACGAGAAAATTTATCATTACCTACCTTGAACATACCATTTTGGGTCATGTTCCCTAAGGATGCCATATAGGTAATCTTTTCACTACCACCTGAGAACTGGATGTTGTTGTTATAGATGTTGTATTTTTTCTGAACGACTTGATCTAGAATATTTTGTTGGTTATAAGTCACCCACTGTCCGTCTTTGTTTTTAACGAAGGTTGGGCCATTAACCGCATAATTTAGATCATCCTCAGAATACTCTGGGCCTACATTGGCATTTGCTCTTGCCAAATTCACATATTTCATCTCGTCAATCAAGGAAAGACGGTCTGGCATAGCACTTGGTGATTGTACACCGACATTACTAGACAAGGAAATTCTACCTGTTCCAGCAGCTCCTTTTTTGGTGGTTACCAAGATAACACCACCTGCAGATTTAGCACCATAGATAGCGGTTGCACCACCATCCTTAAGTACGGAGATGTTTTCAATATCAGAAGGATTGATTGCTACGAAGGTTTCTTCGGAGCTAATGACACCATCGATGACAATTAATGGGTTTACACTACCATTTGCTGAAGTCTCCCCACGCAATTTGATGTTTAAGCCCTGACCTCCTGGTCTACCGGAGTTTCTCGTCACCACTAAACCTGGTGCCGCACCTTGCAACATATTGGTCACGGTTGGGGAAGGACGATCCTGCAATACTTTAGGATCTACCTGTGAAACTGCCGAGGTTAAATTCGATTTCTTTTGTCTACCATAGGCTACAACGACAACTTCGTCAATAACATCGGAAGACTGTTCTAAAACCACAGAATTAGCACTTCCTGCAGTCACCTCCTTGGATTCAAATCCAACATAGGTAAAACTAAGAACACTACTGTTTGATGCAACAGCAATACTGAATTTACCATTCACATCGGTAGAAGTCGATTTACCTTCTGCCTTTACACTTACGGTAACTCCAGCTAAAGGATTCCCATCCTTATCACGTACTGTTCCGGAAATTTCTTGCTGTGCACTTAAACTTTTGTTCAGTACAAATGGCTGGTCTTTTGAATCTGTTACTTTGGGGCCAAAGCTTGGAGATGCAAAAAGCGTTAGAGGTGAAAGTAAGGCTAAATGAATAAAGGCCTTAGTCCATCTCCCTTTTGGAAAATAATCTTTTTTGCTCATTTCTTATCAGATGAAAGGTTTTTTAGTACAATTTTGGTTATACTAACCGTAAGTCTAGAAAAGATAATTTGCAAATAGTAAACATAGAATTAACACAAACGATTGTGTTAATCACGAAAACGATTGAGAACCTTGTTTATTAATAAGGAAATGTTACAAACATTAATTGAATATCAACAAAAAAGCCTAAACTTAATTTAAGGTAAAATTAAAGTCTAGGCTCGTTTATTATAAATTTTAATTTTCTAATTATTCTTCCCAGCGGATCTTATCTTCAATGGGATTACGAACTGGTTCTCGTTCTTCGGATTGGTGTTTCCCTAAATAGAAAAATCCAATACAACGTTGATTAGGTTCTAGGTTTAAGAAAGGACCAATATGGTTGATCATACCAGGAGTAGCCCAGTAACCGCCTACACCAATAGAATATGCTGCTAACCACATATTTTCTACAGCACATGCCGTCGCTGCAATCTCTTCCCATTCCGGTACATCACCAGTATAGTTCACAACGATCGCAATAGCTGCATTAGACTGGGTAGCCTTTTTAGCCATATTTTGCTCGGTTGCTTCCGTATATTTCTCTTCAGGTGTAATCGATTTATAAATTCTTGCTAACTCATCACCCAAGCGTAGAAGACCTTCGTTACGGAATATGACAAAACGCCAAGGTTGTGTGCGTTTGTGCGTTGGAGCTGCATTAGCAGCCTCTAAGATGGTCATGATTTCTTCGCGACTAACTTCCTCATTAGTAAAGTTTGCCTGGAATACGGATCTACGGAATTGAATTGCTTTTAATACTTCGTTTTGCATAAATTATATTTTAATGGCTACTGTTTCTAATATAAGTAAAATTTGGATTAGGATACCTCTTCCCAAAGGGCAGCGATATGTAAAATAGTCAATACAGCTTTTTGCATATCTTGTACAGATACCCATTCTTGCTTACCATGGAAGGCATGTCCTCCAGCGAATATATTCGGACAAGGTAATCCCATAAATGATAAGCGAGATCCATCCGTTCCTCCACGGATACTACGTTTCTCTGCTTTCATGCCTGCACGTTCAATAGCCATCAATGCAATGTCCACAACACGTGGATGTTGATCCAATACCTCTTTCATGTTACGGTATTGCTCAGACACTTCAAAGGTATAAGCCGCTGCAGGATATTTCTCCATAACGGTTTTAACTATCTCTTCAAGCTCTTTTTCGTGATCTGCTAACTTTTTAGTATCGTGGTCACGAATAATAAAACTCAATACAGTTTCTTCCACAGACCCTTCGATACTAGTCGGGTGAACAAAACCTTCCTTAGCACGTGTAGTTTCTGGTGATAAGCGATCTTTTGGCAATGCTTCAACAATCTCTGCTGCAATCTTGATCGCATTTATCATTTTACCTTTCGCATAGCCCGGGTGAATAGAAACTCCATCAATCTTGATCTTAACACCATCCGCTGAGAATGTTTCATCCTCTAAGGTGCCAGCACGCTCTCCATCCATGGTATAGCCATATTGCGCCCCTAACTTATCCATATCAACATGGTCTACTCCACGGCCAATTTCTTCATCCGGGGTAAATAAAATACGGATGTCGCCATGCTTAATTTCTGGGTTTGCCATCAGAATACGCGCAGCATCCATAATCTCAGCTACTCCTGCTTTATCATCAGCTCCTAACAAGGTCTTCCCAGAAGCAGTAATAACATCATTGCCGATCTGATCTTTTAAATCAGGATGGTCAGCCAGACGGATAACGATCTTGTTATCATCAGGCAATACTAAGTCTTGACCTTGGTAATTGGCATGAACCAATGGTTTTACATCCGTACCGGAAGAGTCAGGAGAAGTATCTACATGTGAACAAAAACAAATCACGGGAACTTGTTTATCGGTATTGGAAGGGATTGTGGCATATACATAGCCTAAGTCGTCCAAATGAGCATCTTTAATACCAAGTTGAAGCAATTCTTCTACCAATATGCGACTTAGATTTTTTTGTTTTTCTGTTGAAGGGACAGTTGTTGACTGCACATCAGATTGGGTATCAATCTGAACATATCGTTTAAAATTTTCAGCGACCTGAAAATCATTAATGTTATTAATTTCCATAAGGCAAATCTACAAATTATTACGGCTACCTAAATTAGAAACAGCCAGTTATTTAGTTTAACTGGCTGTTTCGGTTTTATATTTATTGAAGTTTTTATTGCTTATCGGCCCAACCGAATACCTTTTCTAAGATACCTGAATTTCGAGCACCACCAATATTTTGACGAATCTTAAGCTCTTGGTCAGCTACTTTAACAAACAATCCATCGATTGCTTTTTTAGTAACGTAAGCTGTTAAATCTGTTTCAATCTTTTTACCTAATGGCAATTGATTGTATGCTGTGGTCAATTGAGTCCAATATCCAGAAACATTATTTTTACCCATTGCGGATTGAATAATCGGACTAAAGCGTGTGGTCAGTTCGGCGGTCGTACTATTCTTGAAAAAAGTCGTTGCAGCATCTTGTTTACCACTCAATAAAATATTGAAAGCGTCGTTAATTGTCATCCTGGATAAGGAATTGATAAATACCGATGAGGCTTCTTTAACCGCAGTTTCCGCAGCACGGTTCATACTGGTGATAAATTGATCACACAATTTACCCATACCAACCGCACGTAAAGCAGACTCCACTTTACGAGCCTCCTCAGGCATTAATATCTTGACCATTTGATCTCCTAGGAAACCATCTTTGGCAGAAAGGATCTGTATACTCTGTTGTAACCCATTATTAAGTGCTTGTTTTACACCTGTATTTGCTTCTGCTTGAGTGATTGTACCAGTAGAATTTCCAGTAGTATTTCCAGGGTTGCTGGTTGTTGTTCCTCCTGGAGGCAACATAATTCCTCCTCCTTGATTCATGACATCACAGCTCGAAAAGAAGATGGCTGTGCTACAAAGACCGATGATCAGTGGCTTTTTCATATATTTCATTTTCTCAAAAATAACAAATTATTAAGCAATCTTTCCTTTTGTTTTTTCTGTATCCCAATAAATGTAGCGGAATAGGCATGCTTTAAAATCAAGAAAGGCTACCCCATTTGAAGGATAGCCTTATGCACTATTTTGTTTGTTTTATTTGGGCCAGATCAGCTCTACAGCAACAGGGAAATGATCTGAAGGAAATTTGTTCATATATGTATCGGTTAAAATTCCATATTTACGCACCGTAAATGGCTTAGTAATAAATACATGATCAATCCTTCCGCTTGGTTTAATGGATTTACCCCAGCCGTTAAAGCTAGAATTTGGCTCATATTTTATCTTGGCAAGATCATAAGCATCTTGTACAACACCACTTTTGGAGAGCGTGAAATAGGCTTCATTTTTCTCATCCACATTAAAATCACCAGTAAGAATTAATGGTAGGTCTTTTGCAAACTCCTTGGCTTTAGCCAAGATTAGCTTGGCACTTTCCTTACGAGCCTCTACTCCTACATGATCAAAATGCGTATTCATAAAAATGAATTTCTTTTTGTTCTTCAGGTCTTGAAAGATACCCCATGTACAAATTCTAGGTAGGGCTGCATCCCAACCTTTGTTAGGCTTCTCCGTATCGGTAGCAGATAGCCAAAAGGTTCCGTTATTAAGCAGCTTGAAACGCGTAGCATCATAGAATATAGCGGAGTATTCACCCTTCTGTGCTCCATCATCTCGACCAACACCTACATGTTTAAAATTGGGTAGATCAGCAGACATCTCATCCAACTGATCCTTAAAAGCTTCCTGTACCCCAAAGATGTCGAACTCATGATACTTGATTAAATCTGTAACAGCCAGCTTGCGATCAGCCCACATGTTACCTTGATCATGGGTATTCTTCTGGCGGATATTAAAAGAAGCTACCTGCATACTGGTTTGTGCACTAACTGCAAACCCCAAGAGCAGCAAACTGATTCCCAATAAGAATTTCTTCATTTTATTTCGCTAACACTGTTTTCAACAACTCAGGTTGGTCAGTAGTAATGAAGTCAATTTTATCATTAATGAAAAGCTTCATATCCTCTTCGGTATTTACTGTCCACACGTTCGTTTTCAATTTTGCAGCCTTAAATTCCTTTACCCAAGTAGGGTTCTTTTTGAAAACATTCAAGTTATAATCTACACCGCTTAATTTAGCAGCCTTTACTTCCACTGGTGTTTTATCGCCATTTAAGTAATGTACTTTCGCTTTTTTATCCAATTCACGTAGCTTTAAACAAGCATCCCAATCAAAAGCGATGTACTCCACCATTTTCTGTGCTTTGTTTTTCTTGACAGCAGCGACAGCTAATTCAGCAGCTTTCAACGTACGAGCCTTACTAATACGGCTAGTCTTCAACTCATAGATAAGTTTGGTTCCTTTTTGACCCATACCAGCTTGTAAATACTCGTCAATAGTTGGAAGCGATTCTCCATTCGGGTGTTTCTTTGCTAATAATTCTTGATAGGTATTTTCTTCAATCTCCATTCCATAGAAATCATGGTCATGGTTGACAACCAAAACATCGTCTTTCGTCAAGTGAACATCGAATTCACTTCCCCAACATTTTTGATCAATAGCAGCTTTTAAGGAAGCAATAGAGTTTTGTGGAGCATTGGTGTTTTTCCAAGCACCGCGGTGGGCAATAATTTCCGTCTGCGCGAAAGCGCTATGAACTAAAAGTGACATGATGACGATTAAAATAGAATTCTTCATTGTTTGTTTATTTTTTTAAATAGATGATATTTGAAACTGAACGTTGACCTTCATGGTCAAACTTTTTATTATCTGAAGGATAATTTACAATATTATTGTCGGAACCTCCTTCAACATATAAGGTGGAACTTCCTCCACCATCTAAATTCATGGCATCTTTAGCTCCTATCCAATGCATCAGCTTCGCTAATTCGGGTAAGGACATGCCATAAGATTGGTTACTACGACCATCAACAACAATTAAGATCAGCTTGTTTTTTCCACTGATACCAACAGCAGATCGAGGGTGTCTATTGGAATTGAATGGGCTATTCGGTAAAGTAATACGGGTATTATTTGAAACCAACATTGGTCCAGCGACCAATAAGCTCTTTGCTTTAGCATTGATAGTAGTTTCAGGTGATACGGATTCTATCCTGACTTTCTTGCCATCAATAGAGAATACGGCATTAGCACGAGCAGCAGATGGTGCTCCAGAGTTGATAACTTGGCCATCAACCTTAATTAAATCTACTCCTCCACCATTTTTCACATCAAAGAAACCAGCATTGATGGCTACCAAGGCTTGGTTTTCTTCGGCAAATTGACTGGTTTTCTTGAGTACTTTGGGCTCTCCGGCAATATGAACTCGCTTGGCTAATTTCTTTAAATCAATTTCTACCCAATTAACTTCTTGGACGGCATTGAAAAGATTAGTGATGTGTGCTTGGTGCCAGATGACACCTTTTTGAATAGTCTTGCTGTTCCATTTGGTCTGTACGACCTGAAGGGAGTCTTGGTCTTGTGCATAGAGCAATTGTATTTGTCCTATGACACAGACTGCAACGAATAGGATTAGGTGTTGAATATTTCGTCGGAGCATGTATTTCAAACTTGTCCCACTAAATTACCCAATTATTATTAAGAAATCGTTAAACTTATTGTTCGCCTCTCCATTCACCATAAAATTGTTGCAAAAAGTCTTCCATAAAGGCATGCCTTCCTGCAGCAATATGCTTAGCACTCACCGTATTCATCTTATCTTTCAGTAACAATAACTTTTCGTAAAAATGATTGATCGTGGGTGCTGTGGTATTTTTATAGGCTTCTTTCGATTGATTTTCTAGAAACGGTACATCCGGATTATAGATCTCACGATTTTTATAACCGCCATAATTGAAGGCACGCGCAATACCAATCGCTCCAATAGCATCCAAACGATCGGCATCTTGTACGACTTCCAATTCCTTAGAATGAAAGCTTACTTCTCCAAGAGATGCCTTGAAGGACATATTTAAGATAATCTGTTGCACATGCTCGATAACCTCATGTTCCACTTCTAAGGACTTTAGAAACTCCCCAGCCACACGTGGGCCAATGGTTTCATCACCTCCATAAAATTTGCTATCCGCAATATCATGCAACAGGGCAGTCAATTCACAGACAAACTCATCCGCTTCTTCAGTTTGAAGAATCAATTTACAATTGTTCCATACCCTGAGGATATGCCACCAATCGTGACCTGATTCGGCATCTTTTAGTTGCTCCTGAACATAAGCAGCAGTTTTTTGGATAATCTCCTCTTGTTGGCTAGTCTTTGGAACCTTCATATAATTCGTATTGTAACAAGCGACAGTCTAATTTACCATTAAAGAACTCAAAGCGACGAGAAGCACGTAATCCGATTTTCTTTGCTAAGTCTGGATTTCCCGTAAATACATATCCACGATATCCTTGACACTCTTTTTTCAAGAAGTCTCCAATGCGTGCATAAGTCATTTCCAATTTACTATGAACACCTAGTCGTTCACCATATTCCGGATTGAACATGATGACACCTTGCCCAACTGGCACGGTTGTCTCTGCAAAATCACAAACTTCAAATTTGATTAAATGTTCTACTCCAGCTGTGCGAGCATTTAACTTCGCTATCTCAATAGCTTCGGATGAAATATCGGAGGCAATAATATCTGGAAGATTGGTCTTCTCAGTGATGTCTTTTAAAATACGGCGTTCATTGAAGAATACTTCCTCATCATAACCAATGAAATGCATGAAAGAGTAATTCATACGCAACAAACCTGGTTTACGTGTCTGAGCCATTAAAGCAGCTTCAATAGCTAAGGTACCTGAACCACACATCGGATTGACAAAAGGAGAACGTCCATTCCATTTAGTTGCCAAAATGGTTGCTGCGGCTAAAGCTTCTAACATAGGCGCTTTCCCAGGATGCTTACGGTAGCTGTGCTTTGCTAAGGTTTCTCCAGAAGTATCCAAAAAGATCTCTGCTCTGTCTTCCATCCAATGCAAATGTATCACCGCACGATTCAAATCTGGCCCTGAATTCGGACGCATGCCTTTCTTATTCTTTATGCGATCTACAATAGCATCCTTAACTTTAACATTCGCAAATAAAGGAGTTGTTATAGTTTCATTGTGCACATTGGACGTTACAGTAAAGTAACCATCAATAGGTAATAAATCCTCCCAAGGAATCTGTACTAAGTTTTTATAAAGCTCATCGGCATTGTTCGCACGAAAGGCCTTTAGTTCATATAAAACCTGAGATGCAGTATGGAGATGTAAATTAAGCTTGATACACTCATTTACAGAGGCTTTAAGCTCTACTCCTGTATTGAATGCACGTTTTATATCGAATCCTAAATCGCGGACTTCTTGTTCTAAGAATGGTGATAATCGACGGTTGCAAGTGACGATTACCTTACTTTGTGTGTTGAAAACTTCTGCCATATTTCTGCAAAGTTACTTATTCTGTAAGCAAAAAATGTTTAATTTTACGGTTTAATAAATTTGTTATGGAAATTAGAGGAAAAGTACATGAGGTAGGTGCAACGCAACAAGTAACCGAGTCTTTCAAAAAGAGAGATATTATTGTTGCTTACGCTGAGAACCCACAATTCGTAGAGTATATTCGTTTTGAAGCGACACAAGATCGCGTAAATATATTTGATAATTTAGCAGTTGGTGATGATATCGAAGTGTCTTTCAACCTGCGTGGTCGTCCTTGGACTAACAAAGAAGGTGTAACCACCTATTTCAACTCGTTAGTTGCCTGGCGTGTTACTAAATTAGCAAATACTGTTCAAGCAGCTCAAGCTCCTGGTTATGCTGATATGCCACCAGTAGACATCAGCTCTAGCGGTGCCGATGATGACGATTTACCTTTCTAATCGAAAGTTACCATATGGAAAAGCTGTACACATCGTACAGCTTTTTTTGTTGCTCCTTATTTGAGTCAGCAAAAAAACAGAGGCTTTCTTCCATTCAAGGAGAAAGCCTCTGTTGCTATAATTTTTCCAATATTGGAATTACATTTTCAATCCAATCTCACGTAGACGTTCGTCCAAATATTGACCAGCAGTATAATCTTCATACGCCTTCGGATGTTCTGCATCAATACAAGAATCCAATGATGCCAAGCTCATGCTTGATTTTGGATGCAAGAAGAATGGAACCGAGTAACGGGAAGTTTTCATCAACTCACGCGGTGGATTAACAACGCGGTGCGTAGTAGATTTTAACTTGTTATTGGTCAAGCGCTGTAACATATCCCCAACATTCACTACGATATCCTCTCCCTTGGCTTTTATCGGGAACCACTCATTATCCTTGGTTAACACTTCTAAGCCATCCGCAGAAGCACCAATCAACAGGGTAATTAAATTGATATCCTCATGAGCACCAGCACGAACCGCATCATCAGAAATTAATTCAGGGTTCTCTATCGGAAAGTAGTGTATCGCACGTAAAATGGAATTTCCATTATGTACAAACGGTTCAAAATAATCCTCTGGCAATTGTAAATAAGTAGCAATGGCTTTCAATAGATTACGACCCGCTTCCTCAAGTTTCTTATAGATCTGTCCTGTTATCTCATCAAATTGAGGCTGTTCATCCACCTTTGGATTATCTGGGAAATCTGCCTTTGAATATTCCTCATCAATAATCGTTTGACCACGTTGCCAGAACTCTTTTAAATCTGGAGTCTTAGAATCCTTAGCTTTCTCACGTCCTTTGGCAGTATAACCACGCTGACCAGCTAATTCCGGGAATTCATACTTACGCTTGATATCTTCTGGAAGATCAAAGAATGCCTTTACGGTTTTATATAGATCGTCAATCAATTCAGGTGATAAACCATGATTTGCAATGGTCACAAAGCCTGTTTCATTGAAGGCTTTACCAAGATCTTGAACAAATTGTGCTCTTTGCGCCTCATCACCAATGGTATAATGCTGAAGATCTAATCTGGGAATATTTACTAATGCCATGTTTGTTTTTGTTTATTACAAAGTTAACGGATAATTCGCTCCAAATGTTCTAAGCTGTGGGTAACAGCCACAGACCTAAACATAAATATATGATATTCAATAGATAATTTTATCCACAATGCTTAATTTGTGTACGGATTAACCTAATAAATGAGCAATCGTCATGGTTTTCCCAAAAAATCACAAAACAGTTTGATTTATCAATCGAATCTATTAAATTTGTTATGCTTGCATAATAAATAAGTAATATAACCGAAATATGAGCCAGGACAATACCCTTGATTACTTTTTAAAGACGGCGTGGCAAACAGTTGCCAACAAGTATAATGTGATTGCCTCACAACACGGCTTTACACAAGCGGCAGGTTATATCCTGATCAATATTCACCGTGACGGCACACCAGTATCACAGATTGCGAACTCTACCGGCGTAAAGACCACATCTTTATCCCGTGTGTTGAACAATCTCGAAGGTCTCGGGTTTATCTATCGAGAGACCAGTGATACCGATAAAAGATCGGTGAAAGTCTATCTTACCGAATTAGGAAGAGAGAAGAGAAAGATCGCAAAGGATGTCGTCCGAGAATTCAACGATTACCTCAGTAATTCCTTTTCCGAAAAGGAGAGAGCCAATATGATTAAGATGCTTGTCAAGATCAATGAATTGGCGACTAACTATGCTCCGGTGATGCAAGTAGAACCTTAATTTAACATAGAAAATATATACGATATGAATAGAAATATTAAGAAAGTTGCTGTATTGGGATCCGGTGTGATGGGATCTCGCATTGCTTGCCACTTTGCTAATATCGGTGTGGAGGTCTTATTATTGGATATCGTCCCTAGAGAACTTTTACCTGCTGAACAGGCAAAAGGATTAACTTTAGAGAGTCCCTTGGTGAGAAACAGAATCGTGAACCAATCCTTGGAAACAGCGATTAAATCAAACCCTGCTCCATTATTCAGCAAGTCCTTTGCCAAGCGTATTAGCACAGGAAATTTCGACGACGACATGGAAAAAATTGCTCATGTGGACTGGGTAATTGAAGTGGTCGTAGAACGCCTAGACATTAAGAAATCCGTATTTGAAAAAGTAGAACAATTCCGCAAAGCAGGCACTTTAATCACCTCGAACACCTCAGGTATTCCAATTCACCTGATGACAGAAGGTCGCTCTGAAGATTTTAAAGCCAATTTCTGCGGAACTCACTTCTTCAATCCACCGCGCTATCTTCAATTATTAGAAATCATCCCTACTCCTGACACGAAGAAAGAAGTGGTTGATTTCTTGATGCATTATGGTGATAAAATGCTGGGTAAAACCGTCGTTTTATGTAAAGATACACCAGCCTTTATCGGTAACCGAATTGGAGTATACTCCATGTTGGCTATCACCCATTTGGTGGAGCAACTGGATCTTACCGTGGAGGAAGTAGACAAATATACCGGTCCAGCAATGGGGCACCCGAAATCCGCAACTTTCCGTACTGCGGATGTGGTGGGCTTAGATACATTAGTGAATGTAGCCAAAGGATTGGAACAAAATGCTCCTGATGATGAAGCAAAAGGTGTTTTCCAATTGCCAGCATTCATCAATAAGATGGTGGAAAACAAATGGCTTGGTGAAAAAACTAAAAAAGGTTTCTATGAAAAGGTAAAAGATGCCAAAGGTGGTTCTGAAATCCTTTCCTTAAACCTGAAAACACTAGAATACGGACCACAACAGAAAGTAAAATCAAGTACACTTGAGGCTACCAAACCTGTTGAGGATATCCGTAAGCGCATGAAAGTTTATGAACAAGGAACAGATAAAGCAGGGCAACTATTCCGCGCTATGCACTATCCATTGTTTGAGTATGTTTCTAAACGAGTGCCAGAAATAACGGATGATTTCTTCCGTATTGATGACGCTATGCGTGCAGGTTTCGGATGGGAAATTGGTCCATTTGAAGTATGGGATGCCTTAGGCGTTCGTGAAACTCTAGAAAAAATCAAATCCGAAGAAAAGCGTCTTCCTGGTCAAACTGGTGAAGTTGCACAATGGGTACATGATATGTTGGAGGCTGGAAATGAGAGCTTCTATAAAGTAGAAAACGGCGTTCGCCATTATTACGATATCGCTTCAAAATCTTATAAGCCAATTCCAGGAACAGAAGACTTAATTGTTTTAGATCACATCCGTGAAAATAAAACCATTTGGAAAAACTCTGGCGTATCCATCATTGATTTAGGCGATGGAATCCTGAACGTTGAATTCCATACCAAAATGAATACCATTGGTGGTGAAGTCATCCAAGGACTCAATAAAGCGATTGATTTAGCAGAAAAAGAATACCGTGGACTGGTCATATCCAACGATGGCAAAAACTTCTCTGCAGGCGCTAATATCGGCATGATATTCATGATGGCGGTGGAGCAGGACTACGATGAATTGAACATGGCGGTTCGCATGTTTCAAAATACATCCATGCGAATCCGTTATTCTGCCATTCCAGTTGTAGCAGCACCTTTCCAACTGACTCTAGGAGGTGGTTGTGAATTCTCTATGCATGCTGACTTTGTACAGCTACATGCGGAAACCTATATGGGATTAGTAGAATTTGGTGTAGGTGTTATCCCTGGTGGTGGTGGTTCTAAGGAATTCGCACTACGCGCTTCTGACGATTACCGTCCGGATCAAATTGATCAAAACTACTTTAGAGATCGTTTCTTAACCATTGGACAAGCAAAAGTATCTACTTCAGCTGTGGAAGCCTACGAATTGGGTTATCTACAAAAAGGTAAATATGCCATCACGATGAACCGTGCTCGACTACTTGCAGATGCAAAGGCTAAAGCTATTGAGCTTGCCGATGCCGGATATGTACAACCAATCCAACGTACCGATATCAAAGCCCTAGGCAATCAAGCATTAGGCTTAGTATACGTCGGTGCATCATCCATGGAAGCAGGACACTACATCTCGGAACACGACAAGAAAATATCTGAAAAACTAGGTTATGTCATGGCCGGTGGAGACATCTCCCAACCAGCAGACGTATCGGAGCAATACCTTCTGGATCTGGAAAGAAAAGCCTTCCTAGAGCTCTGCACCGAACGCAAAACCCTAGAAAGAATTCAGCATATGTTGACTACAGGCAAACCCCTTAGAAATTAGTAGTTAGTATTTAGTATATAGTATTTAGACCCTATAGCCGATAAGCATATTTAACAATTTATTATCATAAAAAGGGAGCCAGTCACGAGTTTAAAAAACTATTTTGAATGACAAGAGAATCAAAAATGCGATATACTAAATACCAAACTCCATGCATGACTATAAAAAACTGTTACTGTGGAATAAATCCATAGAATTTGTTTCAGACATATATAAAACAACATCCCATTTTCCATCAAATGAGAAGTTTAATCTAATAAGTCAAATAAACAGAGCATCAGTAGCAATTCCTTCCAATATAGCAGAAGGTGCCGGAAGAAATTCTAACAAAGAATTTGTCCAATTTTTAGCAATAGCGCATGGCTCAACATATGAAGTAGAAACACAATTAATGATATCTAAGAACTTAGGTTATTTAAAAGAGGAAGAATTACAAATTTTATTAGAACAACTATATGAAATACAAAAAATGAGTTTCTCTCTTCAATTGAAATTAAAGAAATAACAATATCTAAGAAAAATTAGATCATCATATAAAAAAACATTAAAAGAAGACAATTAGATATTTAGAGGTTAACATTAGAGGCATGATAAACATAGAAACACAGATTTCTCACAATCAGCTTCACCCTTCAAAAGGGCACAAAAAATCTCTTTTTTAGGCGACAAATGGTCTAACTACTAAATACTATATACTAAATACTATATTATGGAAGCATACATTGTAGCAGGTTTTCGTACAGCGGTTGGAAAGGCACCTAGAGGTGGTTTCCGGTTTACGCGTGCGGATGATTTAGCATCTTCGGTCATTAAGCATTTGATGGCTTCGGTGCCGAATCTGAACAAAGAAGATATAGACGACGTGATCGTCGGGAATGCGATGCCAGAGGCAGAGCAAGGATTAAATATGGCACGTTTCATTTCACTGATGGGCTTGGATACAGACAAAGTACCTGGCGTTACGGTGAATCGTTATTGTGCTTCTGGATTGGAAACCATCGCTACTGCGGTGGCTAAGATCAAAACCGGAATGGCAGATGTCATCATCGCTGGTGGTGTCGAAGTGATGTCCGGAATGCCATTTGGTGGATGGAAGATCGTGCCTAATCCGGTGGTGGCAAAAGAACATCCAGATTGGTATTGGGGAATGGGGCTTACTGCAGAAGCTGTTGCCAAAGAATTCAATGTCTCCAGAGAAGATCAGGATAAATTTGCTTTGCAATCCAACCAAAGAGCAGTTACAGCTATTAAAAATGGTCACCTAAAGGATGGTATTGTACCTATCACAGTCAAAGAAAATTACATTAAAGATGGTAAGATCGCTACCCGTGAATACGTGGTAGATACAGATGAAGGCCCTCGTGCTGATACCTCATTGGAAGCATTGGCGAACCTTAAGCCAGTATTTGATGCCAAGGGATCTGTTACCGCTGGTAACTCTTCTCAAACTTCAGATGGTGCCGCCTTTGTATTGGTTGTTTCTGAAAAGAAAATGAAAGAACTAAACCTAACTCCTATTGCCAAGTTGGTGAGCTATGCCGTTGCTGGTGTGCCTCCTCGCATTATGGGTATTGGACCGATCTACGCTATTCCAAAAGCATTAGAACAAGCAGGATTGAAAAAAGAAGATATTGACCTTTTCGAATTAAACGAAGCATTTGCTTCACAATCGCTGGCGGTTATACGTGAGTTGGGATTGGATGAGAACAAAGTCAATGTCAACGGTGGAGCGATTGCCTTAGGTCACCCACTGGGTTGTACCGGCGCTAAATTGACAGTACAAGTATTGAACGAATTAAAACGTCAAAACAAAAAGTACGGCATGGTAACCATGTGTGTGGGTACTGGTCAAGGAGCTGCAGGAATATTTGAATTGCTGTAATCCTTCAAAGTCTACAGACAAACAAAAAATAATATTACCCAAAAAATAAAAAACAGATTAACAATCTAGCTAGGCGAAAGCCTGGCACTTATAAAAGAATTTATCATGAGTGAAGAAGTAAAAAACAATGCAATCAAAGGCGGAGAATTTGTCATCCGTGAAACTTCCTATCAAGACATCTTCATCCCTGAGGAGTTTGATGAAGAAGCAAAGATGATTCGCCAAACCTGCGTTGACTTTCTAGACACAGAGGTATTGAACAAATTAGATCGTATCGATGCCCAAGAAGAAGGTTTAATGCAGAGCCTAATGGACAAATCTGGCGAATTAGGTATGCTCGGAGTATCCATTCCAGAGGAGTACGGTGGTTTCGGCAAGAACTTTAACACTTCTATGCTGGTAGCTGATGCAGTAGGTGGCGGATTCTCCTTTGCCGTTGCCCTATCGGCACATACAGGTATCGGAACCTTGCCTATCCTTTATTATGGAAATGCAGAACAAAAAGCAAAATATATCCCAAAATTAGCAACCGGTGAATGGAAAGCAGCATACTGTTTAACAGAGCCTAACTCCGGTTCCGATGCGAATTCTGGACGTACTTCAGCAAAATTAAACGCCGAAGGAACACACTACCTGATCAATGGTCAGAAAATGTGGATCACCAATGGTGGTTTTGCTGATGTATTTATCGTATTCGCTAAAATTGATGACGATAAAAACCTTACAGCATTTATCGTAGAGAAAGATTTTGGTGGAATTACCATGAACCCTGAAGAGCATAAATTGGGTATCAAGGGATCCTCTACCCGTCAGATCTTCTTCAACGACTGTCCAGTTCCTGTAGAGAATATGCTTTCTGAGCGTGAGAATGGCTTTAAGATCGCAGTAAACATCTTGAACATTGGTCGTATCAAATTAGGTGCTGCTACTATTGGTTCTGCACGTTCGGTACTTTCTACAGCTATTAACTATGCGAATGAGCGTGTACAGTTCAACCTTCCAATCTCAAAATTTGGTGCTATCCGCTATAAGTTAGCGGAAATGGCAACCCGTTTATTTGCAACAGAATCCGCTACTTACCGTGCTGGACAAAATATTGATGATGCCTACGATGCCTTAATTGCATCAGGTATGGATGAAGCAAAAGCTAAATTAAAATCAGTAGAGCAATTTGCTATTGAATGTGCCATCATTAAAGTTTGGTGTTCAGAGATGCTAGACTATGTAGTGGACGAAGGTGTTCAAATCTATGGTGGAATGGGCTACTCGGCTGAAGCACCAATGGAAAGAGCTTACCGCGACTCCCGCATCAACCGTATTTTCGAAGGAACCAACGAAGTAAATCGCTTATTGGTGGTGGATATGTTGTTAAAACGTGCCATGAAGGGTGAATTGGATTTAATGGGTCCTGCGCAAGCAGTAGCCTCTGAATTGATGTCTATCCCTGATTTCGGTGAGGAAGATGACACTCCATTTGCAGCAGAGAAAAAAATCATTGCTAACTTGAAAAAAGCAGGATTGATGATTGCCGGTGCAGCAGTTCAGAAATTAATGATGTCCCTGTCTAAAGAACAAGAAATCTTAATGAATATCGCTGATATCATCGGTTATGTTTATGTAGCAGAGTCAGTGATATTACGTGCGGAGAAATTACAACATACCGTAGGTGGAGACCAAGCTGCTTATGCTGCTGATATGGCGAAAATCTATTTATACGGTGCTATTGATAAAGTTAATGCCGCTGGTAAAGAAGCGCTTTATTCTTTCGGTGAAGGTGACGAATTGAATA
The DNA here is from genome assembly GCF_039536825.1 of Sphingobacterium kyonggiense. NCBI lineage: Bacteria > Pseudomonadati > Bacteroidota > Sphingobacteriia > Sphingobacteriales > Sphingobacteriaceae > Sphingobacterium > Sphingobacterium kyonggiense. Next base: position 62,228 of record NZ_BAAAZI010000012.1, read on the forward strand.
TGATGTTGGTTGGTCTACGTCGATTCACAAAAGCGCAACCTTTTAATGTGAAAGAAGCACGTCAGCGTATTGCTAAGAAGCTTATCGAAGAAAATAAATATTGCTTCTAGAAGAGATATAAAATTGTTTAAAGCCCTGCCTCAAAACAGGGCTTTTTATTTTTTACCACATTCTAAACCCTAACTCGAAACAAGCTATAGCCAACCTTCTACTAAAGCTTTACGAACTACCTCTGTCATATTATTACAATCCATTTTTTTGAGAATGTTCTTTCGGTGTGTCCGAACTGTATGTTCTGAAATAAAAAGCTTATCAGCGATAAGTTTGGAATCATGTCCCTGAGCCACTAACTCCAAAACTCGCATCTCACTTGGTGAAACCGCAGCCTGAAAACAGTCACTATAATCATTCTTGTCAAATAAGGATATTTTCTTAGGATGCTCCGCATCACTGTTATCAATCAGGTAATGGCTATACTGCCTGGAAGGTTGCAAATTGGAGATGTCAGAATAGATATTGAGCATATAAATCGGCTCCATATGTTCATTAAACAAAACCGGAATGCTTTGAGCCAGGACAAATAAGGTTTTCCCATTCTTACAAATCAAGTCGAGGGTTCGATTAACCTTGATATATGGTCGCTTTTCAGGTGCTTGAGCATACAGGTATTTAAAGTATTTAGTTCCTCCTCTTGTCGCTCGAATAGTGTCCTTTAAATGGTGAATACTTAACATCAAGGAATAGCCCCTCCTGATCACCTCCTCTTTGGTATATCCTGTAAACTGCTCGATTGGTCCACCTGCATCGACAATGCTCAATGTGCTAATGTCAGCTAAGGAATAAAAATAAGTATCGAAGGCATGAAATACTCGCAAGTAATTATTTAAATCAAAATCCTTTTTTCTTTGCATGGCCTCAGCTTTACCAACAGATTTCTGCGAATACTTACTAAATTCTTGGAAGGATTGTGAAATCTTACGAAATAAAAAACTATCTAATTTCATGTGATTAAGCTTTTTGGACACCTAAAAAAGAGGAATCTTTTACCAATGATTTTGTAAGTTTAAAATAACAGTAATAATTCCAAACTCCATATACCCAAATTGGGGTATATTTCACATCATCTTCATATTAAGTCAATTTATTAACATTAGAAAACAACCTTTATCAAAAATAAATAATCAAGTAATCAACGGTTAAAACACGGCTTTTTTTCTACATTTGTTCATCCAATTTATTAACATCAAATACACTATGAACTCCAGTTCGGGTAAAAAAAAGCATATGCTTTCGGAAATATGGGAATCTAATCCTAATTTATTGTCTGATTCCACCCTAACAAGTCAATGCCCAGATATAGGGAAATATTTGGCGGATATTTTAACAGTTGGTCCATATTATTACTACATCATCAATGTCAAAAATTATGAACTCAGTAATATCCATGCTCAACTAAGCCAGATCCACGGCTTAGCCCATCCTCCAATTCAACTTAATGAAATCATAGATCTAATCCATCCTGATGATTTAGAGTTTGTCCAATTAGCAGAAAAGAAATCCATTGAACGCATCATAACCAATTATTCTGACTCCATCTTAAATTGGAAATCCAGTTATTGCTTTCGTATGCGGGTTGCAGATAGTACCTACCACTTATTTCACCACCAAGCAGTACATATTGCGGTGGATGACGAGAACAAACTAACTTATGCGTTGAATATACACACAGATATCCATCACATTACCCAAGAAAACAGTGGACTACTCTTGGTTCAATCCTTGAATCAAGAAAAAGAATATATTCAAATCGACCCTTACGAACAAGAGGAAAAAACCAAGGTCCCTGAATTAAGTAAACGCGAAATGGAAATCTTACCTTATATCGCTAATGGACACTCTAGCAAGCGGATAGCCGACCTTCTTTTCATCTCTGCAGACACCGTTCGATCACATCGTAAAAACATACTCAAAAAAACCAAAACCAACAGTAGCAATGTTCTCATTAAGAAATGTTTAGAATGGGGACTTTTATGATAAAACTTACAAAATAAGTTGAAAAATACCTCGATTGAGGTATTTTGTGAATTGATTTTAATTCCTAAAATTGAGAAACTATAATCCTCCGTTCCTACAATTAGGTACCAAGGATTACAACGCAAGGTCATGGAAGATAAATCACTGCAACTGGCTCCTATTTGGAAAAGATTTCCTCAGCTATTTTCTGAAAAGCAATTAGAAATCAGCGAATCCACTATCATCCAAATGATATCGGAGATGCTCGTTATTGGTGACCATTATTACTTTATTCTTAATGTTGCTGATGGATCCGTACAACATGTAGCAGCGAATTGTTTATCCATGCATAATCTCGAAAACACACCAGCTCATGTACAAGAAATCATCGACCTCATCCATCCTGACGACTTACCATATGTATTGCGTGCTGAAGAAGTCTGTCACCAAAAAATAGCTAAGCAAGAAGCGGAAGAACGCAAAAACTTAAAAGCATGTTACTGTTTCCGAATGAAAATGAACAATGGTAAGTATCAACTGTTTCACCATCAATCCATACCCGTATTATTTGATGAACATGGTAAAATTGTGTCAACCGTAAATATTCATACCAATATTGACCATATCTCTAAAAAAAACAGCTTAATAGCCCATGTCATTGGAATAAACAACAACAACAGTTTTTACCAATTCAATCTTTCGAAGAAAATAAGTATTGGCAAAAAACCAAATAATCCGCTTACAACCCGAGAATCTGATATTCTGCAATATGTTGCTAAAGGGTATTCCAGTATTCAGATCGCTGAATTATTGGGCATATCCGACCAAACCGTAAGAGTGCACCGAAAAAACATCCTCAAGAAAACCCAAACCATTAACAGCAGCAGTCTAATCAAATACTGCGTAGAAATGGGCTGGTTATAAACTGAACCTTTCTTTTTTCGTCAAGACTTAATTAAATAGTGCCAAGGCAATGATTAATGTCACCACAATATTGAAGGTCTGCGCCACAATAAAAGCATACAATGGCTTCTTATTATCCTGCTTAAACAAATCTTTGAAATTAGTCTCTAAACCAATGGAAGTAAATGCTAAAGCAAACCATAATCCTTGAAGACTCTTCAAGCTATCCTTAATTTGATCATTCGTCTCTGGTGAAACCACGAATGAGAATAATAGCGAAACAAATACAAAACCAACTACAAACTTTGGAAATCTCTCCCAAATCAATTTCAAGGTTGGCTTTTCTTTTTTCGTTTCATCATCTACGGACTTGGAATAAGTCCAGTAAATACTGATAAAAAAAGCTGCAATACCTAAAAGAACGTTCTGTGAGAACTTCACGATGGTACTGATCTTTAAGGCTTCCTCACCTACCAAAGATCCTGATGCTACTACTGCTCCCGTGGTATCAATACTTCCCCCTAACCAAGCTCCGGTTACCTCTTGAGAAAGGTTAAGCCATTGCGCTATATAGGGCATGAAAATCATCATCGGAATTGCCGTTATCAAGACTAAAGAGATGACATAAGAAAGCTTTTTCGTATCGCCTTTAATGGCTCCAGAAGTAGCTATCGCAGCAGAAACACCACAAATAGACACCGCACTGGACAACATTAGGGACATTTCCTTGTCAATCTTCAGCTTCCGACATACCCAATAGGCAAAATACCATACCGACACAACCACCAATAATGCCTGTATTAATCCCAAAGATCCAGCCTTTAAAATATCCCCAAAGATGACTGTTGTACCCAATAACACTAATCCTACCTTCACATACAATTCTGTACTCAAGGCTTCTTTGAACCAAGTTGGTAGTTTGAAACAATTACTGATAATTAGACCGATGGCCAAACTAAAAATAACAGCCTCCAAATTATAATCTTTGATCACCGCATTTCCGGCTAAAACCAAAGCAAATAAGGTCAACAAATAAACTGTTGGAAAGACGATTAGAAGTGCCTTTAAATTCTTTTTCAGCAATATAGCACCTAAAATAGCTGCCGCATAAACTACGACAAATTGAGCCCCCATGGCTATTAGGTTTTTCTGAGAGAGGACCGTATTTTGAAGTGTTTCCGAGTCTGACCAATTAAAGCTTGGCTTCGGTACTATTACTCCAAATAGTGCTAAGGCGATAATTGCCAATCCCAAAATAACGACTACCCAGTCTTCCGAGAGTTCAAATGTTTTAGATGCCATGAAAAAGTTTAAGTTGATTTAAGTATCAGTTGCTGTAATGCGAGCTGAAGATAGGGAAAATTAAATTTAAAGCCTCTTTCCAAGGTTAATTTTGTTGTTACAGGAACAGATTCTAATAATAAAGTGGGATCAACGCCTTTTACGCGAGCACCTATTTTGGCCATGAAGCTTGGAAGCGGCAGTCCAATGGAAGATCCAGCCACAGTGCGTATGGTTTTCATAAATTCTTCATTGCTTAAGGGGTTTGGACTACAGGCATGGTAAACCGGATCTGGCTCATTTAAACTGATGATCCAAGGTATTAATCGCAAGAAGTCATCAAGCAAAATCCAACTCACTATTTGCTTTCCTGAACCCACTGTTCCTGCCAAGCCTAGCTTAGCCAAAGGATACAGCTCCGCAAACATGCCCGATTCAGCCATCAAAACCGGGGCAATTCTTAAAATCACCTGATGGGTTTTTGGGGCCTCCCATTTCAAACAGGCAGCCTCCCAATCTTTAGCCAAATTCGCTAAAAAGTCACTTCCAAAGTCGGTACTTTCTTCATCCTTCAAATCCCCTTTGCCATTGAAAATGGAAACTCCCGAAGCATTTATCCATAATCTGGGCGGATTACTCGCCTGTTGTATGGCTTTCCCTAGCACAGAGGTAGGGCGAACCCGGGACTCCCGAAGCAAACTTTTATTTTCTTCATTAAACACCCGATTAATGGATGCTCCAGATAGATTGATCAAGGTATCCGCCCCGTCCAATATAGATGTCCAGGAGTCCATATGCTCCCCATCCCAAAGCACGAAATTCAACTTCGGATTTTCCGTTCTCCTTTTTTGGCGCGACAATACATAAACTTCATCTCCATTGGCTAAAAACCCTTCAATCAACTTTGTTCCCAAATTGCCGGTTCCTCCAGCCACGATAATCTTTGCCATAAATGCTTTATTTAAGTGGTGAATAATGATCTTTCAATGCCGTATGTGCTGCATGGTAACCACACATACCATGTACACCTCCACCTGGAGGCGTGGATGATGATGTAATGTAAACTTTCGGATTAGAGGTACGATAAGGAGTCAAGGAAAAACTCGGTCTAGTAAACATTTGCCCTAGATCCATGATTCCTCCAGAAATATCGCCACCTACATAATTGGGGTTATAACTTTCCATTTGCTGGGCATTCATGGTACTTCGTCCTAAGATGGTATCTCGAAAACCTGGCGCAAAACGTTCTATCTGTCTTTCTATTAATTCTGTACAATCTTGTTCCGAACCAAGTGGAACATGGCAATATGCCCATCCCGTATGTTTTCCAGCTGGTGCTCGACTGGAGTCAAAAACACTAGGCTGCGAAAAGAGCACATAGGGCTTAGCATTCATTCTCCCTCGAAAAGCGTCAAGCTCTGAGGCGGCGATGTCTTCAAAGGTTCCTCCCAGGTGTACTGTTGCGGCTTGTTGACAAGCAAGATCACGAAATGGAGTAGGATCTGATAATGCCCAATCAATTTTAAAAACACCCATACCATAGCGGTATTTTTCCAATTGCTTGCGATAACCCAATTTCAAGTCCAATCCTTTGACCTGGAGAACTTGCCTTGGCGACATGTTCAAAAATAACAGCTCATGCTGCGGAAGGTCTCTTACATCTTCTAACCAATGGTTCAAAAGAATCTCTCCGCCCAAATCCTGATAATAAGCCGTTAGGGCATCGGAAATTGCTTGGGACCCCCCTATTGCTATTGGCCAGCCAGATCGATGCGCCATACCACCTAAAACCAAGCCTATTGCAGAAGTTCCCAGTCTATCCAGAGGTTGCATACCATGTGCCACCAATCCTGCCCATAATGCACGAGTTTCCATACGTTCAAAACGCTTGGCAATATAACTGGCAGAAGCCAAAGCCTTCAACCCAAACTCCGCCATCAACAAAGGATGATGAGGCACTTGCAATGGACCAAAAACATCTGCAGCAAGCGATGGCCATTTGTAAACAACTTCCGAAAGTAAAGCTTGATATTCTGAAAAATCTTGACCCAACACATCCGTCATTTCCTCCATTGAACGATGCAATAGCACTGCAGGAGCATCATCAAGCGGATGCGCCAAAGGATATTTGGCTTCCATGAATTTTAAGCCATGATCTGCCAAAGGCAAAGCATCAAAAAATGGAGAACCAAAAAACATGGGATGTACAGCCGAGCAAACATCATGATGGTAGCCAGATAGAGTCAATTCACTAGTCCGCATACCGCCACCAATTTTATCGGAGCCTTCGACCAATAAGGTAGAAAGCCCAGCCAGTTGTAAACGGATGGCCGCTGAAAACCCATTAGGTCCTGATCCAACTATGATGGCATCGTACTTTTTCACTTCAACACGTTTTAGTCCCTAATCTACCATTTTTGATTGGTATACGAATTAGACCGTTTAGGATTTTACGAAACAAAGTTCTTGTTCCATACTGCTAAAGAAAAATAATGGACTAGTTAACTTATATATTCCCTTGCGTTGAACAGCAAATAAGCTTGAGTTTGCTTCGAGACTTTCAAGGAATTTCTAGGGATCTGCTAGGGATCTTGTTCGGATCTCGTTCGGTCGGAACCGAACGAGATCCGAAGGAGTTCCGAACAAGTTCCGAAGGAGATCCGAATAAGTGTCGAATAAAACCCCTGTGAGAGACGATTAGATAACAGACAATAGACAAAAGAAATAAAGGAAAAAGGTAGTGTAAAATCGGGTATAAAGAGAACTATTACAGCGTATAAAAAAAAGAAAGGCTGCCCAAATAATTTTGGACAGCCTTTAAAGATTTTAGTGTTGATCTTATTGGTTTAACAACTCGATCAAGTCTTTTTGAATGGCTTCGCCTTTATCTTCATTATACCAACGTTGGATAAATTCCTTAATCTCATCAGTTGGTTTTCCTTCGGCTTTCATTTGGGTGAATAAGTCTTGCAAAACTGCTGGTCTTGGACCCCAGATTACTTTATCGTGCCCCACATCATTACGGATGATCAACTTCGGGATGGATTTACCACCATTAGTTAAGTACTCATCGATAAGGTACGGCTCTGTATCGCGCAATTGAAAATCCAAGTCGATAAAGCTATTGTCTTTTACGATTTGGTAGATTTGCGCTACGGAATGTGCCGCATCACCACACCAAGGTTCCGTAATAAGAATCCAGTGTTGTGGATCTTTGATGTTTTGAATACAAGATTTCATGTCATCCGAAGGTTCAAACTTCTTCAACCATCTGTTCATTCTCGACCAATTAAGCTTGGTATAGTTTAGGTAGTCAGCGTCATTGGAGTATGCTTCGTGGTTTTCGGTGTTGTTTAAAATATCCTCGAAGTAACTCAGGTATTCGTCAAAATTCATGTTAGATTTCTGTTTTCACAAAAATAAGGATTTAATTAAGAATTCGGAAATGATGACAGAATGTCACATTACGATGACAATAGAAGGAAGATATTTCCGACTTTGGGCTGACAAATGACAATAAAACCATTTGGCATAAGCGTTGTTGAATAGGTATTACAATAGTAAATTAGACAACAGTTAAACATAAGATAATTACAAGATATGTCAAAAATTATAGGAATCGACTTAGGAACAACGAACTCATGTGTTGCCGTAATGGAAGGTAACGAGCCCGTTGTGATTGCCAACAACGAAGGTAAACGCACTACTCCTTCTATCGTGGCATTCGTAGATGGAGGTGAACGTAAAGTAGGTGACCCTGCAAAACGTCAAGCAATTACAAACCCACACAAGACTGTTTACTCGATTAAGCGTTTTATGGGTATTACCTTTGATGAGGCAAAAAATGAAATTTCTCATGTACCTTACAAAGTAGTTAAAGGCGACAACAATACGCCACGTGTGGAAATTGATGATCGCAAATATACGCCTCAAGAAATCTCTGCTATGATTCTTCAGAAGATGAAGAAGACTGCAGAAGATTATTTAGGCCAAGAAGTATCACGTGCGGTAATTACCGTTCCTGCATACTTTAATGATGCGCAACGTCAAGCAACTAAAGAAGCTGGTGAGATCGCTGGTTTAAAAGTTGAGCGTATCATCAACGAGCCGACTGCTGCAGCATTAGCATACGGTTTAGAAAAAGCAGACAAAGACATGAAAATCGTGGTATTTGACTGTGGTGGTGGTACTCATGACGTCTCTGTTCTAGAATTAGGTGATGGTGTATTTGAAGTAAAAGCGACTGATGGTGATACACACTTAGGTGGTGATGACTTTGATAATGCAATCATCAACTGGTTAGCAGCAGAATTTGCTGATGAAAACAATGGTTTCGACTTGAAGAAAGACGCGATGGCTTTGCAACGTTTGAAAGAAGCTGCAGAGAAAGCGAAAATCGAATTATCGAGCACTACTTCAACGGAGATCAACTTACCATATATCACGGCTGATGCAACAGGTCCTAAGCACTTAGTTCGCAACTTATCACGTGCTAAATTCGAGAGCTTAGTAGGTCCACTTATCGAGCGTACTATTGAGCCTTGTCGTACAGCATTGAAAAACGCTGGATTCAGCACTTCTGATATTGATGAAGTAATCTTAGTAGGTGGTTCTACACGTATCCCAGCTATCGTTGAAGCGGTGAAAAAATTCTTCGGAAAAGATCCTTCTAAAGGTGTTAACCCAGATGAGGTTGTAGCATTAGGTGCTGCTATCCAAGGTGGTGTATTAACCGGTGAAGTGAAAGACGTATTATTATTAGACGTAACTCCACTTTCATTAGGTATCGAAACTATGGGTGGTGTAATGACAAAATTAATTGAGTCTAACACAACGATCCCTACACGTAAATCGGAAGTATTCTCTACCGCATCGGATAACCAACCATCCGTTGAGATCCACGTATTACAAGGTGAGCGTCCAATGGCTTCGCAGAACCGTACTTTAGGACGTTTCCAATTGACTGATATTCCACCAGCACCACGTGGTATCCCTCAAATCGAAGTAGTATTTGATATTGATGCCAATGGTATCATCAAAGTATCTGCTATTGATAAGGCCACTGGTAAAGAGCAAAATATCCGTATTGAAGCATCTTCAGGTTTATCCGATGAAGAAGTGAAGAAAATGAAACAAGAAGCAGAAGCGAATGCGGAAGCGGATAAAAAAGTAAAAGAAGAAGTAGATAAATTAAATACAGCAGATGCATTAATCTTCTCAACCGAGAAACAATTAAAAGAGTACGGTGAAAAGATTTCCGCAGATAAGAAAGCTCCAATTGAGTCTGGCCTAGAGAAATTGAAAGCAGCACATGCCGCTAAGAATTTTGCAGACATCGATACAGCTTCTGCAGAATTGCAAAATGCATGGAATGCTGCTTCAGAAGAAATGTATGCTGCATCTCAGCAAGGTGCCGGAGCTGAACAACAAGCTCAAGGAGGTGCTGGACAAGCGAACAACGGTGGTAACCAGGGTGGTGCCGATGATGTTCAAGATGTAGATTTTGAAGAAGTAAAATAAAACAGGTTTACACCTGAAAATAGAAATGCCCGGATCCAATTGATTCGGGCATTTTTTATGTTGATATAGCACAGAATGGCATCTAATCTCCTTCCTCCAATTCAAAAAGATCTTCGATCTGTTTCCCCAGTATCTGCGCCAGCTTCAAGGCGAGCACGGTAGAAGGCACGTATTTGGCAGCTTCTAAGGCATTAATCGTCTGCCGGCTTACATTGACCTCCTTGGCAAGCTGTTCTTGCGACAGCCCCTTCATAACTCGAAAAATCTTAATGTTATTCTTCATTCTGCTTCCCTCCCTTATTCAATCGGTAATAATTCAACCGAAAAATAATGATAAACAATAATAATAGAATATGCCCAAAGAGCAATGCAAAGGAAACAAAAGTCATCCCGTAAATGGATAAGGTAATTAAAACACCTAAACCAATCATGATTAAAATAGCCCAGCTCCAACTGTATAGTCGAATAGACTGAATCATTTCGTCTTCAACTTTCGTTTTGGAAAAAGCAATAAAGGTAAGTCCTAATAAGCCAATTAAGAGGAATAAGGTAAAGCCTATATCAACTTCCATGATTTCAAAAAGGCCAGATTCTTGGAGAGGTGTATCGTTGTAAACGACAAAGGTATTTATTCGAATGCCTGAAATGGAATCTTGATAAATCTTATAAGGAATCATCAGGAGAAGCATGATCAAGCCTATCCACTGAAAGTATCTAGGCAATAAGGGTATCTTTTTCATAACATCTATTTTATAATTAATTATTAGGATTAACAAAACAAATGTAAGATAAACCTTACATATTGACAAGTGTTTTTTACATTTTGTAAAAAATACTTGTCAATTAATAGGAATAATGCCTTAGAATGCCCTTGTCGAAAACGGTCCAATATGCAGCTGGCATTTGGGCTTTCTTGAGGGCTTCGTTAGTCCAGGTATTGCAAGAATAAAACATGCTGTAGGCACCTTTGGCTTCATAAAAAGCATCATCTGGTCCATATTGCGCTTTGGTTTGAATATAAATAGGCTTGCCAACTTGATCTTTATCCAAGCTGTTAATAATATAATCTTGGAGAATGCTTAGCTGGGTAGAGTCGATGTTTATTTTCCGGCAGAGTGAATCGGTCTGCATCTGCTTGTAATAGGTGATGTGCAAGGCAGTTTCTCCAATCCCTAAAGCAGCGACCAAGGCTGTTTTGGCGGTTAAATCTTTCCATTCAGGGGTATTGAGATAAAAACCCTTATCACCCCATCCAATCGAAATAAATTGATGGCCTTGCGCTTTTCCCTTGGTGTTTTCAATTGGAAACACAGAGGTCCAATCCAGGTCAGCAGTTCGAATAGGAAGGACAATATCTGTATGAACACCATTGGATAGAATATAAGCCTCAATGGTTTTTTGTTCAGAAGTCTGATCTGCCTTATTCAATGAAATTCTAGACAATGAGGCATCTGTTGCTAAATACAGCAATGCAAAGACGATCAATCCTAAAAGACAATACAGAACCCAAGCCATGACTTTTTTCATCCAAGTAAATTAAATCGATTTCAACAATTGAATATAGTAAAAATTCTGACCCAAGAAGGTCTTAAATAACCATCAATTTCTACAGGTTCTAGAAATTTGGCAAAAAGAAAAGGCTAATACTTCCCAATTAAGGATTGTATTAGCCTTTTGTTTATGAGTAGAAATCCTTAGAATAATTTCTGAGGATAAGTACCATCTGCTAACAATTTAGAGATGCTTTCTTGTACGATAGGTTTGTCTTCAACATACGTTACGCCAAACCACTTTGAAGAAGTTGGGATTACTTTAAAAGCTGCCATTCCGTTTTTAACCATGTGGTCAGGAACTGAAGGAATAAAGAATTCAGACTTTGGATTATCGCCGTTCTCTTCAACAAATTGAGGGAACATATCCTGTGCTACCTCAAAAATCTTAGGTGTAAAACCCCAGAAGTTCATCGATACACGAGCATCTGCAGGTAGATCATTTTGAACACCGTTTTCCTCGTAAACGATTTTACGATTTCCTTGCTCATCGGTTACATAGTAAATGTTAGTACGCTCCGTAACAGAAGCCATGTGACCTTTTTCATCCACTTCACAAACACCTCTTGACACATAACCATAATCAGACATGGTATTGCCTACTTCAAAACCCATTAGGGACATGTGAGCATCGTCTACCTCATTGGTTAAGAAATCAGCCATTTTCTTGAAAGCATCATAACCGTAGAAGTCATCAGCATTAATCACACAGAAAGGACCATCAACTACGTCTTTGGCACTCATTACCGCATGGGCAGTACCCCAAGGTTTCGTACGTTCAATTTCTTTGTCAACACCAAATTTTTTAAGGTTGAAATCTTGGAAAGCATAATCAACGTCAATTTTTCCTTTTAATTTTTCGTCAAATTTATCGCGCATCACTTGCTCGAATTCTTCGCGAATAATAAAAACTACTTTACCAAATCCTGCACGGATGGCATCATAAATAGAATAGTCGATAATTGTTTCACCGTGTGGACCAAAGGCATCAACTTGCTTCAATGAACCGTAACGGCTTGCCATTCCTGCTGCTAAAACTACCAAAGTAGGTTTTCCCATAATATAATGTTTTGTTAAATTTTTCAGTATCGTGTGGGCAAATATACTATTTTCTTCTTATCTCTTTTTGAACATTGCGTTAAGAATTCCGTTCGCTATTTTACCCAATAGTTTTACACCTTCACGCGCTAAAGTACGACTCGCTTGGCTCTGTGCAGCTTCCAAAGGTGTTTGCCTTCTTGAGCTGGAAGAACTACGGGATTTGGCCGCTTTTTCAGCTTCTTTTTTAGCTTTCTCTGCCGCTTCTTCAGCATCGTGTTGTCCTTGTCTTTCCTCCAGGATTTCGGAAGCTGTGCGTCTTTCGATCCGCTCTTGATATTTGTTATAGAACTCTGAATTTCTGACTAGTTCCTCATATAGCTGTGGCTGACATGGTCCCATAACTGCACGTGCTGGAACCAAATGTGTCGCTACGACTTCTGTAGGAATACCTTTATCGTTCAATACCGTCACCAATGCTTGTCCGATACCCAAGGATGTTAATACCTTGTCAATCTCGTAAAATTCTGATGTAGGATAGGTCTTTACAGTTTTACGTAAATTTTCAGCATCATTTGGTGTGAAAGCTCTTAAAGCATGCTGTACGCGGTTTCCCAATTGTCCTAAAACTGATTCAGGGATATCTGAAGCAGCCTGTGTACAGAAAAACACACCAACCCCTTTGGAACGGATCAAACGAACAATCTGTTCAATCTGTGTTAAGAAAGCTTTGGATGCACCATTGAACAGCAAATGTGCCTCATCAAAGAAGAATACCAATTTTGGTTTATCCAAATCCCCTACCTCTGGTAGTTTCTTGAACAATTGCGCCAATAAACTCAAAAGAAAGGTGGAGAATAATAAGGGCTGATCCTGAATATCGGAGATATTAAGCAAGGTAATGACACCTTTGCCATCAATCTTTCCAAATAGATCATTAATATCAAATTCTTTCTCGCCAAATATATGGGCTAAACCCTGTTGTTCAATCGCTACGATCTTACGAAGGATAGTACTGGCACTTGCCGAGCTGATCTTACCATAATCCTCTTTAATCTCTGCTGCCCCTGGACCTTCGGATAGATAGCTTAAAAGTCGTTTTAAATCGGCAAAGTCTACAATAGGCAACTGTTTATCGTCTGCATATTTGAATATGGCGCTTAATACACCAGCTTGTGTATCGTTTAAGTCCAGGATACGAGCCAACAGAACCGGTCCAAAATCTTCAACGGTCACGCGCATTGGTGCACCTAGTTTTCCACTAAGAGAAAACAATTCAATAGGGAAACTAGCAGGTTGAAAAGGAATACCTACGGCATTTCCTCGTTCGATAAGCGCATCGTTGGTCTTACCAGGTTCCGCAAGTCCGGATAGATCACCTTTTACATCGAGCATAAACACTGGGACACCGGCATCAGAAAGCTGCTCGGCAGTCAATTGAAGGGTACGGGTTTTACCAGTACCGGTAGCTCCAGCGATTAGACCATGGCGGTTCATCATCTTCAAAGCAAGGTTTACCTTCGCGTCAGTGATGATTTCACCATCTAAAATACCAGAGCCCAATTGTATAAATGCGCCCTTAGGGCTATAGGATGTTGTGATTTTTTGGATGAATTGTTCTTTCATATGGTTGAGAACTTATGTTTACTCGAAATTAGGAATAAAGATAATATAATACAATCTTAGATTACCAAGTTCTATGGATTAAGGAATTATTAACAATTCAAACTAAAACACATACTTTTGTAATTTTTTCACAATTTAATTCCAAAATATCGTCTTTTTTGAAATTAAATTTTATTTTTGTTCAGTTTATGATTGCAAGGGCACATTTATTTACGAAAGCATATCGGATCATGGCAGCTAAGCTGTGTTTCTTCATCTTCTTCACGAAGATGTTGATTTCCATGACACCGATTTTCGTGGATGTACTGGATAAAGGTACTGTCCTCCAAGTAGTGATGCAATTAGAAATTGAGACAACCTCGAAAGCGGGAAACAGCAACAATGAAGATCTTCATGAAACTGGCATTAAAATCTTTAAGCCGGATGCTTTTGATTTCCTTGCTTACAATCCAACCATTGAATGCACATCTCAAAGCAGACAATATCTACGTAATGAGAAGTCTATTTGTGCGTTTCACCCCACTGTACCGACCCCCCCTCCTAACTGTTAATTCGATTCTTTGACGAAGTCATGTTCTGACCGGTAGTACACCTGTCTTAATGGGACGATTGAGTTTATTTATCATCAAAAATTGAATTACAAAAAATTAAACATCTTATGTTTGGTACACGTACGTCTGCTTTTTTGAAATTGTCAAAAAGAGACTTAAAATATGATTTTCCTGCTAGTATAGTAGTTTTTTTAGTGGCACTCCCATTATGTTTGGGTATTGCCATGGCGTCAGGAGCGCCGTTATTTGCCGGTTTATTAACTGGAATTATTGGAGGGATAGTGGTAGCCTCCATTTCTGGATCTCCCTTAAGTGTCAGTGGTCCAGCTGCTGGTCTGACCGTCATCGTATTGGGATCAATAGAAAAACTTGGTGCATATGAGACCTTTATTTTGGCGGTCGTGATCGCTGGAGTAATCCAGTTGATTCTAGGAATTGTTAAGGCCGGGATGATCGGGAATTACTTTCCTTCATCGGTCATCCTAGGGATGCTCGCCGCAATCGGTATTACCATTATCCTAAAACAAATTCCTATTGCATTTGGACTAAATGAGTCGCATGCTTTTGAATTTGATAATGGAGGCGGAATTGCTGCATTTACCAATACCGTCATGTCCAGCGTCAATTGGGGAGCAACCATCATCTGTTTTCTCTCCTTAGCGGTATTAATCTTTTGGCCTAAGATCAAAGGATTAAACAAGGTGCCAGCACCATTAGTTGTGGTATTATTGGGTGTTGGATTAGGTTTTGCTTTCCAAGGAACTGGTTTAGCCTTAAATCCAGATCACTTTGTGAATATTCCAATTGTATCTTCATTTGCTGATTTTACAGGTTTATTTATATTCCCTGATTTTACCCAAATCCTAAATAAGGAAGTTTGGATCGTTGCATTTACCATTGCGATTATCGCTTCTTTGGAAACCTTGTTAAGCATTGAGGCTATTGATAAGATAGATCCTTTAAAGCGTAATTCTCCAACAAATAGAGAATTAGTGGCACAGGGTGTAGGTAATATGGCATCGGGATTCCTAGGTGGACTACCTATGACCTCGGTAATCGTTCGTTCATCAGCTAATGCGAATGCTGGTGGTAAAACAAGACAAGCAGCTATGTTGCATGGTCTTTGGTTATTGGTAGCTGTATTGGCTATTCCAAGTATGATCAATTTAATCCCTTATGGCGGATTAGCCGCTATCCTACTTCACACAGGTTATAAATTAGCAAAACCAGCTTTGTTCAAACAAATGTTTGGTAAAGGATTGGATCAATTTATTCCATTTTTTATCACTATTGCTGTTGTCGTATTCACTGACTTATTGACTGGTGTAGGTGTGGGTATCTTGGTAGCGACCTTTTACATCTTACGTGCCAATATGCACAATGCATACCACATCAATATTAAACCAAAGGAAACAGATGATACTTCAGTAGCCGTATTAACTTTGGCAGAAGAAGTTACATTCTTAAATAAAGCACCTATTCAACATAAGCTTTATAATTTACCGAAGGATGTCAAGACCATTTTGATTGATGGACATCGAAGTAAATTTATTGATAAGGATGTCATTGATGTCATCAAGGACTTTGAGCAAAATGCGATCAGCAAGGGCTTGGATATTGAGCTAAATGAGGTGACTTTCAAGAAGGAACACCGTCGCAGAAAACAAAAACTTAAAAAAGTAGTTTAAAAGAATTAAATAAATGCGGAAACTTGTAAAGTTTCTCAGAATTGAAAACACAGAAAATCACATAAATAAAATGAGTAGAAAAGATCTAGAAATCGGCTTTGACAATATTATAAACGGAAATAAAGATTGGATGGACTTTGTAAAGAAGGACACCACTGGACGTTTTGAGCAATTAGCGAATGGACAAAACCCAGAGATTTTATGGATAGGATGTGCGGATAGCCGCGTTCCTGCGAATGAATTGACAGGTAGAAAACCTGGAGAGGTATTCGTGCACCGTAATATTGCGAACATGTGTGTTCATTCGGATATGAGTATGTTAGCCGTTTTAGACTATGCTGTCAATGTATTGAAAGTGAAACACATTATCGTGGCAGGTCACTACGGTTGTGGTGGTGTTGCGGCATCATTAAGTAGCCAACAATACGGTATCATTGATAACTGGTTATGCCACATCAAGGATGTTTACCGTCTTCATGCAGAAGAAATCGATGCTATCGAAGATACAGGTAAAAAAGCAGACCGATTAGTAGAATTGAATGTTAAAGAACAAGTCTGGAATCTGTGTTCGACTTCCATTGTTCAGAATGCTTGGAAAAATGGAGCCGACTTAGCCATCCACGGTATGGTTATTAATATCGGAACAGGACAATTGATTGATTTAGGCAATACCTATACCAGCAATGAATCCTTAGGTGAGGTATTTAAATACCTTTAATAGAAAATAAAGAAAGGCTGCTTGTAAAAAGCAGCCTTTTTTTATACCTAATATTTTAGAATTCGTTCTAGAATTATTTGACGAATGATCCGTCAAGATTAATTGTCTTGCTAAAGGAGTTGGAATATAAGTCTGCCATGACAGCAAAATGTTCTCGAGTGACTTTGTTCTTCAAACTAAACTCACCTTGGAATTTACGTTTGCTATTCCATTCTTTCTCGACTTGTTTTTGTACTTCATCGCCTTTTAGGGATACATACTTAATTAAACCGAATAAATCTCCCCAAGTTAAATCTTCATTGCGGAAGTTATCTAAGAACCACAGTTGGCTACGCGTATAGATGTCATTCATCACGGCTTTAACATCGTCAAAACGCACAAACTCGTCCTTTTTAAAGAGATACTTTCCATCCTCAACCTGACCTAAAAAGAATCCTGTGAGGTAGTTTTTCTGAATAGATCCAAAATGTGTATCCTGCGATGACACATCCTGATATGGAGTCAGTCTTGCTGAAAAAGCCATTAACTCAGCTTGTAATTTACGGATATCAATGGATTTGCTGTTTGTCTTAAAGAAGGCAAGGTATGCCGCAGTTGCTCCAAGTGCCTGACCATAGGCAGCACGGAAAGCTATATTATTAGGATCTGTGTTGACTTTACGTAAGAAGCCTGCGTCGAGAAGATTATTCCTTTCAAAAGTCAATAAGTCTTTTAGTAGGATGACATGTGCAGATCCATCTAGTTCTGCTGCACCTACAGATGTCCTTCCTAAAGCCAATGAAACATCAGCGGCCTTCTGCAAGGCGGTAGATGCAATAGACTTATCATCTTTCTCTGCTTGTGCATACAGACTCCCCTTTTCACTGAAATCAATGACTGAGAGAACCGAAAATTGCAATCGGTTACTTAGTTGAATATCCCAACCCTTTTTCTTCTGACTAGTCTTACTGATTTGTTGATTCTTAATTAAGGTTAGATTAGGGAGCTCAGCAATGATTTTATCAATTGCATTTTGAGCCAATCGAGGGTTAAGATCTTGTTTTACCAATTGTGCTAGAGAATCGCTTTTGGTTTTACTAACAGCCATCTCCATTAAGATATTCATCCAAATCCCGCCATCGAGCTTCTGATTACTGTTGATCTTAATTGCTTGACTTGTTATCTCCGGTGCAATTTGCGCTTGGTCAAGTACCCAAACAGTAGGCACATTGGAACGTGCAGCCTGCACCGCAGCAGAAAAAGCAGCTATGTCAGAACCATAGACCAATAGTTTTGGTTTTTGTTTTTTCTGTGCAAAAAGCGACAAGGGGATTATCAGGATTGCCAGTAATGCTAATCTTAAATTCATAATTTGTAAAATATACTTCGAAAATACATAAAATGAGCCAAGTATTCATGTCTTGTCCATCCAATATATCGATGAAATAGCTAACTTTGCTACATGGTAGAAGAAGAAAAATCCTTGAATTTTATCGAAGAGATCATTGAAGATGATCTTCGAAATGGGAAGAATGACGGTCGTGTATTGACTCGTTTCCCACCGGAACCAAATGGCTATCTACATATTGGTCACGCAAAATCAATCTGTTTAAACTTTGCTTTGGCACAGAAGTACAACGGACAGACCAACTTACGTTTTGATGATACGAATCCAGTAACGGAAGATGTAGAGTATGTGGACAGCATTAAGAAAGACATTCAATGGCTTGGTTTCCAATGGGCAGAGGAACTTTACACCTCAGATTATTTCGAAACTCTTTACCAATATGCTGTTGACTTAATCAAGCATGACTTGGCTTATGTGGATGATTCCACTGCAGAGGAAATTGCTGCTGCTAAAGGAACTCCAACGGAACCAGGTACTCCAACGCCATACCGCAGCCGCAGTATTGAAGAAAACTTACAACTCTTCGAAGATATGCGTGCCGGAAAATATAAGGATGGGGAGAAGGTATTGCGTGCAAAGATCGACTTAGTAAGTCCGAATATGCACATGCGTGATCCGATCATCTACCGTATTAAACATGCTCATCACCACCGTACAGGTGATAAATGGTGTATTTATCCGATGTACGATTTTGCACATGGTCAATCCGATTCCATTGAAAAGATTACCCATTCGGTTTGTACATTGGAGTTTATTCCCCACAGACCTTTATACGATTGGTTGATCAACAAATTGGAGATCTTCCCATCGAAACAATATGAATTTGCCCGCTTAAACATGACATACACGGTTATGAGTAAGCGTAAGCTATTGCAATTGGTGAATGAGAAATTTGTAGAAAGCTGGGATGATCCACGCATGCCTACTATTTCAGGTCTTCGTCGTCGTGGCTATACGCCTGAGAGTATCCGTAACTTCTGTGAAAGAATAGGTATTCAGAAGCGTGAAAACATGATCGATGTAAGTTTATTGGAATTCTGTATCCGTGAAGACTTGAATAAAACAGCTTGGCGCAGAATGGCGGTGTTAGATCCAATTAAATTGATCATTAACAACTACCCTGAAGGCCAAGTGGAGGAAATGGATGGTGAAAACAATCCAGAAGTTGAAGGTCATGATGGCACAAGAAAGATTCCATTCTCTAAGGAATTATGGATTGAACGCGATGACTTTATGGAAGATGCTCCGAAGAAATTCTTCCGTTTAGGACCTGGTCTATCCGTACGCTTGAAACATGGTTACATTGTAACTTGTACTGGATTCAATAAGGATGAGAATGGAAAGGTTACAGAGGTGTTGTGTGATTATGTACCGAACTCAAAATCTGGTGAAGATACTTCTGGAATGAAAGTTAAAGGAACAATTCACTGGGTTTCTGTGGCTCACGCTCAAGAAGCAGAGGTTCGCTTGTATGACCGTCTATTCCAAGATGAGAACCCAGCAGCAGCTGAGGATTTCAAAGAGTCCATCAATCCGGATAGCTTACAGATTATCGAGAAAGCTTATATCGAACCTGATTTAGCCAATGCAGAATTGGGTAAAGGATATCAGTTTATTCGCTTAGGTTATTTCACCTTAGATAATAAGATGAGTAAGGAGGATAAATTGGTTTTCAATAGAACCGTAACATTGAAAGATTCTTGGGCCAAAGAAGTTAAGAAAGGCTAAGGAAATCTGATGATAAATGAAATCCCCTTAAGAGGTAATCTTAAGGGGATTTTCTATTACACTAAATTATACTCTTACTTACATCCAAGCTTGTTTATATCGCTCTTCCATTCTGTTTACTTGAGCTACCAAAGCTTCATCTTTGGCACTTTCACCAATTGCTTTATAACGTGTCAAGGCCTCCATACCCAAGTGAATGGTGTATCCATCAAATCCATGCATCCCTTTGCTGGTAATCAGCAATTGTTGATTTAACAATTCATCCAATGCATTGATACTTCTGGTAGCCAATGATTTTGCTTTTTCCAATTCTTGGGTTTTATACAAAGTGTCTACTACCGTCGCATTGAGGTAAGTAAGCTTAGCCGAATTAATTCTTTTTGGCTGTAGGTCATAAGCTTTCAGTGCCAGATCACGTGCCTGCTTGGTTTTATTTTGAGCCATCAATTGATCAATTCCTTGTTGGTAAACATTGGCATAAGCCCAACCCTCAAAGAAGGTATTTGAATCTGTATCCAAATGATTGATAGATGAAATATTTGGCCAACGGTATTTGTCCATTGCATTCGAATAGATCTTGTCCGAGTTGACCAAAGAAGGAGTATTTGCTGCTTGCCCTACTTCTACTGGCATTAACTTATATAACAACCCTTCTGAGGCCATATATTTATCCATCCCCATAAAGACAGAATTTGGACTCATCTGGGTAAAATAGATCGGTCTCTCCCAATTATTCTCTGCCAGAATAGACATCAATACCAACTCCGATCTGGACACATAGCTTTGTTGATAATCCCACTGCATATATTCGGGAACATAGGATTCCCACTCTTTTGGCACTACCTTATTCTTCAATACCGCATCCTTATTAATCTTCAATTGCAACTTTTTACTCGGCAATATGTTTTCAAAGCTACCATCTTGAAGCTGCACTTTATTGGAAGGATCATCCGATAACATGACAGCTAACATTTTATCCACATCCACATGACCTTCAATTCCCATATCCAACACTCGAACCACTTCCCTCACACCTTTCTTTACCTTATCATAATTAAATCCAATTGGTAAAGCCTTCGACTGATTAACATCTTGCATGGCTTGTTTTACATACCATTCCGATTGCATGTATCCGTAGTTGAGTACACGAACATCTGTTCTCACTCCTTCCACTTCTTGCAAGTACCACAGTGGAAAAGTATCATTATCCGCATAAGTGAACAGAATAGCATTAGGTTCACAAGACTGCAAAGCATTATATGCCATATCCCGGGTCATTGTTCGTGCCGAACGATCATGATCATCCCAATTCTGACTGATTAACAGAACAGGGCCTGCCAACATACAAAGACCAGCTGATGCTACTGCCAGTTGTTTAGATGAAACTTTAATCTTTTGCTGCAAGAAATCCGTCACAGCTATCATTCCTAGACCTATCCAAATAGCAAAAACATAGAAAGAACCAGCATAAGCATAATCTCTTTCCCTAGGTTGTAATGGACTTTGGTTCAAATACAAAACAATAGCTATCCCTGTAAAGAAGAACAACAAGCCTACAATAGCAGTATCCTTTCTACTCTTCTTTAATTGCCAAGCTAGACCTATAACACCTAATAGCAATGGCAAGAAGAAATATGTATTTCTACTCGGATCATTCTTAAAGAATTCACTGATTTGACTTTGTCCAGGAAGGCGGAGATCATCTAGGAAAGAAATACCAGAAATCCAATTGCCTGAACTATATTCACCCTGACTAGGACTATCATTCTGTCTACCCACAAAATTCCACATGAAATATCGACTGTACATATGCCCCAACTGGTACCCAAAAAAGAAACGCATATTATCGATAAAGGAAGGTGTCTCTCCTTCTGCTAATCCCAAATATTGACGGTAAAAATCGCTATGCTTTTCACTATAAACCCGAGGGAATAACACTTCCTTATCGTATTCATAGCTACTTCTTCCTTTTATCTCTGCATAGCTATGTTCATCTTTCCGAAAATCAGACTTCTCATTTACACCAACAATTTGCGAATTAAAATTGGGGCCCTTAAACAATGGCTCAGATTGATATTGCTCTCTAGCAAGATAGCCTAGAAAAGAAAACACATTATCTGGCGCATTATTATTTAAGGTGATATTGGTTTGAGATCTGACCAAAAGAAAGGTATAAGATCCAAAACCCAAATAGATAAAGGCTAGTGAAAGCAAGGCTAAATTTAGAATTGGCTTAGCTTTCTTGATCGAATAGTAAATCCCAAATACAATTGCTGAAACCAATAATAGCACAAATAAGATGATGCCTGTCCCAAATGGCATGCCCAATCCATTCACAAAGAATAAATCAAATTGAGCAGCTATTCGAACGGAATATTGGATTACACCCCACAGAATAAAGCCCAAGACTAATACGCCCCATCCTAAGGATTTGGCAATACCAGTCCAGGTAACTGCTTTACTTTTGCGGAAATAAATCAACAAAGCAATGGCAGGAATGGTCAATAAATTCAATAGATGCACGCCAATACTTAATCCCATCACATAGGCCAGTACCAACAGCCACTTATTAGCATCGGGTTCATCGGCTCTTTGCTCCCATTTTAAGGCTAACCAGAATACAACAGCTGTACACAGGGACGACATAGCATATACTTCGGATTCTACGGCTGAATACCAGAATGTATCGGAAAAGCTGTACGCTAAAGCACCAACCAAACCGGCACCAAAGATCTTTACTTGCTGAGTAAAGTCCAATTCTTCGCCTTTTGCGATTAATTTCCTGGCGATTGCTGTAATGGTCCAAAACAAGAACACAATGGTCATTCCACTACATACTGCAGAACCTATATTCATCCAATAGGCTATTTTAGTGGCATCACCTAATGCCAAATTAGAAAACACATTTTGCAGCATGAGAAACAATGGAGCACCCGGCTGATGGACGATTTCTAATTTATAAGCCGAGGCAATAAATTCTCCTGTATCCCACCAACTGCTAAACTTCTCCGTCGTAAAGGAATAGATTAAAAAGGCTATGATACCACAAAGCCATCCTAAAAGATTGTTGATTCTATTATATTTCATATTTGTGGTTAGTTGTGCTAATAAAATTAACCAAGTAAATTGAAAGACCATGATGGCTTAACACTATTTAACAGCTTCGACACCTGATATGCTGAAAAAAGAAAAAGACGGAAGTAATTCCGTCTTTAGGGTAATATATAAGGGTTGGTTAGTTCGTTATACGAGTTTTTCTACGATTTTTTTTGTAGGTCCTGGATTACTCATGGTATAAAAGTGCAATACCGGTGCTCCAAAGTTTATCAACTCCTTACACTGTTGTACTAGCCATTCTTCACCAACTTGACGTACTTCAGCGTTGTTTTTACAAGCTTCAACAGCATCACTTAAGTCCTCAGGAATATCCAAGTGGAAGATTCTTGGCAAGGTGATCAATTGATTTTTTGTCGTCAATGGCTTTAATCCCGGAATAATAGGGACATGGATATCATGTTCTCTACATTTGGTGACAAATTCCTTGTATTTTTCTACGTTAAAGAACATCTGCGTAACGATAAATTCAGCACCCATGGCCACTTTCTTCTTCAACCATTTAAAGTCCGTATTAAAGTTTGGTGCTTCGAAATGTTTCTCCGGATATCCTGCAACACCAATACAGAAGTCAGTTTTCTCCGAACTGCCAATATCTTCATGCAAATACTGTCCTCTGTTCATATCCGCTACCTGTTCCAATAGATCGATGGCATAAGCATGTCCACCTTCCGTAGGAATAAAGTCAGAATCACCTTTACGAGCATCGCCACGTAACACCAAAACATTATCAATACCTAGGAAATTAAGATCGATCAAGGCATTTTCTGTCTCTTCTTTGGTAAAACCTCCACAGATCAAATGCGGTACAGCATCAACTTTATATTTACTCATGATAGCGGCACAGATAGCTACTGTACCAGGACGCTTTCTATAAGAAACACGTTCAAGTAAGCCGTTGGTATGTTGTTTATATAGGTAATCTTCGCGGTGATAAGTAACATCGATAAATGGTGGCTTAAACTCCATCAATTCATCCATGGTTTTAAATATGCTTTGAATCCCCTGGCCCTTTGCTGGTGGTAACAACTCAAAAGAATACAAGGTCTTGCCATTGGCATTCTTGATATGATCTACAATCTTCATATAATACAATTAGGGCTTAGAGAAAACGCAGTGAAAACTGGTCTCAGCTTATCTTTCCCTTATTTGGGGTAGAATGTAGCACCTTGACAAGGGTCAGGTTGCTAAGGCTTCAGCGGGTCTATTCCCTCTGCCTTTCTCTATAAGCGAGGGCTAATATCGTTATTCGTCCGTTAATCTCAAAATGAATTTCTAAAATTAAACGAAATACATCCTGAAAATTGTCCAATAAAACCCACAAAAAAAGCCATTGAACGAAATCCAATGGCTTAAAATTCTTATATCATTATGGATTACTGCTCCAAATACATATCCACTAATCCCTCTGGTAATTGCAATACCACTACTTTTTCTTCCGGATCGATACCTACTATAAAGTCTTCATTCAGGGGAAACATAACTTCTTTGTCTTCCATGTTGATGGTAGCAATAAATTGTTGTGGCATCTCCTGCACTTGTGTAATTTCACCCAACTCTCCTTCTTGCTCATCAATTACCAAATATCCAATTAAATCGCTGTATCTGAAATCATCAGGATCACGCTCTGGCATTTTCTCAATAGGCAAATACATTTTCTTATGAACCAAAGGTTGTGCTTTGTCAATATGATCTATATCTTCAAACCATGCATAGGCAGTACTATTATTGTGAAGTTTTACATTCTCCACGAAATATGGTACTAATTTCTTATCAATTTCCAAGAAAATGACGTCTAAATCTAATTCTGCATAATCTTCAAATTCAAAGAATAACTGCACTTCACCTTTTAATCCGCGGGTTTTGCTTACATAACCTATATAGAAACTCTGATCTTTATTCATTTTTTAGTATTTCAGCACAA
The DNA here is from genome assembly GCF_039536825.1 of Sphingobacterium kyonggiense. Lineage (NCBI taxonomy): Bacteria > Pseudomonadati > Bacteroidota > Sphingobacteriia > Sphingobacteriales > Sphingobacteriaceae > Sphingobacterium > Sphingobacterium kyonggiense. The sequence continues at coordinate 87,269 of NZ_BAAAZI010000012.1, forward strand.
AGGTAATGATTCTAGAAATACACTCATAAATATGTTTTCAAAGTCTATTACTTACTTTACTAAAAATTTTACATGATACAATTCAATAAAAAACAAACGATTGCGTTAAATAGGACAATCGATTGAGTTCATTTATTTTATTTCGCATAATTAACATTCTATTAATATTGGTCTTCATAAATCTATTTATGATTCTTAGGAGTCAAAAATTTAACAATTACTATATGTTATGAGAAACAAAAGCAATTACACGCCTATGTTTGCAAGAGCCATTTACCCAATAGGCTCTGCATTACTTTTAGCATTTCTTAGTCCTACTCTCACACAGGCTAATGAAATCGGAAGGACTGCTTCCTTAGTTCATGTTGCGAACCAACAACAAGTAACTGGAACAGTTAGTGGACCAAGCGGTCCTTTATCAGGAGTTACCATTCGAGTAAAGGAAGATCCTAGTGTAGCAACTTCGACAGATGAAGCTGGTAAGTTCAGCATCAACGCTAAACCTGGTCAAACCTTGGTATTCCAAGCATTAGGGTATTCCGAATTACAACGTGTTGTAAGCGGAACTAGCATGTCAGTCACACTATCTGAAAAAACAGATGAGATTGATGAAGTAGTGATCGTTGGATACGGTATCCAACAGAAGAAAGAAAGTTTAACAGGAGCGATGCAGGCTGTAAAGGGCGAGAAGCTTCGTGACATTACGACTCCTACTGTTGAGAACATGTTAAACGGTAAAGCTGCTGGTGTTTATGTTGCACCAGGTAATGGCCGTCCAGGATCACGTGGTGGTGTGGTAATTCGCGGTCAAGCAACCCTAAGTGGTACCACTAGCCCGCTATGGGTAATCGATGGTGTTATCGTAGGATCAAGCCCAGGTGACTTGAACCCTGATGATATCGTAGGATTAACCGTATTAAAAGATGCGGCTTCAACCTCTATCTATGGTTCGCAAGGTGCAAATGGAGTAATCGTTGTTACTACAAAAACTCCTAAAGCTCAAAAAGCAACCATCAGCTATTCCGGTAAATTAGGGGTAAACACCTTAACCAACGGAAATTTAGAGATGATGAATGGCGCTGAATTATACGATTATTACTCTTCTTTCCAAAATGCCAATGTAATTAATTTCCCAAGATGGAATGACGAATTGAAAAATTCTAATTTCGATTGGTGGAAAGTAGCAACCAAAAGTGGCTTAACCCAAAACCACAACGTAACTATTCAAGGTGGTAATGACAATTTACAATCTTTGCTTTCCCTAGGTTATTACAATGAAGTAGGTGCTGTTAAAGGTTATGACTACAAGCGTTACAATGTACGTTTGAACAACACCATCAGACCATTTGACTGGTTAACAATTAGACCTACCTTAGCAGGCGCACGCAGAGGTGCTGATGACCAACAATATTCCATCACAGCAATGTACACTAATTTCCCTTGGGATAACCCATACGATGATAATGGAAAACCGGTACCTCACCGTTATTCAGGTTGGGTAAATAGTGCTGGAACTAACTATTTATATGATTTACAATTCAACCACGGAAACAACCACAACTATGAGTTGATGGGTGGAATTGATTTTGATATTAAAATCACGGATTGGTTAACTTTCTCTTCTGTAAATAACTACCGTGCGAATTTATATTCTTCAGCGTACTATTATGATCCAAGTTCAAGTGCTGGAGAAAGTGTAAAAGGTCGTTTGGCAGAATACCGTTCAGAAGACTACAGAAGATATACCAACCAAATCTTACGTTTCAACAAGAATTGGGACAAACATAGTTTAAGTGGAATTTTGGCTTATGAATTTAACGATTACCGCATAAAAACACTTGATGTGTATGGAACAGGATTTATACCAGGATTCGAAGTATTAGATGTTGTAGCAAAGCCTGAGCGTACTAAAGGGGGTATCAGCGAATGGGCAACACAATCCATACTTTCCAAAGCAACTTATGAATACGATAACCGTTATACTCTTGAAGGATCATTCCGTCGCGATGGTGCATCCAACTTTGGTACAAATGGTAAATATGGTAACTTCTTCTCCGTTTCCGGAGGATGGAATATCCATAACGAGTCGTGGTTCAATTTTGACCAAATCAACTTATTGAAATTACGTGCTGCTTATGGTTCCGTAGGAAATAAACCATCTTCACTTTATCCTCAATACAGCGTATATTCGGTTTCTTCAACTTCAGGATATAACGAAAATCCAGGTGCATTAATTTCCGTAATTGGTAATCCTGATTTATCTTGGGAAAACACATACACTACTGGTGTGGGTTTAGATTTTGGATTATTTAATAACCGTATCCGTGCATCTTTTGACTATTATAACAAAGATACAGACAACATCCTTTACGCTGTTCCTGTTACAGGTTTAATTGGTGTAACCTCATTATGGAAGAACGTAGGAGAGATGAACAACCGTGGTATTGAATTAAATATTGGTGGTGACATCCTTCGTACAGACGATTTATTATGGTCTATTGATATCAACTTAGGACATAACAAAAACAAGTTAACCAAACTATATCCTACTAAAGATGCGAATGGCAACATGTCGATCCGTCCAGTTTACATTGGTGATGGAGCAGGGATTGCAGGTTCGGCACAACGTATCCTTTACCCAGGTTTACCAGTAGACACTTACTACATGGCAGAATGGGCTGGTGTTAATCCCGAAGACGGTAAACCACAGTGGTACCATATTGAAAAAGATGCAAACGGTAATGAGACTGGTAAAACAGTAACATCAAACTATGCAGAAGCTACTCAAGTAGCCTTGAAGAAAGCAGCAGCAGATTTATTTGGTGGCATTAGCACCAATTTAGCGTACAAGCAATTTGATTTATCAGCAACTTTTGGTTACTCGATCGGTGGTTTATCATACAATTACTTCAGACAAGAATACGATTCAGACGGAACATATACTGACCGTAATCAAATGAAGTTACAGGATGGTTGGTCACGTTGGGAAAAACCAGGTGATATCGCAACTCACCCAGTGGCTAAATACAACAATAAGGACAATGGTAACAAAGCTTCTTCACGTTATTTAGAAGAAAACGACTTTTTCAGAATGCGTTCTTTATCCTTAGGATATAAATTAGATTTATCTAAATACAACTTAAATAGCGTTCGTTTCTTTTTAACAGGAGAGAATTTATTTACACTGACCAAATATTCAGGTGTTGATCCAGAGATGTCTATCAATGATTCAGGTGCTGTTCTTAATACAGCTGGACCATCCGTATATCCGGCAACTCGCAAGTTTATGTTTGGCCTTAATGTTACATTTTAATCCCTAAGGAATTATTATTATGAAAAAGTTACTTATTTTATTAGCAGCCTCAGCGTTTTTAGGCTCTTGTGATATAGAAAGATTACCATACGGGTCAATGGATTCAGATAAGATATCTCAAAATCCAGATGCCATGTTAGTTGGTGCCTATGCCCAATTAAAGGCTTGGTCTGACCCTATGCACCGTGCAGGTGAATATGCCGGAGATAATATGATGATTCGTGGATCATCAACCGATGCTTTTTACGAATTTATCTCTTATTCAAGAACACCAAATAATGGTCGTTTATCAACTTTCTGGAACTCTAGCTACAAAGCTATTGCTCAAGCATCCAATATTATTAAATTGGTTCCTGAAAGCAAAGATGCAACAACTGACAATCAACTAGGTGAAGCATATTTTATCCGTGGAATGATGTATTTCTACTTGGTGCGTGCTTATGGAAGACCTTATTACCAATCGCCTGAAACCAATCTTGGTGTTCCGATTGTAAATGGTACTCCAGATAATGTATTCGGAGATTTAAACCTTCCAGATCGCGCAACAGTGAAAGATACTTATGCACAAGTAATCGCCGATTTAAAGAAAGCAGAATCATTATTGACTTTAGGAAAAACTTCTATTTATGGTACTAAAGAAGCTGCTCAAGCCCTATTATCACGTGTATATTTGTATATGAGTGGCACTTATGAATCTCCTAATGCTGAATATGCGAGATTATCCGTTGAATATGCAGACAAAGTGATTAACTCCAACCGTTATACTTTGTTAACGAGAGATCAGTTTATGCGATACAACACCTTCAAACCTGAAGACAATAAAGAAACTATTTTTGCTATTAAAAGAGTAGCTTCAGAATTCTCAGGTTATGACCATTATTACGGAATTGGTGGTATGTACTCCAATATCGGAGGTATGGGCTGGGGAGAAATGTATGCAAGTGCAAAATACATTGATCTCTTAAACGAAACCGGAAGAAACGACTGGAGACCAGACAACTACAAGATTGTTGATGCACGTGCTGCGTTCATTGCTCCAACCTATCGTAAGGATGCAAAAACTGGTGCCTATACAGAGGTATTCCGTTTCATCAAACAAGATCCAAAATCTGGTGAGTTAAACTATGCTCAAGATACAGTAATCCGCAGCGGAGGTACAATCCAAGCGAAAGAAGGTTCTGCAAATTATACCTTGACTGCTGTCAATGCTTCACAAGGCACCTATTCGATCAACTATAAAGATGGTAAAACATACCATGGTGTATTGGATTACTTTATCACATTAAACCGTGTTTATCCACAATTTTACATCATCAAATGTTCGAAAGAAGGTGAAGAATCACAACTTCACTCACCATTGATTAGCCGTTTAGGAGAGGTTTACTTGAATAGAGCTGAGGCTTTGGCTAAGTTAGGTCGCTATGCAGAATCACTTGTTGATTTGAACAAAATCAGAACTCGTTCTATTGAAAACGGTGCTTATGCAAGTATGACAGCTGCAAACGCAAAAACCTATATTGACAAGGAAAGACAATTGGAATTAGCTTACCAAGCAGAACGTAGTTATGATGTATTCCGTAATGGAGATCCATTAACACGTAAATATCCAGGTCCACAAACACAAACTGAAGTAGTTGCTCCTACAGATTACCGAGTTGTTTATTACATCCCACAAGATGCGATCAACTCTTATCCAGGAACGCTGACTCAGAACCCAACTAAATAATATTCTTTAGATTATTTTATATTGAGGTTGCCAAAATTGGCAACCTCTTTTTTTGTGGGAATAAATAAGGCACAAAAAAAGCCGTTCTGTAATAGACCGGCTCTTTCGAATACTTTTTGAAAAGGATTAACCTTCTGTTTCTTCAGTGTTTTCAGCAGTTTCTTCGCTAGCTTCTTCTGTTGCTTCTTCAGCAGCAGGGGTGTTTTTAGCAGCGATAGCAGCAGCTTTCTCTTCTTTTTTCTTTGCCTCAGCAGCTAAAGCAGCTTTTTTAGCTTCTTCTTTAGTTTTTGCTAAGCCAGATTTTTTACCTTCGATTTGCGCATCTTTACTTTCTACCCAGTTGTTGAAAAGTTCTTCTGCTTTAGCATCATCGAAAGCACCTTTTTTCACACCACCTTGCAAGTGTCTTTTGTATAAAACACCTTTGTCTGAAAGGATAGTACGAGCGGTGTCAGTAGGTTGTGCACCTTTGTTCATCCAGTCTAATGCTTTTTCGAAATCTAATACGATAGTCGCTGGATTAGTGTTTGGGTTATAAGAACCAATACGCTCGATGAACTTACCATCACGTGGAGCACGTGCATCTGCTACTACTACATGGTAAAAAGGTTTTCCTTTTTTACCGTGTCTCTGCAATCTGATTTTAGTTGCCATGTTTTTTTGTTATTTTATGTATTCAACATATCCCCCGTGCTGCATGCAAGAGGGGACGCAAAGATAGATAAAATATCTGATAATTAAAATAATAAGAGTTCGCCTTAAAAAATAGTATTTAGTATCAAGTAGTTAGTAGTTAGACCTATTGGCGGGAAAGGAAACTGGTGTTTTGGATAGCGGCCGAAGCATGCTTCGACCGTAAATTTGAGGTTAATAGCCTCAATTATTTCACGATTGTTTGTAGGGTCGATGCATGCATCGACCGCTTAACACCCAACATTATCTATTTCTTTTCCCTAACCCTTCATATTTTTTTATATCGGGCGGATATTCCGTTCGCTTTCGGCGGGGATACCCCCCTTCCCTCAAACTCACTCAGTGCCACCCCTACATAACGTAATACCTAGACAGTTTGAGGTTTCTTTATCTTCGATAAAGAACGACGAGGTCTAGTGGGAGGGCAAAAGACTCTTCGCTTCGCTTTGAGTAGTAAGGAACATACTTATCCACCTTACTATCTCATATCTCACATCTAATAGCGTAGCGGTCTCCTATCTATTTCAAGGGGTTTCCTTCGTCACTTATTCGGATCTCCTTCGGAACTTGTTCGGAACTCCTTCGGATCTCGTTCGGTTAGAAGCGAACGAGATCCGAATAAGATCCTTATCAAATCCAATGAAATTCCGTGTGAGTATCAAAGAAATCTACTAGCAAATAGCTTAAAATAACAAGGAAAGATTATGGAAAGCATGCTCTACATGGAAGGAAGCATGGGTTCAGTCTCAGAACACATAAAATATTATTTTTTTTCATGATTAGGCGGATATTGACGATATTCATCGCTAATAAATCTGCAGTGAATCCATGCCACATAAAGCACCTTTAAAAATCGTCAAAGCTTCAGCGGGATCAGGAAAGACTTTTAGTTTGACTGTCCATTACCTAAGCTTATTATTAGCTAAAGAAAGCAACTACCGAGAAATCCTCGCGGTCACCTTTACCAACAAGGCAACTGCCGAGATGAAGGAGCGGATATTATCGGTCCTTCAAGGTTTGGCTTTAGGAGATCAATCCCGAAAGATTGACGATTACCGAAAACTCCTTTTGGAAGAACATCCACAATTGGATAGCATCAGTTTGCAGGAAAAAGCCAGAAGGATTTATCGTAGAATCCTTCATGATTATGCACATTTTTCGGTAAGCACCATTGATGGCTTTTCGCAAAAGGTTATCCGCAGTTTTACATATGAGCTAAATTTAGACGCTGGCTATGCAATTGAGATGAATAGCAATAAGGTGAAAAGGGACCTTACCATTATGCTTAACAACTTATTGGATGAGAAACCCGAATTATTGGAATGGATCATCAATTACGCCGAACAAAAAATAGGCAATAACGAAAACTGGAACTATAGAAATCAACTCATGAGCTTGGCTGGATTGATATTCAGCGAGAATTTTCAAGAGTTTGATGGCTATGTGCTATCTGCAGATAGTGACCGGATTTTCAATCTATTAAACCAAGAAGTTGCCGAAAAGACTAGCTCTTTTTTACAGGCTTTAAGTGAAAGTATTGAGAATTTTCAACTTGCATTTCGAGGCTTAGGGATCCAAGAGGCAGATTTATCAGGGAAATCTCGCAATAAATTTATTGCGGCAAGTAAGGTCAATTCCAACATATTTAAGACTTCTATAACGGATTTGGACGAGAAGGTATTCGCCAAATTTGAGGTGCTATTAGCTGAGCCGGAAAAGATATTTGTGGACCAGCAGAAGGATTACCGACCAGAATTTCTAGATGCGGTATTGCCCGCATTGGAGGCTATCATGGAGCTCAAGCGCATTTTCCCTGCTTTTATAGCCTATCAGGCCGTGCAGAATAACTTGTATTTTCTACGCCTATTAAAAGAAATGAGCGATTTATTGAGCTTATGGCGCAAGGAGAATTCATCACAGTTGATTTCTGATGCGCAAGTTTTATTGAATAAAATCGGGCTCGATGAAAATAGTGATCCTACCTTCATTTGGGAGAAAATCGGCAATCGTTATAATTATTTCCTATTTGACGAGTTTCAGGATACATCCAGGATACAATGGAAAAACTACAGCCCTTTGTTGTTAAATGCATTGGCAAATACACAAGGTAAGCAGCATGAGCACTTAATTGTGGGGGATGTAAAACAGAGCATCTACCGTTGGAGAAATGGCGATTGGCGTATTTTACTGCAACAGGTAGAACAACAAGTGGGCGATAGCTTTCACCAGCAAGGTGATACATTAAACGAATTTATTCATCATGGTAATTTGCAGACGAATTACCGCAGCTTACCAAATATCATCAAGTTGAACAATTATTTGTTCGAGCATATTCCTGCCCTATTACAAGAGGCACTAAACAACAAGGTGCTAGAAAGCCTTTCTGGGGAGATGGCCGAATGGTGGCATAATACCGGTAATGATCAGATGCTCGTCAAAGCCTATCAAGATAGCATACAAACCATCCCTCCACATCTGATAGGAGAAGGCAAGCCTCAAGGATCTATTGAAATCAGCTTCCTTCCTGTTCGAGATGGACGCTTCCGAAAGAATCAAGTTATCGAAGAGTCCGTAAAGAACCTCTGCGGCAAAATTGGAGAATGGATAGGCACTGGAAGATATAAGGCAAATCAAATCGGTATTTTGGTGAGAAGCAATGCGCAGGCAAAATTAATGATTCAAGAATTGATGCGCTACAAGAATGAGCAAGGAATGGACTTTGAAGTCGTATCAGGAGATGCCTTAACCTTGGTTTCTAACAATGCGATCAGTTTATTAATCGAGACCTTCCGTGCTTTGGTTTATCAATCGGATAAACATGTCATTCATTTGGCAAACATGAGTTACCTCTACCAGATTCTTCAAGGAAATTCAGATTTCACAGCCGATGCTTGGCTTAAATTTAAGCAGAATCGCATAGACCAATTAGCTGAGGTATTGCCAATCCAGCTTATTGAACAATGGAATTCATTACAAAAAATGCCTTTGGTTCATTTAACAGAGAAGTTAATTGATACGTATCAGTTGGGAACAAGCTCCACGCACCTCCCCTACTTGTTGGCATTTAAAGACATGGTTACTCAATTTTCCAGCAAGGGTGAACGCGGACTTATTCAGTTCTTGGAGTTCTGGGAAGAGGATGGTGATAAAGCGGTATTGCCTTCCAACGGGAAAATTGATGCCATCGAGGTAACCACCATTCATAAGTCCAAAGGCTTAGCCTATGATGTGGTAATGATTCCTTTCTGCTCATGGAATCTAGACGGTATGACCAATGGTGATTTTTGGATTGATGTACAGGATACGCCATTTGCTTCATTAGGAAAAATACCGATCAAATACACCAGCGGCTTAGGAAAATCCATCTTCTTTCAACAATATTTTGAAGAAATGTTATTCAACTACATGGATGCTCTAAACACCTTCTATGTAGCGACGACCCGGGCTAAAGAGCATCTTTATATTACAGCGCCACAATTCAAAAATAGCAATTCGAAAGACCCAGAAGCAGCAGTAAGTTTTGAAATCAAGAATGAATACATCAGCGATTTGGTTTATCAAGTTTTAGATGATGAGGCATCCGTCTTTCCACTAACAGATTGTCAACTTGATATACAAGAAATAATCAGTTCTGAAACGTACGAAACTTCTGAAGGTGAAAACTTAAAGTTTGCATTGTCGAACTATCCGATGTCTGCAGAGCTAGAGCGTGCCTTGGAGCGTTCGACCAAACGGAGCATCAACAATATTTTGATGATGGAAGAGGCGGCACGGTATGGAGTATTGGCGCATGAGATCATATCTACTGCTGAAAAGGAACCAGACATTGCTCAGTTGGTGGATCAATATATCGAAGAAGGAATCCTCGTACCGGAGGAACGAGCAGAATTGATGCAAGAGATTCATGAGATCTGGCATCATCCACAGATCCACAAATGGTTAACTAGTGATTATAAAGTTTGGAATGAGGCTAGTATCATCACCTCTGAAGGAAAGACCTTGCGCCCGGATAAGGTTTTCAGTAAAGATGGAGAAACCATTGTGCTCGACTTTAAATTTACCAAGGGTGATTACATCGAGCATAAATACCAGGTGGGCACCTATATGGATGCCTTGAAGCATGTAGGTTATAAGCAAATAAAAGGGTATTTGTATTATGCAAAGACCAAGGAATTAGTTGAAGTAAATTAAGGGGTTAAGGAAACATGGACAAAGCTTTTTTACGATTAGTAGCAGAAGATATACAGGCGAAATTTGGCCAGGACATCAGTGATGTAGCCATCGTCTTTAACAATAAACGACCGATAACATATTTGAAGAAACATCTGGTGGATGTTTATGGTCAAGCCATTTGGTCTCCTCAATTTTATACCATTCAGGAATTCTTGAGTCTTTCAAGTACAAAAACTCAGGCGTCACCCCTGAGCCAATTCTTCTATTTGTATGAATTGCACAATGCCTTGTTGGCAGAGGAAGGTCATGAACCCGAAACTTTAGAAGAGTTTTACCCGATAGCAGAGATAATCTTATCGGATTTTGGACAGATAGATTACGATTTGGTACCGGTAGAGCAAATCTACATGGAACTATTTGATACAACGGAAATCGACCTTGCCTTTCAGCATTTCACAGCGGAGCAACAAGATTTTATCCGCTTGTTTTGGCAATCCTTTAGTGCCAAAGGACATACCGCGGTACAGCAACGCTTTCTAAAACTGTGGAAGCGATTGCCAAAATTATACCATGCTTTAAAAGCAAAACTAGCGGCAGAAGGTCAGATAAATTACCCTGGCTTATACCGTGAGTTAGCCGAAGGAAAAGCGGAAAAAGGTGATTTCCTAAAGCCTTATAAGAAGATTCTTTTTGTGGGTTTCAATGCACTAAATCGAGCTGAGGCTTTATTGTTTAAGACTTGGCAAGAGCAAGGCTTGGCTTTATTTTATTTTGATGCGGACGGACATTATATCGACGATAAAATTCAAGAGGCAGGATTGTTTATCCGGAGGAATTTACAGCAAACTGGACTTGAAAATGCCCTGGGTGAGATACCACATGTTTTAGCCAATAGAACTACGGATGTTCAGCTCTATCAATGCCTTGGAAAAAACAGCGAAACAAAGACTTTGCATGATGTTTTGCTTCAAGACTTTCCACAAGGCATCCCTGATGGAAAGACAGCTGCTATTTTATTAGCCGATGAAAGCTTATTGGTGCCTTTATTACAAAGTTTACCGGATTTGGAGGTCAACATCACGACAGGTTACCCATTAATTCAATCGCCTATTTACGGATTGATTGACTTGTGGTGTGAAGTGCAAATGATGATTTCTCAGCAGAAAAAGGAGAAAATCCCCTATCAATTGTTGGAGACTTTCCTTTCTCACCCAATGACCAAAGTCGCTCCTGAAACCAAACAGAGAATTCAAAAAGAGGCTTCAGAAAAACAATTATTTGAGATTCCGGTTGCAGAGATCGATGTAGCACAATCTGCTTTACCCGATTTCTTTAAGCCTATTGCATTAAAAAATGACGTCATTCCCGGTATTAACCGTATGATTCGTTCCTTATTGGAATCCATGGCTACGCAAGGGAGAATCCGATTGATTGAATCCGACTTATTAATCGAGACCCGAAAAGTGCTTAATCAATTGCATATGGGATTTGATAAGTTGGGGACTTTCTCCATTTCTTTTCAAATAGGATTGGTTAAAAAGGCTATTGCACCGATAAATTCTGCCATCGAGGGGGATCCCTTAAAAGGACTTCAAATCATGGGACTTTTAGAAAGTCGCTGTTTAAATTTCGACTATATCTATGTGTTGGGTGCCAATGAGGGAATTCTACCGAAAACCTCTAGTTCGGCAACCTTTTTACCCAACAACCTCCGCAAAGCATATGGTCTTCCTATATTAGAAAATCAAGATGCCTTATCGGCCTATCTGTTTTACCGACATTTCCAATACAGCAATTTTATGCACTTGTTTTATAATGGAATTGTGGATGAAAGCAGTACAGGAGAGGAAAGTCGTTTTATCAAGCAGCTGGTTTTTGAAACCAACTTTAACTTCATCAAAAGAGTACAGCAACAGACTTTGTTGTTTCCAGTTCAGCCCAAGGAACTCATCATTGCAAAAGAAGGCGAGATATGGGACAAATTATACAACCGTTATATCGTCAATAAAAAGCTTTTATCAGCGTCCGCATTTACCACTTACCTGCAATCGCCATTGCAATTCTTCTTGAAATATGTTGCGGAGATTAAGGAACCGCCATCCATATCTCAGGAATTTGAAATGAACAATTTAGGTTCCATCATTCACCGATGCATGGAGTTACTACTCCTACCTTACAAGGGCTTAGCAGACTTTACCCCTACAGCCGTTTTGGAAGAGAAGATTGCATTGGTAGATAGTTTGGTGCTTCAAGAAATTGGCTTGCAATATCAACAGGATTTTAAATCATATTCGGATCTGAATAGTCTTCAACGGATCATGCACAAGATATCTTCTGCCTACATTCAGATGTATCTGGAATACGATATTGCAAACTATCAATCCTTCCGAATTGTAGAATTGGAGAATGAAAAAGATTATAATCTCGATTTTGATATTATGATCGATGGGGAGCCAAGCAAGATCAAACTTTATGGAATTATTGACCGGGTAGATGAGGTCGTTGATCAAGATGGACAAGTGAAAATACGTATTGTAGATTACAAGACAGGTAGTGACAAGGTATTGTTCAGCAAGCCGGAGAATGTCTTTGCCAAGGAGACCGAAAATAAGGCGCTCCTGCAAACTTTATTCTACGCCTATGTATTTGAGCAGGTCACAGGAATAAAGGGCTTAGAGCCGCACCTATACGTCGCTAGACGCATGCGAGAGGATGGCACGTTATTCCGGAACAACAGTGGCAGTATGGTCTTTACGGATTATTTCTTGGAGGAGATGAAAAATGATTTTCTCGATTTCCTTCGGGAGACCTTGGAAGAACTCTTTAATCGGAATATTCCATTCAAACATAATCCAGATGCACATGTTTATCCATCAGATCCCTACACCCTATTTTATAAATACAGTGTCCCGGAAACGATAAGTGAAGACGAATAAAGAGCATTTCATGTTAGAAGTAAATTTCAGAATTAAGGTTTTTTATCAAGCGGCTCGCGACTTAAGCTTTACCAAAGCCTCTAGGGAGCTTAATATTAGCCAACCGGCAGTATCCAAACATATACAAGAGTTGGAGAATATTATCGGACAGGCCTTATTTTTACGCAATGGGAGTCGATTGGTATTGACAGATGCAGGCCGGACTTTGATGGATTCGGTACAGGTGATTATCCATGAATATGAACTGGCGGATTATAAACTAGGCTTGTTAAAAAACCAAGTACGGGGAAATCTGGTCATAGGGGCCAGTACAACCATTGCCCAATATTTATTGCCCAAATGGATCGCTGCCTTTTCATTGGAGCACCCCATGGTGCAGATAAAATTATTTACTGGCAATACTGCACAGGTGGACCGTTGGCTTTATGAGAAAAAAATAGCCTTAGGTTTCGTAGAAGGGATGGCTGAAGATCCTTCCTTAAAATATGTGAAGATTCTGGATGATCAGTTGATCTGGGTGGCTCGAAAAGACAATCCCTTATTTCAATCCTCTCCCCTATGCATAGATACCCTAAGAAAACAGGAATTTATTTTCCGTGAGCATGGATCAGGCACGAATGATATCGTGTTTCAACGGTTCAAGGAGTTTGGGATACATGCCAATGAATTAATCAATCGGGTTCAAATGTCAAGCTCTGAATCCATAAAACAATATATTCAATATTCTAATAGCATAGGGATTCTTTCCAAGCATGCCGTTGAGCAAGAAATTGCAAGTGGCTTATTACGAAAAGTGGATGTAGAAGGATTTGAAATTGAACGGGACTTGCATTTAGTTCACTTACATGGTGAATTATCTGGCTTACCAAAACAATTCATTCGCTTTATAAATCAAGAAATTATAAATTACGATAACTTCATGTTATAGGGCATAACTAATTACCGTTTTAGCATGTTATGCAAGAAATCTAAGTTTGCGACATGGAAAACATCAACCAAAATAACCAAAACGTCTACAAAGAAGTCAAGCAGATTGCTTTCCAAACCCGAATAGTCGCTTTTGTTTTTGTCATCATTTTGATATTGATATTAGCACAGGTTTTGGGAGTTAACACGCATATCTTTGCTGGTCACCTAGATGGCCAGAAAGATTCCACAGGACAAACTCAAGGCTTAATGGACATTTCTCAATTTAAGATGGCTGCTATTCCAGATGGCGCTGAAGGAGAGATGATCAGTTATGGGGAAAAACTGATTCGGGAGACATATAAATACTTAGGACCTGGAAATAAACTTGGGGAAGTTTATGCAGGCAACCATTTGGCATGCGGCAGTTGCCACCTTGATGGTGGGACAAAGGCATATGCTGCCCCCTACATTGGCTTAACAGCCCTTTTCCCGATCTATTCTGGCCGAGAAGGTCGTGTAGCCAGTCTGGAAGAGCGAATCAACGGTTGCTTTGAACGCAGTATGAATGGTAAGAAATTACCGCTTGATTCCAAAGAAATGATAGCCATCCTGAGCTATATGAAACACCTGAGTAAGGATGTTCCTGTAGGCCCAAGAATTGAAGGACAGGGATTTGTGAAATTAACTGTTCCGGACCGTAAAGCGGACTTGGCACATGGAGAGCAAGTATTCAAAGCACAATGTATCAGCTGCCATCAGGCAGATGGACAAGGATTAGTAAAAACGGCAGGGAACCTTGAAGATGGGTATGTCTACCCACCATTATGGGGCGATGATTCTTTCAATGATGGTGCAGGTATGGCGAGAATGCTGACCGCAGCCAAGTTTATTAAAGGCAATATGCCTTTAGGAGCTTCATTGGAAAATCCGATCCTCACCGATGAAGAAGCTTTTGACGTAGCGGCCTATATCAACTCTTTTCAAAGACCTAGCAAAGCCAATAAAGAACTTGACTATCCAGACTTAAGCAAAAAACCAAAAGACTCTGCTTACCCACCGTATGCAGACAATATTCCACAAGAACAACATAAATACGGTCCTTTTAATTTTTAACAAATGAAAAACATCATTTTAATGTTGAGCATATTCATGCTCTGCCTAAGCGCGCATGCACAACAAACTAAACCTGTAAAAAACAATCTTCAGAAAAATGCAGAATTCGTAGGAGCTACTACGCATTTAAAGCAATACAAAGCCATTTATCAATTGGATTCCAATCAGCCGGATGTTGTAAAGAAAGCTTTTCGGAACATCAACAATGTCCTGAATGACCCTAGATTAAAAGGCAAATTACAGTTGGAATTAATCACTTTCTCTGGGGGAACAGAGGTCATGCTGAAAGACTCGCCTTATGAGAAGGACTTAAAAAAACTAATTGATCAGGGTGTAATCGTTGCACAATGCAATAATTCGCTACAGGAGCGCAATTTGGTAAAGGATCAATTGTATGATTTCATAGGCTATGTCCCTAGCGGAAATGGTGAGTTGGTAATTCGTGCAGCAGAAGGCTGGGTAATCGTTAAACCATAATACAAGCAAAATGAACAGAAAATCAAGATATATCAAACGAATTTTAATAGGCTTTGTTGTTTTAGTAATGAATCAAGCAAATGCACAGGATCATAAATTTGATCCACCATGGAACACTCCACCGGAGGCTGCTGTCAACTTTACAGTTCCGGGAATTGATAATGTACCGGATCTATTTGGCGACATCGTAGATCCACAATTGGTGGTATTCTTTGCTGGTAACCAGTTCATGTGTATGGATGATCTTTTAGCGGCATTCAAGAAAAAGCATCCGCAATATCTGCGCATATTTGTGGAAACCCTTCCTCCGGGCATTCTTGCCAAACAGATTGAAGGGGGTTCTATTACGATTGGAAACATGCGTATCGATCATAAACCGGATGTCTATGCAGCAGGAAAAGGCAGAATGGAAGAAATGGCAAATCACTTTTCCAGAACAGAGATTTATGCCTACAATAAATTATCGATTATGGTTCCTAAGGGGAATCCAAAAGGTATTAAACAGATTGCCGACTTAGCCAAGAAAGATGTAAAAGTAGCTATGCCTAATCCTGCTTGGGAAGGCATCGGTAGACAAATAGTATCGGTTTACAATAAGATTGGTGGCAAGGAATTGGAAAAAACCATCATGGAAACAAAGGTTAATGATGGTAGTACTTACTTAACCAAGATTCACCATCGTGAAAGCCCCATGCGTATCTTATATCGTCAAGCAGACGCAGCACCTGTCTGGACTTCAGAGGTTGTTTACCAGAAATTACTTCAACACCCTGTGGAGGAGGTCGTCATCCCCGCAGAGACTAACATCAAAGCTACCTACATCATTGGGGAGATGAAAAATGCTCCACGAGCACAAGCAGCAAAGGATTTTGTAGACTTTATGAAAAGCGATGAAGCCAAAGCAGTTTATCATAAGTATGGGTTTGAAACACCGTAAGGGAGTATTTAGTATATAGTATATAGTAGTTAGACCCACGACTTAAACGCTTAATAATTACCATTTCATAATAAAAAGACTCTTTTTTGACTTGGCCTTACGGATAAGATTCCGAAATGGCAAAGCTCAAAAAAGAGTCTTTATACTAAATACTAACTACTAAATACTAGCTTATTTTTTATATTTCCTCATGGCCTTATTGGCTCTTTTCTTAGCGGTGGTGATTTTATAATCGAACCATTTATCCTTAAAGATTTTACGCATCGTATCGTCGAAGTGGCGTGTTACGAATAGATTTCTGGCTCCTTTTAGTTTTTCGGATATGCTATTTGCTAATGCGCGGACAGAGATGGAATATCCTTCTGTTTCGTATTGAATGTAGTGCCACCATCCTGCTGGCATGTATAAAGTTTCTCCTGGATGAATAACAGCTTCATAGCCATCTAAAAATTCTATTCCTGGGTATTCATTAACAGAGCTTTTCTTTAAGTTGGCAATGCTATGAAAGTTATAAGGCAACTTATACATCAAGTCGGATTGGTTATTCGGGAATAACCAAATGCGCTTACTTCCTTGGAATTGGGAAATAAACACATGGGACATATCAATATCAAAGTGATTTCGCGTAGCGGATCCTTCACCACCAAAAAACATATAGGGTAGCCATTGAAGGACTTTTCCACCAGTCACATCATTAAAGATGACATCCTTCTTCAATTCCGGTCTGATCTTCATCAGGTTGAATAAGAAAAGGCGTAATTCGGTAGGTTCCTTTCTGATCATATCTAAGTAATCCCCAAAACTCATTCGTCCCACTGGTGGACTCGCAGCATGGTTCTGTGACTCCTCCTCACGACCATAGATGTCGACTTGCTCATTCCCTGCTATTTCCTTGAAATACTCATAGCTCCACTTAGACCAACAAGGGCTATCCTTACTGATAAAATCCTTGATGATCACAGGTTGACTTTTATTTAAGTAGTCCTTAATGAAGTCCTTTGGAGCAATGCCAGAGATGCTATTTACAGGTTTTAATTTCACTAGATTACCGTTTTTTGAATAAATGCAAACTTATAAAAAATATTTCTACAATAAATGTACCTAAGCCTTTTGTGGGCTAATTTAATATCGAAATATCAGCAAATTAACGAGAAATATAATCTTAAAAAATGACTTCTGTCAATTTTATGACAGCAAATGAAAAAGCAGCCTTGGTTATTCATCCAACGCTGCTTTGTATTGTATTACAATATTTTGTGATATCTTATTTGTTAACCATTTTGATGTATTGCTCAATTGCCATGGTCATAGAAGGTGCTACAGGAGTTGGAGCCGGGATATCTAAAATTAGATCATGCTCTAATAAAGCCTGTTGCGTACTTGATCCAAAAGCGGCAACACGAGTATTGTTCTGAACGAAATCAGGGAAGTTTTCATACAATGACTGTACACTGGTCGGGCTAAAGAACACGATGATATCATAAAATACATCTTTTAAATCCTTAATATCCGAAATTACAGTACGGAAAAGCACCGCTGGGGTAAAGTCATAACCATTCTCCTTTAACCAAGCTTGTGTTTCTTCATTGGCAACATCCGAACATGGGAATAAGAATTTCTCCTTATTATGTTTTTTCAACACATCTTCCAAATCCTTTGCGGTTTGTTTACCAAAGAAGATTTTTCGCTTACGGTATTGGATGTATTTCTGCAAGTAGAGCGCAATGGTCTCTGAGATACAAAAATATTTCATTTCTGCAGAGACTTCGTAGCGCATCTCTTCACATACACGGAAGAAATGATCCACAGCATTCTTGCTCGTGAAGATCACGGCCGAATGGTCTGCAAAGTTAATACGTTCTTTTCTTACATCCTTTGCGGAAACGCCTTCGACATGAATGAAACCTCTGAAGTCGAGTTTTAGGTTATATTTCTCGGCTAGCGTGAAGTAGGGAGATTTATCGTTTTCCGGTTTTGGTAAAGTAACAAGTATGCTCTTTACTTTTTTTGCTCTTTCTACATCAATCTGCATAAATACTGTCTTAATTACTTAGCGCCCTGACTAATATTAAAATAGGTGCTAGTTCCAGACTGCAAAGATAAAGAATTAAATAAAAAATAGAAAACTGGAAATTCCCAAACAGGTGAAATGCAGTCCTAATAAACCGATAACCGAACAACAAAAACACCAATACCATGTAGGTAACAGCGATTGCTGGGAAATAAGCTACAGGAACAAAAATTACTGCTAAAAGGAATGGCATCAGGAAAAACATGCTATTGAAATACACTAAATAGAGCACAGCAATGTATTCACGGACAATCTTTTCTAACAGGAATATAAAGGATACAAAGCGTATAAGTAATATTTTCGCTATAAACAGCAAGGCTACAAAACCAGAATTCTTCAGGAAGTTTTCAAAGGTTAAATAGTTTCGATCGGTAAAGCTGGAAACCAATACACAGACAAAAAGCCCCAAAGAAAAACTAAAAACTATATAAAGAAAAATATATGGCCAAGAAGTCGCTAAATTATCTTCTTTACTAACTTGCTGTAACAATCGCTCCTTATAGTAGGCATCTACAATAATCTTAAGTTCAACTGGGAAGATGATTCTTAAAATCCCGAGGACAAGAAACAGGAAGGCGACTACAAATACCACCCATATCGGTCGATGATGTTTTATTCCGCCTTGGTAAACCGTTATTTCTTTATTCAGATCAAGATTCTGTTCAAGTCCAAACAACAAGTTATGCTTACCAGCTTTCCATACCTTATCGATTATTCCTTTCGCTGGATTGGTATTTTTATTTGGGGAAAGAATGATTTCACTATATTTAAGATCTGAATCTAGGGAATTGAATAGGGCTACTTGTGCTAATGAATCACGAATAGCAGTACTATCAACGACTTGCGCACTATCAATTGGAACGGCAGGAACATTGGTCTGCGCCAAAGCTTGGCTGAACCAACAAATGAAAGACAATAAAACACTTAGCGCAATCGTATATTTCATGAATCGGTAAAGTTAGAACAAAATAATTGCTTTAGAAATCGAAAAAATGACGAAGGATAAAATTATTAGATGCGCTTGGTGCGGAACGGATGAATTATACCAAAAATACCACGACGAGGAATGGGGAAAACAGGTAAAAGATGATGCTACACTCTTTGAATTTTTAATCTTAGAATCTGCTCAGGCAGGTTTAAGCTGGATTACAATTCTCCGAAAAAGAGAAGGCTATAGAAAGGCTTTTGCCAATTTTGATTACAAAAAAATTGCGAAGTTCACCGCTGAAGATGTAGAACGCATCTTACAAGATCCAGGTGTCATACGGAATCGTGGAAAGATTGAAAGCAGTATCAGTAACGCTAAACTTTTCATGGATATCCAAAAGGAATTTGGCAGTTTTTATAATTACTTATATGGCTTCTTACCGGAAGGCTCCATCATCAGCAATGAGATTGTGAATTACAAGGAGGCTCCTACAAAGACGGATGTTTCAGATGCCATATCTAAAGATCTCAAGAAACGCGGATTCAAATTCTTCGGCTCTACGACTTGTTATGCTTATATGCAGGCTGTAGGTATGGTCAATGACCATGTTAAAGACTGCTCATTCCGATAGTATCGGGTGGATCAATATTGCGATAAATATCTTGGAGGTTACGGCATTGGCCATTGTAGTCCAATCCGTAGCCTACTACGAATTCTTTCTCTATTTCAAAACCTACGTACATGATATTATCAAAACTATAGAGCAAGCATTCGGGTTTAAGTAGCAAAGTGGCAACAGAAATGCTGGCTACGCCTAATTGCTCCAATGCTTCAATGGTATGCACCAAGGAATTTCCGGTGTCCACAATATCTTCTACAATAACCACATGGCGTCCCTCTAAGGGCATCCCTACACCTATCAGTTCATGAACTTTATCCTGGCTAGTACCTGCATAGGAAGCCAACTTAACAAAAGACATTTCACAAGGGATATGAATCTGTTTCATCAGATCGGCCATAAACATGAAGCAACCATTCAGAACACCAATAAAAACAGGGTGCTTATCTTCATATCGTAGATTGATGTCAATTCCAATAAGGCGAATCCTTTTTTGGATTTGCTCGTAGTCTAGCATCAGTTCAAAATGCAAATCATCAATTCGGATATTCTTCATATTACTGATTCTCTTTCTTTTCAGGTTCTTTACCAAATAGACGTTCCATTAGGGTTCTTCGGATTTCTTCCTCCCTATCGTACTCGTCCGCCATATCCTTGATATCATCATGGTTCAAGGTGGTATCAACCAGTCCGGCTGGACGTGGAGGTCGAAGACTTGGCACTAATTCTACTTGATAGAACCCGTAGTTTGCAGGAACTTGCTCATCATGCAATTGGTTCATCTTCGTCATGATGTAACCATAGGTATTGAAATGCTTCATTAACCAAGGTTTTAGATGACCGGTATAATCAAAGGAAGACAATCCTGTTTTTGGTCTTGGGATAATACTGGATAGATAAAGACTCTCCCCTATGGTTAATTGGGAAGGACTTTTGGCAAAATAGTATTTGCTCGCCTCCGTAATTCCATATACGTTTTTACCCCATTCAATGACATTCAGATAGATCTCAAAAAGTCGATCTTTGCTAACTTGTTTTGACTGTTCCATCAACCAAACAAGTAAGATCTCCTCAAATTTACGCATCATGGTCTTGTTGCGATTGAGGTAAAGATTCTTGACGAGCTGCATGGAAATGGTACTCGCACCGCGCTTAAATTTCTTCTCTTTGATATTGGTCACCAAGGATAATTGAAAAGCTTCCAATTCAAAGCCATTATGCTTGTAAAAGAATGGATCTTCGGTATTGAGGACTGTTTTCTTTAGAATGGGTGCAATTTGATTTAATGTAGCGAAATTCGGATTGCTCGGATCTAAAGCGATATCACGCATCTTGACACTATCCTCATATGCCTCGTAGACAAATGGTGCATTTAATGCCGCGACATTAGCTTTTCCCCATTTAGTCACTTTTAAGTCAGCATCATCGATTTTGGAACTGAACTTTAAGTTGTCGGGATCATCTATATCCACTTCAAAATCCATATCGTATTGGATTTGACCATCCACTTGAATTCCATCTAGGGTTTCAAAGAGACCTACTGGAATAGCATCAAAGAACTTTTGTGCTTCAGATTTTCCAGTATGAACAGCTAGATTCAACACTTTTTTAGGCTTACGGCTAAATTTAGCATGCGGTTCAAAGACAAAGTCTTTCACCTTCACTTGGGTACCTGGAATTAATTCCACCGTATTTTCCGACACCAAAATACCTCCTGTTGCCATTCCTTCTGGCAACAATACCGGCTCTAAAGATAAGCGACGGTGGAATACCTGAAGATTCTTCGCTTCCCATCCCCCTTCTACTTGTAAGAAATCCTTGCCTTTACGTGATACTTTATCCAAGTGGAAGGTTAAGGCATCAAAAGAAACATGCATACCATATTTGCGTCCAATAAAAGGAACTTCCGCATCTTTATTTTCTGAAGAAACTGTAACACTAAGAGTCTGTCTATTTGGATTCACATTACCCTTAAGGTTCCATTTGGCTTCTTGATCGTTCAAGAAAATATCCATGTCATAATCCCCATCATCAATATTTCCAACAGGTATTAAGACCTTCTGAGTTCCACTGCTATCGGTATAGGAAAGACCCACGTCTTTCATACTCATATTGCTGGGAATCTTATCAAAGACTTGTTTAAAAAGGTTATCAACACGCTCAGCTAAGGTTCGTGCATCATCTTTATTGCTGCTACTGTCTGCCTTATCTTTTTTCCTGAAAAGGAAATCGTAGTTTGATGTACTATCTTTCTTAACTAAACTGATTTCTGCATGCTCAATATCCATATTGGCAATGCGAACATCACCGAATAATAGTGGCCAAACCTTTACGGATACCTCAAAATGATTAATGGATGCTAATTCTTCAGCGCTATCTGGCTTGACTTTAATTCGAGTAAAATCGACAGAAGTCAATCCGGAAAACTTATAACTAGCAACATCAAAAGTGAGTTGATAATCATCTTTTAGTTTTTTCTTTACTTTCGACACGGCTTTGTCCAACATCGCTCCCCGAACGGAAAGCCCCCAAATTAAGCCTGTCAAAAGAAGGGCTACCAGTACAACGGCACTGATGATAAACCATCTTTTCCTTAGGAAAGCCAAGTGTGGGTGTTGGATCTTGTTAGTTGCTGACATATATAACTCTATGGTAGAATTTTGATAAAAATAGGCAAAAATCATTAAAAACATCTGGATGACATGATATTGAGTAGGTTTCCTTAGCTTTGCAATTCATTATACGTAGTCATGATCACAAAACAACAGATCCTGGATGCGCTTAGTCATGTAGAAGAACCTGATTTAAAGAAAGATTTGGTGACCCTCAACATGATTGAGAACATCGAAATATTACCTAATAAAATCAAATTTGACGTCGTTTTAACAACACCAGCTTGTCCGTTAAAGGGTCATATCGAGCATGCATGTCGCAATGCTATAGCCTTGTTCATCTCCAAGGAGGTTGAAGTTGAAATCAACATGACAGCGCGCGTACGTGCTGTAGAAACGGCCCAATTGAAAAACATCAAGAACATTATATTAGTTTCTTCCGGTAAGGGCGGCGTAGGGAAATCTACAGTAGCTGCTAACTTGGCATTGGCTTTAGCTAATACAGGTGCTAAAACTGGTTTATTGGATGCGGACATCTATGGCCCATCTGTTCCAATCATGTTTGGAGTAGAGAATGCCCGTCCGGAATCTACCCAAACTCCTGATGGAAAAAACAAGATTGTTCCTATTGAGCGTTTTGGTCTAAAGCTGCTCTCTATCGGCTTCTTTACTGACCCGAACCAACCAATCCCTTGGAGAGGTCCAATGGCCACCTCGGCTATTAAACAACTCTTTAACGATACGGATTGGGGTGATTTAGATTATTTGGTGGTGGATATGCCTCCAGGTACTGGAGATATCCATATCACAGTGGCACAAAACTATCCAATATCAGGTGCAGTCATTGTTACTACACCTCAACAGGTAGCCTTGGCTGATGCCATCAAAGGTATGGCGATGTATCAAATGGAAGGTGTACTCGTACCGATTATTGGTGTGGTTGAAAACATGGCTTACTTTAGCCCTGCAGAATTGCCTGATAATAAATATTACATTTTCGGCAAGGATGGCGGCAAGCGTTTGGCTTCGGACAATCAAGTACCTTTCCTGGGTGAGATTCCATTGGTTAAATCGGTTTCAGATGCTGGGGATAATGGCTTCCCAATTGCACTGGATCAGGATGATCCTGTTTCAGCGTCATTTGGCCAATTAGCAGGTCGAGTTGCTCAAGAATTAAGCATCTTGGCTAATAAATAGTCATTTACATTTTTTTAATTCCAATACATGGAAAAGGTTGGATCTTTTGAAGGATTCAGCCTTTTTCTTTTAGCGGTGGATGGAGATATTGGAAATATTTGGGTATTAAAAAAGGCCGTATCGTTTGATACGGCCTTTATTTAAGAATACTAAAATATTAATTATCTAGTACCACCTGCCCACCATACGTTTTCAGAATAAACGTATTGTCCATCGCCATAAGCTTGTTGAACATTCGGGTTAGTAGTAGTTTCAGAGTTACCATAAGGTAATCTTAAAGGAAACTTGTTCGCGTTTTTCAAAACAACAAGGTCTTCACCTAATGCTTTCCAACGACGGATATCGTTGTACATTTCAGTTGATTCCCCAGATGCACCGAAGAAAGCTAAGTATTTTTGATTAGCAATTTC
Organism: Sphingobacterium kyonggiense; assembly: GCF_039536825.1. NCBI lineage: Bacteria > Pseudomonadati > Bacteroidota > Sphingobacteriia > Sphingobacteriales > Sphingobacteriaceae > Sphingobacterium > Sphingobacterium kyonggiense. The sequence goes on from NZ_BAAAZI010000012.1 coordinate 111,383, forward strand.
TTTCAATCCATTAGCTAAGAAAAGCGGTTTAACATTGCTGTTGAAATAAGCTTCAATCTGGGCATCAGTTACTGGATCAGATGTACTCTCAAGACTTCCATATTGTTCTAATGCTGGAGCTGATAAAGCAGCTGCAATAGATTTTTCAGAGTTTTTGAAGGCAGCAGTAACAGCCGCTTTAAGTACAGCTTCTACTGAAGTAGCAGCTTGACCTAAACGTTGCATAGCTTCTGCTTTTAAAAACAACAATTCATGGTAGCTTAATAATTGCGTTGAAGCTGTTTGTGAATACACAAAAATAGACGTATTGTAAACACCTTGAACTTGCTCATTGTCTCCGTTTGGAGCTAATAAATCATATTGCTTTTTATTGATATCCAAACTATCACGTTGAACCCAATCGCTATTAACAAAGTTACGGTGTAAACGAGGGTCTTTTCTATCGATCATCTTATCAGCAATACTTCTACTTGCTGCCAAACCATCTCTGGACCATTGGAAGTCGAAGAAAGGATTCAAGTTCTGTGCATTATATACATTGAACGCGCCTTCTTCAGCTGCACTTGTAAAGGATTTCTCAATTTCAGTTAAAACTTTATTCAGATCAGCAGTTTTATCTTTAGACACTTTTAAAAGACGCATGGTATAACGAGCTTTTAATCCATGTGCAAATTTAACCCATCTTGAAATATCACCTTTGAACAACAAATCATGTGATTTGAATGAGGTTTTATCTCCTTTAGGAAGATTAACCAAAGACTCATCTAATAGACGAATAACCTCTGCATAGATTTCTTCTTGTTTATCAATCTTAGGCGTAAAGGTTTTGTTTAAATCTAAAGCTTCAGAATAAGGAACATCACCATACATATCTGTTAGCAGCGCTAAGTTATAGGCTGTAAGAACTTGTGCAGCTCCCAAAGTAGAGAAATTATCTGCCTCTTGTCCTTCTGGAGAACATTTAGAAATTACTAAATGTGCATTTCTCAATGTAGCATAAATACTATTCCAAGAGTTGTTAAAAGTTGATGATGCACTCGGCTCATTTACACGGTGCTCAGCATTCCATAGTTGGTTGTGTGTTCCAACTTCATGCTCCACATAAGCACTTAAATAAGTATTGATATCACCACTTGAGTTACTGAAAGCAGTAGAAGTAATAACATCTGCTAAGATAAATTTAGCATAGACATCATTAGGATTACCTGTATTTTCGTTGATGCTATCCATTACATCTTCCGAACACGAAGTAAATGCAACTGGAGCTACTAAACAGCCTATAGCAACAAGTTTTATTATATTTAATTTAAATTTCATTTTCTTAGAATTTTAAGTTTACACCTAAACCATAACTAGATGTTCCTGGTAATGAAAAACGCTCAAATGCACCAGACATATTTGTGTTTCCTTGAGAAACCTCAGGATCATAACCTTTCAATTCTGACCATAAGATTAAGTTACGAGCAAATGCATTCACATCTACTTTAAACTTGCTAGTTGTGTAAACTGGGTAACCAATTGCTACTTCTCTTAATTTCACGAATGAAGTACCGAAAATCGAAGATTCAGATATTCCATTTTTTGCATTGAAATATGTGAAAGCATCTTCTGGTTGAATCAAGATATCATTTTTAGCATATTCATCTGTACCAACTAATTTCACTGCATCTTCTTCAAATAAGAAAGGAGATCCAGAGCGGAAATCAGCAGATTTCTGCGTTACACCATAGAAATCTAAGATACCTCCTGTACCGTGGTACATTTGACCACCATTTTTCCAGTCAATAACTGCAGATAATCTGAACTTTTTGTATTCAATAGCTGTATTGAAACCTAAAATAAAGTTAGGCGCAACAGAACCAATTACTTTTTCTTCACCTGCTTGTGGTAGACCATTTTCATCGACAACAATTTGCCCTGCTTCATTTCTTAAATAAGAAACACCATAAATAACTGGGAATTTAGAACCGATTCCAGCACGTACTTGTGGCTCAACGAAACCTCCTAAGAAGATACTTGACACACCTTCTGCCAACTCATCAACATAGTTGTCGATTTTTGTAAAGTTGAAACCGAAATCCCATTTAAAGTCTTCACCACGGTATGGAGCAATGTTTAATGTTGCTTCATGTGCGTTTGTATGAATACGACCACCGTTTGTAACATAGCTAGATGATCCAGTAGACCCAGCCAATGGAACTTCGAAGATCTGATCTTTTACATCTTGACGAGAGAAGGTATAGCTTAAATTAATCAATCCATTATAGAACGTTAAGTCTGTACCAATCTCAAGTGCCTTCGTATTTTGAGGTACTAAGTTTGGATCATAAACGATAGTACTTGGCGTATAAGCTACAACTGTATTGTTTCCATCAGGAATAGGGTAAATAATCGGTGTACCGCTTGAGAAACCACCACCATAAGTAGGAGTTACAAAGTACGGAGAATAATAGTCTCCTGCTTGTCCAACCTCAGCGTAAGAAGCTCTCAATTTACCATAAGTCAAGATACCATTCTGAAGAGGCTCAAGTTCGGTAAATACAAAACCTGCTGAAACAGAAGGATAGAAGAATGAACGGTTGTTTCTAGGCATAGAAGAAACGATATCATTTCTTCCTGATGCGTTTAAGAACAACATGTTTTTATAAGCTAATGACAAATTTAAGAATGTACCGAAAGTACGGTTAGCTCTTAAAGATTGTGATGCTGCAAATGTCGATGCATTGTTCATGTGGTTCCAACCAGAGAAGTTGAAGTTCAATCCTTGTGCATAATCTTGTCTGCGATTACGATTAACAATTTCATTACCTAATAAAGCATCAAATACTAAATCATCATTGATTTCCCAATTGTACATGGCAGTACCTAATGAGTTTAATTCAGTTACAGAGTAGTGGTAGTTTTCAACTGATCCTCTACCATTTGCATGTCCGAAACCCCAAAGGTCTGTGAAGTTAGTCGTATAAGAGTCAACTCCTAATTGGTATTTCAATGTCAATTTCTGATTTTCTGTTAGGTTAGTAGCGTATTGAACGAAACCATTTCCAAAGAAACGTTGGTTATCTTCTGTGAACACGTTATTTTCAACTGCCCAATACACACCATCGAAACCACTTGTGTTACGGTAGGTGTTCTGCGTATAAGGGTCATTTAAAATATGTGAAGGAATACCTTTTAAATCATAAGAAGCAGGAGCACCGTAAAGGGTTGCTACAATACCATTATTCGCACCAGACTGTTTTGAAATTTTAGAGTTAATGTAATTTCCCGTAAATCCAGTAGTGAATTTATCAGAAATTTGCAATTCACCAGCCAATTTAGCCGTATAACGGTCTAAACCAGTAGAAGGAACAATACCTTCAGCATTAGTTGCACCTAAAGAGAATGAGTAAGAACCTTTTTCAAAGCCTTGCATTACATTCACGGAGTTATTCCAAGTTCTTCCAGTATTGAAAAAGTCTTTCGCATTATTGTAAGCTTGTGGAGTTACCCATGGATCTAATCCTGCAGCTGCACGCTGAGGCACATAATATTTTCCAGCAGTATTAATTCCATTTGCTAAAGCTGCATTACTTAATTCATTCTTTACATCACCACCATATACTGCATCCATAGAAAGTTGGTCAATTCTTGGACCCCAAGATGTAGATGCATTAGGGCCAAATTTACCTGCAGTACCTTGAGCAAATGTTGTTTGGAAATCTGGAAGTACAGCTACTTTATCGAAAGAAACATTGGAGTTGTACGTGATTTGTGCTTTGCTACCTGCTTTACCTTTTTTGGTAGTAATGATGATAACACCATTAGAAGCACGCATACCGTATAATGCCGATGCTGCTTGACCTTTTAATACGTTGATACTTTCGATATCATTAGGGTCGATATCTAACCCACGAGATGCATAGTCAGCACCAGTTACCGAGTTACCAGTAGACACATCTGAAGTAGATGTAATTGGCATACCATCAACTACATATAAAGGAGAGTTATCCCCAGTAAATGAACGAGAACCACGGATAGTGATTTTCGCTGAAGCACCTGGCATACCTGATGATGGAGTTACCTCAACACCAGAAACCTTACCTTGAATAGCAGTTGCTAAACTTGGATTGGCTGCTTGAGTTAATTTGTCAGATTTTACTTCTTGAGTAGCATAACTTAAGGCTCTCTTCTCTCTATTAACACCCATTGCCGTAACAACGATTTCATCAATTGATGTTTCGTCATTTACTAAGGCTACATTAAGCGTTGTTTGAGTGCCTACAGCTACACGTTGAGATGTATAACCTACGAAGGAAAAACTAAGGGTAGCATTGTTGCCTACTGCAATGCTGTAATTTCCTGCTGCATCAGTCTGTGTAGCGGTGCTTGTACCCACTAACATTACTGATACTCCCCCAAGTGGTGAACCATCGGTTGCCGATGTTACCTTACCACTCACTTGGCGATTTTGTGCAAACGATACTCCAACGAAGCATGTCAACACAAAAATTAAGCTGAGTAATTTGTGTTTCATAAATGTTTTTTAATAATTAAAATTTTTAAAACAGGGACTGTTAAATTTTGTTAAACAAGAGACAAATATATAAGATTGTTTAAATATTCAACAATAGATTGCTTTGTAAATTCAAAATATGGAAAAACATTGGCTAAAAAGTTGTCATAAAAACCATATTTACAACAAAAAATAAAAAAGATTAAAATAGTTAATATTTATGGAGATAAATAAATGATTTTTGTCTTATTTTAATAAATACACACTGTTATATATTAATATATGTTTCTACATATCAGACACTTAAGATAATATTAAATTAATAGATGATTTTAGGTAATTTAAGGTTGTAATTTGTGATCAGGACCATTAAAGCAAAACAGAACAAAATATGTTAATAGCCACAAAATAATATAAATAGCTAATGAAAAATTAATATGACTTTAATATTTAAGTAACATTACACACTCTTACAAAATATAATTTGGAAATAATCACAAGTTATGAAGTAGCTAATACCTAATAGATTAAAAAGATTGGAGATTCTTTGTAACAATTTTTGATTAAATAGAGTTTACTACCATTTCCTACTCAAAAAGTATTCAATATTGACATATTGATGAAAAATCAGATTTTCGCAAAACGCAAATAAAAAGAGGCGCTATTTCTAGCGCCTCCTATTGTATAATTTAATAAAATTGTAGTGAATTATTAATCACCAGTTCTTACAAATCTCTCTTTAATTCCTCGACCTAAACAAGTCCAATGAACCTCAAAAATTAGATTTACTGGATCGACAATGACAATCTTATCGATTACGGTAGGTCTTGCAGAGCCACTGAATGCAGTAATACCAGTAATGGTCGAGTTAGACCCATCAAATTGGTATTCTGTATAACCAGAATAAGTTCTCCACAAATAATCTACGCGTAATTTATTTGGTCCTACAGTGGATAGTTTCACACCCTCTTCTGTAAATGAGCCACCTATATTAGCATCAATTGAGCCATAGTCATTAGTTACCGTATAAGTATAGGTACCTTGCCATAAAGATTTAATCGGCAAGGAATAAATCACTGCACCAAAATTCCCAGAAACAATACCATGCGAAGCTGACGAAATTTTCAAACCGATAACATTACTCTTGGTTTGATCCATACCTGTTGGCTTAACTTTAACAGTAACAAATGCTCTTTTTTCGCCCTTCTTAATAATTACCGAACTAGGAACCTCAAAAAGTGAGTTCGCAATTTGATTATAATTCCTACCTGTCTTCGCATTATAGGTGGTTACTATCTCTGCTGCTGGCTCCAATTTAACTTCAATATCTTGAGGAGCACCAGCTTCGACACCGGAGTAACTCACCGCAATCTGAAACTCTGCTTCTGGTACTACTTCCAATGTCATCGGAACATACATAACATAAGGATCAGTACCAGTTGAAACTGGCGAAGTTACATTATAGAATTCAACAATATTTTTTTTATCGGTATTTTCAGGAGATAATATGTTTTCATCTTTCAAACAGGAAGTCAATGAAAACATTCCCACTATCCCTAAAATAATTTTATAATAGTTTTTCATTCTTTCTTTTATTTATTACGACGATCATAGAAAACATAGGATCCAAAAACAGTGACATCTTTAGGCACATTATCCGCATTCAATGTGAATTCAGATACTGGATACAACAGGCGTCCTGGCAATTTATCAACTGTAGTAGCATTAGATTTTGTAGACACAAATGTCTGCGTTGAAGAACCATTTGCCACAATAGTAGGATATCCAGTTCTGCGGAAATCTTCCCATGCAATATGTCCACCAATATTATTGTAAGCGATGAATTTCTGTGTTACAATAGCTTCTACCTTTTTCTCTTTTGTATCTGCTAGTACAAAGTTTACTAATGGCGAGTTAGGATTAGCTGCAATATATTTTGCCGCATCGGCTGCAGGATCTTTTCCAGCTGCAACTCCTCCATCTGCACCTTTGTACAAGTATTTAAAAGAAGCTTCAATACCGGCTTTGAAAGCAACAGCTGCATCTCCAGTTAAAATACCATTAACCATAGCTTCAGCTTGAAGAAAATGACTTTCTGCAGCTAACATAATTGGTTGTGACATGGCTAGACCTTTCAAAGTACCGATCGTATTTTGTCCACCAGTAGTAGCTCCTGGAGTACCTATATAAAAAGGACTACTTCCTAATGTACCACCAATGGTAGGCAAATTATCCGGTGTTGGTGCATTTCCCATGTGGTTAGTAGCTACAGTAGGCCATAAACGATACGTTGCTTTTCCTCTACCTTCATCGGTAATTTTATTACCATTATAAAACTGCAAAGTAAAAGTATTCGCAATGTATTGTCTGCCATAAGCTACTTGTGCCGCTTGGTTATAATCTGAATGGTGTCTATTCCACCAAGGGTTTTGTTTGCCATCAAGTTTTTCATATCCAGGATTCACCATCGCATCATCTGTCAAGAAACCCTCTGCTGAAAATGTTGGTTGACCAGTGAAAACGCCTTTCCCATTTGCATAGACATATAATTTCAATTTAATGGTATTAGCAAATTGAATCCATTTATTCATATCACCCTTAAACAAAACATCAGCACCGCCAAGCTGTAAAGCTGAACCTGGAGGAACCGCTTTAATTTGTGCGATAGCATCATCAAGAATGGTTACTAAACCTTTATAAATATCTTGTGCTTTATCATATTTTGGCGTCAAGAAATCAGCACCTTTAGCAGCTTCGGTAAATGGAACATCATTGAACTCATTCACCAAATTCATATATAAAAATGCCTTTGAAATATTGGAAGCTGCAATAAAATAAGGTCCAGTAGCAGCATCACTGTTTTTTATAACAAATTCAAAGTCTAAAACATTATCATAAACACTGGTAAACAGGTTATTGAAATTAGAGTTTGTATAATCGTAAGTAAACTGCGTTCCCCAACCACCATATCCACCAGCATTTGCGATATAAATTATCGTTCTACCGTAATCACTGTAGTTCACAAAATTATTAGCCATATAGGTAATAGCTTGTGGAAGCACTAGTTCTGGCGTCGCGGTTGTTGGGCTATTTGGATTGTTTCCATTGACATCCAAAAAGTTATTACAAGAAGCAAGTATTAAAGCAGATGCTCCCGTAAATATATATTTAAATAGTTTTTTCATGTTAATATAAGCTTAGAATTTCAAAGTAAGGCTACCTCCGAAATAACGAGATGGAGGAGTTTGGCCTAATGTAGTAATACCAACAGCGTTTGAGTCTGAGAAACTATATTCCGGATCAGTATAAATATTGGAAGCAGGAGTCCACATAAACAAGTTTCTACCTTGGAAACTTACTTGTACACCTTTCACATATTTAGTACTTGCTAACCATGCGGAAGGCACGGTTAAGCCCAAAGCAACCTCACGGATTTTCCAGAAATCACCACGGTAAATGTAGTTTTCTGCAATATCACGGTTATACGATCCAGAAGCCCAGAAACCTGCACCACCATCGCGAACGGTAATATTCGTGTTTTCAACATACTCGCCTTGATCATTTAGGTAAGAAGAATTTGGAATTACGAAACGGTCACGATCATAATAAGTGGTACGAATCGAAGATCCCGAGAAATCTAATGTACTCGCTGCATTATTATAGATGTAATAACCACCTCTATATTCCGCAATTACAGAAAGTGAAACGTTCTTGTAATTTAAATATGTATTTAAGCCCAATCTGTGTTTAGGAGTAGCACGTCCAAAAATAACAGGACTCTCAGCAGCTGACGGGTAACCTGTATTACGATCTACAATAATACGTCCTTCCGGATCTCTTTTATATGCTGTACCTTGGAAACTAGGGAATTCATATCCTTCTATCGCTCTAGATTGTGCACCACCGCCTGTAGAAATATCAACAGTTTTTAATTCTTCGGTCAATTCTTTTACTCTACTTTCAATCCATGAGTAATTACCTCCCACCGAAACTTGCCAATCAGCAGATCTTAGGACATTTACGTTTAAAGAAGACTCAACCCCTCTATTTGTCACCATACCTACGTTTTGAAGGAAAGAGCTATAACCTGTTGTTAAAGAAACGTTGGTTGGTAAAGTTTGATTTCTAGTTTTTGTGCTGAAATAAGTGAAACCAGCAGTAATGCGGTTATCCCATAAAGTCGCATCAAAACCTCCTTCTAATCCTTCAGTAATTTCTGGTAATAAACTTGGTTTTACCATTCTACCATTTAATGAAAATCCTGCTCCAGATGCTCCAAATGGGAATCCATTAGCTTGACTTAAAGTAGATCTTAATTGGTAAGCAGAAATATTAACGTTTCCTGATTTTGACCAACCTGCTCTTAATTTTAAAGTATTTAAAATACTGTTATCCTTCAAAGCTTCAATAGCATCAGTCGCAATGAATGAAACATCGGCTGCTGGATAGAAGAATGACCTATTCTCAGGATCTAAAACAGAAACCCAGTCATTTCTACCACTTAAAGTAAGGAATAAGTAATTTTTATAATCCCCAACAAATTGACCATAAACACCAACTTCTCTGGTTACTGCATAACTTTGACTACCATTAGGCAATGGAGTAGCTCTATTTCCAACGTTAAATAAACCTGGAATTACCAATCCACCTACACTAACATCAATACCACTGTTATGTCTGTTGATAACTTGATTACCTAAGGTTAATCTTGTTCCGAAATCTCCAAATTTCTTATTTAATATGGCTTTGAAATCTCCAATTACAATGGTTGAATAAGAACTACCATCAGAAACTCCACCTGCGATATTTGCATGACTACCATTAAAATTCTTCAATACATAATCAGAATAAGTAAACTTATCTGTAGTTGATTTAAATGATTGGTTTCTGGTTGTGATGTTACCCTGAGCTGCTATTGTCAACCATTCAAAAGCTTTCCAATTAATATCAACATTACCTGTCAAATAATCATTTCTGGTTGCTTGACGGTTATTGTCAATCGTAAAATAAGGGTTAGTATAGTAGTTGTTATAGAATCCGTTTGGATTAGCAAATTTGTTGTTTCTCCAATCTTTATAATCCAACATCGGAATATTCGCTGGTGTATTCAATAATTGATCATATACAGTACTAGTAGCGGTAGTGATGTTATAACGATTTTGGATATAGTTAATGTTATAACCTACTTTTACATTGTTATAAACATTACGCGTACCATTCGCGCGAACACCGAAACGGTTATACTTATCTTGGTATGTTGTACCTTTTACATCTACGTACTGTAAAGAAACGTACTGTGTTCCTTTTTCATCACCTGATGAAATAGCGAAGTCAGTTTGGTTTTGTAAACCATTTTCCCAAAACTTATAGCGGTCTTTTCTTGGAGAGAAAAGAGCAGTTTGAGTAGAACCATCTTCTAATTTCTGACCTAAATCTTTAATTGATCCGTCAAAAGCAGGACCGTATTGCTGGTTTTCATATGGAGTATAAATCTGAACATCAGCATCAGATCCAGCACCATAAAGTTCTTGAAGTTTAGGTTGGAAGTTTACTTGCTCTACAGTTGCGGTATGACCAAAGCTAATATCAGTAGAACCAACTCTACCTTTCTTTGTCTTGATAATAACAGCACCATTTGAACCTTGAGAACCATATAATGCAGCAGCACCAGCACCATTCAATACTTGAATATCTTCTACGTCTTCCGGATTGATATTACTTAATACGGCAGTAGGAACGATCGAGTTATCTACAACCAATAAAGCTGTATTATCTCCTAAGATCGATCTAAAACCACGTAATACTAAACGTACCGTAGGATTCACACCACCTGAAATGGCATTAATCTGTAAACCTGGAACTTTAGCGTGTAAACCAGATGCTACGTTAATTGGTTTACCTTTTGTTAGGACTTCTCCTGAAATCCTTGTCTGCTGAGTACCTTGCTCACGAGCTTTTGATTGAAGCCCGACAGCTCCAACTACCACCTCATCTAACACATTGAACTCTGGCTCGATGTTCACATTGTAGACATCTCTACCTGTCAACTCAATTCTTAAGGTTTTGTAACCTATATACCTGAATTCAATTTGTTTTACCCCAGCCGGGAGGTTTAAAGCAAAATTTCCCGAACCATCTGTTTGTGCTCCAGATGTCCCATCAACGGCTTTTACCGTAACACCAGCCAATGCAACGCCATCACTGGTTGATGTCACCTTTCCTGTTATTCTCCTGGTCTGTCCAAACACAATGGTCACGGAACATAACAGCAGAACAAAACTCAAAAGTAATTTTTGTTTCATGTTTGTTGTTGTTTAGTTAAATAATCTTGGTTTTTTTAGGCTAATAATTGTTAATTATTGTTAAACCGTATCTCAAAAGTATCTGCACAATACGATTGTTACAAAAAAATCGCATATTTTTTTAAATAATTTCTTAAACAATCCTAAAAAATTAAGAATACTAAATAATATTAATCTAATCTATTAACGAAGAACAATATTATAACCAAAATAAATAGTTGTGAAAAAAATTATAATTTTATAGTAAAAATTTAAGCTTAAAACATTCTTTTTAATTACTTTTTACACAAAACTAAAAACACTAGTCTAATAACACCAATAAATTATAACCCACTATTAATTTTTTTTCGTTACCAAACTCATTAAAACTTCCAATTCATTATTCTAACTTTGCAAGCATGCGATTTGATATTATTACCGTATTACCACAGTTATTGGATAGCCCATTTGCTCATTCTATCTTACAAAGAGCACAGAATAAGGGACTGACAGAAATCCATGTTCATAATCTCCGTGATTATTCGGATAACAAGCACAAATCTGTTGATGATTATCCTTATGGCGGCGGATCAGGAATGGTCATGCAAATCGCTCCTTTCGCTGCATGCATCGATAAGCTCCTTGAAGAACGTGAATATGACGAAATCATCTACATGACACCCGATGGTGAAACATTAAATCAAGAAATTGCCAATCAATTATCTTCCAATGCAAAGAACATCATGATTCTTGCCGGTCACTATAAGGGAATCGACCAGCGAATCCGTGATATTTATGTCACAAAGGAGATCTCCATCGGGGATTATGTATTGTCTGGCGGAGAACTTCCGGCAGCGATTTTAGTAGATGCCATTGTCCGTGTTATTCCAGGTGTATTATCCGATGAAACCTCTGCCCTATCAGACTCTTTCCAGGATGGATTATTAGATGCGCCTATTTACAGTCGACCGGTTGATTGGAAAGGCCATAAAGTACCTGAAGTCTTATTATCGGGTCATGAGGCAAAAATTACTGAATGGCGCCATGAACAGCAGTTGAAACGGACCAAAGAACGCCGTCCAGATTTGCTAAATGACTAAGGATTAGCACTATTTTTTGATTATTTTGTAAAAAATGTTTGCTTTGTGGAATTTTCTACTAATTTTGTGAATTATGTTGACTCAAAATAAATATACTAACCGTTGGTGGCTTCTGACTAAATAAGTCGGGAGGGTGGTATATTATTAGATAAAGATTTTCATAATCAACCAAAACCACAGAATGGTAGCCCGACGATTTTTCGCCGGGCTTTTTTTTATACTTTTTAAACGATTAATAAACAATATGAGCTACAAATTTCAAACGAACCACAAGAAGATCCTTGCTGACACGACAACAGCAGTGAGCATATACCTTCGGCTTCGTGACACCTTTCCGAACAGCCTGCTGTTAGAGAGTTCAGAATACCACAGTCGGGACAACAACATCAGTTACATCTGTTGTCAACCGATCGCTGGTATTGTCCTGGAGAATGAAGAGTTAAGCATCTCTTTCCCAGATAAGCCAAAAACAACAAAATCGGCAAAAGAGCTCAACCTACGTGAAGAAGTATCCAATTTCCGCAGCACTTTTCATGCAGAGCCTCTTACCGACATCAATGTCATCAGCACAGGTTTATTTGGCTACTTTACCTTTGATGCAGTTGAGTATTTTGAAGACATCAGCTTAACGACAAAGCCAAATCCTGCAAAACAAATCCCCATTTTACAATACCACGTCTATAAATATGTAATTGCTATTGATCACTTCCGCAACCAATTACACATTTTTGAAAACCTGTTGGAAAACGAAGAAAGTGAATTGGATCGCATGCAGTTTTTAATTCAGAATAAAAACTTCCCGGAATACACCTTCCAAACCAAAGGACCTGAAACCTCAAACATGAGCGATGAGGACTTTAAGAACTTGGTTCTTAAAATGAAAGAGCATATCCAACGTGGAGATGTTTTTCAAATTGTCCCTTCCAGAGGATTCGCTAGACCGTTCAGTGGCGATGAGTTCAATGTGTATCGCGCTTTACGATCTATCAACCCATCACCTTACTTATTCTACTTTGACTATGGAGATTTCAAGCTATTCGGCTCGTCTCCAGAAGCACAACTTACCATCAAGGCAGATGTGGCAACCATATATCCTATTGCTGGGACATTCAAACGTACTGGTAACCTAGAGAGAGACGAGCAGATCGCGGAAGAACTCAAAAACGACCCTAAGGAAAGTGCAGAGCATGTGATGCTGGTTGATTTAGCCAGAAATGACTTAAGTCGTCATTGCAGTAATGTGGAAGTAAAATCCTACAAAGAAGCACAATATTATTCCCATGTCATTCATTTGGTTTCCAAGGTAAGTGGTAAATTGCATGCCAACGCCAATCCGTTCGATGTTGTGGGTGACACCTATCCTGCAGGCACTTTATCCGGAGCACCAAAGCATATGGCATTGACCTTAATCGACCGATATGAAGGCTTCCAGCGCTCCTTTTATTCAGGTGCTATTGGTTTTATGGGCTTTAACGGTGATTTTAACCACGCCATCATGATCCGTTCCTTTATGAGTAAGCAAAATGTTTTGCACTATCAAGCAGGCGCAGGCATCGTCCTCGATTCAGACCCAGAAAAAGAATTACAAGAAGTAGATAACAAAATATCCGCTCTACGAAGAGCATTAGAATTAGCAGTGACCATATAATATGAACAAGCCCGTATTAGTAATCGACAATTACGATTCATTCACCTATAATTTGGTTCACCTACTTCAGGAATTGAACCAATCTTATGAAGTGGTCCGTAACGATAAATTCGATTTATCCTATGTAGACCAATTTGACAAAATCCTTCTTTCTCCAGGCCCTGGAATACCTGAGGAAGCCGGATTGCTTTTGGATGTTATCCGCACCTATGCTCCTACTAAAAGTATTTTAGGTATTTGCTTAGGCCAGCAGGCTATTGCAGAGGTATTTGGTGGCAGTTTATTCAACATGCCTAAGCCTTTACACGGAGTAGCGACAAACATTGAGGTAACAGATAACACCGAAAACCTGTTTCAGAATTTTCCTAGGGAATCCAAAATCGGTAGATACCACTCTTGGGCAGTCTCCAAAGAGGACCTCCCTGAGAGTTTAAAAATAACGGCAGTTGATCCCAACGGTATTATTATGGCATTAGCGCATAAAGAATACGATGTTAAAGGCATGCAATTCCATCCAGAATCCATTCTTACAGACAATGGAAAAATCCTATTAGAAAACTGGTTAAAAAATTAAGGTCATGACAGAAGCTGTAAACATGAATATATTAGATAAAATAGTCCTACGGAAACGTCAAGAGGTTCAGGCTGCCATGGAAAAGGTCAGTTTGGCTGAGTTGGAACAATACCCACTCTTCAGCCGTAACTGTTACAACCTACGTGAAAGTGTATTGGACAACAATAAAAAGGGTATTATAGCAGAATACAAAAGGGCATCACCTTCCAAAGGTCTGATTAACGGAACTTCATCCGTTCAGGAAGTTGTGAAAGGCTATCAGGATGCTGGAGCTTCTGCCATCTCTGTACTTACCGATGCAGATTTCTTCCAAGGATCTCTTCAGGACTTAACAGATGCACGTGAAGTATTGCAAATCCCTTTGTTACGAAAAGAATTTATCGTTGATAAATATCAAATCGCAGAAGCCAAGGCTTATGGCGCAGATATCATCCTCTTGATTGCAGCATGCCTTAGCACATTGGAAATCAGAGATTTCTCCAAATACGCCAAATCACTAGGCTTAAATGTTCTATTGGAAGTGCACAATGAGGAAGAACTTAATCGTTCCATTTTTCCAAGCATCGATGCTATCGGAGTGAATAACAGAAACCTGAAGGACTTCTCCGTTTCCTTAGATCATTCCTATGGTTTGGTGAATAAAATACCAAATGATTACATCAAGGTATCCGAAAGTGGAATCTCCGATCCGCAAACGATTAAGGAACTCAAGAAAGCAGGATTCCATGCCTTTTTGATTGGAGAGAACTTCATGAAAACAGAAAATCCGGCACAGTCAATAAAAGAATTTGTAGCTCAAATCTAATCTATTGACAAGAATAAACATCTAAAAGCAACGCCCTATTCAAGCGTTGCTTTTTCTTTTTTGACTTTTAGATTAGCAAGCAATGGGAGCCTATATTTTCAAACAAGCCATTAATTTCCTTACCTTTGTGAAAATTTCAGAAAAGCATGTCGGTAAAAATTGGCGAACATATTGATTTAGGAGAGTTTCCGTTATTGCTAGCACCTATGGAGGATGTGAGTGATCCACCGTTCCGTTATGTATGCAAACAAAATGGAGTGGACATGATGTACACCGAATTTATTTCTTCAGAGGGCCTGATACGGGATGCTGCAAAATCTCGCCAAAAATTAGACATTTTCGAATATGAACGCCCGATTGGCATACAAATATTCGGTTCAGACATTGAGCATATGCGTCAATCAGCCGAGATCTGTACACAAGCTAATCCCAACCTGATCGATATCAATTACGGTTGCCCGGTAAAGAACGTCGCATGCCGTGGTGCTGGTGCCAGTCTTTTACAAGACATCGATAAAATGGTTGCCATGACCAAGGCCGTTGTAGATGCTACGCATCTTCCGGTTACCGTGAAGACTCGTTTGGGATGGGATGATAGTACTAAAAACGTCTATGAGGTCGCAGAACGCCTGCAAGATATCGGCATCAAAGCTTTAGCCATTCACGGAAGAACACGTGCGCAGATGTATAAAGGACAAGCCGACTGGTCTATGATTCGTGATGTGAAACAAAACCCAAGAATTAAGATCCCTATTTTTGGAAATGGCGATGTTGACTCTGTTGAGAAAGCAGCGGCATGGCGTCAGGAATATCAAGTGGATGGTATTATGATCGGAAGAGCTTCCATTGGTTACCCTTGGATATTCCGTGAAATCAAACACTTTTTCCAAACAGGTGAACGTCTTGAGGGACCAACCATTGCCGAACGTGTTGATGTATGTAGAACTCACCTTACCAAATCCATTGAATGGAAAGGTGATAAAACAGGGATTTTTGAAATGCGCCGTCACTACGCCAACTATTTCAAAGGCATTCCAAACTTTAAGGAATATAGAATGAAATTAGTCGAGCTTCAAGATGTAAACCACATCATAGAAGTTCTGGAAGATATCAGGCATAACTTTGCCGAGGAAGTCGCTTAAGTAAGCGACTTTTTTTTATCGCCTAATAAATCGCTTAATCAATCCCCTCTCTGAATAAGCTACTACACCTATTAGAGCAAGAAATAGGACATTTGCGAACCAGAAATTAAGCTGATAAGCAATAAAGGATAAAACCACTCCAATAAGAAGATAAGCAGCAATTTTTAAGGACTCATAAGGAATTGGATAATTCTTCTGTCCCCAAACATATGACAAAATCACCATCGTAAAATAGGCAACAGTTGTCGACAATGCCGCTCCAGTATAAGAATATTTAGGAATTAACAATAGATTCAAGACAATAGTCATCAAAGCACCTATACCTGAAATATACAGACCATAACGTGTCTGATCGGAAAGCTTATACCACACCGAAAGATTGATGTAAATTCCCAACAGCACATAATTAAACAGCAACACCGGAACAATAAATAATCCTTCCCAATATCCGGCAACATCTTCAGCTTTTCCACGGATAAATAACTTCAACCAATCCAAATTAGCACAGATTCCAACCATCACCAAGATCATGGCAAGCACAAAATACCGCATAATCATGGCATAAGTTTTTTTGGCATTTTCATTCTTGGCATAGGAAAAAAAGAAAGGTTCCGCTCCTAATCGAAAAGC
Organism: Sphingobacterium kyonggiense; assembly: GCF_039536825.1. Lineage (NCBI taxonomy): Bacteria > Pseudomonadati > Bacteroidota > Sphingobacteriia > Sphingobacteriales > Sphingobacteriaceae > Sphingobacterium > Sphingobacterium kyonggiense. Next base: position 128,058 of record NZ_BAAAZI010000012.1, read on the forward strand.
CATGACGAATAAATTCAGAAATACCGCCAATTTAGTAACAGCTCCATATACCCCTAACTCGCGATCACCCTCTATACCTGGAATTAACTTCGGGAACATCATTTTGTCCAGATTCTCATTGATAATAAAGGAAATGTTGGCAATCATGATAGGGAAACTATAGGTCAACATTTTACGTAACATCACCGTATCAACACGGAATCGGAAACTCAATAGCTGAGGCAACAGCATCATTAAGGTCACTAAGGATGCCGCAAGATTTGCCAAGAAGACATTTCCCAACCAATCTTTACGAAACCAACCTGCACTGAGGTCCTTCCAAAAACTGGAATGCTCTGTCAACCAAGGTAAGCCATAAAGAAATAGCAAAACAAAACCTAAATAGGTAAATATATTGACCAATTTGATAACACCATAACGTATTGGGCGACCATCTGCACGAAGTTTAGCAAATGGAATCACTGCTAACGCATCAGCTGCCACTATTAATCCTACAATTTTAACATACGTCGTATAATCCGATATATTTTCCCTTTCACCAACGAACATCGCGATAGGTGTGGAAAATGTAAAAATAGTAATAAGGAAAATCGCGGTCATAAGAAGGGTGACAAAGAGGCTGGAATCATAGACCCGCTGCTTGTCACCCTCTTTATTTTGTAGATAACGGAAGAATGTTGTTTCCATTCCAAATGCTAGGACAGCATTTACTAGGGAAACATAAGCATATACGTGCGTAAAGATACCGTATGCCGCTTCCGTAAAGTTACGGGTCAGAATGGGCGTAATAACAAATCCCAATGTTCTTGAGATAATGGTCGTAAGACCATATATCATCGTATCGCTGACAAATTTCTTAAGCCCCGACACCTTAACTTATTTTTTTAACAACTTCAAAATTTTTGAAGCCTTTTAGTTCATTTGTCTCTTGGTGCTCTACGGAGCTTACCTCAGCATCCTCTGGTCCATCCGCACAAAACTCAAGCAAGGACTGAAGCGCAAAATCATCACCTTCAGCCTCAATGTATACCGAACCATCAGGCTGGTTCATTACAAAACCCTTAACACCCAATTGATCTGCCACAGCTTTTGTACTTGCACGAAAGAAAACACGTTGTACTTTTCCCTGAACCTGAATATTCCAATGCTTCATCCTACAAAGGTAAAAGAAGAATTAGAATAACAAACTAACGAATACGTCTTACCGTAACTTTAGGCGTCAATTTGAACGTGTCCATACCTTCTAACAACACCAAACCCGGTTGCTTACCTTCTTCCAAAGATCCCAACTGATGATCTAAGTTTAAAGCACGAGCACCATTAATGGTCGCCCATTTAATCGTATCGTTGAAGTCCAAATCAGGGAACTCTTGATGAATTACCTTCATTTCTTCTAAGATATCCAAACTATCATTAGACGCTAAACTGTCTGTTCCTATTATGATTTCATAATCTCCTAAAAGGAAATTATCAACCTTAGGAATTCTTCCTTCGATGTATAAATTCGCCTTCGGACAGAAACAGAAGTACACCTTACGACCCATACGATCTACAAAATCCAGATCTTTGATGGAGGTATAAGTATTGTGTACTAAAATTAATTTGTTCTTGGTTGGAATGTAAGGAAGGAAGGATTGCAGGGAGTTTCTAGCTTGCGCTTTAAAGTCATCTATATCGAAATCCAATTTCTTATAAAAGTCTAAGAATTCACCCTTTTTATAGCGGAAAAGTTTATTCTCCTCATCACTTTCCTGGTTGTGGATACTGATGATATTATCTTCACTAACCGCTTTCTTCAGGGTTTTAAACAAGAATTTAGAACCTGAATAGGGTGCATGTGGTGTAATCGACGAGTGCTTGTAATCGAAATGGAATTCGATTTCCTTTGCTTGATCGATACGGTTAACAACATCCTCTTTGCGCATTGCCATAACCTCTACAAAGGTATGGTAGGTAATTGGGCTTTCCTCTTTTACCTTAGCTGTAGCAGCTGTATTCACATGGTCACCAACTGCTTGAATACCATTTTCATACATTGCTTTATCAGCAGCCAACATCGCTTTTTCCACCTGATCCACTTTGCTGGAACGCTCATCCATCACCTTACTCAAGAAAGTGGTCAATCCTGTACCTTCAGGAACCACACCCTTCATGTGCGACAACTCCAAATGACAATGGGCATTGATAAAACCCGGAATTAAGGCACCCTTGAAATATTCGACTAGGTTTTCATCGATCTCCCCAGGATTATAAACACCTTTTACTACTCCCTCATTATCCATAGCAACAATTCCTTTCTTTATTGCAGGACTCGAAATAGGGAATACAACATCAGCACCGTAATACTTCATACAATTTAATAGTTCTATTTTTTTAAAGTTAGTGTAACTGCTTTTGAAACAGTTCAGCCAATTTACAAAAAATAAAATTCAGTTTAACTAATAAAAAAATATTTATGAATTTGTTACAAAGGTTGCACAATTTTGAAATGATGCATATAAAGCCTACATTTGCCGCATCTAATAGGGGTGCCTTGTTGTTAACAACACAAAAAAAGGCTGAGATTATACCCTGTGCAACAGTTGTAAAACGAATTGCACTCACCTGATCTGGGTAATGCCAGCGTAGGGAAAGGGAGGTTAAATTTAACCTATTGTAACCCCTTGCAATGGGAACTTTTAACTCATAAAAAAAACAAATATTTATTATGCTAAACAGATGTATAGCCCTCGCAGTGTGCTGCTTGTTTGCTATTTCAGCGATGGCGCAAAACAACCTGACAGTCCGTGTGACTAATCAAGAAAATTCACCATTAAGTGGTGCTACGGTTACTTTAAACCAACAAACCACGCAATCCAATTCAGAAGGCCTGGCCTCTTTTTCCGACCTTTCCAATCAAAATTACCTGCTACAGGTAACCTTTTTAGGGTACAGCCCGCAGAAGGTGAAAGTGAATCCTAGTAGACAAAAGGAAATCCATATCCGATTAACAGAACTGGACTTCCAAGCAGAGGAAATCTACATCAACGTGACCCGTGCAAAGGAAAATTCAGCAACCACATTCAAGAATTTGGGTAAGGAAGAAATCCAACGTAAAAATGTTGGTCAGGATATCCCTTATTTACTCGATCAAACTCCTGGTGTGGTGATTGGTTCTGATGCTGGTGCAGGTATTGGATATACCAACATGACTATCCGTGGATCGGATAATGAGCGTATCAATGTAACATTAAATGGAATCCCTTTGAACAACTCAGAAAGTATGGGCTCCTTTTTTGTCAACCTTCCAGACTTCGCTTCCAGCACGCAAAGTATACAGGTACAACGTGGTATCGGTACTTCTACCAATGGAGCTGGTGCTTTTGGAGCTTCCTTGAACATCCAAACCGATGCCTTGGAATCCAGCCCTTATGCAGAATTGAACAACTCATTCGGTTCCTTCAATTCTTGGAAAAACACCGTAAAAGCAGGCTCAGGACTAATCAATGGTAAATATGCCGTAAATGCCCGTTTATCCCGAATCAGTTCTGATGGCTATGTGGAACGCGGATCTTCTGACCTGAAATCTTTCTATGTAGATGCCGGCATGTTTACTGACAAACACACCTTAAAGGCGACTGTTTTCTCGGGTAAGGAAAAGACCTATCAAGCTTGGTATGGTCTCCCTGAACCATTGTACACGGGTAATAGGGATCGACTTGATGATTACATCGCAGCTATGGAGATCTATGATCCAACAGAAATCGAACGCATTAAAAATGCAGATAGAAGGTATAATATTTACAATTACGACAACCAAACTGATAATTATACGCAGACACATAGTCACCTGCAGTACACCTATAAAATCAGCGATAAGACTAGCTTAAATGCTGGATTACACTATACACGTGGAGCAGGATACTATGAGGAATACCGCATTGATGATAAGTTCAGTAATTATGGTTTAACCGACATTATTAACGGTACGGAAACCATCAAAAAAACAGATTTAATTCGTCAGCGTTGGTTAGACAACTGGTTCTATGGTGTGACCTACGCCTTACAACATCGGGTTAATAATCATTTCAATTTAAGTTTTGGTGGTGCTTATAATCAATATGTAGGAGGGCACTTTGGAGAAGTCATCTGGAGTAAATACAATTGGGGGACCCAGCCTAACCATCGCTACTACTACAACGAAGCTCATAAAAATGACTTCAACTTCTTTGCAAAAGCGGACTATCGATTAAACAAATGGCTTTTCAATGTGGATTTACAATACCGTAACATCTATTACAATGCCGAAGGTGATGACAACAAAATCAAAAACTTTCATTTCAATGATAAGTTAAACTTCTTTAATCCGAAGGCTGGATTTACCTATTTATTAAATGATCAATCGAACATTTATGCTTCTTATGCTTATGCAAGTAAGGAGCCAGTACGCGATGATTATTTGGAAAATCCATTGAATCTTTTCCCAAAACCGGAGAAAATGCAGGATATCGAAGCGGGATATAGATACCGCGATCGACAGTTCAACATTGGAGCTAACCTGTATGCGATGTTGTATAAAGATCAATTAATCCCAACCGGTAAAATCAACAATGTAGGTGAGGCAATTCGTCAGAATGTAAAAGACAGTTATAGAATTGGCTTTGAATTGGATGCTGCCTGGAAAGTAAGTAATCTATTCCAATGGTCTATGACAGCAGCCTTAAGTCAAAACAAAATCAAGAATTTCACGGAGCTGATGACCATATACAACAACAATATCGATTGGGAATATATTGGCGAAAAGGAAATCTTTCATAAAAGCACAAATATAGCTAAATCACCATCGGCGGTTTTATCCAATAATTTCACGTTCCATGCAACTCCAGATTTATCTTTTAGCTTGTTGAGTAAATACATCTCAAGAATATACATGGACAATACCAGTGCAAAAGAACGCAGTTTAAAACCTTCCTTTGTCAATCATTTTCAGGCAGTTTACAACTTCTCAGCCTTCGGAATCGCGAATATTGGCCTCAATGCTACGGTCTACAATATCTTAAATACGAAATATGCCACTTCCGGTTATACTTGGGGTCAATATTTCCAAGACAGCAACCAGCGCGATTATTATAACTTTTATTATCCACAAGCTGGAACAAACTTTATGCTTGGACTGAACATTCGATTCTAGTTCAATAATAAAGACAAATAAAATCTATAGAGTAATGCTGCATGATTTATTTTCATGCAGCATTTTTTATGGAATATCGTCGCTGCATGCATCATGATATAAACAAGGAAAATTTAATGTAAACAAGATGAAACTTCCGATACGATTTAAAGTTCAAAGACCTAGAACACGCTTCGCAATTTATTTGCTGACATTAATAGGCTATTTACTGATCTTATAAGAAAAGCATATCAGAGGGCTTGGTATTTTTTCTAATAGGAAGGATAAATAATCCTAATTGCTATAACCTGCGCCTTCCCTTGTTGTTACTTTTTGACTTTGGTTTTTTTCCATTTTATTATCTATGTCCTTAATCTTAATAATTCCGTAACACTAAAGGTTTTTAGATATTATTTATTAACGGTCGATGCATGCATCGCCTCTACCGATAACGTGGAAAATTTAGCCTAAAATATCCCTAACTGTAGGGTCAAAAGCATGCTTCGACCGGTATCCAAATTCCAGAACCCAACATTCAACATCCAATTAATTAATTATTACTGCTTTGCATAGTTCGGAGTTCCTACATCTTCGATGCAGGATGACGTGATCTTGCAGTCAGGGGATGAGACTCTTCGCTTCTCTCTGAGTTGTAAGGTTCGGAAAGAATTTTTCTAATTTCTGTTGTCTTACGTCTGATGTCTCCTTGTCTCTCCCAGGGGTTTTATTCGTCACTTCTTCGGATCTCCTTCGGAACTTGTTCGGATCTCCTTCGGATCTCGTTCGGTTAGAAGCGAACGAGATCCGAAGGAGATCCATATCAGATCCCTAGAAAATCCTTTAGAGTATCAAAGCAAACTGGTCTCAATTTGCCGGTATTCTAAAAGTGAAAGCAACGTAAAAGAGCTGCAGCTATTAATTTGAGCACCCTAAAAAACCAAACATTAAAAAACCATACTTAACTAAAAGAATATATAAACCAGAATTTAACCATGTCCAATTGAAAATATAAAAACTTATGTTTTAGCAGGAAAAACCTCTATAATTCAGCTCATAGGCTGATCATTTCGAAATCGATTGCATTAAATAGATTGAATTCTTAGTAAGAATTAACGAATAGATACATCAATTTTCTACCTAATAATGGGTATTTCTATCAAAAAAGACCGTTTTTGATATATTTTTAACATTAATTAAGTACCATCTGTGTATCTTTGCCCGTATCTTAGCCTACACAAGTACGAAAATTACGGTTAAATGGCTTATACATAATCACTTTTAGATTAGATTGAATAAGAAAAAAATAATAAATGATCCTGTTTACGGTTTTGTCACAATCCCGTCGGGTTTCATTTATGACCTCATCCAGCATCCTTACATCCAAAGACTTCGTTATATCAAACAGGTGTCCATGACGCATTTGGTGTATCCAGGAGCCTTACACACGCGTTTTCAACATGTTGTCGGAGCCATGCACCTCATGAGTCTGGCGATTGAGACTTTACGTGGAAAGGATGTGCTCATTTCTGAGGAGGAAGAGGAAGCTGCATTAGCAGCTATCTTATTGCATGATGTGGGCCATGGTCCATTTTCACATTCTTTAGAGCATACCCTGGTAGAGGGTGTTTCCCATGAATTGATCTCTGCTCAATTGATGGACAAGCTTAATGTGGAATTTAGTGGTCGATTAGATTTGGCAATTACCATATTCAACGATCATTATCCACGTCCTTTTTTACATCAACTAGTTTCCAGTCAATTGGACACAGACCGTATGGACTATCTTAATAGAGATAGCTTCTTTACAGGGGTTTCCGAAGGTGTCATCTCCTTTGATCGTATCATCAAGATGCTAAATGTGAAAGATGATGAACTGGTAGTCGAAGTAAAAGGGATATACTCGGTAGAGAAATTTCTGATTGCTAGGCGATTGATGTATTGGCAAGTATATTTGCATAAAACAGTTATTGCTGCCGAGCAGATGTTAATCCAAGCTTTGGCGCGGGCAAAACAATTAAGCAATGCTGGTCATCGCTTGTTTGCCACCCCGGCATTGGAACATTTTCTTACACAGCGGGTAACAAAAGAAAATTTTCTCGAGAACGAGTCGCACTTGGAGTGGTTTACACGTTTAGACGACACCGATATTCTTTCAGCTATCAAAATTTGGGCAGATCATGAGGACCACATTTTGCGAACATTATGTCGAAAGTTAATCCGTAGGGAGCTATTCCGTACAGAAATGAGCAACAAGCCATTTCCAACGGAATATATTAATGAGTTGAAGGAAAAGGTGAAAGAAAAGTTCATGATTGGGGAAGATGAAGTAGGTTACTTTGTCTATGAACAAGTTGTCGGAAATAGTGCATACGATTCCTCCAGCAGTAAGATCTGCGTTTTGGAAAAAGATGGTCAGCTGAAGGATATCGCTGAGGCTTCTGACCTTTCAAATATCGAAGCGCTGACAAAACGAGTGAATAAATATGCTGTCACCTATCCGAAAGAGATTGGTTACATCACACAACGCCAACAAACAATTATTAACATATAACCTTTTAGTATCACTTCATGCAATTTACCGCAGAACAGATAGCAAATTTACTACATGGTACCGTTGAAGGTAACCCCGAAGTGCTCGTGGACAAATTATCCAAGATTGAAGAGTCCTGTCCTTCAAGTTTAACCTTCTTATCGAATCCAAAGTATGAGCATTTTATCTACGAAATAGAAGCAGGTATCATCGTTATCAATGAGGATTTAAATTTACAGAAACCTGTAAAATCGACATTGGTGCGTGTTAAGAATGCTTATACAGCCTTTACCGAATTGTTAAAACTATATGATCAACTTCGTAATGAACGTTCAGGTATAGAAGAACCTGTTTTTATACATGAAACGGCTCAGATTGGCGAAGGCAATTATATCGGTGCATTTACCTATATAGGGAAACAAGTAAAAATCGGTAATCAGGTGAAGATTTATCCACAGGTTTACATCGGTGATGATGTAGAAATTGGTGATGGATCGATTATTTTTCCTGGCGTAAAGATTTACAGAGACTGTAAATTAGGGAAACAGGTGATCATTCACTCGGGTACTATAGTCGGTAGTGATGGTTTTGGATTTGCCCCTCAAGAGGATGGCAGCTATTCTAAAATCCCGCAGATCGGGAATGTCATCATTGAAGATTACGTGGAGATTGGCGCCAATACGGTGATTGATCGTGCTACATTAGGGTCGACAATTATTCGAAAAGGGGTTAAATTGGACAATTTAATTCAGATAGCACATAATGTTGAGGTTGGCTATAACACAGTTATCGCCGCTCAAACTGGTATATCGGGCAGCACAAAGATCGCTGAGCAAGTAGTCTTAGGTGGGCAGGTAGGTGTTGTAGGCCATATCAGTATAGCGAAAGGTACGCAGGTACAGGCGCAGTCCGGAGTAAACAAGTCTTTAAAAGAAGAGTACAAGAAATGGGGTGGTAGTCCTGCCTTCCCATATAACAACGAGCTTCGCTCGCAAGTACTCTACAGCAAGCTTCCAGAAATGGAAAGACGCATCGCGGAGCTTGAAAAGCAATTAAAAGAAAAAAATAATAGTTAACTTTACAGGATATTTTTTGCAATAACACGAATGTTAGATATGAATGTAAAACAAAGAACCATTAAATCTGATGTCCATTTTTCAGGCGTTGGGCTCCACACTGGTAAGCAAGTCAATGTAACGCTAAGACCAGCCCCTGAAAATCACTGGTACAAATTCAAAAGAATAGATTTAGATGGTCAGCCGCTTGTTAGTGTAGATGCTGACAATGTTAGCAATACGGCAAGGGGAACAACTATTTCACAAAATGGTGCTTCGGTTAGTACAATTGAGCATTTGATGGCCGCATTGGTAGGCCTTCAATTAGACAATGTATTGATAGAAATCGACGCCCCTGAGGTTCCTATTTTGGACGGTAGCTCGGCTATTTTTGTCGAAAAGATTCAAGAAATAGGATTCGTTGATCAGGATGCTGACCGTGACTTCTTTGAAGTAACCGATAACATTCATTATACCGATCCAGAGAATAAGGTGGAGATTGTGGCTATGCCAGTTGATGGTTACCGCATCACCTGTATGATCGACTTTAATTCACCGGTATTGGGTAGTCAACATGCGTCCATCAGTAATATTGAAGAGTTCAGCAAGGAGATTTCCAGCTCTAGAACCTTCTGTTTCTTACATGAATTGGAAGCTTTAGTAAGTCAAAATTTGATTAAAGGTGGTGATCTTTCAAATGCCATCGTTATAGTCGATAAAGAAGTAGACGAAACGGAATTGGATAAACTTCAAGGTTTATTTCATAAACGAGTTGAAGTAGCGCAAGAAGGGATATTAAACAATATTTCATTACGCTATCAGAACGAACCGGCACGTCACAAATTACTGGATATGATTGGTGACCTTGCATTAGTAGGCAAGCCAATTAAGGGCCATATTATGGCGGCACGTCCAGGCCACGCAGCCAATGTTGCATTTGCAAAACGCATTAAAGCACAGATAAAGCGTGAGAAGAATAAAAAAGGGGTTAAAGTATATGACCCGAATACGCCACCAGTTTATGATACGGTACAAATCATGAACATTCTTCCGCATCGTCAACCATTCTTGATGATTGACAAGATATTGGAACTTTCGGAAACCCATGTTATTGGATTGAAGAATGTGACGATGAATGAAGATTTATTCATGGGACATTTCCCTGGCGCACCACTTTTCCCGGGTGTGCTTCAGATTGAAGCTATGGCACAAACTGGAGGAATCTTGGTATTGAATACCGTTCCTGATCCCGAAAATTGGTTGACCCTATTCTTGAAGATTGAAAACGCAAGATTCAAAAATCAAGTTGTCCCTGGGGATACTGTAATTTTCAGCTGTGAACTATTGGAGCCAATCCGTCGTGGAATCGCACGAATGAAAGGTGTGGGTATGGTCGGTGATAAGGTAGTGAGCGAAGCGGAGTTAATGGCTCAAATAGTTAAAGTTAAAGGATAATTACCAGCAAATGATACAACCTTTATCATATATACATCCTGAGGCAAAAATTGCTCAGAATGTTGTCATAGAACCATTCACGACCATCCATAAGGATGTAGAGATTGGTGAAGGTACTTGGATAGGTTCAAACGTAACGATTATGAACGGAGCTAGGATCGGTAAAAACTGCCGTATTTTCCCTGGTGCCGTTATCTCGGGTGAACCGCAAGATTTAAAATTCGAAGGAGAAATCACAACTACGGAGATTGGTGATAACACCACCATCCGCGAATGTGTGACCATAAACCGCGGTACCAAAGATAGATACCGCACAGTAATTGGTAAAAACTGCCTTATTCAAGCATATAGCCACATTGCTCATGATTGTATAATCGGTGATAACTGTATTTTCTCCAACTCCAGCACCTTAGCAGGACATATTACCGTAGGAGATTACGTGGTATTAGCGGGAATGGTAGCCGTTCATCAATTCTGCAAGATTGGTTCCCATGCCTTTGTAACCGGAGGTACCCTGGTTCGTAAAGATGTCCCTCCTTATATCAAAGCAGCTCGTGAGCCTATTTCCTATGCCGGCATCAATTCTGTTGGTCTTCGCAGACGTGGATATACCAATGAACAGATCAATGAAATCCAAAATATTTATCGGGTTCTATTTGTTCAACACAGTAACTTGGGAAAAGCATTGGATATCGTTGAAGCGGAGTTTGAAGCAACAGAGTTACGTGATGAAATCTTAGGGTTTGTTCGTGCTTCGAACCGTGGAGTTGTCAAAGGATTTGGACAAGGTAAATCAAGTATGTAATTCAAGGAGATTTTTATTTGAATATAATTCTACAAGATATTGGAAGAAGGTATAATCGAGAATGGATATTTCGCCATCTGGATTATACCTTTTCTTTTGGAAAGAGCTATGCTATCCTAGGTCCAAACGGATCTGGTAAGTCCACTCTTCTCAAGGTTCTAACAGGTTCCTTAACACCAAGTGAAGGGACCATTGAATATCGTATGGAAGGCGACAAGCCGGTTGAAATAGACCAGACCTTCCAATACATCAGTTATGCTGCTCCATATGTGGAGCTAATAGAGGAATTCACTTTAGCGGAGCACCTAGACTTTCACTTTAAATTCAAGTCTTTCCTTCCGGGTTATGATTTGGAATCGGTAAAAGAGCAATTGGGATTTGCTAAGGGTGTCTTTCAAAAAGAAATCAGGCATTTTTCATCGGGCATGAAGCAACGTGTTAAGTTGGCTATGGCTTGCTGTGTCGATAGTAAGGTGTTATTTTTAGATGAACCAAGCAGTAATTTAGATAAAGCCGGCGAGAAATGGTATTTGGATTTGGTCGAGAAAACCAAGAATGACCGCGTACTCATCATCGGGTCAAACCAGGAGCATGAATATGCCTTCTGCGATGAATATGTGGAAATTCTAAAGTACAAATAGCCATATAATCAAGGTTTTTATTATTTTTGCTGCCTATAACAATATAAATATGTCAAAAGCTTCAGAAGTTAAAAATGGAAACATTCTTCGTTTTAACGGAGAATTAGTAGCAGTAGAGGAATATATCCACCGTACTCCAGGCAACTTACGTGCTTTTTACCAAGCAAGAATGCGTAATGTAAAAACTGGTAAATTGGTTGAGTATAGATTCAGAACGGATGAGGAGGTAGAAATTGCCCGCGTAGAGACCAACGATTATCAATATTTATATGATGACGGTGACTTCTTCGTGGTGATGGACAATACATCCTACGAGCAGTTCAACATTCCAAAATTATTGTTTGGCGATGCTGCACGTTTCTTGAAAGAAGGAATGAATGTGATCGTAGCTTTTGAAAGTGATGAACCTATCATGGCGCAAACCCCAGCTACCGTAGAATTGGAAATTACCTATACGGAACCTGCAGTAAAAGGTGATACATCAACCAACGCCTTGAAAAATGCAACGGTAGAAACTGGTGTGGAAATCAAAGTGCCTTTGTTCATCAACCAAGGAGATAAAGTAAAAGTAGATACTCGTTCTGGTGATTACATCGAACGCGTAAAATAAAGATTTTAGGTTTAGGTTGATTACTCGGTCTTGTTAGCCCCAAAGCTTCAAGACCGTTTTCATTCATAGCCATGGAAAAAGCAAAATTAAGACAAGAATATAAGCTGAAACGTAATGAACTAAGCTTGGAGGAGGTGAAACATCTGGATGAGCTACTCCTGGAAGAGCTGAAAGCTTACGATTGGTCTGGCATTAAATATTTGCATTGCTATTTATCCATTGAGAAATTTAAGGAATACAACACCCTACCCTTCATCGAATGGATTTGGAAGCATTTCCCGGAGATAACCATGGTGATCTCGAAATCTGACTTCCTATCTAACGAATTAACGCATTATAGCTTCTTTAAGGACACTTCGCTCGAACTGAACAGTTGGGGCATCCCTGAACCTATTGCGGCCGAGGAGATCCCTCCTACGGCTATTGACGCTATCATTACACCGATGTTGGTTGTTGATAAGCTTGGCAATCGTGTTGGCTATGGAAAAGGATTTTACGATCGTTTCTTTGTAAGCTGTAAAGAAGAAGTCAAGAAATTGGGAGTTAGTTATTTTCCACCCGTTGAGGCTATTGATGATATTCAGGAATGGGATATTCCTATTGATCTGGCTTTTACCCCCGGAAAGACTTTTTTGTTTTAAGGAGGGATATAGACCGCTGCGCTATTAGATGTGAGGTATGAGACCGCTGTGCTATTAGATGTGAGACACCAGACAACAGACTTTGGCATTACGATCAGTTTTTTTGGTATATAGTACAGAGTACGCTATCAGAGTTGTGATGTGAGATTTTTATGCGGTCGAAGCATGCTTCGACCCTACAGTTAGGAGTTTTTTAAGCTATATTTTCCGCGTTTTCAGTAGGGTCGATGCATGCATCGACCGTTAAAAAACAACACCAAAAAACCTCACTCCAAATCTGTTTTCCTTGTATCAGAATTCAGTTGTCTATAAAAAAACGGGCGGACATTCCGTTCGTTCTCGTCGGGGATAAATCCCCTTACATCGAACTCACTCAGTACCGCCCCTACCTAGCGTGCTATCTAGATAGTTTGTTATTAGGCGATTAGTAGCACCCATGCGTAGGGGCAGCACTGAGCGCAGCGGAATGTCTGCCCGATTCAAAAATAGTTGTGAGACCGCTGCGCTATTGGATATGAGATGTGAGATTTGAGATAGTAAGGGTGATTTTAATTTTGCGGTCGGAGCATGCTTCGACCCTACAGTTAGGGGTAATAGGAAACCTTATTTTCACGAATGTTTGAAGGGTCGATGCGGGCATCGACCGCTAAATCGCAATCAAAAGGCAATTTGTTGAGATTCCTACCGTTTATATAGTAGTACAGCTTCTGCGAGATATGCTATGCTCATTTTCAAGAACATAGATTTCGAACAGGAGTAGAAAGTAAAAAGAATCACTGTCTAAAAAGCTAAGTTCTGGTCATAAACATTATTTACTCCTAGCAAGGTCAAGTTGGTATTTCCCATTCTTTTAGAAATATCCATGAATTATTACCAACCTGATCGACCATTTAATTTGTCTACTTGAGCAATCAAGTGTCAATAGCCAGCTTTAAGTAGCTTTTTAGACAAATTCTTTTTATTAAATTACTTATACAATATTCTAAACTTGATCGTGTTCTCGATCTGTTTCAATTGTTTTAACATTTTCTTGTCGTATTCAGCGTCAATATCCGTTACGGCATAGCCAATATCTCCACGGGTCATTAGGAATTGTGAGAAAATATTGATGTTGTTTTCTGCATATACGTTGTTGATCTGTGCCATAATGCCTGGGACATTCTTATGAATGTGCAAAAGACGGTGTGCACGGGTCAGGTTTGGTAGAGTTAGATTCGGAAAATTACGACTCTGGTCAGTATCTCCATTATTGATGAAGTTTGCCATACGACGTGGAATAAATTCCGCATTTCTCTTTTTATTTTTCTTATCATCAAAAACGACAATTCCCTTCTCATTACAGATGGCTTTGGAGATATGCCCTTTAGCATCACCAAGGAAGCCTATCGTTTTTAGCTTATCCGCTCGAGCAAGAACATCATCTGCTATCTTTTGGTTAGGACCTAACAATAGCATTCCTACATCCTTTACATACTTCTCCTCTAAAGTTTCTTTAACACGAATGGAGAAACCATCACGTTTTAAGATATGTGCTGCAATCTCTGGAACTTCGCCTACAATTAAACATAGAATACGGTTCTTAGGATAAGAAATGGCACGTGGAAGATCATTCACATATAAAAACTCATCGAAACTCGGTGTAATGTGATCTGCTCTATCTGTTACGGATTGACGTGCTATATTCTCCGTAAAAGCAAAGAACTTCTCAATCAGTCCAGATTCTTTCAATTGGAAGTCAGAGTAACCATCACCTATACCGAAGATACGGCCGTTGATTTCCAATTGCTGAAGTAACTTCACCTTTCCTCCCTCATCCGACAAAGGATTCTCCTCATCATAGCCAATGATATTTCCTTCCTCATCAAATTTAAAGGTGTTTGCATAGATGTTTTCCTTGCGGATATGGTATTGACTCACCACAGGGGTAATAAACTCTTTAAAACCTCCAGAAACGATCCAAGCTGTTTCAGAATTCTCCTTGAAGAATTCTTTGTTTCTACTGAAGGATTTAGATACTTTCTTTTTTAATTGACTGATGAGTTTATCCAAATGAGATCGGTTGGCCTGTAATAGCTTTACACGACCTGCCAAGCTTTCACGGAAAGAGATCTTCCCTTCCATGGCAAGGTTAGTAAACCGTTCAATCTCCTGATAAATTTCCTCTTGATCTGGATGATTCTCCAAAGAAATACGAGCTAATTCGTCCAAAGCTTCGACTTGGGTAAAGGTGGAGTCGAAGTCGATGATGTAATAGTTTTTCACTGTGTATGGTTGTTTAGATTGTTTTAAGCATAATATGCTTGGCATACTTCTTCCAGGATCTGGTCCAGGGGTTTAAAGGAAACACCCAGAGTATTGACGATCTTGCTGTTGTCATAAGCCAATTTACTTGTTGCTGCTCGAGCAGTTTCTCTAGTGAGTACAGGTTTCTTACCATTCAACATAGACAAGGCTTTTGAAACACGCCAAGCTACCGAAAGCATGATCGGTGTAGCTTTAATCGTAGGTTCCGGTTTGTTCATCAGCTTGCTTATGCGCTTCAGTAACTCTCGATTGGAAATATTCTCGGAGTTAACAATAAAGCGTTGTCCAGAAATTGCAGTATCCATTAATTGGATCATTACTTTCGCTACATCCTGTACATCCACAATTCCCACACTGCCTAAAGGATAGATCTTATTTCCCTTATTGACCATTTCAAAGATACTTCTCGATCCATGCTCACCTGGCCCTACACCCATGATCACAGAAGGGTTTATTATAACCGCATCCAGACCTTCAGCTATTCCACGCCATACCTCCATTTCACTTTCATATTTCGCTAAAGCGTACTTAGAAATTCGGGGCGTATGTTCCCATTTATCACTTTCTTTGACTGGGAGTCCTTTCTTACTGGCCCCTAAGGCTGCAATAGAACTGACATGAACCAATCTTTTCTGATGTAATAAGCAAAGATTGACGATATGCTTGGTTCCTTCCACATTGGTATGGAACATCTGAGCGGCATCGTTTTTATGATAGGAAATTAAGGCTGCACAGTGATAAACCTGCCTTGCTTGAGCAACAAGTTCTTCCAACGCATAGTAATCGGTGATATCAGCATCTACCCATTGAATCAATGAAGAGGCTTTCAGGTTTTCAGGTATGATGGAGCTAGACCTTTTGGTCGCGATAATGCTATGCCCCTGATCAATCAGTTGTTGTACTAATGTTGAACCTAAAAATCCAGTTCCTCCGGTAACTAAAATCACTTCCTAACTTATTGTTGAAAAATTATGTTAACCAAAAGTAAGCTAATAAATGCATATTTGCTAAATACAATAGGATATTCTCACTGAAAAATTCAGTTATTATACAATCAATATGTCATTAGCAGATTTTTTATCGCCCATCTCCCTAGAAAGCATTGGAGCTTCTACGCAGTATTACAATTCACAGTTTGGGCATTCCATACAAAAATACATCGACAGCTTCCCTGATTTAGAGGATGAGTCTGAACGTCCACAAATCGCCATCATTGGTGTGGAAGAAGGTCGTTCATCCGTGAATAACAACGGTACTCAAAAGGGGCCAGATGTTGTTCGCAGGCACCTTTATGACCTTTATCAAGGTGACTATAAGGTTAGAATTGTCGACTTGGGAAATATCAAAGCTGGGGCATCTATAAAAGATACGTATGTAGCCATCAAAATGGTGATGGAAGAATTACTGAAAAAAGAAATCCTTCCAGTATTAATTGGTGGTGGTCAAGACCTTACTTATGCTCAGTACACTGCTTATGAGAATTTAGAACAACGGGTGGACATTGCAATCATTGACAGCAAATTTGATTTGGATCAGGACAATCCACAGGATATGCCGCTAAATTCGCATACTTACCTAAATCACATCATTCTGCATCAACCAGATTACCTTTTCAACCTGAGCAATATTGGTTACCAGACCTATTTGGTGAGCAAGGAATCCATCAATATGTACGATAAACTATTCTTCAATGCGATGCGTTTGGGTTCTTTTTCCGGCAAGCTGGATCAAGCAGAACCGATAATTCGCTCAGCGGATATGATTAGTTTTGATATTGGGGCTATTCGCGCCTCTGAAGCTGGTGGAAATGCCAATGCAGGTCCCAATGGATTGTATGGTGATGAGGCTTGTCAACTGGCACGTTATGCCGGGATGTCGGATAAATGTACCTCCTTTGGTATCTATGAATTTAACCCCACATTTGATCCTATGGGACAGACAGCGATGTTAATCGCGCAAATGTTATGGTGTTTTGTGGATGGCTATTACAGTCGTAAAAAGGATGCGCCGATGTATCCGAAGTCCAATTATATCATCTACCGTACAAGTCTAGAAGCAGAAGATTATGAATTGGTTTTTGTGAAGAGTAAGAAATCTGACCGTTGGTGGATGCAAGTGCCTTATTTTGGATCCAAATCAGTGAATGAGCGTTTCTATTTGGTTCCATGTCGATATGAAGATTATCAAATGGCTGTAAATGGTGAAATGCCTGACCTTTGGTGGAAGACGCATCAGAAATTACAATAATATTCTCCTAATGAATTAAGCGCTTTTCATTCATGGAAATCCTATACCCCATTCTATTGTTATTAGTGATCCTGATTTGCATCTGGCTATATGTTAGAAGCAGCAAATCAGTATCTGCTAATATCCATGAGCAGCTCAAGCAAGCATTGCAGCTGCAACAAGTAGAATTGGCTAAGGCACAAGAAAGAGAAGCCTTGCTACAGAAAGAATGGGATAAGAGCCAATTGGCTTGGAAAGAAGAGTCTCTGGCTAGGCAGTCCATTGAGCGAACCTTGGAAAGCACCAACGCCTATCTTCAAGCACAACAGGAGAAATTTGCAGATCAAAAGTTAGAACTCCAAGCCATCAAGGCGCAGTTCAACCAAGAGTTCCAAGTATTGGCAAATAAAATCTTAGAGGAAAAATCGCAGAAGTTCACTCAATTGAATCAACAACAGATTGGCCTGGTACTGGATCCCTTGAAAGAGAAGATTAAACAGTTTGAAGAACAAGTCTCCAAGACCTACCAACATGAGGCTGCAGAGCGCAATGTTTTAAAGGGCGTGGTGGAACAATTGATGCAACAGAGCGTGCAGATAAGGGATGAAGCTAATAACCTCGCTAAGGCCTTAAAAGGCGATAATAAAAAGCAGGGCAATTGGGGCGAGGTGATCCTTGAACGTGTATTAGAACGTTCGGGTTTAATAAAAGGTCAGGAATATAAACTACAGGCTTCTGTTCAAGAGCAAGACGGTCGAAGACTACAACCTGATGCGATTATTTATCTACCCGATGAGAAACATTTGATCGTAGATTCTAAACTTTCCATGATCGCCTATGAACGAGCGGTTAATGCAGATACCGAAGAAGAACGTTTGCAGTATAGTAAACAACATGTACAGTCTTTAGAAAATCACATTCGGGATCTTTCCTCCAAAGATTACCATAACTTATACGGAATACACTCGCCAGACTTTGTATTAATGTTTATTCCCATTGAATCTGCACTTAGTTTAGCTATTACGGTGAAGCCAGAACTTTTCAGTGATGCTTGGGACAGAAAAGTAGTTATTGTTAGTCCATCTACCCTATTGGCTACACTACGCACTATTGCCAGCGTATGGAAACAGGAACGTCAAAATCGACATGTTCTTGAAATAGCCAAGGAAGCCGGTTTACTATATGATAAGTTTGTGGGCTTTTTAGACGATATGGAGCAGATTCAAAACCACCTACAAAAGGCCAGCAATAAGCATGAGGATGCGATGAAGAAGCTGGCTGAGGGTCCAGGTAATGTCGTTCGTAAAATCGAACAATTAAAAGTTCTAGGTGCGAAAGCCAATAAGCAAATAGGCGGTAAATATTTAGAAGATTAATCAAGATTAGCCCCAAGTATTTGATATTTTAACCGCGAATGGCTTTATTCCATAAAATTATGGTAATAACACTATATTTATTTGATTTTCAAATGTAATGCCCTTACATTTAAGGAAAATTTCGACCACAAAACTAAAACGTCTTATGGAAGATATGATCCTCTACAATCGTCTGCAATTTGCATTTACGATTACCTTTCACTACCTCTTTCCACAACTTACCATGGGGCTTTCCTTAATGATCGTTTATTTCAAATGGCGATTCTTAAGAACTCAAATTGTAGCTTATAACGATGCTGCGAAATTCTGGATGAAGATCTTTGCATTGAATTTTGCGATGGGTGTCGTTACGGGTATACCCATGGAATTTCAGTTTGGAACCAATTGGGCAAAATTCTCTGAACTCACCGGTGGTATTATCGGACAGACATTGGCGATGGAAGGTATGTTTTCCTTCTTCTTAGAGTCTTCTTTCTTGGGGATGTTCATTTTCGGAGAGAAGTTAATGGGGCAGAAAATGCACTTCCTGGCTGGTTTTATGGTATTCTTGGGTTCCTGGGCATCAGGTTACCTCATATTAGCCACACACAGCTGGATGCAGCACCCTGTCGGTTATGAGGTTTTGGAAAATGGAAAGTTTGTCTTGAAGAACTTCTCTGCCTTATTCAGTAATCCTTGGCTATTACCATCTTATCTTCACAATCAGGCAGGTTCTTTAATTACCTCTGCCTTCTTTGTTTCGGCTGTTGGAGCTTTTTATGTATTAAGTAATTCGCATAAGGAGTACGGCAAGCTATTCCTAAAAACTGGTGTTGTATTTGGATTAAGTGCTTCTATTGTTGTTGCTTTTCCCACAGGGGATTTACTAGCAAAAAATGTGGTTAAATACCAACCAGTCACCTTTGCTGCCATGGAAGGTATCTTCGAGACTGAGCATGGAGGATCTGAAATCATCCTTATCGGTCAACCCGATATGGAGAACAAAAAGTTAGACAATAAAATCGCCGTACCGAATGTCCTCAGCTTCTTGACACATCAACGCTGGGATGCCACCATAAAGGGCTTAAATGAATTTGATGAGGCCATTCACCCGACCAATGTGCCAGGGTTATATTACGCTTACCATATTATGGCTGGCTTAGGCACGATATTCATCGGAATTATGGCTGTAGCCGCATTCCTTCTCTGGCGAAATAAGTTGTATCAAACGAATTGGGTCTTGTGGATCCTGATGTTCATGATTCCTTTCCCTTACATCGCGAATACTGCTGGCTGGTATACCGCAGAATTGGGCAGACAGCCTTGGCTAGTCTATAACCTTATGCGGATGGTTGATGGGGTTTCCCCTACGGTATCATCGGGAAACACCTTGTTCACCTTATTGGGATTCGTAGGTTTATATATTTTGTTGGGGTTATTATTCCTCATGTTGGTATTAAAGATCATTCGCAAGGGTCCTGAAGCTCCCCTTGCCCTAAAATAAACAAGTATGGAAATCTTCTGGTTTATAATCTTGGTTATCATGTTGGGGATGTATGTTATCCTTGATGGATATGACTTTGGCGCGGGTATAGTGCACTTATTATTTGCAAAAACAGATGAAGAACGAGCAGCGATAAGGAATGCTATCGGCCCTTTCTGGGATGCCAATGAGGTGTGGCTGATTGCATCTGGTGGGGTCTTATTCTTTGCTTTTCCTACTTTATATGCTTCAGCATTTAGTGGTTTCTATTTGCCCTTGATGCTGGTGTTGTGGTTTCTGATCTTCCGGGCCATTGGTTTGGAATTGAGAGGACAAATACACAACAGGCTATGGGAGCGATTTTGGGAAAAAGCATTTGGAGTAGCTAGTTTATGCTTGGCTCTATTCTTTGGTGCTGCCCTAGGAAATGTTGTCCGAGGAGTCAACTTAGGGATGGTTGAAAATGGTGTCTCCACACAAGAAGGGCATTATTTCTTCCTGCAGTTATGGAATCCGACATTGGACCCATTGGCAGAATCGCATGGTATTATTGATTGGTTTACTATCCTTCTGGGTATTGTTTCGGTAATAACCCTTACGATTCATGGTGCCAACTGGATTATCCTTAAAACCTCTTCGACTATCAATAGCCGATTGAAATCCATTATTTTCAAACTGAATATTGTGCTCTGTGTTCTGGTTATACTAACCGCAGCCTTATGGCAATACGTAAAGCCTTTCCCTTTGAACAATCTAATCGATCATGCCTGGTTATGGATATTTCCGCTAATTGCTGCCGTAGGACTGATTGGTCAGTTTTGGATACATAAATTCACGAAGGATGGAATGGGATTCCTTTTCTCCTGTTTGTTCATTTTGGGTAGTTTCGCTAGTACGGTAGCATCCTTATTCCCAAATGTATTACCTTCTACAAATTCCGTAAATCCATCCCTCACGATTTACAATGTAGCAGCACATGAATATGGATTATCGGTAGGAATGTATTGGTTTATAATCGCCTTTATTCTTGTTATCATTTACTTCATTATTCAATTCCGCGTTTTCAAAGGAAAGCTGGACGATGTCGGATATGGCGATCACTAATAATATAAAAAGGGGATAAGTATTGGCTACTTATCCCCTTTTTAGAAATCTTAATTCTTAGGATTAATATCCAGCAGCTTTATCATCTCCTCGATGGTCTGCACCAGTTTGTTTCTTACCATTTGGAAGAATCACGATATTTTCCACACGACCAATTGGTCCACGTTTATTTAATTTATAACCATCTTCTGTCAAGCTAACTCGGGTTAAGGAATCAATTGCTTTCGCCTCTACATCGATTACATCAGGTTTCCATTGGTGGTGAAAACGAGCAGCACTTACAGATTCCTGTGCTGTCATACCAAATTCCAAAACATTTAATATGGTTTGGAAAACTGAAGTGATGATAGTAGAGCCTCCAGGAGTACCGACCACCATTTTCAATTTCCCATTCTCTTCAATAATGGTTGGCGTCATGGCACTCAACATTCTTTTGCCTGGTTCGATGGAATTTGCTTTTCCACCTAACAGGCCATACATATTCGGCGTTCCTGGTTTAACGGAGAAGTCATCCATTTCATTGTTCAATAAGAAACCTGCACCATCAACCCACACACAAGAACCATAAGAACCATTGATGGTCGTTGTTAATGAAACAGCATTCCCATCCTTATCAACAATACTGTAATGTGTGGTTTGTTCTGATTCATATCCTGGGAATTTAGCTGCTTTAACCGCATCACTTGGTGTCGCTTTAGCTAAGCTTACCTTAGACATACGCTCTTGGTTAAATTTAGCATCCATTAAATTAGCTACCGGAACACGATAGAAATCCGGATCGCCTAAGTGTGTAGCACGGTCAGCATAAATGCGACGCTCAGCTTCTACCATTGCACGAACCGTACTGTCCTTTTGGAATCCCCATTTAGCCAATGGATACTTTTCCACTGACTGTAATAAAGCCATCAGCGCAACACCGCCTGAAGATGGTGGAGGCATGGAAATAACCTTATAATTTTTATACATTCCGACAATTGGAGCACGCCAAACAGCTTGGTAATCTTCCAAATCTTTATGGCTGATAATACCATTGCCACGCTTCATTTCAGTAACAATATAATCGGCTGTTTTTCCTTTATAAAAACCATCACGTCCTTGTTCAGCAATTCGGATTAAAGTTTCTGAAAGTTCCTTCTGCACAAATACATCCCCAGCCTTCCATTCTTTATCCTGAATAATAGCTGCCCCATTGGGATTGAACTTTTGGAACCTAGCTTTATATCGATTGAATTCACCAGCTTGTTGATCCGTAATTTCAAATCCTTTTGCTGCTAAATCAATGGCAGGTTGCACCAGTTCTTTCCAACTTATGCTACCATATTTTTTATGTGCTTCATCCATTCCTGCTACAGAACCCGGAACACCAGAAGCCAACTGACCATAAAGACTTAAATCCGTAATGGGATTGCCATCTTTATCCAAATACATATCACGAGATGCAGCACCTGGAGCTTTCTCACGGAAGTCTAAGGAATTCACTTCTCCATCCTTACCTCGGTACACTAAAAAGCCTCCGCCACCTAAGTTCCCAGCATTAGGATAGACTACGGCTAAAGCAAATTTCACAGCAATAGCAGCGTCTATTGCATTCCCCCCTTTTTTCAAAATATCCACTCCAACGTTGGATGCTATTGGGTGAGCAGTAACTACCGCACCATGCTCAAATTCTTGTACCGCAGTTCCAGACTGTTGCTTGACAGAACAAGAACCAAGAAGTAAAAATAAGCTTACAATATAGATTAAGTTCGGTTTTTTCATGAGGTTAAAGATAATAAGTTTGGAATTATTAGCTGAATATATTTAACTTCATTCAAATTTTAAATTTATGCGCAAACTATTCCTCCTATTAGCAGTATTATTTTCGATTAGCTTACAAGCTCAGACGGTCAGAATTCTGACCTATAACATTCACCATGCAAATCCCCCTTCTAAACCTAACTTCATTGACTTACCGGCAATCGCCAAGGTTATTAATGATGCCAAAGCAGATATTGTAGGTATTCAAGAGGTAGACATCCATGTGAGTCGTTCAGAAATGGTCAACCAAGCAGAGAAATTAGCGGAGCTAACCGGAATGGAATATTACTTTTCCAAAGGCATCAATTTAGAAAAGGGATATTATGGAACCTTGATTTTAAGCAAACATAAAATCGTTGGAAAACGTCGATATGACCTCCCCATGCCTGTTCAAAGTGAGAACCGCTCTTTAGCAATTGTAGATGTCGAATTACCTGGAGGAAAAACAATCTCTTTAGCCAATACGCATTTAGATTTAAAACCTGAAAACCGAATTGCTCAAGCAGAATTCATCAATGAATTAGGGGAATTGTACAGTAAGCCATTGATTTTTGTTGGCGACTTAAATGCTAAGCCTGATTCAGAGCCCATCAAGATATTGGAGAAATATTTCGTTAGAAATACCACAACAAATAAACCCACTTCACCAAATGTCAATCCAAGAAACGAGATTGATTACATCATGGTGTTGAAGAATCAGAAATTCGAATGGAAAAGTTATTCGGTGATCAATGAAAGCTATGCTTCTGATCACTTACCATTACTAGCAGAAATCACCTTCAAATAAAAGAAGGTGATTTCTTAACGAAGCTTCTCGTTATTTTTATGCCTTTCGCTATCGCGAAGGGTTTTCTTTTGCAGGTTTTTAGCCAAAGCATCTGTTAGGTTAATTCCTGTTTGGTTAGCCAAGCAGATCAATACAAAAAGCACATCTGCCATCTCATCTGCTAGGTTTACTTCTTCATCCGATTTCTTAAAAGACTGCTCACCATATTGTCTGGCCATGATTCGGGCAACTTCACCAACCTCTTCCATGAGCATGGCTGTATTGGTCAGTTCATTAAAATATCGAACCCCTGTACTCTTAATCCATTTATCGACGATCTCTTGCGCTTCTTGTATGGTCATAAATTAGCTTATTAAAAATTATCTTTATCCTTGGTATTCATAATGATGGTCACTGGTCCATCATTTAGCAAATCAATCTTCATATCTCCGCCAAAAACACCCATCTGTACTTCCTTTCCTAGTAGATCAGATAACAGTTGACCCATTTCCAGGTACATTGGTTTGGCAATATCTGGTTTACCAGCGCGGATAAAGGAAGGTCTGTTTCCCTTTTTAGTCTGAGCAAACAAGGTAAATTGTGAAATCAACAAAATATTTCCAGCTACATCCTGAATGGATTTATTCATTAAGCCTTGCTCGTCTGAAAAGATGCGTAGGTTTACTATTTTTTGTGCTAACCAAGTCATATCATCCTTGATATCTGACTCCTCCACGCCTAAAAGAACGACAAATCCTTGTTCAATTTTTCCTGTTATAGCACCTTCTACTGTACAAGAAGCATGTGTTACTCGTTGAATTACTGCTCGCATGAGGGTAAAAGTAAAAAGTATCTTCTTAGTCTACAAATAACACAGCACAAGGAAGGTCCTTTTGAGCCATTTGCAAAATTCCCTGCTAATTAAATTTATTTTCTATTAACAAAGATTAGCAGGAATTTGGCATCACATCGAACAAAAACTACAATTCTACACCTTACTTAAGTAGAAAGCTGTAAATTAGCTGAATTAGTTGGGATAAATTCATGCAGAAAATACATATACTTTGGGCAGATGACGAAATTGAGTTCTTAAAACCTCATATTTTGTTATTGGAACAAAAGGATTATAAGGTCAAAACGGTAAATAATGGCGCAGATGCGGTAGAAGCATTTCAACGTGAGCCTTTTGATTTGGTATTTTTAGATGAAAATATGCCTGGCTTAACCGGATTGGAGACTTTAAGTAAATTAAAGTCCATCAATCCATCCATCCCGACAGTTTTGGTAACCAAAAATGAAGAAGAGCACCTGATGGAAGAAGCCATAGGCGCTAAAATTGATGATTACCTGATTAAGCCTGTCAACCCAAAACAAATCTTGTTGACCATTAAGAAATTCACAGAGAACAAACGCCTAGTCTCTGAAAGAACGTCTATGGCTTATCAACAAGACTTCCGCCAATTGGGAATGCGGATGAATGAAAACCTAGACTTCACCCAATGGGTGGATGCCTATAAAAAACTTCTTTATTGGGAATTATCCCTTGAAAAACTAGAGGATGCCGGCATGCATGAGATCTTAACCATGCAGAAGTCTGAAGCAAATCTCCTGTTTTCTAAATTCATTGAGAAGGAGTACCTCAGATGGCTTAAAAATCCAGATGAAGGCCCAACCTTATCTCACCAATTGTTTAAGAAAAAAGTATTCCCAAAACTTGAAGCCGATAGACCAACTTTCTTCTTCCTGATTGATAACCTGCGTTACGATCAATGGAAGGTGATCAATGAAGTTTTAACGGATTATTATCGTTTGGAGGAAGAAGACAGTTACTACAGTATCCTTCCAACAGCAACCCAATATGCCCGAAATGCCATCTTCTCTGGATTAACTCCCTTAGAAATGGAAAAGCGTTTTCCCAAGGAATGGCAGAATGATGATGAGGAAGGTGGAAAGAACTTGCACGAGGATGTATTCTTAGCAGACCAGATCAAAAGATTATACCGCCGCGAAATCAAGCATAGCTATACGAAAGTGATTACCTTAGAACAAGGCAAAGACGTGTTAGAGAACATCAATAAGCATATGCAAATTGATTTAAATGTCTTTGTTTATAATTTCGTGGATATGCTATCACATGCACGCACGGATATGGCAATGATCCGTGAATTAGCCAATGATGAAGCAGCATACAGATCCCTAACATTATCTTGGTTTGAACACTCGCCACTATTGGAAGTGTTGAAATGGTTATCCCAAAGGCAAGTTCGCGTAATTATTACGACTGACCATGGTACTATTCGCGTAAGAAAACCAAGTAAGATTATTGGCGACAGAAATACCAATACCAATTTAAGGTATAAACAAGGTAAGAACTTGAACTACATAGATAAGGACGTATTTGTTGTAAAGAACCCTTTGGAAGCACAACTACCACGTATCCATGTGAGCTCTAGCTTTGTCTTTGCCAAGGAAGACACCTACTTTGTCTATCCAAACAATTACAACCATTTCGTTAATTACTTTAGTGGTACCTTTCAGCATGGCGGTATCAGCCTTGAGGAAATGATTATCCCATTTATTACATACATCCCGAAATAAACCATGGAATTTGTAGCAGCAAGCATAGCAGATTTACCTGCAGCTGCAGATTGGTTGCTTGAACAGTCTGCAGAGAATCGTGTATTTGTTTTCAAGGCCCCTATGGGAGCCGGAAAGACAAGCTTTATCAAAGTAATCTGCAGTCAATTGGGCGTAACAGATGCCACATCTAGCCCTACTTTTTCGATTGTTAATGAATACGAATCAGCAAATGGTCCGGTTTATCATTTTGACTTCTATCGTTTAAAAGATGAACAAGAAGCATTCGATTTAGGCTATGAGGAATACTTTTATTCAGGCGATTATTGCTTTGTAGAATGGCCTGAGAAAATCCCTAACCTTATTCCAGAAGATGCAGTAGAAGTAAATATCACTGTAGATGAAGATCTTAAGCGACACATTCAAATAAAATAATCTTTTTTTTCTTTTTGATGCAACCCATCTTGGCTCAGTTGCGTCTTACTATTAAACCGAACACAATTGGAGCCGATACAACTACATAAATTATGGATAGATTGCTTAGCGAATGACCGCAAAGCGCAATCGGAGTTGTATCGATATTTTGCTTCCAAAATGTATGCTGTCTGCTTGCGTTATGCAGAAAATAGCGAAGCGGCACAGGATATATTACAGAACGGATTTATAAAAGTCTTTGGACGAGCTAAAGATTTCTCCGGTACAGGTTCTTTAGAGGGATGGATCAGAAGAATAATGCTGAATACAGCCATAGAACACTACCGTAAAAACAAAAACTTGATCTTTCAGACAGACAGTATCAGTGACCGTGACTTTGAAAGTACATCAAGCAGCAGCTTACAATATTTGAATTATAAGGATTTATTAGCCTTGGTTCAAGAACTTCCTTTGGGATATAGGACAATATTTAACCTCTATGCCATCGAAGGATATAATCATAAGGAAATTGCCGAAATGCTGGATATCAGTGAAGGCAATTCTAAATCACAACTTTCAAGAGCGAGGCAATCGCTGAAAGAAAGAATCATGAAATTGGAGGAAATAACAGATGAAAGATCAAGATTTTGATAAGTTATTCTCAGACAAACTAAAGGATTTTGAAGAAAATCCACCTGAAGGTCTTTGGGACAATATTGAAGCGTCCTTAAACAAGGAAACGAAAGAAAAGCCTGTTAAACGCATGCCTTGGATTATCCTTAGTATGGCCGCAGCATTGCTATTGGTATTTGGAATTTCCATAAAAATATTTCTAAATAAGGATGCCAAAGTCATCAAGGAAGAAAAGATCATTGCAAGTATTCCTACAGAGACTGTTGAAACCGAAGAATTGCAAATAGCGCCTTCAAATGAGAATAAAGAAGTTAGTAGCGAGCAAACTTTAATAGAAAAATTAGAAAATACAAATCCGAATAAAAAACAGATTCAAGTAGCTGTGAATAGAAATGAAGAAAGAAATACAATTTCTAATCAAGATATTCAAACAGCTGCAGTACAGGAACAAGTTATAGCTGAAGTTTCTGAACCCGTAAGGTCAATTGATCTAGAAACAGAAGAACAGTTTGTGGCCAATGTACCAGAATTAGAAAACAAAACATTGGTGCAAACAGCACAGGTGAAGTTCGAGGCCAATATTTATCAAGAGGCTACTCCAAGTAAAAAGAACAAACAGGGTCTCTTTGTCCGGGTACTAAATAACCTCGTTGAGAATATCGTCATATTAGATAAGGATGTTCGACTCACGGAAGATGATGAAGGGACATGGAATCTTAATATTAAAAACAGTATTGCTAAAACTAGAAATTAACCATATGAAAATTAAATTTTTACTACCCGCTATCGTGTTCCTATTCGTAGGATTGCAAGCAGCAAATAGCCAAGAAAACAAAACAAAAGAGGAGAATAAGGAAGGAACTGCTGGACAAGATGGTAAAGCCGGCAAAAAGAAATCTGCTGAGATCAGTATAAATTTTGGAAAGGATGATAAGTCGGATACACTAGATAATGAAAATAAAAAAATCCGTTACCCACGTTCTTTTGGAGGTATTACTTTCACACGAGTGGATTGGGGATTCTCTAGATTATCAGATGATGGAAGTTTCACCTTATCGGATGACAACCAATTCATGAGTTATAAAAAGTCCTCTAACTTTGGGTTTGATGTAGCACAATATGGTATCCGTTTTACCGATCGATTTAAGATGTATCTATCTGCAGGATTTGAATGGAACTACTGGAGATTGAAAAATGATGTTTTGTTATTGCAAGATCAAACGCCTATACAGACAGAAGATTTAGATCCTGATGGCAAATTCAAAAAGAATGTATTTACTTCGACTTACTTGCGTCTACCACTTACCTTCGAATTACGCTCTCATCAGCTGAATAATGGCAAGCGTGTTAAACTAGCATTTGGTGCAATGACTGGGGTATTATTGAAAGGAACACAACGCTTGAAAAGTGATAAATATGGCAAACAAAAGTTCAAAGACACTTACAATCTTCAAACATTCCAATACGGTCCTTTTGTCCGTCTAGGATATGATAACTTTGGAATATTTGCCAAATACTATATGAATGACTTATTTGAAAAGAGTCCGGAACAAGAGAATTTAAGAAACTTAGCCTTTGGTCTTACCTTAGGATTTTAAGAAAGTGAATTGTAAAACGTATTTTTGTGTCGGGTCCTAAAGGCCCGACATTTTTTATGGGCAAACAAGCTAACTCCTGTCAATATATATTTTCCGATGTTCAACAACCTGATCTTCCTTTAATCCACGGGAAGGACTTATCCTGCGTATTTGAAGGCAATGTGACGGTCACTGCGGTTGATCGTGTAAACTTTGGCATTGAGGAAGGCAAGATTACAGCTATCATTGGAGAATCCGGAAGTGGCAAGAGTACGCTATTGAAATTGATTTATGGTTTACTGGAGCCAGCGGAGGGGGAAGTTCGCTATCGTGGATGGTTAGTGCCAACCCGTAAGGATAAACTAATCCCAGGTCATGATGCCATGAAATTAGTATCCCAAGGATTTGATGACTTAAACCTATATGCTAAGGTTTGGGATAATGTGGCTTCACAACTCTCCAATACCAATCTTGAATTAAAGAGAACAAAGACCCAAGAAACGCTTGAGCGCTTGCGAATTGATCACCTGGCACAGAAACGTGTAGCTGATTTAAGTGGTGGAGAGAAACAACGTGTAGCGATAAGTCGAGCTTTGATTAATGACCCTGAAGTCTTGTTAATGGATGAGCCCTTCAATCAGGTAGATGCTGCTTTTAGAGATGAACTACAACAGGATATTCAACAAATTGTAGCTGATACAGGTCTAACTGTCATTTTGGTTTCGCATGATCCGGCTGAGGTATTGGCTATGGCAGACAAGCTGATTGTTATGAAACAAAGCCGTATAGCTGATGCAGGAGATCCACATGCCCTATACAACTGGCCTCACCATCCATATACCGCACGTCTATTAGCGAAAAGCAATATCCTCAAAGCCGAACAGGCAAGATTAATTGGTATTGAAACAAATCACCCGATAGCTATTTTACAAGAAGACATTCAAGTAGAAGCCAATCTAAATGGGGAATATTTGTTAAAAGAAATTCGATTCCGCGGGTTCTACAATGAATTGATTCTTGGCAATGATAACATAACCTTGCATCAGATTCAATTTCCAAAACTAGAATTACCCAAAAATACCCGAATTGATATCCGTATCAATGCTTACCATATTTTTGAATCCTATTCAGAAGAATAGGGGTATTCTTATTTTAGCGTTTCAAGCCATTTTATCATGGCCGCAAACCAATCCACATCACTGGTTTTGTTTTTGAGTCCAAAGCCATGACCTCCCAACTCATAAGTAAGCAACTCATTTGGGATCTTAAACTTATCTAAAGAAGCTTTATAACGATACGTATTCTCAATAGGCACGGTCTTATCATCCTTGGCACTCATCAAAAAGGTAGGAGGTGTTTTTTTGGACACTTGCTTTTCTATGGAAAACAAGTCCGTATCTACGCTAGTAGCATCAGGTCCAATAAGATTTTGTTTAGAACCTTGATGTGTAACACCATCCTCCATGCTTATTACGGGATAACAGAGCACGGAAATATCAGGTTGTAAATCGGAAGCCTTAGCTCCTTTAATGGTGAAACGTTTAGGCAAAATTAGATAAAGTTGCTGCCAAATGTCCTCCAGCAGAAAAACCTATTACAGCCAATCTCTTTTTAGGAAATTGTTTCCGAATCAGCAACATGGCTTGCTGAGCATCCTGCAATGGACCAAAGCGCTTATCGATCATTGTTTCTTTCTTAGGCAAGCGATAATCCAATACATAGGCTGCATAACCTAAGCTCTCCAGTCGTTTTGCCACATCATGTCCTTCATGATTAATCGCAACTCGTCCATATCCTCCACCTGGAATAACTAAAAACACAATATCTTCTGCAACTTTATCGACATCCGTATAAGCGAATAGCTTAGGTTTATCCTTTTCCTCTAATTCTGTTTGCTTCATTGTAGATCCAGGAATTTCATCTGCAGAATATAAATAGTGAATCTGCCCCTTTTCCTGTGCTATCGCATGTATCGTCATTATACTCATTAAAATTACTAGAAACTGCTTCATAGGTTTTAAAGGTTAGCCATTACAATCAGGTTGAGATCCTTACATGGCAAGTTAAATTTATCGCTCATATCTTTGTTGGTCAAATTACCATGATATAAGTAAATCGCACTGCGAATACCTTGATTGGCCCAGATCATATTGTTCATTCCTCCAGACTCCCCTATTTCCAATAAGATTGGTGTAAATATATTCGTTAATGCATAAGTAGCGGTACGTGCTACTCGAGAAGCAATATTCGGAACACAATAGTGTATCACATCGTATTTCTTAAATATCGGTTTATCGTGATTAGTCACTTCTGACGTCTCAAAACAACCACCTTGATCGATACTGACATCAATCAATACCGAATTAGGTTTCATCTTCGAAACAGTATCTTCGGATATTAAACATGGCGTTCTACCATTCTTTGCTCGAACAGCACCAATCACCACATCACAGGATTTTACAGCTTTATTCAGTACAATAGGTTGTATAATTGAGGTAAATACACGACTGCCCACATTACTTTGCAAACGTCTTAATCGATATACTGAACTATCGAATACTTTCACCTGTGCCCCTAAAGCAATTGCTGTTCTGGCGGCAAATTCACCAACAGTGCCTGCACCGATAATAACCATCTCGGTTGGAGGAACTCCTGTCACACCACCCAACATCAAACCCTTTCCATCAAACACATTGGATAAATATTCTGCGGCAATCAAGACTGATGTAGCACCAACAATTTCACTCATGGCACGAACAACCGATAAATGACCACCTTCATCCTGCAAATACTCAAAGGACAAAGCTGTCACTTGTTTCTTCATCAATGCTTTCAATACATCCAAATCCATAAGACTAGGCTGTTGAGAACTAAAAAGTACTTGACGATTTTTCATCATCTCCACTTCTTGCATAGTTGGACTGGAAACTTTGATGACAATATCCGCCTGGAAGACTTCCTTTTTATCATAAACGATTTGTGCCCCTTGTTCGCTATAGTGGTGATCCAAAAAGTTAGAGGCTTTCCCGGCATCATGCTCTAAAATAACCCGATGACCATTCTCTAGTAATAATCCTACAGATAATGGTGTTAATGCAATTCTATTTTCTTGAAAGGAGCTTTCCTTGGGTATGCCGATGGTTAATTGACCTTTTTTCTTTCCTCTGCTTAGTAGTGCTTCCTGGGGTTGTAAGACACCTTCTTGAGCTAATTTGGACACATTTATCATTTACACAAAAAATAAGTTAAGTTAAAAATACACAATATTATTTCAAAATAACACCCGTAAAGGATTATATTTGATAATTAATCAGATATTAGAAACAATAAATCGTAAGTTTGCAAACTAACCTTTTACGATGAAACTACTAAAGCCTTTGAATCACATAAAGATTGTTCCTAGATGGATAATTTTTAGTTTCGACATTGCTATTTCGGCATTTGCTTTTATATTCGCTTTCATACTTTACAACAACTTTCACTTAGAATCTTTCTCTAGTACTGACTTCGCAGTGGAGTTCCTATTTTGTATGACCTTGACGGCCTTTTCATTCTTGGTATTTAGGTTATACAGTGGTATAGTACGCTACACCAGTGCGGTAGATTCCATTCGAATCTTATCAACAATTGTATTTACGGCAATAGTAATGTTCATTGCCAAATTACTCTTTATTGCTCTTCATGTTCCTTTAAATATCCCGATAAATCTAATCATTATCTATTCGTTATTTGCCTTTACTGGATTAACGACTTATAGAACATGTATCAAGATTTTCTTCCAATACACAAAGTCTACCCGTAATGGCCGAAAGAACGCTGTGGTATATGGAGCCGGAGATTTAGGAATCGCTGTAAAACGTACTTTTGAACATGATTTCCGTTCAGAGAAAACCATTGTAGCTTATATTGATGATAACGAAGAGAAAATCGGTAAATCCATTGATGGATTAAAGATTTTCAGCTCGAAGGAATTCCCTAGAATGATCAAGAAGTATGGGATTGACGAATTAATCATTGCATCATCCAATATCGATATCGAATGTAAGGACATGATTATCGATATTGCCTTGGAGCACAATGTGACTGTTCTGACCCTACCCCCTGTTAATAAAATCATGAATGGAGATTTATCTCCTGCACAGATTAAACAGATCAAGATTGAGGACTTGCTGGAGCGTGCTCCTATTCAAATTTCCAATGAAAAGCTATTTGATCAATTGCGTGGAAAGCGTGTATTGGTTACTGGTGCTGCTGGATCAATTGGTTCGGAAATATCAAAGCAGTTAAGTAAGTATGAGCCACAGATGATTATCTTGTGTGATCAAGCGGAATCGCCTTTACACAACTTACAGCTGGATTTACAAGATCTTTACAAGAATCAGATTTACCATACCTTCATAGCCGATATACGAAGCGAGCAAAGAATGCGTCAATTGTTTGAGACTTTCAAACCACATTACGTGTATCATGCTGCTGCGTACAAGCACGTGCCTATGATGGAAAATCACCCAAGTGAGGGGGTTAAAACCAATGTCTTCGGAACATATCTTTTAGCCAACTTAGCTGTAGAATTCGATATTCAAAAATTTGTATTTGTCTCGACGGATAAAGCAGTGAATCCAACCAATATTATGGGAGCGACAAAGCGTATCGCTGAAAAGTACGTACAATCGCTTAATGAGTTCCTAACGGCACAGGATAATATGAAGCCTACTCGTTTTATCACCACACGCTTTGGAAACGTGTTGGGTTCAAATGGTTCTGTTATCCCAAGATTTAGAGATCAAATTGAAAAAGGTGGCCCTGTTACAGTGACCCACCCTGATATTACCCGTTATTTCATGACCATCCCTGAGGCTTGCCAGTTAGTAATTGAAGCCGGAAATATGGGGCATGGTGGAGAGATCTTTGTATTTGATATGGGTAAGTCAGTAAAGATTGTTGATTTAGCCAAGAAGATGATTCGTTTATCAGGCTATGTTCCTTTCAAGGATATCGAAATTAAATTCACTGGTCTTCGTCCAGGAGAAAAGCTGTATGAAGAGTTACTGAATGACTTGGAGAACACCATTACTACCCACCATGAAAAGATCATGATTGCGAAAGTTCGTGAGAATGATTTTGAATTGGTTAAGAAAGAAATTATAACCCTATCCAAAGCATTGGATAGTCATAACAACTTGGATATTGTGCGACAAATGAAAGTCATGGTACCAGAATTTGTCAGTCAGAATTCCATTTATGAACAATTAGACAAAGAAAAACTCAGCGCCATAAATCATTAAGGAGACTTAAATATTTTTGTTAATATATTGCAAGTATTCTTTAAAAGTGTATTTTTGCGTTCCGTAATCTATTAAAACTAAGAATGTCACAAAATAATCAGAACATTTCTTCCAGTAACAGACCAGCTGTGAAGAGATCATTTTTCCAAGAAAACGAAAAGAGTATCACCTTTATCATAGCAGGTATCGTTATTTTGATCTTGTTATACATTGGATACCAAAAATTATATTTAGCACCTCGTGCAGAGCAGGCAGCAAATAAAATGTACCATGCAGAGCAATTCGTAGCGATTGATTCCTTACAGAAATTAGCTATTGATGGTGATGGTACAGCGCCAGGATTCAAAGCTATCGCTGATGAATTCTCCAACACGAAGTCTGCAAATATTGCTAATGCTTACTTAGGAGGTCTTTACCTTCGTCAGAAAAACTTTAAAGAAGCAATCAAGTATTTAGAGCAATATTCAGAGACTGGTTCTGAAATTCTAGATCCATTGGTAATCGGTCTTTTGGGCGATGCTTATTCCGAAGAAAAAATTTACGATAAAGCAGCTAACTACTACAAAAAAGCAGCTGACAAATCGAAAAACGTATATACTACCCCATTGTTCTTAAAGAAATTGGGCTTAGTTTATGAAGAACTTGGTGATTACAAAAATGCGGAAACTTCTTACCAACGCATTCGTGATGAATACCCGCAAAGTGCTGAATCAACTACGATTGACAGCTTCTTAGCACGCGTTCAAGCGAAACAGTAATCCTAAAAAAATTGATTATCTTTGAGGGCTACCATTGGTAGCCCTTTTTATTTACAATCGAATATGTCAAGTAGCTTAAAGAATCTATCCGACTTCTCCCATATACAGGTTGGGAATGCTGAAAACCTAAAATTTGCTATCGTTGTATCGCAATGGAATGCAGAGATTACTGGTGCTTTATTAAATGGTGCTTATAAGGGTTTATTAGACCATGGCGCTAAAGAAGAAAACATCAAACTCATTGAAGTTCCTGGAAGTTATGAACTTATTGCCGGTAGTGATATTGCGTTAAGAGACCAGAATCTTCATGCTGTCATCACTTTAGGATGTGTTATTCAAGGAGAAACCCGTCACTTTGATTTTATCTGTCAGGGAGTTGCCAGTGGATTAGCTCAAGTAGGTATAAAACACGATACACCTGTTATTTTTGGTGTTTTAACTACAGATAACCAAGAACAAGCACTTGATCGTGCTGGTGGCAAACATGGAAACAAAGGTGAGGAAGCTGCCATTACGGCAATACAAATGGCCCTTATCAACCTAAAATATTAATGGTATCGTTTTTGATTAGCTAAGGTTATGAAACAAAGTGAGTTAATCGTATTCATGGATAAATCGGTTGAATTACCGGAGGTTATTCCATGTGCTACTAAACCATGTCCTACCTTTCCTTTGCAAACTTCACGCAAAGCCTAGGCTTAACATCATGTTTGTTCGGCAACCATGCCAAACTCAGCATTAAACAATCAGAAAATGAAACAGAAAACAAATATCATGTACTATTTCTGCCTGCTCCTCAGCGTAGTCAGTCTTTGTCCATCGATGCTCATGGCGCAAACCAAGAACATCGCCGACAAGATATGGAATGCCGCAGGAGGTAAAAGCAAATGGGAAAGTACGAAATACATCATGTTTACCGTTTCTGGAAACAGCCAACACGCTAGTATCACCGGAAACCGTAAATTCTTATTGGACAAACAAAGTGGAATGGTCCGCTTTGAAGGTACCTTAAACCGCAACAATGTTGTCGCGATTTTCAATGTACCGAATCAGAAGTTGATCCACATCTTCGACGAGAATGGAACCGAAATAGCTGCACAAGATTACCGAGGTCTGTTGCCTGACTTAATTGATCAATACAACATCGACCTAAAGGTCTTATCATTGCCTGCTAGTATCGCTTCTTCTTCCTTGAACAATCCATCAGAAAGCAAAATCATCAATGCCGAAAAATTACAAAAGGTAGATTTCGCTAATTTCTTAGGCGGTCGAGGATCAGTTTATGTAAATGAAGAATCAGGATTGATTAAACGCATTGACATGGACGATAAGAGCTATACTGTCAATGGCTACAAGGACATCGGCAATGGACTTGTCCTTCCGACTATTTTTAAAGCTTCAGGAGACAGTATCTCCTACCAAAAGGTAGCTAGCTTCACCGAAATGGAACCGGCTAAATTTAACAGCTTCTAGGAGCTTTTAAGATTAAGAGAAATATTAAACAGACAACGGGCTTCAAGAAATCTTGAAGCCCGTTGTCTGTGTATGGTAAAACTTGAACCGATCTACCTCGTATAAGTACTAATACGTCCAATACGGCCATTCGCATCTACTGTAGCCAATTTCACAACCATGCCGTTCTTGGCTTGAATCCCACCACTTGGAAACTCTTGACTAGAACTTGTCGGATTAGACCCATCCAATGTATAGACAATTTTAAATCCAGGATATTCGACATTGGCATGAATACTTCCCTTCTCAGCCATAACACCTACAGATGGCAAACGGTATTTGAATCCACCATGCAACTTATCAAGCTTAGGTAGTTCCTGCGATCCTACCTTATGCGCAAAGTTACGGTATGCCTTTTCAAATTTAGCTTGATCAAAAGTCTGCTCACCCTCCCAAGCTTCCTTAGGTGCCCAAGCACGCTCAGCTAAAGCAAAAAGACGTGGTAATATCATATAATCCAAGCGATCAGCAGTCAAGACTGTCTCCGCCCATAATGCAGCTTTCAATCCGATCAGATTGGATCTACCTTTTTCTGTGAGGCGTACTTTCTTAGCTAAATAAGCATCTTCTAATTTCTTTCCCGCATCCATATGCTTCATATTGGCAAAAAAAGCATCCGGTAACAAGGCATAAGACTGATAAAGGTCTGTAATGGAAGCCCATTTTAAACCAGGCTCACGGAAATCCTTGTCCCAAACCATATCCAAATAATAGTTAGCAGAAGAAGTAAACACTGTTTTATAACCTGCATTAGCCAATTTATAGGCTAAATCCTCTTGTCCACCCCCAATTACATTGTTCCATACATCCAAATGCAAGTTCAAATGAGCTAATTCCTCATTGACAACCATGCCTTGTCCTTTATTGACCATACCGAACTCTTCCCAACCTGCCATATCCATCCCCTTTGAAGCACAGATTTCGTGGAGTTTCTTCACATAATACGGCCAAACTTCATAAACCGTAGACATTCCCTCTTTCTTCATCAGCTCTTGTACGGCAGGAGATTTCTCCCAAGATCCTGCAGGAACCTCATCACCACCCAATGAAACCAATTTCAATTCCAAGCCGACTTCCTCATACATCTTCTTGATGTCATCCAGCACCACATCCATAAAACGATATACCGATGGCAATGCCGGGTTCATCACATTGTCCCTCCAGTTTTGGGCAGAATTATAAACCGACTTGTCTGCTGCTTCATACAAAAGAA
Organism: Sphingobacterium kyonggiense; assembly: GCF_039536825.1. Classification (NCBI taxonomy): domain Bacteria; kingdom Pseudomonadati; phylum Bacteroidota; class Sphingobacteriia; order Sphingobacteriales; family Sphingobacteriaceae; genus Sphingobacterium; species Sphingobacterium kyonggiense. The sequence continues at coordinate 165,948 of NZ_BAAAZI010000012.1, forward strand.
ACTCCTCAGCTTCCTTCTGTTTACCAGCCTTCATCAAGCGGTTATAACGTGTTTCCATCGCCTTAATGGCAGCACGACCATGACCAGGCGACTCTATCTCCGGAATAATGGTTACAAAGCGATCTGCAGCATATTCCAGCAATTCTTGGAATTCCTTTTTGCTTAGATAATTCTTTCCAACGGCATGACCGCCTGAGCCATATGCCGGCGGAATGGTGTTCCCATCTTGAAAAGAGCCAGAACGATTGGAACCTATTTCTGTCAACTCAGGAAGCGATGGTATCTCCAATCGCCATCCTTCATCATCAATAAAATGCAAGTGAAATTTATTCAGCTTATAGGAAGCCAAAAGATCAACGTATTTCTTCAATACCGAAAGCTCCTTGAAATTACGTGAAATATCCATCATGAATCCACGATAGGCAAATCGAGGAGCGTCTTTGATTTCTACGTAGGGGAACGACAATTCTGATTTTCCCTGTAATTGCTCGGCAGTGGCCAATGAAATCAAAGATTGAATTGCATAAAATGCACCTGCAGCGGTAGATGTTTGAATCTCTATCCCTGACTTATCTATGCGAAGCTCATAGGCCTCAGATGCCAAGTCTGCATTCTGTAATACCCTGACATCTGAACCATTTTTAGGTCCTTTTACTCCAGCAACGTCTAAAGTTCTAAAGGCCAAATCATATCCTGACTGCTGCGATAAATTCAATTGAGGATCTTCATATACTCCCCAGATCTTTCCAACCTTGAATGATCCATTGTTCATTTTAAAGGATGCAGGCATTGGTAGAATTGGTTGAGGAGTTCCCTTATACAGCAAACTGTTTTTGGCAAACAATGCTGATAACTGCGCATTCTCCTCCTGAGCTGTAACATGAAGCGCTGTAACCTCTACCGGATCCAGATTGATGATTTCCGATGTTTGTCCCTTACTCTTTAGGTAAAAACCATTTGGTGTAAGCGAAGTATGTGTTATTGGATAAAGCGATTTATAATGCAAAACCAAAGAGTCCTTTACCTGAAGTGTAGTCCCAGCATTAAAGTCTACGCGATATAGGTTTCCACTCTGATCATTGAATGTTGCTTTATTGCCTCCTGTATTCTCAATTGGATACATGGAATTAAACCAAAGGTTATAAGCATCTAAGTGGATTGCCTTTTGATCAGTATTCACTAAGGTCAATTTCAGCAGGCGGTTATCGTTATGGTTGTAACCACTGGCGAAATCCCATTTCACCTGGAGCTTTTGTGCATGAACAGCACTTGTCCCCAAACCAAGAGCTAGCATAAGCAATAATGAAGATTTTAATTGATTCATAATGATGGTAATCTAGCAAAAAATCAGATAAATTAAGTTAATGAAAGATTTTTCTTAAAAAAATTTTGTTAATAAAGATCTTAATTCTATATTTGCACACCGAAACACAGAACGGCCCGTTCGTCTAGGGGTTAGGACGCAAGATTTTCATTCTTGAAACAGGGGTTCGATTCCCCTACGGGCTACACACTTAAAAGTCAAAACATACTAAAACGCTGTAAATTAAATGTTTACAGCGTTTTTTGTTTTATCGGTATCTACAAATCTTTCAATTTTTCCCTATAAAAAAGTGAGTCATTCGGTGAGTCATTTTTCTAATCTATGCTACTCACTGAAAAGGTTTTAACTCGCTGTTTCACAACTTGTTTAAAAACTGGACATCTTGATTTCGTTCTGCTGCAAGGCTAAGTTTGTTTCACTTAAATGATACTATCATGAGTACAAATTATTCCTTGCTCTTCTACCTGAAGAAACCAAAAAATTACGTAAGCGGCCCAAAGCCGATCTATCTGCGTATAACCGTGGATGGAATACCGAAAGAGGTATCCACCGGACGGGAGTGCGATCCCACAAAGTGGATATCTAAGGCCAATCGTGCCAAGGGAACTAAAGAAGACGTTAAAACACTGAACGCTTATCTGGACACCCTCGAACACAAGGTAGCGGATACCCATCTCCAAATGACCAAACGTGGCGAGGAAATAACCGCGGAATCCATTAAAATGAAATATCTCGGAAGGGATATCCCGCGAAAAACATTGCTGACTGTTTTTCTTGAACACAACGAGCAGATGAAAGCACTATTAGGAAAAGGTTTTAAGCCCAATACACTCAAGGGATACAACACTTCCCTTTCCCATATCGAACGGTATCTGAACGAAAGTCTTAACCTAAAGGATATTGAGGTACGAAAGATGGATCATGCTTTTGTTGCCGGTTATGAATTTTTCCTCCGCTCGGCACTCGGCTGCTCGGAAGTCTCCGCCGCCAAGTACATCAAGCACCTGCGGAAGATCGTCAAACTTTGCTTAGCACATAAATGGGTTACAGAAGATCCTTTTGCATTCTATAAGAATTCTGCCAAAGCGAAAGAAAAAGAATTTTTGACCGAGGACGAGCTGGAACGTATCGAACGCAAGCTGTTCACTATTCCCAGATTGGCACATGTGCGTGACATCTTTGTGTTCTGCTGCTACACGGGGCTATCCTACGCCGATGTCAAAAAACTTTCTGATGATGATATCGGACGAGGTTTCGGAGGAAAGCTCTGGATATTCACCAACCGGGAGAAAACAGAGACCGCATCGAACATTCCCATATTGCCAAAGGCACTGGAAATCCTTTCACGCTACAGTGATTATGCACCCCCTGTTTCCAAAGGTAAACTTCTTCCAGTCCTGAGTAACCAAAAGATGAACAGTTACCTCAAGGAAATCGCAGACCTATGTGGTATTACCAAGAAACTGACCTTCCACATGGCTAGGCATACTTTTGCCACAACGGTTACCCTTTCCAATGATGTGCCAATTGAAACCGTAGCCAAGATGCTCGGTCACACGGATATCAAGACCACCCAGCATTACGCCAAACTACTGGATACACGGATAGGTCGTGACATGGACAAGCTGGAGGAGGCACTCGGTAATAAAACATCGAAATATGATACAAGAATGCCAAAGGCTGCTTTTGGAAAGATGCCGGATATATCGCTACAGCCATGTTTAAAAGGTAATAAAGCGGGATAATATTATTCTCAGCAACGGCATAGTCAGGAGGGTGGCTTTATTTTACAGCTTACCCTCTTTTTTGACCGGTACTACTTCTATTACTTGGCCGTTTGGCTCGAAACAAGGTGTAGCCTCCAGCGGTGATTATGAATAGGATCAGACCTATTTGGGACAGTCAGAAATAGCTAACTTACCAAAATCTTAAAACGGTCATATATTGCAGCATTTAAAAATCGATTTGCTCCCTTATTCTCCTTATATTTATTCTGAGGGGGTGAACGTGCCCCTCGTTTCACTAGTTTTTGGACCCGGTGATGATATGACAAATATGCATCCTGTAGAGACTATCACTTTTATATTAATAATCGGTTTAAGGTGTATCAGCAAGAGTTCTTGGTCGTAGAACGGCATTTCGTCGAAAATATTTGTCCGATCACGCCTTTGTTTTTAACTTTAATCCCCTTTTTGAAGGTTTTCAATGCATTCGGGTATGAAAAGGACGGTAAAATATATGTTCAGATCACACGCCGTTGTGACAGACATCACTGGAAACGTACCCCGGTGGACTAAGCACTGTTTGCCTTATGCTAAGGCAGAACGAATAGATGTCAATGTAGGTATAATCATCAGCCAGTATTACAGCCATTTTCTTTTCTTTCTTGAGGTAGTCGAATTTGATATACATACCGACCTGCAAGCAGATTACCTGATGGAGGATACCAGTCTGTTCCTCTTTATTATGTTGGAAGGGAATATCCTATTCCATAAGCACGATGGAGAATATATCGCCGAAGCAAAAGGCGACGTCTGCTATGCTACATACAACCGGCAGGGACTGTATTCGTTCACCTTACCGGCAGGAAGACACCGCCTCTGTTATATCATCCCCAGAAATGAATGGGTGACAAAGAACATCGGGAAATATCCGAGACTGGAGCCATTCCTAGATCAGATGGGACAAGATAACCTGCCATTCGGGCACATGCCGTCCTGCCGGATCGAAAAGGGGATGGAGCGAAGTCTCGATAAGCTTCTTGGAAGGACAGAGATAAAGGATAAGGATCTTGAAGCCGCCCTGTTGCGCGATTCAAAAAGAGTGCTGTATCATTATCAGCTTGCTGTCGAGAAAAAAATGTCTGCCCGTCCCTACCTTATAAAAGAAAATCTGGATCAAAATTATAGGAGTTCCGATCTGACAAATAAAGTATTGATGGATAGGTTCAACATTACGGAAAAAACACTGATCGAAACCTTCAAGGCCGAGTTTGGGATCACACCGCACAACTATCTGATCCAGTTACGCATGCAAATGGCCAAGCAGTTACTTCTCTCAAAAAGTTCCTCTCCAACAGAAGTCTGGCAGCTGGTCGGATACGCAGATTTCAGGAGTTTTGGCATACAGTTCAAGAAATTCTTTGGTTTTCCGCCTTCAGAGTGTATTTAACGTACTTTTAAAGTCATTTTCAATAAACAACAGATCCTCGACCCGAAAAAAATTTACTTTTTTGCCCCTATTTTTCATAAAAAACAATGCTTTTTGGTAAGTTTTTTTCTACCTCTACATCAAAAACGATGTTGAACTTTGTTAAGTAAGCTTGAACAATTTTTCTCTTTCGAGAGATTCAAGATATGGCAGGCGTATCAGGCTCCACACCATCTTTCCCGATGGCAGAGTTCCAGACAGGGTAGCAAAAGGCAGTGAGACCAGCTATTTATATCCGCCGATACGCATCTGGACAAGTTCGGATGTCGGGACACAGGGACGAGGGTTACATCGATAAAGTGCAGACAAGCCTAATCGGGCAGGTGGGGCCAAGGCTGCCCTGCTGAACAGTAGGCAAATGGTCAATGTTAAAAATGAATGCAATGGACAGTAAAGGCACAGCGAAAGAAAAAAAGACAGGTTTCCCGCATCGAATGGAGAATCTGTACCGATCCCTATGGATGGAGCTGCATGTCCTGTTCTTGCGGATATCCATGGTCATTACCTTGGTGATGAAAGTCATCAAACAGGAAAAATCACCTTGTCGGATTGCCTTAGCCCAGAAGAGAGTTTCTAGAAGAATTGTCCACCGACGTAAATTTACGGTATTTACGATATACCCGGATAGCTGCAAGAACTATCCGGGAAATGAAAGCCAACGTATCTGGATACAATGGTCTTCAGCGAGGTCTGCTAAAAGACAACCCTAAAAAATAGTATGTGAAAATAAAGTTGTCCTTTGTCTTCGCTACTATAAAATCTAACTTTAAGATCAATAACGTGAAAAATCTAAAGAAATTAATGTTTGGCCTTGTGGCGCTTGGATTAGCGTTCGGCCTTATGTTTAGTGTAAGTGCTTTTAAAGCAAAAAAAGCAACTTTTACATATTGGAGATATGATCTCAACACCCAAGTCGGTGCTAGATCTGGGTTTAATTATACTCAAATTACTAATCCAAGTGCACCTGGTTGTGATGATGGGGAGGAAATGCCTTGTGTAATACAGGTTGACGAAAGTATAGATACCCAAGCAAAACTAAACACATACTTGTCAACCAACTTTCCTAATGAGGCTGCTGTAACGGCTGCCGCTTTACATACCAAATCAAACTAAAAGTGCTATTTTGCTTGGGCTTTCTAAGAAGAGAGATGTTTAACTCTAAGCATGTACTTAAAGCGATGTTGTGATATGTAGAAAAATTGTGGTGTCCGTATTTTTTGGACACCACTTTAATCGTGTAATTTCTTGGCAATCGATTTATCAGCGTTCATTTTGCTGCATGCCACTAAGCGCAATTACATCCTCTGGGATTGGCAGAGCATAACCCTTGCTCTGTGGCTCAAGTTTATAGACCTTTCCATCTATGGTCCTGCTGAGCGTAATGCCATCCCCCTCCTCATTATAACGTTTAATATCCAGCCATCTCATACTTCTGAATGCCAATTCTTTCCGTCGCTCGTCTTTAATTATTTCCAACGCTTCGAGGGATGAAGTTGCCAATGTCGGAACAAATGTACCTGTACGGTACCTATACTGCAAAAGAAGGTTAAGATCATCTAAGGCTTCATTAACCTTTCCATCCCTTGCTTTGCATTCGGCTCGTGTCAGCAACATTTCGGCCGTAGTAATACCATTGAACAGAGTCGCTCCAGCCTGATAACTACCTTTAAAAATATAGGAAGTGCCGCTGGCGCGAAAAAATGCCAACTTACGTAAGTCATCTGTATGGTACATATCATATAGCACAGGATTAATGAGTGCCCTACTCTGTACAATAGGTCCTACCGTTGCCACCCTGCTCTCGAAGATCACCTCCTCGTTTAGATGAGGCAACGGGAAATTGACAGTGATTGTAAGTGTATTGTAATCCAATAGACGATGCTGGAACCGTAAACAACTATCTGCATATTCCCCTGCTGCAATATAATCCCTCATTTGCAGATATACACGGGACAGCATTCCATAAGCCGCAGCCTTAGAAGGTCTGGTAGGGGAAGGAACAACATCCGGTAAAAACTGAGCGCTCTTCTTCAGATCGGCAAGCGCCTGATCATAACCATCGGCGATACTTTGACGGGTAGATGGCTCGTTGAAATCGGCATTCAACCGAAGAGGGATACCGGGCAATGTTTCGGCCGTAGCCTTGTTATATGGCATGCTCCAAATCCCAAGTGCATTGAAAAAAGCCCTGCCCCTGAAAAAATACGCCTGAGCCGAAATTCCTGCAAGAGCATCATTGTCGTTGATGATAGTAGAATTATCCGCGACAGCTTGCAGAATGTTATTGGCCACATTAACCTGCGCATAGATGTTTGTCCAAGCATTGTATTGTGGCTTAAATATATTTGCAGATGCCCAAACATATAGATTTCTATCGTACTCGTCACGCGCGTTAAAAACAACATCGGTCATATAGTAGTTGTCACCACACACCTCACCCATTGCCGGGTCGGTATAGTTAAGCGTAGCATAATCGTCCAATACGGCCTGCATGTCCCTGATAGTGGTTATTGTAGCAAGTTTCTGATCAGGCTTTTCCTCCAGAAACTTTTCACAGCCTGTCATGGCTATTATGACCAAAAAGGCAGCAAAATACTTTATTCTATTGTTCATATATCTAAAATTTAAATTGAAGTGCCAGCGCGTACGCTTTTGATGGCTGCAGCACATTGTCATAATCGGGATCGAGATCTTTCTTATTGGACGTCCACAACAAACCCAAATTGCTTGCGTTTAGCATGATGCGCATATCTCGGATACCTAAATTCTTGAATTTGTTTTCCAATTGGTAGCTTAGGGAAACATATTGTAGGCGTAAGTGGTCTGCCGGCTCCACCAGTACTTCCGAAAGTTGATAGAACAAACTCCGACTATCATTAACCGGGTATTGGAATGAAGGTACATTAGTATGCATCTCATCTCCCGTATTTTGCCAGCGCAGAGAATAGTCCGAATGACCGCGTCCGCTGCCCACCAAATTAGTATACTGTATACTGCTGCGTCTGAAGTAATAACCAAACTTATAGGCAAGTGCGACTTCCAGACTCAACCTGTTGTAGCTTAACCGATTGGTAAAATTTCCAAATACTGTAGGCAGTGCGGAGCCGTGATATCGCAAGTCCGTCAGACTACTGCCGTTCCCCGTGAGCTCCACGTAATCCGTAGACAAATCGTTGTTGAGATAACCTAACGGATTTCCCTGCTGATCCAGTCCTCCATATCGGTACGAAAAGACCGAGTAAACCGGTTTACCCACCAAGCCGGTAATTGTTCCGGTCCCTATATAGTCTCCGCCTTTCGTTGAGACGTCATAATAATCCGTTACCTTGTCCCGATTGGTGCTGAAATTTATGATGGTACCCCATTGGAGGCCATTTCCCACAAGGTTACGGCTCTCAAGTCTCAGATCGATGCCATGCCCCTCCATCGATGCAATATTCCTTACCATGGTCGGCCCCACACCACTTGTGTAGTCAATAGGATAAAAGCCGAACAGATCCTTGGCCCTTTTTCGGTAATAGTCAAAGCTTCCGCTGATGCGCCTGTCAAAGAGACCAAAATCAACACCTATATTAAGTGTGCCAACAGTCTCCCAACGTAGATCGGGATTATAAAAGCGTGTAATCGAGGCAAAGTTGCTTTGGGTAAAAGGTGATACAGTATTGTAGGTAATGGTAGTGAGGCCGGTACGTGATGGGTCTGCATTGCCGCTAAATCCATAACTCGCCCTAAGTTTCAGAGACGCGCCTGATTTTAGCCAAGGCAGATCGTTGTCGACATTCCAAGCCAAACCCACGCTCCATAATGGCTTCCATTTATTGTTCGTACTCACCCCGAACAGATTCGATGCATCGCGACGGGCACTGGCATAAATAAAATAAGTATCTCTGTAACTATAGCTAGCATTGCCATAAAAACTCACAAAATTGTTCCGAGTCAGCCCCAGGCTTTGCCTGCCAGGTATAAAGCTGTTGCTGCCGGTGATGTAGTGCGGATACCGCTTTGTCAGATCAATTAGACCTGTATTCAGGGTATTCGTTTCCAGTCCAAAATAGCGGTAGCTGTTGCTTTCATTGCGTAGAGAACGACGCTCAGCACCGGCAAGTGCGTTAAAGTGATGTGACCCGAAGCGTTTGTCATAGTTCAGTTGAAGCCTTAAGTTGTTCGCCAGCAGATATCCGTTCTGTAAATCCATTATACCACCCTGTGGAACCAAGTAACTGATAGAGCCATCATCGGCAGGCTGAGCAAAACTGTTCACGATATCCCTTGCAAAATAACTCTGGGCATCATAGATATTTTCATTAGTGGTCTGCTGTCTTTCCATACGATAGAGCGCTTGAACATCAAAACCTGCATACCGATAATTCATTCCTACATTTATCCCTGTATTATTAAGATTTATCTCGTCCTTGTTAAAGAGACAGTCCGTGAGCGGATAATATTTCCAATCAGCCAGTCTTCCATCCAATGTGCTCAGGTAGTTTAGCCGATAGTTCTGTACCAAAGGCATTGCATTACCATCTTCGTCTGTTAGTTGTGCATAAGGATAGAGTGTGCCATTTAACGCTGTGATCTCGGTATAACCCTGCTTGCCGCTTTTGCTTTGTGCATTAGCATGGGTAATATTCATGTCCACGCTTAGGTTTTTTGCCAAATTGATTTCCAAAGCATAACGTAAGGTCAACCTAGCGTACAATGCATCCAGATTATCCCTGTTTCGGTCGTATCCCGCTGTCGCTAACCAGTTATAGCGCCTGTTGCCTCCATTGGCCTGTAGGTTGTACTGCTGGTTTAGCCCCACTCCATAAACCTTGTTCTTGAATTCATCCCTCACATCCAGATGGCGCCATCGATCCAGACGTTCTTCTTTTTCACTTGGGCTCAGATCTGCATTGTAGAGTGTCTCTATTACGGGCGTCAACCCTGGCATAGACGGGTCATCATAAGCAGATTGATAATATCCTTGGGAAAACAGATAACTTTCGACATCGATATAATCGGATGAACTCATTTGCTGCAAACGATACAGGTAGGGCTTACTAATGACATTATTGTTAATACTGCCCTGTATTTGCAGATCTTGATTGAATTTACCTTTCTTGGTCGTGATCACAATTACACCATTGCCAGCCTTACTTCCCCATATAGAACTTGCCGCGGCATCTTTCAGCAGGGTAATACTTTCAACATCATTAGGGTTGATATTTTCGAGATTTCCATCATATGGAAAATTATCTACAACTATCAATACATCCTTGGGACCATTGATGCTGCTCAACCCTCTAATGGTAATACGTCCCTGTGCTGTACTACGGTCTACGCTCAGTCCGCTGGAAATAGCCTCTAGCCTAGATAGTACGTCTGTGCTCACCTGATTCTCGAGCATATGGGAACCGATATGCTGTACCGATCCAGTTAGTTGCTCCTGCTTGATCTTTTGGTATCCTGTACTGATTACCACTTCCTCAATTTCTTTTACCACTGGTCTTAAATGGAAGATAAGAGAACCGTTATAGTCACTTAGCAAAGTATCCAAAGGAATGTAATTCAACGCCTGTATCCTGAGTTTTACAGGTCGATTTACGATAGAAAGCTTAAAATAACCGTTGTTGTCAGTCGGAAAATTGTTGTTTCCTACAGAAACAACAGCGGTAATTCCCTTTTTGCTGTCTGCATCAACTACTCTAAAAACCTTCTGTTGGCTATGGGCAACAGCAGCTATGGTAAATAATACCGATATCATAAAAAAGATCTTTTTCATTGGTTGCTAGTGTTACGTCTGCGAATGGTCTCATTTAGTTTGTGACGCCTTTTAATGGAAACCTCTATGTTATGCAGGTCAAACATTTCTGCGCCTGTTGCTGCCCGGTATTGTCCATTTTCGATCCACACGTAATGTGGTATAATGGAGTGTTGGAATAGTTTCCAAAGTATGCCATCTTTCATAATGGTATTTAATCCGCTTCCCATTTCTCGCATCTTACCTATTATCTTTTCCTCATCATCTCCGGTATTGTCTGCATTAACCAGTACTACAGCAACTTGGTCAGCGAAAATGCGATTTATACTATCGGCGAAAGCAAATTTTTTGAGGCATGGGCCGCACCAACTTGCCCAAAAATCCAAGATGAGCAGATTGCCTCTGTATTGATCTAAAGTCTGTTTATTGGTTTGTCCGTTAATGTAAATGGTATGCTCTTGCTGCCAAAAGGCTTCAGGTAGTCTATCGCCAATCTTTAGAGGTCTAACATCATTTAGCCCGGCATCAGCCCGCTCTTGGACGGACTGGGCGCGGGCATTACTAAACAATATGAAACAAAAAATTGTGAGCAAAAACGCTTGTACTATCGGTATTTGGTGCTTTACTTTAGGCCAAAGCGTGGCCATTGCGTATAAAAACGTCATAATATTCAAAGTCTAAGTGTTTGAGAATTGGGTTAGGAAAAGTTAGTCTTAATCGTGCCTTAGGGTTAACGGAACTAAAGTCAGTGGATAATTATGCATCACAGATTAGGACAGAGTAACAAAGTTATCAATCTGGACTTCTGATAATATTTTTGTACAACTGTTTCTTCATATTTAAGTTCAATACGGATAATACAAAGTAATGAACTGCAAAATATAAAAAAGAAAAAAACAGGTTGATTTTTATTTGTTTAAGGTTGACTTTTATGTATATTTGAATTTATAATTTGTCTTATATTTATGGAAAAAACAGTCAGAATAGGTCCGAATATTAAATTTATAAGAAATCTAAAAGGACTTAAGCAAGAAGCAGTAGCTATTGAACTCGGAATAACCCAAGCAGAATATTCACTTATTGAAAATTCTGACTCGGTAGATGATCAAATCATTGTTCAGGTCGCACAGATATTCAACGTTACACCAGAAGTAATAAAAGAATTCAACGAAAACCAAGCATTCTATAGTATTGAAAACAAAGTTGAGAATAATAAAATATCCGAAAATTCACATGGAATACATCAAGTCTTTAGTCCTATAGAAAAAGTTGTTGAACTATATGAAAGACTCCTTACGAGCGAGCGAGAAAAAATAGAAATTCTTAAATCCCAAAACACAAAATAGGGTAAATCATATGTCTGAAATTATCACCAACAAGCTAAGTCTTCACAAAGGTAGAAAGATAGAGCGGGTAAGAAAACTTAGAGGTTGGACACAATCTGACCTTGCTGAAAGGATGAAAATATCTAAACAAGCTGTCTCAAAATTAGAACAATCGGAAAATATAGGAGATGAAAAGTTTAGAGAGGTCGCTGAAGCTTTAGGTGTTACTTATGAAGGCTTACGAGATTTTACGGAAGAGAAAGTTCTATATAATACAAACAATTTCTACGAAAACAGTGGTGTATCTGCATCAAACATAGCTGCAAATGTGGAGAATATCCACAATCCGTTAAAAGAGACTATTGAAATGTTTGAAAGACAACTTGCCGCTGCCAGAAAAGATTTACTTGAAATTGTAAGGCAAAACATTTCAACAAAAGATTAGACGAAATTATTTAAGAGTTAGAACAAGGAAAATAGTTTGTCTATACGAAAAAATGGAAATAATTAACAACAATTGTATTTATGGGTGATGATGACGTTCTTGGTAGCAATGCAGGAACCTCTGATAGCTATGCAGATGGGCTAAGAGGACTTAAAGATCGAGTAAGGTCGCTGCAACATCACATATTGTTGCAGGCAAATGCAGAACTTGTAGGATTCTATTGGGAATTAGGGAAAGACATTTTCGAAAAGCAACAGCATGCTCATTGGGGTAAAGGTTTAGTAGCTTCCGTTTCAAAAGACCTTAAAGCTGAGTTCCCTGATTTGAGTGGTTTTTCCCCCACAAATCTTTACAATTGTGTTAAGTTTTACAAGTTTTTCTCCTCTTCTGACTTTTTCCAAAGCAGCGTTGAAAAAATAGAAACGAAACTGTATTCATACAGCATAGTGTTGGGAGATTGCCATGGCGGCACATCATCCAATTGATCAGCAAGACACAGACAGTAGAGGAGGCTTTGTTTTATCTAGAGCAAACTGTCGAAAATGGCTGGACCATGGATATATTGGCCCTGCAGATAAAGTCATCTCTATATAAAAGACAAGGTAAAGCAATTACAAATTTAACAACAACGTTACCTGACACCAAATCTGAACTCGCACAGCAAACACTAAATGATCCTTATATCTTTGACTTTGTCAACATGACGGCAAGGAGTAAGGAAAAAGACATCGAGGAACAGTTGACACAAAACATACTTCGTTTCTTGCTTGAGTTAGGCAAAGGATTTGCGTTCATTGGTAGACAATATCGATTTGAACTGGGGGATAAAGAGTATTTCATTGATTTATTGTTTTATCACATCCCAATGCAATGCTATGTGGTTGTGGAATTAAAAAACGGAGATTTTAAGCCCGAATACGCCGGAAAACTTAATTTCTATCTCACACTGGTTGATAAAACGCTCAAATGCCCAGCCGAAAATCCGACTATTGGCATATTACTCTGCAGAGATAAAAATAATCTTGAGGTTGAGTATGCTTTGCAGGATATACACAAGCCGATGGGAGTAAGTGAATTTGAGCTTTTCACACAACTTCCCGATAATCTGAAGAGCAGTCTTCCCAAAATAGAAGAGATTGAAGAGCAATTGAGGATTGATGACAATGGCGAAAGTGGGTAAAATGGTGGACGGCCCTGCTGGGTTTACTAAGAAATGAACCAAACCCATTTTCATTGTGATTTGCAATTAGCGAATTCAAATCACAATGAACGATAAGGGAAAATGAAGGTCTGATTGCCTCTTGCCTGAACCTTTATTAAACTGACCAAGTATAGGAGGGAGACCATTGTTGAGACAAACTAAAGAAGAATCACTAATTTTCGAATAAACCAATATCAATATTAAATGAACAGAATCGAAAATGTGCTGTTGAATTACCTGCAGACGGAAACAAACCACGCCATACTGCTTACCGGTGATTGGGGTTCGGGCAAGACACACTATATAAAAAATGTTTTCTTTGAAAAAGCGAAGAATATCAAAACAATCGGTTCTGGAGCGGAGAAAAATTATCAACCGATCCTTGTATCTCTCTTCGGGGTAAAATCTATTGGTGACATCAAGGATAGAATATGGATATCCCTATACCCACTTCTTGACAATAAATATGCGCATTATGGAACATCTATATTGAAAGGCATCATAAAATCGGTAGATGTTAGTAAGCTATTGGGTAAAGAAGGATTGTTAGAGGGAACGGTAGATAATGCGGGTAAAACTGCGAAGGATATCAATAAAAAAGCAAAAGAAAAGCTCAAGTTCGATAACTTATTGATTTGCTTGGACGATTTAGAAAGGGTCAATAAAGAGTACTTAAAGGAGGACGAGCTGCTTGGATTCATAAACTCGTTGGTAGAGCATGATAACAATAAAATCATCCTGATAGCCAATGAGGATAAAATGGATGCTGAGCGCTTTAAAAAAATCAAGGAGAAAACGATTGGATATACGCTGCATTTTGAGCAGAGTTTTCGAGAAGTATTCGACAACTTTATTTCTACGTATGATTCTACCGATACGTTTAAAGAGTTCATCTCTAAGCAGTACAAGATTATCAGTGACATTTTCACAAAAGAAGGACAAGGGAGGGTTAACTATCGGACATTAAAGAACTTCATTTCCATTTTTGGTCAGGGGTATCATGTGATCGGAACTCAGGGGCTTGGTATTACTCCATTAGAAAGACTAAAAGAGTCTATCCTGATCGATATTCTCAAGTTTACACTGGGCGTCTGTATCGAATTCCGAAAAGGTGAAATCTCATATAAGGAAAGACAGGATCTGGAACAGTATGAAACGCTGGCAATCTCAAGAATATTGGGAAAAGAGAGTCAGAAAGGTTCGTACCTGATCAAATTTATCGATAGCTATATAAATGATGATAATCAATACACTTTCTATACGTCTATTTACGAAACAGTAACGGGCGGAAATATCTTCGATATCAATAGGCTAAGACAGGAGCTCCGTAAAAAACACCACGTCATTGATGACAACATACCCATTCATTATGATATATATAACAAACTGCTGGAGCATGACTATCTAAAGCTTGCAGACCGCGAATACAGAGATTTATTACGGAAGCTCAAAAATTACGCAGAGCAAGGGCTATTTCTCCCTCGAAGGGTTCACAGCTAATTTTGTGCATACCACGTTCCTTCGGATGAGCAATGCGCACAAACAGGATTTTGTAAATTTACTTTATGTTGGTTATCTGGATACGATCTATAACCTTGAACCGAACGAGATCGACTTATTTAAAGATCTAAAAGAAAATGTGGACAATAAGCTAGCGAAAAAGAACCCAAGAAGTAATAGTACCACGTTGTATAAGAAGTTACAAGAGGTTTTGGGAAAAATATTAATATCGAAGGGACAGGTATAATTGCCTCTTTTAAACCGCCTAATCATAGCATTAAATGACAGAAAAAGAATTATTATATCATTTCCCCTATCGGATCGAAAAGCAAAATAACTTTAGAAATTTTGTTAAGGATCATAATGCCCTTCAAAAGAAACATATCCCTAACTATGACGGAACCAATACCCAAGAATTCCTTTATAAAAAATCGGGATTAAGCTTGGATGAAATTCATGATTTCGAATATCTGTATGAAAATTTCCATCATTGGAAAGAGTGGTATACGAACGGGCGGAATATCTTTTCTTTCTCAAAGGAACTGCTATTGATGTTGGAGAAAACCGATGTCGATGGTATTACACCGGATAAATTTCATCTACCATACGACATCTTATATATATCCTTAAAGCCTCTGAACCTGAAAATTGCTAAAGGGAGAGAGACCGTAATTGAAGGGGTCTATGTCAACCATAACATCTGGAATGGCATGGGAGAAAATCCTGAAGGTTATTGTGACCTTTCTCTTTATTTTGTTGGAGATTTTAAGGATGTATTTCTGGAACATATCCAAAATGTCAAGAGCAGACTTCCGTACAACATAGAAGGCGTTGAAAAATTTGACGAGACACCGATCGGAAGTTTCTGGAACATTTGGTTATGGTTTGAGAAGCAGGAGGGCAGAGAAAATGTAAAGCAAACGGTAGAACACTTCCTGCAGGGGCTGAGGGAAGAAATCTTTACGAATGGAAAATCTGCGGATGAGATAACAGATTCTGATCTCGATTTCTATACCTCCACAACCGACCTGCTTGCTAACAGTATCCACCTTGTCGTAAATTGCCTATTGTATTTGTCACAACCTGCTGAAAAGATCGATGTTAAAAATGAGTTCCCCGGTGGATTACCACATAACCTGAACAAAAAACTTTCGTTTGTCAAAACGAAAAGAGAGCAAAGTAAAATAGATCGAAAGATTGAGGACTTGGGTTATACCAGGATACGGTATGTTGGAGAATCGTTTAAAAAGGCAGATTCTAATGCAGGGTCTGATATCGTGATACAATCTCATTGGAGACGTGGGCATTGGAGAAGCCAGCGTTTTGGCGAAA
The DNA here is from genome assembly GCF_039536825.1 of Sphingobacterium kyonggiense. Taxonomy (NCBI): domain Bacteria; kingdom Pseudomonadati; phylum Bacteroidota; class Sphingobacteriia; order Sphingobacteriales; family Sphingobacteriaceae; genus Sphingobacterium; species Sphingobacterium kyonggiense. The sequence goes on from NZ_BAAAZI010000012.1 coordinate 182,028, forward strand.
AGCTAAAGCACCAGAGAATGGTCTGGATCATGCCGACTATAGTAAATAGCAGCCATGGACAGCCGTTAAAAGGGCATTTATATGACGTCAGGGAAGATCAATAAGCGCTATGCGTGAAGATAATATTTAATAATAAGATGACCTACCTGAGATCTATAACATCAGCGAAGGATACGGAGACTGGTCTGACTGTGCAGGCACATGAACTGTTCCGATCGCAGAAATCGGGTTTTGCTGCGCGGAAAGATTATCACAGCGGAGACAAATCTTATTCCTGTCTGGAATGCGGGCAACGTCTGGTTATTGTCCCCAGTAGCCGTGACCGGCTCTTCTTTAGGCATCTCCCAAATTCTGACTTCTGTGAACTGAAGGATACAAATCTATCAGATGAACTGCGTGAAGACCAATATAGAGTATTATATTATAGGAAAGTGATAAACATAAAGATATAAAACATCGGATTGCTGTCGCGCTTTCAAAAACGCAAGGCGTCGAAGTGTCCAGTATAATAGAGGATACGGAATTTATCATCAAGGGGAATGAAAGACGCCGTCCCGACGTTTATTGCCGTTACTTAGGCAAAGAAATCGTATTTGAAATCCAACTTTCTCAGCTGTCATTAAGCTACATATTACGGCGATATTCATTTTATAGGACTCATGGTATCTATCTGTTCTGGATTCTTGATATAGAAAACCCAAGTGTCCAAACTCAGATGGAACGCGACATCAAATATCTCTTTCCTCATCAAAATCTGTTCTCGTTAGACGAGGCTTCTGGTGATTCTCTTGTACTTTCCTGTGCGTATAAAGCATCTTATATCTTCAATAATAATTCGGTAAGAGAAAAATGGTTGAAAAAGCTGGTCCAACTTCACCAGCTCACGTTCGATCAGATAATGATGCAGGCATATTATCTTGATTACGAACCGGAAAAACAAAAAAAGGAAGAGGAACTCATTAAATTTCTGGAAGAACAAAAGAGAAAACATGAAGAACAAGAAAGGACTGTCAAATTAAGATTATCTGAAGATAAGATCGCCAAGATTATTGCAGATATTAAAGACTTAAAAAATAAGGATTATAGCCTATTTAACCTCTATGCTCGATTTGAAAATATGAATAAGGAGGAAATAGAGCTTCTGAACATTAAGCTGGGATTGAACCGGGAGCGAACAAATACCTTACCTCCGATGATGACCTATATTAAGAACTATATAAGGAGAAACCCACATTATCTGGATTCTAGGATTTCAATCGTTGAATTTCTGTTGACCGAAAATAAAATACTTATTGATGTAAACGCTAAAGATGGAAACGGCCGAGGGTGCCTCCAAGAACTCTATGAAAACCATAACCTTGATATTTGGATGTATAGACTTATACCGGCGTTATTTTTAAGGGGATACCGTCTGACAGATCATGATCGGGAGTATTTCAAGAATCGTTCAAACAGCAATGAAAGAGAGGCTGAAACAACGCTGTTGAAGCTTAACTTTTACAACAACCTTTCAGACCATCACCTGATCCCTTTGATTTCCAAATATTTCACTTATTTAGTTTTTATTGAATCCGCACTAAAAAAGAAAATGATAGGAACGGGCTTAAAAAATTGGGTTCAGTTCGTTGTCAGGATTCAAGGCGGCTATAAAGGCTTTTGGTATTATACCAAACTTGCTTTGAAAAAGTATGGTACATGGGATCATATTGTTGGACTTGATAAAAAGGGGACATTTTTGAGAAAGATCAAAGAATTTGGTCTGGAGAGTGTTGAAACTGATCGCTCGATCGATTCGCTGCTAAGAGATTTGTATCCAGAGTTATTCTTTTAGGCATAGTTTGATGCGTAAAACTTGGGACATCTATTTCAACGATTTCCATCTATCATGCACACACCCTCCCATTTTCACCGCTTAGGCCACCCAGACGCAAGGAGACGGAATGGGGTCAAGGGCGCACAGTGATGGACAAGAGTGTGGGGGTGCGTTTACTATATCCTTGACCTTTCCGGCTCCGTGGGTAAATTTGCCGGAGCGGTGCAGATGGGAACAATTTTCCGTTCGATTTGGCAGCTGACTTTGTTACTTAGCAAGTGGTGTGCGCACAGCAAAACACCTCTTGCGTTCCGAACCGAGGTTCGCGTGCTTTCCGCCGTAGGAAGGAATGCACGTGTACCGCAGGGAGAAAGAGCCGTTCTATCTTTTCAGGCCCTGACCCTTTTTTCTGCGCCTGCGTTTCCGTTCCTCCTCACCCGCAACAGTCTGCTGTGCACCCGATGCATCGAATACAGGTTCCAACAACATGTCAAACAGCCCCCAAGCCCCTCCTGCAATGGAGGACAGCATACTGCCGACATCCGGATATTTTTCATGGTGGATATTGGCCATAAGATTATCTGTTACATGGCTCTCGTGCAGCTTTGGGTACCTTTCCATAAAATTTCCAAGGGCATGCATCTGTGCCTTCTGCTCCATCGTTCCGTTCTTCATCATATTGGCATAATGCATCCGTTCTTTCAGCCCACGCTCAAAGCCGAACACCTGATCAAAGAGCGTTTCGCCCGACTGCTTAAATGCGGTACGGTCAAACTGTCCCATTTTCCTGGAATGGGAAGTGTTCCTACCCCGCGAGGTATTCTGCGGACTCAGCTTAATTGTATTGGTAATATCCTTCCTGCTTACAATGATCTGGATATGCATCTGCTGGCCATCCTTGCGCTCGCCCCGTTGCCTCGTTCCGTTCCTGACTTCCTTTTCATTGTGTCCATAGTATCTATGGTTCTCCAGTTTACCGAACCAGAGCAGATCTTTATGGCCACTGATATTATCCCGCTTGAAATTTTTTGCATATTCGTCCATGACCTTGACGGCAAACCCTTTCAGTTTTTCCTTGGCGCCCTCTTCCCCATAAACGAAGGTGAGGTGCGCCAGCTCCTTCTGGCTTGGACTGATGTTGATCAGAAAGAACTTACTGTCATCTTTGCCCAGTTTGGCCACGTTGCTGTCGATACCGATCCGCACCTCATGCGGTCTGATGTCATCCCGGTTCCAATTGAACCAATTTTCATGTTCGGCCATGTTTTGCGTGTTTCTGTTCTCTTTTTCGAGATAGTTCACCAGCCCGGCGGAACTAGCTTTGTTGCTTCCCGTTTCGGATGCCGTGATATTGATAAACATATTTCCCTCTTGTCATAAATTTTCTAAAGCCTGACGCACCTGTTTTGCCAGTTCTTCCTTCTTTGCGGCCGATACCGGCCAGCCTAAGGTTTCCCTTTGGGCGATATAATGCTCCAGTATCTTTCTGAAACCGGATTTCAGTTTATCCTTTTCCGCAAGCGCTACGATCAGCCGTTTCAGGTCGCTGTCCAAAATTTTGAGGTGGTTGACGCTTTCACCGACAGCCGCATTTCCCTTGAGCTGCGCTTCGGCTATCGCCTTGGTGACCTTACCCTGCAATTTTGCCAGTGTTGAGAGTTCGCTGGCCATCGAATAGATCGGCACCAGCAGATCACCCTCCTGTTTACGGATAAAGGAGAGTATCCTGCTTATTCCGCTTGAAAGTTCCTTTTTCAGCATTTCATCGTTCAGGTCTGCGGGATCCTTTTTGCTCTTATAGAAATAATCCACCATCTGTATCACCAGTTCCCGTTTTGTCCGTCCCAGCTTGCGTGCCAGTAACGATAAGCGGTCGTCCACCTCCTTGGGGTAACGTACCGATTTACTGTTGGGATCAATCCTGACCATTACTACCTCCTGTGTCATCGAATATAAACCGGAACCTGCTGGCATTGGTCGGATGCCACGAAGGGATGTATTCCAGATAGCCGTATTCTACCAGCTCCGAAAGGCATTTATGGTAAGTTGTTATCGACCTGATGCGCGAAAAGCGCATCAGTCTGCTCCGGCTTGCATGGAAGAAGTCAAAAGAACTAACAGCGTCATGGTAATAGAAAAGTGCTATGACCAGACCGATGTGCGAAGGCAGCAGCCTGTCATCGCCGGTCACTCTCTCAAAGTAAGTGGTAAGAAGATGTCCCGGCATCCCCATGTGTCTATCCATTCCCATGTCCCCCTTCCATCATCTTTTGGATATCATCCCCACGGTAATAGATACTTCCACCGATCTTTTTGTAGGGCAGCGTCCCGTTGATACGGAGGTTCTGCAAAGTTCCCGGTGATATACCGAGCATTTTTCTTACCTCGGCACTGCGGAGCCACTGGCGGTCATTTTCCTTTTTCACATTCTCCCTCACGAGTTGCCTGATCTCCTCCATCATTTCCTTTTGCATCTTGCAGAGGTCTTCTTTCGTTACGATGTCTATATGCATAGTTTACAAATTTGTTTCCGATTCGTAGCGGCCACCGATATTGGCGGTGCCAAGGAACAAAATTGGAGGATATTACGAGAAGGTGGATGACCAACCAAGTCTGCTTGGTCATGTCCAGATAGTGGACGGGAGGTTATTTTTGGTCTTTTGGTACGATTCTGAAGATTTTTTCGTGCTCTTCGATCTTCACGCCCTTCTTTGCATCTTTGGGATCCTTTTTGACAAAATAGTTGCGGGCGGTGTCGATGGATATGGCTTTTCCCTTGTAGCTAAAGTACTTGGCAACGAGTTTGTAATAGGGGCTGTCAAAATCACTCCTCACGAGCTTTCTCCCATTTGGAAGGGGCAGGTCTTTTATCTGGTGGATCAGATCCATAAAGGTGGAGAGGTGTTCGTCCTGTATCATCGCCTTGCCCGACACGTTGAACGCTTCGAGTTTCTCGAGTTTTTTCTCCAGTTGGTCGATCTTTTCATGCAGTTCGTCGATCTTGGCATCTTTTTCCTTGAGCAAGACATCGCTGGGGGCAATATTCCATTTGTCCCTCGGCAAAAGGAACTTCTGAAACTCCTGTAGCTTTTCGATGTTGGACATATTCAGGGCATGTTTGGAGGAGAACGGATCCTTTCTTTCAAAATATTCTATTCTTCTGGCAACACGCTGCCAGACATGTGCAAAAAACTCCTTTTCCCTGTTTCCTTCATCCCTTGCCAGATAATGATCGAGGTGGTAGCGGTAATAATCTTCGAAAGAAGAAAGCTCAAGCTTATAGATCTTCAACAAAAAATGGTTGTCGTCACTGCCCCTTCTCAGACCGGTCAGTACGCCCAGATCGTACGGGTGTGCATTACGCTGGAATGCTCTGCGGTATTTAAAGAATTTTGACGACATAACCCAAACCTAAATAAATTCACACTTAAATGCAAAAACTGTTCACAAACAAGATAATGAATGTATTCATCTTTTGTATGTTTTTAATGGCATTCATGAGCGCTGCGCGGTTATTTAGCTCTCCTCTGCCATAAAGAGCTATCATGGAAGAGGAAATTTACTAAAAAGTTGTAAGATAGGCTCTTTCGACTGGTGAAATATCGGTAAATCGATCTATCCGTATATTGATATGATTAAATATCGGTAAATCTGTAAAGCTTTGTACAGTATACCGTAGAGTATACCAAAAACGGTCTTTACGATACCGTTAGGCTGTAAGGGTATCCCCGGAGGATACCCAAAACCCCGTTTGCAGCGCATACGGCAAGCAAAGTAGGGCTCTGCCCAACTTCCGCTTGCTCATATTACTGCTTAAAAAATCATTATTCCTCGATCAGCTTATTTCCTTTCTCATTTTATGAATATAGTAAGGGGTTAAATTGGTCATCCTTCCATTCTCCGAATCCGTGATGTGATATTAATGCGTTTTGTAAACGTACTGGAGCAATATATTTTCTGAAAATAAGAAACCCTTTTTCTTTCTGTGAAGCTCTTCTGATTTTCCCGTTCATTAAAATCTTCGATATAAACAGAGGATCTGCCTATTTTTAATAAGGTAGACGAATATTCTATAGTACGGACTTAATATTTCCTAGAATTACCCAGTCTTTATGATAATATTTAGCATCAAATGAATTACCAAACAATAATGGCTTACAGCGCTGTAAAGTTATCTCTAAGAATTTATAATCAATCTTTTCAAATAGCTCTTCATAAATGATAACAGACAAAGATTGCTTATCTGGTATTTTAATTATTTGACCTAACCCGAATTTTTCATTTTGGTATGGAATATAAAATAAATTTTCAGCAAAAATACATCAAGGAATAATAAAGGGCAAAGCATTTGTAAATAAAGGATTTACAGCTGTTTTTTGATTTTTTGGTAATGTAGCAATCGGCAGTAATTAGCGAGGTTCGGAAAGAGTAAGATTACTATTTCATTACTTTTAACTACCGAAATAAAACTTTTTATTGTATTGTATTTCAGTTATTTGCATAGTTTTTCATATTGTTTCGTGGCTCACTAAAGTTTAATTTTACATTAATGAATTGTGAGTATGGAAACGACAAAAAAATCAACGTTTAAGGTATTGTTCTACCTTAAAAAGAACGCCCCGAAGAAAAACGGAAAGGTTGCGGTTATGTGCAGAGTTACCGTAAACGGCAAACAGTCCGCATTTAGTACCAAGTTGGATATTTCCGCAACGAATTGGGATTTGAAGTACGGCAGGGTTTTGGGGAAAAGCCGAGAAGCCCAAGAGGTAAACGGCAAACTCGACAAAATCCGTTTGGGTATGGAGGAATGTTATTCCAAAATCTTAAAGAATGAGGCAACGGTAAGCAGTGCGAAATTGAAAAACACTTTTCTCGGAATGGAAAGCGGAGAATTGACCTTTTTCAAATTCTGCGAACAGTTTATAGCGGACTTTGAAAAAAAGGTAAACAGCGGACTTCGGGTACAAGGAACACACAGCAGATACAAAACACTTTTAAAGCACCTGCGGAATTTTGCTCTTGCGAAATATGGTTATAGCGATATAACCTTTCACGACCTTACTTCCGAATTTGTACAGAATTTTGATTACTACCTGCGTGATGATTTAACCTTAAATCATAATACGATTTGGCTCTATATGATAAATTTTACCACGCTTTGCCGATTGGCGATGAGCAGAAAGCACCTTGCCTTTAATCCGTTCAGCGAATACAAGAACACCAAAAAGGACAAAGACAGAGGTTACCTGTTGCGGAACGAATTGGAACAGCTTGTAGCGTTCAACAGCGAGAAAAAGAAAGACGAATTGGTTAAAGACCTGTTTGTTTTCAGTTGTTTTACAGGGCTTTCGTATTCGGATATAAAAGGGCTTAAAAACAGTAATCTTCAGGAGTTTTTTGATGGCAATCAATGGATTATCGTCCGCAGGAGAAAAACAGCCACATCGTCCAATGTAATGCTGTTGGATATACCCAAAATGATTATCGAAAAGTATGCAGGATTGTCAAAGGACGGCAAAGTTTTCCCTGTTCCGTCAAACACTGTTTGTAATGATAGCTTGAAAAGAATATCAGAGCAAATCGACTGCCTGAAAGGAAAGAAAGTTACCTTTCATTTGGCACGCCATACCTTTGCCACGCTGTTTTTGAGCGAGGGTGTCCCACTCGAAAGCTTGAGTAAAATGTTAGGGCATAAGAATATTGCCACCACGCAGATTTACGCCAAGATACTCAACGAGAAAGTTGGTAAGGATATGCAAAAAGTATCGCACAGATTTAAAGGTTTGGAACGCTCTTTTGTGGCAAGCCTTTAAAACACCACAGCCCACCGCTTAAAGCAGTGGGCTGTTTCTTTAATTGACCGATACGGTTACAGTTTCAGACAATCTGCTAACGCTGATAGTTATCTTCCAATACCTTACGAATATCGCTTTCACGGAAAAGTATTTTCCGTTCGAGCTTGATAAACGGTATCAGTCCGTCATCTCTGTACTGTTGCAACGTCCGTTTGCTGATATGCAACATCTCACAGACCTGTTCGCCTGTCAGGTAGATTTCCCCTTGCAATAACGGGTGGAAATATTCCCTGATATACAGCAGTTCATTTTTGATACCTACCACAGCTTCGAGCAGGGCAAGCATATCCTCGTTTGAATTTCCAATCTGTTTCATCTGTTTTTTTTTGTTTTTTAATGGTCAGATGGAGCCTTTCAGGGTTCATTTCTTTTGCTTTTTTAATGGTCGCTCTCCCTGCATAAGTAACTCCACATCGGATAATCTGAAATAGGTTTTCCGATTGATTTGCGTTGCCCCAAGAATACCCTTTGCCCTGTACGTCTGTAACGTCCGTTTGCTAATGTTCAGCAGTTGGCAGGCTTCCTGTTGGTCGAGCCATTTCGGTGCCTGTTGCAATGCCTTTTAGGGTGCAGTCATTTCCGCAATCAGGTTGGAAACTTCCTTTACTTCCTTGTGCAATGCTTTCAAAATCTGAATGTCTAAAACTGTTATTTCCATAGTCTAATCAATTTAGACTTCAAATGTATAAGGTACTTATACAGGGCGTTCCAATGTTGCAGTCAGAGGTAGCATTTGGCGTTCAGTTGCCGAATACTGTACTACAATCCTAATTTTGGCTTGTTGTTTTTCGGGCGAGCCTGTTGCGTTTTGATTGTATTGCCCATTCTCAAAGCAGGCTTTTTATTGACTTGTACGGCTTGATTGTTTTCAGCGTTTTTGTAATCCGAACGGATAACCGTTTTTGTTGCACCTATCACGCTTTCGGGTTCGGCAGGTTGTTTTGGCGGTTCGGCACGTTTGCCCCCGAACAGCTTGCTCCAATTTAACAAGCCTTTTGCTTCCTTGAATTGGCGTTTAAAGTTGGCTATGAAATTGGAAATAGGGTCGCCGTGCTTATCAACCTTTATCAAAGGATTATGCTCTTTTTTATTGATTTGCTCTTTCTCTTTCCGTTCCTTGTCGGTTGTTGCTTTTTGTGCCATAGGTTCAAAATTTTCGCCCAATATAGAACACAAGGGAATGTTTTGTTTTCCTTTGGCATTTAGTGGCAGTATTTGGCAGTCAAAGGCATTATAAAATCACTTCCAAAAAAGAATAAAAAGGTAGCAAAGATAAGGCGGACAGCCACCGCACCACCCAACCAAAAGACTACGGCATAATGGCTTCGCCACCCTTCGGGACTTATTCCGTTTCCTTTGGTCTTTCCGCTTGTCCGCCTTGTTTGAATGGCTTTCTTTTTTTTCCTGTTTTTTTCTTTTGGAAAATAATTTTAAGAGAGAGCAACGCACCCAACCCGACACCGCACTACAATCAAAACAAAGGCTTCGTTTTACTGTTGTACAATGCCAAAATCATTTCCTCAAATTCCTCAAAATGGTGTTCGAGGATATTATCAATGTAGGAATACAGCGTTGTTTTTTCTTCCCTTGTCAGTTGGACGATACGGATTAACCTTTCGTGGTATTCAGGACGGATATACACAACTTTTCCGTTACGCCCAGACGGAAACCGATTGGCTAAAAACTTGTCCTCGTAGTCCAATTTCTTTGGCGTACTGTTTCTGACTTTCTCTTTGGGCTTTGCTGTCTTTGGAGCTTCCTGTTTAGCCGTTTCGGACGGAGCGACAGGCTCGCCACCACCAATAATACCCATTAGATATTCTTCGTTTACATCGGGCTTGGCGAATTCATCGTTAATGTTGTCTGAAATCATAATCTGATATTTTTATAGTTGAACAATTTTTAAAAACTCATCGACAAATAAATCCAATTTTGTCGCTTTCATCAACGGTACTTCGACAGGGAGCAGGCTCGACCTGAACACATAAGTTCCCGTATCGTCCGTTTCCTTTCTGAAACGCTTACTGTCCATTATCCTCGACTGCATTACGGACAGATTAAGCTGTTGGATTACGCTTTGATAGGCTTCATATACGCCTGTTTTTTCCCTGCCGTCCACACCGTTCCAAAACAGCCACATTACCTGTTCTTTGTTTTCGCCCTCAATCGGAGGAAGCCAGATAAATGCTTTGGTAAAGCCCAATGTACTTTCCACGACCAAGCGGTCTGCCGACATCGGAGAGAAGATAAAATCCATTTTCTTTAAAGTCGTCAAAACACCTTTGGCATTTGCCGTTCCAGGCAAATCGAAAAATATCACATCGGGTTTTACAGACGATTGGTTTACATAGTCCGAAGCTGTCTGCAAAGCGGTATCAGCTTTACATCTGATAATCGGATATGCTTTTTTGTTAATGGCTTGAAACTGTCTCATTGCCATTCGTTTGTGGTATTCGTTCTGCATTATGGTTTTTAAATCCCTTTCACGCAGATTGGTAAGACTATGTTGCGGAAAGTCGCAGTCCATTACAAGCACATCGTAACCCAAGCGGTAGTGAAGCACACTTGCCAACAGGGTTGTCATCGTAGATTTTCCCACACCGCCTTTTTGGGTGGCAAAACTGATTTTTAAGGTTTTCTTTGTTGTTTCCATTATTCAAAAATTTATTGTTACACACTTTATCCGTTTTGCACACAGGTATATGTTTTGGCAGGAAGCAAAATCCTTTCACGCTTTTACAGTTTTATACTTTTAAAACTTTATGCTTTTACGCAACACGGATTTTCTTGCCTGTTTTCCTACCTGCATTAAAACGATAAGGCAAATAAAGCGATTAAAGTATCCGATGATTGAAGTATGGCAGTGTTTGGCGTTCAGTGGCAGTGTTTGTCCGAGTGCCAAATGCTGATAGTTCCTTTACTTTGTAAAGGAATAACGGAGTGGGTTTAATCCTTTAAAATCAAAGTATTTACGGATACGATAAAAACAGTTTCGGCCTGTTTTCTTTCGGCTAACTCTAATCCGTTTGCAAAACGGATTTTCTGAACCCTTGTTCAGAGCAGAGCAAGTTATCTCTTGAGGTCCTCGAAACAAATTTCCGCACCTCAAAAGCACTTGCCCTTGCAGGGTGCTGAAAACCGCTCCGAAGTCGCAGTTTCGATAACATTAAAAATGGATTTGATTATGGAAGAAATGAACAGAAAAAAGATTAAAAAGACAGGTCGAAAACCGAAGATTGACCCTGCCGTACATCGGTATTCCTTTAACCTAAACGATGAAGATAATGCCAAATTCCTTGCCCTTTTCGACCAATCGGGAATGAACGTAATGGCACATTTCATTACGGCTTGTATCTTTCAGAAGACGGTAAAGACCGTAAAAATTGATATGAATGCCGTAGAATACCACGCAGGATTGACCAATTTTTTCGGACAGTTCAGAGGAATAGCCACCAATTACAACCAGATTGTAAAGCTGTTGAATACCAATTTTTCGGAGAAAAAGGCATTGGCATACCTCTACAAATTGGAAAAACAGACTATTGAATTGGTAAAGGTAACAAAGGAAATCATTCGTTTGACACAGGAGTTTGAAAAGAAATATCTGAATAAAGAGCAAGAAAAATGATTGCAAAAATCGGAAAGGGAAGCAATATGTACGGAGCGATTTTGTACAATCAGCAGAAAGTGGAAAAGGAAAACGGAGCGGTTCTGTTGCTCAACAAGATACCCGACACGGTGGACGGCAGGTATTCCGTTGCGTATTTTAATAAATGTTTTGAGCCGTATCTGTCTGCCAATATCAAAACGGAAAAGACGGTACGGCACATTTCATTGAACCCCGATCCAAAAGACGAGGTAAGCGATGAACAGTTTACCGAAATGGCACAGGAGTATATGGAGCGTATGGGTTACGGCAATCAGCCGTATATCGTATTCAAACATACGGACATTGACCGCACAGATATACACATTGTTTCGACCTGCGTGGGCATTGATGGCAAGAAAATTCCCGATGATTACGACCACCCACGCTCAATGGCTGTCTGTCGGGATTTGGAAACCAAATACAACCTGCACAAAGCTACCGAGCAGGAACAGAAACAAACTGATAAGATTTTCAAAAAGGTAGAACAGCAGAAAGGCGATATTAAAAGTCAAATGGCTTCGGTAGTTCGGCATCTGCCGAAGTATTACCAATACACAAGCATTGGAACATACAACGCTTTGCTTTCGTTTTTGAATATTACGGCAGAGGAAATAAAAGGCGAACGCAACGGAGAGCCGATACACGGATTGGTATATTTCGCTTTGAACGATAAGGGAGAAAAAGTAAACAATCCGTTTAAAGCGTCTTTGTTTGGCAAGCACGCAGGAGTAAACGGATTACAACGGCACTTTGGACAGTCGAAAGAGAAAATGAAAACCAACCCTGCGAGGTCTGTCCTCAAAAATGCGGTGGAGCTTGCCATTCATACCACAGACAGCGAAAAGGAATTTAAAAAGCAACTTGCCGAACAGAATATTCAGACGGTTGTCCGCAGGAACAACAGCGGACGGATTTACGGCATTACGTTTATTGACAATGGTAGCCGTACTGTTTGGAATGGCTCGCAGTTGGACAGAAACTTGTCTGCAAATCTGTTTAACGATTGGTGGAACAACGGAAACAAACCCGAATTGAAAGCACAGGACAGCCCTGTTTCCAATACGGACCCGATAGACAACCAACCGACAAAAGACCTTTTTGAGTTCATCACACAGGAGCATTCGCACAGTTCTGATTTGGGGTTGTTCAGCCTGTTGCCACAAGCACAGGGCGAGGACTACGAGGAAGAACAGCTCGCCAATCGAATGAAGAAGAAAAAGAAGAAAGGCAGGAAATTGTGAATACCTAAATGTTTATTTCAAATAATGCTAATTCCGTAAACCGCACTTACTTTAAACCGAATAATGATTTTTCAATGGTGTTGTATTCAAACTGAAAGCCTGCTTTTTTTAGCTTTTCATTACTCACTTTTGAACCCTCCAACAACATTACAGACATTTCGCCGAGCAATAGTTGTATCAAGAATGCCGGTGCATTAGGTAAAATACTTGTCTTCCTGAAGGATTGAAGTAAAATTTTAGAAAAATCATTCATCGTGATATGCTCGGAAGAAACCACATTGAAGACACCTCTTATTTCATCGGTTTGTAAAATAAATTCGTACAAACGAACCAAGTCACGTATATCTATCCATGGTAAAAATTGCCTTCCGTTTCCTAAAGCAATATTAATACCCCATTTAGCCAACGGAGCTAATTTTTGGTACATACCACCCTCATTTCCCAACACGACACCTTTCCTTAAAATAGTGGTGGCAATATCACTATTTTCAAATTGTAGTGCAGCTTTTTCCCATTGCTCACAAACAGAAGCTAAAAAGTCGTCGCCGCTATCAGAAATTTCTGTGAATATTTTAGTGGAAGTAACTGCTCCATAGTACCCCACAGCAGATGAAGAAATGAAAGTGTCTAAACCAATATTTAGTCTATTGACATACTGGTACAGTAGGTCGATTGCCTTTATGCGGCTTTCGATGATTTCAACTTTCCTTTTTTTTGTCCATCGCTTTTCACCGATGTTAACCCCTGTCAGATTGATGATTATTGTAACACCGTCAAACGCCTTGCCATCAATAACAGCCTTCTCTATGTTCCATCGAAAATAATGCATATTTTCAGTCTCCGAAATATTGTTTCCTCGGGTTAAAACATGAACTATATAACCACAGTTTACGAGATGTTTTATCAATGCCTTCCCCACAAAACCTGTCCCTCCAGCAATCAGTATTTTTTTCATCGTTCTATTTTTGAAAGCAATTCCGGGAGAGCCTGTTTAAACCATACTGTATAAAGTGAGGGATTCTCATTTATATCTGATAATATTTCAGTAGGATTCATCCACTTATAATCCTGCACTTCATCGTCGTTGGGCAACGGATTCTGGTCAGAATAACCAACAAAAACATGGTCTAACTCGTGTTCGGTTAGGTTATTTTCGACAGTAGTGTAGTAGATAAACGAATACACCAGCTCTAAATTGGATTTCAACCCCATTTCATAGTTTAATCGTTCTAAAGCACTTGAGTCTACATCTTCTCCCCATTGTGGATGAGAGCAACAGGTGTTCGTCCACAAACCACCACCGTGATACTTATTGGCAGCCCTTTGTTGTAACAGCAATTCTCCTTTATCATTAAAAATAAACACCGAGAATGCTCTGTGCAATTCGCCTTGCTGATGAGCCAACAACTTTTCCATTTCTCCGATGGCATTGTCTTTTCTATCTACAAGGACTACTTTGTTTCTTTCCATATTTACGTATTTTCTTTTACCGCATCTGCATACACTTTCAAAACTCTTTCTCGTGCGGCACTGTGTTCTACAATAGCTTGGGGATAGTTTTTTGTTCCAAATTCAGGAAACCATTTTTTGATGTACGCTAAATCTTTATCGAATTTTTCGGTTTGGGTTGTCGGATTAAAAACCCTGAAATACGGTGCAGCATCACAACCCGAACCTGCCGCCCATTGCCAGTTTCCGTTGTTGGCAGACAAATCGTAATCGTTGAGTTTTTGGGCAAAATAAGCCTCTCCCCAACGCCAATCTATCAACAAATGTTTACACAAAAAACTTGCAACAATCATTCGCACCCGATTGTGCATATAACCCGTTTCGTTCAACTGCCGCATTCCTGCATCGACTATCGGATAGCCCGTTTTTCCCTTGCACCATTGTTCAAATTCCCACTCATCATTTCTCCATTTGATAGCGTCATATTTAGCTTTGAACGATTGATTGGTCACTTTGGGAAAGTGATACAATATCTGCATAAAAAACTCCCGCCAAATCAGTTCGTTCAGCCAAGTTTGATTGTGTTCCAAAGCAAAAGCTACACATTTACGAATGCTGATTGTGCCAAAACGCAAAGCAGTACCGAGTTGAGTAGTTCGTTGCAATGCCGGATAATCTCTGTATTTATCATATACATCAATTATTGAGGCCTCCAATTTGGGTGTTTTCAAATTCATATCCGTTTTTTCAAAACCAGTTTCTTTTAAAGAATGAATCTTCTTAAAATCTTGCTTTAGAAAATTTGTAAAATCCGTTTCGTGCGGCTTGTAGTGTTCTTCTGTTAATCGTTCTTTCCATTTTTTAGAATAGGGCGTATAAACCGTGTAAGGAGTTCCATCATTTTTCAGCACCTCGTTTTTATCAAAAATGACTTGGTCTTTGAACGCCCTGAAAGGAATGTTTTGCTCTTTGAAAAATCGGTAAATATCCGTGTCCCTTTGAATGGCTTGTGGTTCGTAATCCCGATTGCAAAAAACGGCTTGAACCTCAAATTTTTCAGAAAGCATTTTGAAAATATCCAACGGATTTCCATAGAACGTATTCAACCTCGCATTTGACGATTTCAGCTGCATGTTTATATCAGAAAGTGCCTGATGAATATAATCCACTCTTTGGTCTTTTTTATCTTCAAAATGTTTCAAAATATTCGTGTCGAAAATAAAAACCGACAAAACAAGATATTCCGAAGCCAAGGCCTGACATAAGCCTGTATTGTCTTCCATACGCAAATCCCTACGAAACCAAAAAACGGATATATTACTTTTCATTCAGATATTTTTTCTTTAGAAACTGAACAGCAATATTTCCAAAAATGAATATCGCAACACTTACAGCTGTAATAAAAACAGTTTGATTGCTCTGTTGATTGGCTACCGCAATGGCAATCAATGCCCAAACGGCAATCAAGGAAAACACCGGCATTTTTTGTCTCCAAAGCATAAATAAATGAACCAATGCGGCGATTATAATCATCACAATTGCCCAAATGGTTTCTGAAATCCCAAAACCATTCCACTCTACTTTTTTTAACAAAAAGGCAACATTCGCAATCAACGCAACCGAAATCCAACCCGCATAAATATGAAAAGGTAACTGGAGAAAAAGCCTTGTTTTCAAGTTGGGAGATTGTAGTTCAGGCTTAATTTGCTGTATTATTTTCAATAATGAAACAAAAATAACGACCATTAAAAGAATAGAAAGAAACGTATAGCCGTACATCCACGCCACCACCCACAAACTGTTGGCTATGCAGGATATGACAAACCACCAACCAATAGTTGAAACCGTTTTTTCTTTCGTTTCGGTCCTTTTTGTTAGCGGACCATAGTAAATCACAAAACCCAAAAGTCCGATGTAAATAATTCCCCATATAGAAAACGCATATCCTGCCGGAGTAAACAGCGTTGGATGTTTTGCCGAAATACTTGCCATTGTCTCGCCATTAAGCATACCACTACTGGAGAGATAGTTTATGGCGATGGTTGCGACTAAAGCAAGCCCATTTAAAAGTTGAAATTTATTCTTCATTACCTTGCTGTTTTAGTGATTTACCAGAAAATTTCTTGAAAAAATATAGTACCAAAAGAAATTGCGTATAACCATATACAGCATCCTCTACAGGTATCGTGAGCATGCGTATCCCTAGAAAATCATTCTGGTTGTAATTCACGATAGGCGTTTCCAATCCTGTTCCTGTCAATACACCATTTACAGGAAAGAAACCCAACATCAAAACCGTAAAAATAAGTGATGCTTTGCCAATCCAATCTGCACGAACTATAAAATGCAGATAGATTAAGGTCGCTATTGTAGCGATAGCTGTTACCAGTGTATAAATTTTGTCGTAATGCAGCAGAGCCATAACCGAACATACGATTACAATCACAAAAACAATCAAATTATTAAATCCCGAAAGCCAATCCAACTTGAAAAATTTGTCAAAACAGAAATAGGTAAACACACAGGAAAACGGAATGAACATAAAAAATAGCCATTCTTCCAAAGGTAATCCTGCCAAGACTATTCCGAGCGTATAATCAGTATTGAACCACCAAACGCCTCTTGCCGTAAACCAAACATCCCATGCGATGAAAGGAATGGCCACCAAAACAGCCGATTTCAGAAATGCTCCGAAATGTCGATTAAAGAGTATTCTTCGGTCAAAAGATGCGATGAAACAAATGATGACCGTGAAAAACAGGATTAATGCGTAAGTATAAGCCATCATTTTTTAGCGGAATTAAAATACATTCTGAAATATTTGAAAGGCACGTACAGAAATCCGAAACATTCGCCATCTTCTTTTCCCGTGTGCTTGTGATGCTGTTTGTGAGCTCTGCGAAGTGCCAAGAAATAGGGGTTTTGAGTACGACTGAAAATTTTGATGCGTTGATGAATAAAAATATCGTGTACGAAAAAATAAGCCATTCCGTACAGCATTATTCCCAAGCCGATAAAGAATAAATAATTAAGATCCTTTAACGAACCGAAATACATCAGAGCTATCGTTGGCAAGGAAAATATCACAAAGAAATAGTCGTTCTTTTCCAAAATGCCCTCATTGCTATGGTCGTGGTGGTCCCTGTGCAAAACCCACAAAAAGCCGTGCATCACGTATTTATGGATAATCCAGGTTGCTCCTTCCATCAATATAAATGTCAGCAATGTGATTAATACGTTCATATCGAAATTGTTTTTTTAAATTGTTGTTCTAAAACTTGGTAGCGAAAATCAAAAATTGACTCCAATTTCTTTTTTATAAATGCCCGATGTGCTATAGTTCCCAAAACACCGAAAGGCAACTCATATTCTACCGTATCTTTCATCAGCACACCGTCTGCGTTGGGAATAAATTCGTGAAAATGATTCCAATATTTGTAAGGTCCTTTTTGTTGAAAATCAGTGAAACTTTTGCGTGTATCTACCTGCGTTATTTTTGTCTGCCATTGTAGCGGAATACGTAATATCGGTGAAACGGTATAATCGATAATCATTCCCTTGAAAATCGGTTCGTTTTGAAAATCGGACAATACCGTAAATCCCATATCCTTTGGTGTTATTTTCGACAAATTCATTGGGGAAGAGAAAAATGCCCAAGCCGTTTCTATATTGCAATGCAATTGTTGTTCTCTGTATAATCGATGTTTCATTTTCTATTCTTTTAGCAAGGATTCTATGTGCCTATTCAGTACAGGCGATTTTATATGACTTCGATTGTTCTTAATAAATTGTATGTCCTCTGTTATGTTTGATTTATACCCCAAAAAAGACGGTGCATTTTTCTGAACAGAAAGTCGGATAAACCTCAACTCAACATTATCCGGCTCCTTTTTAATGGCTTCTTCTATGTTTTTCTTTCCTTCTTTAAATGTATTGAGCTTGCTCATCGTACTAAAAACGTGGTTTGCCCAAATGGTCTGCAAGCCTCCCAGATACCCCAAATGTGTACTCGAATTGTTTTTTGTTCTTTTCAAATTCGCTATCGCACTTTTGCACAGTTCCTCGTTTGAAGCCATTTTATCGTAATTTTTTCGTACATCGTCTAATATGTCTGCACGCATTTCAGAGATTACAAAAAGATAAAGTACAGACATCAGCAAAATGAATATTTTTGTCATAGAAAAGCCGTTTTATATCTCACATAACTTGTAAGCGCTACATAAGCTTTTTCAGAATTGTGAATACGCACCCTGTTATTCAGTATCTCTTTCGACGATTTTCTTTTTATCTTTTTAAACAATGACCAATAATATTTATAAGCCAGATACACCCCAAAAATTGAAGAGCTTGGGAGCTTCTTAATGCCGATTAGAGCTTCTTTGAATTCTTCTTCAATCTCTGTTTCTATTTCGGATTTCACAGCATTGTCAAATACATTCATATCGATATTCGGAAAATAAGTGCGTCCCAAAATCTGATAATCGTCTTTCAAATCCCTCAAGAAATTAATTTTCTGAAACGCCGAACCCAGCTTCATTGCATAGGGCTTTAGCTCTTCGTATTTTTCGTTATTTCCATTGGTAAAAACCTGCA
Source organism: Sphingobacterium kyonggiense (assembly GCF_039536825.1). NCBI lineage: Bacteria > Pseudomonadati > Bacteroidota > Sphingobacteriia > Sphingobacteriales > Sphingobacteriaceae > Sphingobacterium > Sphingobacterium kyonggiense. The sequence continues at coordinate 200,628 of NZ_BAAAZI010000012.1, forward strand.
AACACATCAAGCCAACCACTTCTGCCGACCCGAAAATATATTCTTTGTACAATTCATAATTATAATCTACTTGTTGCAAATCCATTTCCATACTGTGCAAAAATTGGTCAATCAGATTTTTGTCCATAGCGTATTTGTGCACTGTTTCCTGAAAGGATTGTAAAATCGGATTCAGAGAAATTTTTTCTGATAAAGCGTTTTCTGTTTCCATTTTCAAACGGTTAAGCAATTTGCTTTTGTCGTAATCGTGAAAGCTGTCCACGATTTCATCTGCCAATCTTACATAGCCGTAAATTGCATAAATAGCCTTACGAATAGCGGGCTTTAGCGCTAAAATACCCAAAGAAAAACTAGTGCTGTATTTTTGGGTGGTTATCTTACTTACCGAGTAAGAGAGTTCGTCAAATAGATGTTTCATATTACTCAGTTTTTGATTTTGTTTATTTCGTTGGCTACAATTTTTCCCGATATGATTGACGGCGGAACACCGGGTCCCGGAACCGTCAGCTGACCCGTGTAGAATAAGTTTTTCAGTTTTTTATTGCTGATTTTAGGTTTTAAAACCGCAGTCTGACCAAGCGTATTTGCCAGTCCGTAGGCATTGCCTCCGTAGGCATTATAATCTGACATAAAATCGCTGACGCAATAACTTTTTTTGTATTCTATTGTAGATTGCAAATCCCTCATGCCTGTGTGCTTTTCGATTCTTGAAAGCATTTCTGTTAAGTATTTTTCCCTAACAACCTCTTCATCGTTTATCCCGATAGCCAAAGGCATTAGCAAAAACAAATTTTCTTTTCCTAAGGGAGCAACATTCTTATCAGTTTTTGACGGACAGCAAGCGTAGAACAAAGGTTTTTCAGGCCATTTTTTTTTATAAATACAGTCAATATGCTCGTCCAGATCATTCTCAAAGAAAAGCGTGTGGTGTTTCAGGTTGGGAATGGTTTCATTGACACCCAAATAGAAAATCAGGCTCGATGGTGCAAATGTCTTTTTTTCCCAATAAGTCTCATCATAATTTCTATATTCCCTATCCAAAAGTGTTTCGGTATGATGATAATCCGAAGAAGCAACCACGACATCAAATTCATAGTTTTTGCTATCGATAGTCAAAGATTTCACCTTGTCGGTCTGTGTATTGATGCGTTCAACGGTTTTATTAAAATGAAAACTTGCACCCTGTTTCTCGGCTATTTTTTTCATCGCCAGTACCAATTGATAAAAGCCGCCCAAAGGATAATGTGTTCCCAAAGCATAACCTCCGTAGTTCATAAGGCTATACAATGCCGGAATGTTTTTGGGAGAAGCACCCAAGAAAATTACGGGAAATTCCATTAAGGTTCTCAGTTTATCACTTTTAAAATATCGGGCGACATAAGTTCTGAAATTAGTGAACAAATCCAGCTTCAAGGCACTTTTTGCTATTTTGGGAGAAATAAATTCTGCCCAGTTATGGCAAGGTTTATTCACAAAATCCTGCATACCTACTTCGTACTTGAATTTTGCAGATTGCATAAATTTTTCTAATTGCGACGCTGCACCTTTTTCGATTTGTTCGAACACGATTTTCAATTCCCCCAAACTTTCAGGCACATCAATTTTCTCATTAGAAAAAATCATTTCAAACTGTGGATTTAATGAAATCATCTCAAAGAAATCAGACGTTTTGTAGCCGAAATCGGCAAAGAAGCCCTCTATAATATCCGGCATCCAATACCAGCTAGGCCCCATGTCAAAAACGTAGCCTTGTTCGGTAGTAAATTGCCTTGCCCTGCCACCTGGGTGGTCGTGCTTTTCAAAAACGTGTACATCATTTCCCGCTTTTGCCAGATATGCTGCAGCTGACAAACCCGAAAACCCCGAACCGATAACAGCTATTTTCTTTTTCATAAGTTTGTATTCTTTAAGGCTTTTTCCAATAAATATTCTGGTTCTATATTTTTGTCATAAATCGACTTATGAAAGTCATTGAGCTTATTGAGCAAGCGGATTAGTTCCATTTTTTCATTTTGGGTCAAATCTCCTGTTACAATTTCAGTTGCTTTTCTGATTTTATCCATTTGCTTATCCAAAACCTGAATACCTCTGTCCGTAATTTTCAAAACCTTACTTCTTTTATCAATTTCCGAGGCCATTTGGTTTACCCATCCTTTTGAAATTAAGCGATTGATGATCTGCATTCCGACAGGCTTTTCGTGAACGTTCTTTTTTATCAGGTCCATTTTTGTCATATCGCCAAATGCTTTGAGATTGATGAGGTAAATAAAATCTTCCTGCGAAGAAAAATCCGACCCGAAAATTGCCGACCTTGAATAGCTTTTGGCATAGCGGTTCATATGCACGATCAGCGTATTAATGACACTTTCGGGACTTCGTCCCTTCTCTTTTCCTTCCCAGTTTGGTTCGGTAGTTAAGTCTTCGGCATTGTAATTTATAACGATCCATTTTTTGAAATCATCGATAGTAACTGCCGATTTATTCAGACCAGGGTTTTGGTTTTCAAATTCCACGACCAAATCAAGTATATCTTTAATCAGGTTATAGTTCATTTTGAATTATAATAGTATACAAATATACTATTATAAATTAAAAAATAGTATATTTGTATACTTTTATTTTGTGTCACAGATTTTAAAACAATTTATAATCAATGAGATAATTCCTATAGAACATTTTCACAACAAAATTTATACTTTACAGCTATTACCGAACGGAAAGCACTCACCTTGATGAAACCTATTTTCTGCGTGGCAGGCACAATATTAAATTGGGTTTAGATACCTACTATTTTGAAACCGACCACAATTTTAATACTTCCCACGATTACAAAGTAGCAAAGATTATTGCTAACGATTTGATAGAGGAATACCTCGAAAATCAGTTGTTCAAAACGGCTGTCAATGATAGTCCCAAAAACCCAACAAAACTGAATTGGACAGGGAACAAATCAGCATTGACAGAATTGATTTACGCTCTGCATTCGCAAGGGATATTTAATAACGGCAACGTAGATATTAAGCCTATTGTAACAGTATTTGAAAGAACATTCAATGTTGATTTAGGCGATTTCTACCATACGTTTTTGGAACTTAAAGCCCGAAAAATAAACAGGACAAAGTTTTTAGATGAACTAAAAGAAAGCCTTACCAAAAGAATGGACAAACAGGACGGGATATAACAACAAAAGGGCTTTAAAAGCCCTTTTGTCTTATCCTGCAATCCCAACACAATTAAAACTGTTTAATTGTTTTGAAGAAACATAAATTTCGTATATTTGCTATGAGCTAACGGAAACGTATTGAAAAGCAAAGCAATAACCACCGTTACCAAAACGTTACCTTACAATCTTTGATTATCCACATAAGAGCCTTGTTTTCAGCTCAAAAGGCTTTTTCCTGAAAACTATAAAATATATCTCCTTCTTTAAATTTCATTGACTTAATTTTTTTTATTACGTTATTCTTATTCGATGTTCTGCCACTAGGATTCGACTTATTGTAGGTCCATTTTCCTTTAGATGAAGTACAATAATTTACTATCTTTAAGAAACCAATAACTCTAATGTCTAATGATCTTAAAGTTGCTTTATTTTTTATAATAATTATTTCGGTTTCAGCACTATTTGATAGTAGGGCCTTTGTAATAGGTGCTTTGGTATCGACTTTTTTAATAGGACAAAGCCAGATATCCTGTGGATTGAAAATTCGAGTAATTATATCCATTGTGATGTTATTGATATTTGTTGCTTTGTTTATGCTAAAGTTAGACTCTTCGTTAGGGCGTGTTTTGATTTATAAAGTGTCGGGACAAATGTTGAAGGATAACTGGTTAAGTGGTTTTGGTTTTGGAAAATTTTACGAACAATACCTCTATTATCAATCAGCATATTTTGAAAAGGGATATTATACAACAAAAGAACTTATATTGGCAGGTAATACACATTATGTTTTTAATGAATACTGGAAATTGGTGGTTGAGTTGGGTATATGGATTATAGCTCCCTTAGTCGCGTCATTATATTTTTATATAAGGTTTTAATTTCTATCTTTTAAGAAAAAGAATACCATCTTAAATTATTTACTGAATTCCACAACGTGGACTATTCTTATCGCTTCTTGTTTTACGAATAAATTTAGTCGAGACTGGATCTGGTTAACTTTATTAATTGTCCTTGTTATTAACACTTTTCTTTTGACAAAGAAAAGTGTTAAATTTTTGTTAATATTCAACTTTTTTATATATTAAGGTATTCTAACCGTTAGAATTATTAATTATGAAGCCGAAAATAGACTTAGCGAATTAAGATTTGAATTTCAAAATGGAGATTTGACAATAAAAGATCTGTTTAATCATATTACGAATTTAAAATTGGGAACCGAGGATAAGAAAATAGCTCTACTCCAATTGCAGTCACGATATTATCAAGATGAAAAGGCGTGGGAAACCGCGTTAGATAAGACACTGGAGCTAGCTCATTTGAAGCCAAATCATCTTGTATTTGTTAATCTTGGAAGTATTTACGAAAATTTGGGTAAGCTAAAGGATGCGGAATATTGATCAGTTTAGTGTGAATAGCGTTCCCAATCGGTTTGTAAGTAGAGATGCTTTGTTTGAGTTTTATTTACGGATTGGAAATAAAATGGAGGCAAAAAGAGTCGGGGAAGAGATTTTGAATTTGCCAGTGAAAATTCATTCAGAAATTGTTAATCGAATAAAAGAAAAAATAAAAACTAATTTCAACCATTTATGAAAAAGGCAAGTCTTGCAATTAGCATGATGCTTGTTTTGTCATTGATTGTAGTTGTTTCGTGCAGGAAGGAAGTAATTTTGGGCTACATTCTTGAACAAATGAGCGACGAAGATTAATTCGTGCGAGAGGCACGGTTAAGCTTTCAGGAAGAATATAGAAAGAAGAAAATAAAGTTTAGATCGAATGTTGCCTCAGTTTCACCTAACCGAGATCGAAATATCGCCATTAATATACAACCTGTTTGGCGTTTTGCGAAGAACGCCTATACTCCAAAATTTCAAGGGATAGAGGTTCCTATATTAGAATCCATTGCCTCTCGTAAAATGTTTAACTATGATAAAGCCCCCATTAGTCCAGAGGATAATAGACTAAGAGCAAGAAATAGTTTTAAACGCTTGCTGTACTACAAAACAAGTAATGGTAAAAGTTTTAATATTGTGCTATCTTACCTGCCGAATGCAGCATATGTAAAGAAGTTTTCTGGCAGAATTTCAAAAGGTAGTCTCAGTTTACGCACCATTAAAGATACAAAGTATTCAGGGTATATTGAATATTCACGTTTGGATGGACGTGGTATCTTCGTATTGCAGTTTAAAGAAGGAAAGCTTTTTCGCAGACATACTTATACCTACAAAAAGTCTACTGAAGTGTCGGTATCCAATGTGGCAGTTAAATTTTCCGCGACGAATAAGAAGGCTCAAAGAGGAATTCCTGTTGAGCCTACAGCGTCAGAAATGGGATTAGGTCCGGAAGAATGTCAGGAATATACACCAGTGATGATACGTGTGTGTGCAGGATAATTGGAAGAGGAAGAAGTGGAGGATGAAGATTGTGGAGAATGGACAGAGACTGATCATGAAGAGTGTACACCGATAGAGTGTCCTCCTGAAGAACCAGAAGAACCATGGGATGATTTGTTGGCCACATTGTGATGATGACGGAGATCCTTGTTATGACCCATGGGGTTTCTACATCTGTGACCCTTGGAATCTTGACCCAGAGAATCCGGAAGAGTCTTATGTTGATTGTGCAGGTATAGAAGGTGAATGGGCCTATATCGCCCCCTGTGGTTGTATCGGAGGGTCTACGGGAATTTGGGATTGTCCTAATCAGGATACCACCGAGAATGACCCATGTGAAGCTATTCGAAGAGCCAATTTGTTAAAGAACGATGCAAATATATCTCATGAAATAGATAATATAAAAAATAACACTTCAGAAACAGGATACAAGTTATTTGTCAGTGATCCCACTGATCCGAATACATATTACATAGGGCCAGGAATAGGAGGAGGAAATTCAAGTTGGGCTAGTAATTTTACTTGGAATGCTAATCATGGATATGGAATTGGACATTTAAACAATCATCCACAAGGATCTGCTCCTAATCCATCTGATGCGATGGTTGGAATAGATCTTGACCAGATGAAATCATTGCACACAAGCTCAGAGGTTGACTTCTATACCAAAAATTTTAGTGCTATAATTGTTGCTGGTTCTGAGGTATACACTATAACAATTAAAGATGCTGCACAATATAAGCTTGATCAGAAAGCTTACGATGCTGATCGAGCATTATCAGCATCGGATTGGCTGTCAAAAGCACAGGGTTACATAACTTCTAATCCTTCGGCAACTCCTCAAGAAGCAGGTGTGTACGCATTGTTAGAAATGTATGGAAATTCAATAAATCTCTCTCGGCAAGGAATTAATTCAAACAATAGTAACGTTGAATTGAGTTTGAATTCGAATAATAATGTTATAACTAAAAATCCATGTTAATTTATAAAATTATGAAGGCAATAATGATTATAGTTTTTTCTTCCTTTTTAGTCTTGATTGCGAAAGGACAAAATCAGGTTAAACTAAAAGATCCTAAATTTGATGAGGTAGGAAAATCTTCTTTGAAAGAACTACAAGACCTTAATGCAGAAATGGTGCGAAAATCAAAGAAGCCATTTACTCGTATACAGCTTAAAGTTGATGAATATAATAAGGTTTTTAAATTTGATGGCAGTAGTGATGTTTTTCAGATAACCTTACTTCACAACAATTTGTTAAAAAATGATTGGGATAAAAGTTCTTTAAGCTTTATTGAAACATTTACTCCAATAGAGATTGGCAAACAGGAAAGATATGTGGAAAGAGTAAATACCCAAAAATATAAAGCTATTATATTTTTCACTAATGACCAAATACTCGGTCTTTCTAGTTTTATTTTATATAAAAGTCTGGTCGACAGTAATATTTATTTTATTACTTACATAAGCGACTCAATTGATAAAGTAAAGATAAACAATATGAAGCGAGTAATTGTTTGTCTACAAACTAAATAGAAACAGTGAGTTTGGAATTGTAGTTTAAAAGTGGAGGACTTTTAAACTACAGATTTTTTTCCCAGAGCCATGTTTTCATAAGTTCTTGAGATTGACGTCCATAAAACACCGATCCCATATAATTATTGTTACCATATAATCTGGTAACCTTATTTTTCAAGAAGGTTACATTTAGTCCAACATTTTACGCAAAGACTTTTGGTTTCTGTTTGGTAGGTCCCAATTCGATCTCCAAGCCATGATTACGCATTTCACCAATATTTGAATCAGGAATTTTGGCGCGTCCTACAGTTCCTAAAACTACAGCCGGTATTAGCATATCGGTCGATTTTTTTGTCAAACCATACCACACCTGCGCTCAATTTTCCATTGAACAAAACAGCATCAAATCCTAAAAGGCCATTGCAGTTTTTTCCCAGGTAATAAACGGATTGGCCAAACTAGTAGATCGAGATCCTCCAACTTGTTCAGTACCAAAAGTATATTTATTTCCATAATCAATATTTCTTTTGATGATCGTCAAGTATTGCAAATTGTCAATCTCTTGATTTTACAACATTCTCCATCCACCTTTAATTTTCAACTCTTGAGGAAAAGGAGGGTTCCTAAAGAAATGTTCTTCCGATATACGCCACCCTGCTGAAATCCCCGGAAAATATCCCCACCGGTTTCCTGAAATATACTTTGAGGAGCCATCAGTACGCACGGTCATCGTCAATAGATTTATTGGCAAAACTATAAAGTACTTGGCAACGATTTTATAATAGGGGCAGTCAAATACACTCTTCACAAGCTTTCCCATCTGGAAGGGACAGGGTTTTATCTAGTGGATCAGCTCCATGCAGGTCGAGAGGTATTCGTCCTGTATCATCGCTTTGACTGCTATATTGAACTCTTTAAGGTCCTTATTGGATACATGGTGTTAAGAAAGGGGTCGAATGTGAAGACGCTTATAAATCTACTATGATTCAGTGTTATCTATCTCTCACATTGATTTCCTACTAGTGGAAACAGATTGCAGATGTCCCAAGCGTAAAAATGGAGATTAATTATGGGATAGAGCGATTTAAGTTTAGTTAGGTCATACCTAGTGCAATCCAGGACAGCTATATTATTTTTTGGTTCTAAATAAGAAAAATTCTTTTTTAACACATGCTACTTCTCTGCAGAAAAATTATAATATAGTAATAATCAGTAAATAATACACTTTTGCTCCCTTATAAAATCAATGAATTCCATCGTTAATTCAAAAATATAATTTAATGATTTGACATTAAAGCAAATATAATGGTCGAAAATAGATCAAAATATTTGATTAAAACGACCAATCATCTGTTCTAAATGGAGCAACAGGAAGTCTATTTTCATTGAATAAATTAGGCATGGCGGTATTACTGAACCCGAAGCGAACAGCAATAGGTTTTTTTACTTGGTCTGAAGACACTATTAGTTCATTTCCTTCAATTTTACCTTTAGCAGGATAAAACTTCTGATCTTGACCTGCAATATATAGTTCAGTTATATCACTTCCTTCGACTTTCAATTTACCATTAAGATGATTAAATCGAATTCTAATTTTATTTCCTTCAATCTTATAATCTTTATAGATTGGTGATTGGTAATCATTCTTATTAAATCCATAATCCTTTACTAATGCTATATCCGCCAATCGTAAAGCCACTTCCTTTTTCTTTTGTGGGTGTATATTTTTTATATCATCCACTAAATCCGTGACCACAACCATACCTGATTTATTTAAAGTCAATGCAGTTTTCGATTGTTGTTCCCGAAGTAAAGCAGCATTTGGTATTTCATATTTATATTGGAATGGTGCAATTTGAACGAAATAAAAAGGGAATTCTAGGTTCCAAGACTTTCTCCATGAGTTGACCATTCCATGTATTAACTTATCATACCCTTTATAAGAAATGGTGTTATCTTCACCTTGGTACCATAGAGCCCCTGCAATAGGAAAACCTGCAAAAGGGTATAGCATACTATTCCATAACACTCCTGGTTGATAAGGTTTTCGAGGAGCGACTTTTTGCAATTCAGCTAATTCAGTAAGTTCTTTATCTGCATAAACTACTTCAGCAGGAGTCCAATATTCCGCTGAACTTCCACCCCAACTGGAGTTTATTATCCCAATCGGTATATTTAACTCATTTTGCAATTTTTTGCCAAAAAAATAACCTATTGCTGAAAAACTCGCTGCAGAACTTGAATCACATACTTGCCAAGAATCGAAAACATTTTCTTGTTCTGATTGAGATGCAATATTACTTATTTGCAATAATCTAATTTTATCATTAGCAATTGAAGGTAGGATGTCCTTCATCTGCTTGAGATTTTGTTCTGCTGACCATTGCATATTGGATTGTCCAGAAACTAACCAAACCTCACCAACCAAAACATTCTTAAGCGTAATTTTTTGTTTCTGTGAAAGTATTTCAATATTAAATGGACCGCCAGCATTTGGACTTGGAAGCTCTGCTTTCCAAGTTGCATTCCCTGTTATGGTGGCATGCACACTATCTTTCGACCACGAAGGTACTAAAGTAACTTTCTGACCAGCTTTACCCCAACCCCAAAACTTCACATTTGTATTTCGCTGAATAACCATGTTATCAGAGAAGAAGTTTGGCAATCTTAATGTTTGAGCTTGAATACTGCATGTTGTGATGAACAAACATAACAATGAAAATAACTGCTTTTTCATAACTAGTTTTTTTGATGAATTCTTACACCAATCAAAGTTAGTGCTACAATGAACAATAATACTGCTAACCATTGGAATATTATTGATAGGCTAATCTGCGCATCCTTTAAAGCTCCTCCTAAATATACCATTAAACCACCGACAATGGTACTCAAGAAATTTAGAAAGCCATAGGCTGTTGCTATATAACGTTTATCAACTACCTGTCGAAGTAAAGGCATCAGGTTGGCATCATTAAAACCTCTTGCCAATCCAAAAATCAACATAGCTACGATAGCAAGAATAAATACTTGAGTGGAAGCCATTATAAAAAGGAAGGGAGCTCCAATGGCAAATCCTATAATCATAACATTGACACGACCTTTCGGATTTTTTTGCACCCAACGGTCGGCAATAATTCCACCAACAATAACACCTATAAATGACCCAACTTGCATATAACCAGTAGCTGAAATACCCGCTTCTCCTAGATTTAAATGAAAATGCTCTTTTAAAAAAGTAGGCAACCATCCATTTACAAACCAATTTGCCATACCTAACACAGCAAAATAAATAAGGATAATATAAAATGAGGGTAGTCTAAAAAGTGCAGAAAGAATTTGTTTGATGGAAAAGTCATTATTGGATTCTGTATTATCCATAATTTTCTCTTCTTTTTCAACAGGTTTATCTTTGATAAAGTAGATCAATACTAATGAATATAGAACTCCAAAAAGACCAAAAACATGAAATCCATATCTCCAACCCCAAAATTCAGCAATATATCCTCCTAATCCACCTAATGCTAAACCAGTATATAACCCGCACATATGCAATCCGGTAGCCAATGAACGAGTTTTTTGATTATGGTAATCAGTGATTAAAGCCAATGCAGCAGGAATATAGCAAGCCTCACTTATTCCCATTAGCAGACGAGTAAGGAGCATTTCTGGAAATGATTGTACATAACCTGTCCATAGGGTTACTGAGGACCAAATAATCACCGAAAGAATAATCACTTTTTTTCGCGAATACCGGTCAGCTAAAAATCCTCCGAAAGGACTAACAACACCATATGACCACAAGAACACGGAAGTTAATAATCCAAATTGCGCATCTGTAAGATTAAAATCTGCTACTATTGGATCACGCATCGAGGTTATAAGAATGCGATCAAAATAATTTAGGAAAGCAACGACCCATAGCAGGCCTACTAATAGCCATGCATATCTTTTAGAGTTTAAATCCATTATCTTTCTCTTTTAATATTTCCGATCAAAACCTGAGGTGTTCGAATTCCTGGTCTAATTTCTCCCATAGGAATAACCAATTTCCCATTCCAAATGGTAGAGTTAGTGGTTACAGGGAATTTTAATTCAGAAGAACTATTTCCTTCTGGAATAGGGTTATTAAACCATTCCCTTTTTTCTGTACAGAACTGCAATATTTTGTTTGAAAATCCTGGATGATTCTCTTTTAGGTTAGCATTCGCCAATTCACCATCATCACCACCAAATACAAAAAAACTATTAGTTACGGTGTCATAATAACCGGGTGAGGATGCGGCGGCAACAGATTGAGGTAAATCAGTCACTTTTTCCCATAATTCACCCTTTAAGATATATGCATCAGTTAAATATTCACGTTGACCATTTATTAAAGCTACTCCAGATAAAATGAAAGGTTGTTTCCCATTTTCACTAAGAATAGCAAGCATTCTACCTTTTCCTGGTAAAGCAGCACAATCTTCCCAACCAGCCTCTGGATTTTTCATGTTTAATTTCCAACAGATGCTTGAAGCTTCCTTAGAGCTCGGTGATTCAATTCCTCCGGCAATATACCAGTAGTCCCCAATTAATATGGAGGCACAGTTTGCAATAGGTTTTGGTAAATGATTGATGAGTTTATAAGTCAAATTGTTTATTTCGAAATTCCATGATACTTCATAAACCTCATTTAAATGCTCCAATTCATTACTTCCCCCCGCCATATACATCTTGTTCTCATAGCTTATTGAAGCTCCATAACCCATTGTTTGAGGAAGCGGAGTTCCTTTAATCCAATTTTGTTGCGTCTCATCCTTTAGCATAAAAACTTGATCTGTCCACACTTTTTTACCTCCATCCCATGGAGCTTTTCCATCTGGGAAGTTTGCTCCACCGAGCACAATAAGTTGACCTTCTACAATACCAGAATAAGCTCCTGCAAATCCTATAGCATCAGGAATAGCAGGCAATTGCTTCCACTCCCAAACAACCTTTTTCCCCTGTCCAAATGTGGTTTGACTAATTATCATAAATACGCATATTTTTATCCATGTTTTCATTGCTCATTTTATGATTGCTGTACTGTTAATAAAAATTTAGATTGGTCTAAATCAGCATACAATTTTTGCTTAATTTCATCTGAAAGGTTTCGAAGTGGTAATCTTGAATTGCCCAAGGCTAAACCTTCCTTTTCCATAATGGCTCGCTGAACAGGTATAGGACCATATTTGACAAGTAATCTTATCATTTCTACTGCACGATAGTGTAATTGCTCAGCCTCTTGGATTTTACCTTCTTCGAATAATTGCGCCACTTTATTGTATAACTTTGCTCCGTAGTTATACGTGCTTCCAATGGCTCCTTTTGCACCTACAGCCAGGGCAGGCAGTAGTAATTCATCATACCCAAATAAGATATCATATTTTCCATTTTTATAATGTAAACATGCTTGGTACTCGTGAATGGTTGCGGCGGTATATTTAATTCCCGCAAAATTGGGAATCCTGTCTTCTGCCAATTCCAAGAATTCAATCATATCTATGGCAATTCCTGTAACAGCAGGGATATGGTAATAGAAGAAAGGTGTATTTGGTGCAGCTGCAGCAATATAAGCCATGCAATCCGCTAGATTTGAAACTGAACTTGGCTTAAAATAAAATGCAGATACAGACGATATATAATCAGCACGATGATTTTCAGCATGTTTAGCCAATTTCCGAGCCTCTTCAATACTGCTATGTCCTACATGTACAAAAACTAACATGCGACCTTGGACTACCTCCAAATATTTTTCAGTAATCATCATTCGCTCTTCTGTACTCAAACTAGGCCCTTCCCCATTAGTACCGCATATAAAAATTCCAGCAACTTGTTGCTCCAATAAATAATCGACATATGCAGGAATAATATCTAAATTGATTTCTCCATTCTCCTTAAAAGCAGCAAACGTAGCGGCAATTAATCCTTTTATCTTTTTCATGTATGTAATTTTAGAGTAGATCTTTAATTGAAACTTGTTGAAATACGAGGTCGGCTTGGCTACTTTCATACAATACTCCTACTGTATTTTCATCTACCGAGGTGATGCAAGAATATCCCCTACTTTTGCCTTCATCTAACAACACCTTGGTTTGCCAAGTTTTTCCATTGTCTTTGCTAACTTTTAAGGTAATATTCACACGATCATATTTTGAGTTGGGATTACAAAAAACCAACATGGTTTTCTTTTCTCCATTTTCTATATAATGATGTCTGTGAATGCTAGCCATACAGGTAGGTTCTATTAAGGCATTATGTGAAGTAGGGTGTTCAGTCCAAGTATTACCTAGATCGGAAGTCGTAGCAATTGCACGACCATTATCATCACCCTTCTGGGTTGTATTTAAATTGGATCGCATATTGAGCATAATGCTACCATCTTCTAATTCTACAGCCATACACTCGGTAGTCGATCTATCTAAGGCTGGTTTAGAAGTCTTCCATGTCTTACCTGCATCCTTACTATAAGTTATATTGGAGAATGCCTTACCATTGTTCAATCTTCCTTGAGTAGGAATTACAAGTGTACCATCTTTTAACGTTATCCCATGTCCTGGAGCTGGTGCCCATAACCACCAATCTTCTTGTTTACACATCTCGGTTAAATTGATAGGTTCTGACCATGATTTCCCATTATCTGAACTCTTCACTATTAAGAATTGTGATGTTTCTTTTATGCCGAATCCTGGTTGAGAGCCTTTAGTCTTCCACTGATGGTTCCATATTTCTTTACCGTCCTTGATACCAGGATACCATGTGCCCTTTTCATCTATAACCCCATACATCCATAATCCCGCGATATAAATATCGCCGGTATTTTCATCCAATAAAATATTGGCATCAGAAACACCATTAAATTTTTCGGGTAATCCGCCAAATTCTTTCATATCCATAGCAATCTCCATAGGTAGCCATGTTAATCCTTTATCCAAACTTCTAGAGACGGCAATATCCATATGACCTTGTAAATCTCTACCCGATTCATATCGAGCATCGTAAATAGAAACTAAACTGCCATCCTTTGCAGTGATTATTCCAGGGATACGACTAGTATGCACATTGTCCTGTTTATGGCGGCGTACTGCTACAGCTAATCGATGACTACTGATATCTTGCCCTTTAAAAATCGTCCTTTTTCCATTCAATCGAACGTAGTTTTGCTTTATGTTAAACTCCTCTGTCAGTTGTTCTGCCGGATTAGCTCTAATGCTTAGCCAAAATGTATTTATGCCAGATTTTAAATCAACATTGAATTTTATTGCATTTTGACCTTTTTTAGCTTTTAATTCAACCAAACGCTTATAATTTGTTTTGTTACTAGACTTTAAAAGGCTGGTATCTTTTATGGATTCCCAAATTTCAATTGTTTGAATAGATTTCATTGCTGTGGCATCCAAGTTATACGCTATTTCTAATTTTTGATTGGAAAGGTCTTCATTAGACGAAATTTGAATTTTTCTAAGAACATTAATGTCTTGGTCAGCTAAAACTGGTGTAGTTATAACTTTTGAGCTCAAAGTAATTTGTTGTCCAAACAACACATTAACACTCGTCGTGACTAGTAAGAAACAGCTTAATAGTATCTTTTTCATGAATAAGTTGATTAGGTTTAATAGTACTTTTGTACTACATTAAAAATCGCAAAAAAATATAAGGTATCCATAGATTCCTTATATTTTTTAAAGGTTAAGGTTTTAAATATTCGTAATGAGGTCTTAGGTGCTCTCGCATGGCAAGTACAAACTCTTCCTTTGTACCACTTTTTAGAATTTCCACTAAATCTGCGTGGGTAATGTTTGATCGAATACTTCTATTTTCATTTTTGATGACATAGTCAAATACAGGTAGAAGCATGATTTGAAATCTTTTTAATGTTTCGTTACCGGTCATTTCATATAATTTACCATGGAACGAGATTTCGCTATTTACTCGAAATACGTCTGTTGCAGCAGGTTTTTCTCTTTTTACGATGGCTTCCAATTCTTTGATATCAGCTTCTGTCTTTCGAAGAAACAATAAGTCTGCAAGTCCCGATTCGAGTACTAATCGTAATTCGAATAGGTTTTGCAAAGTGGCATTATCCATCAATTGTGGATTTAAAACCCGTTCAAAAGATCCAAGAATATCAGGGCTAGTTAATGTCATGCCTCTCTTTTTCTTGGATTCAATTAGTCCCAACATTCTAAGTCGACTAAGGCCTTCTCGAAGTACATTTCTACTTACAGCTAATGCTTCTGAAAGTTCCATTTCTGTAGGCAATGTATCTCCCGCTCTTAAACCTTTCTTATCTAAGTATTCCCGAATTTGACTTTCAACTAAATCTACTCGGGTATTTACTTGGATTGGTTTTAGGTCATTCAATAAATCTTTTGTTGCCATAGTCAACTCTTTAAAAAAATAATATGTTCTACAAAATAATATAAAAAGAATCTATTAATCTAACAATTTAAACAAATTGTTAAGTTATAATAAATTGAATTCTTTATGGGTTTTCATTTTAAGGCTTCGAAATCCAATTAACATTTACATACTGAAAGTCAATGGAATGCCTTCTATTTATAGCTGCACCTGCAGTTGGTTGATTTACTTGTTCGACCATCAATGCAAGCTCTTTATCATTGATTCTAGTCATACTGGTATAACCTCCATAACCTAGTGCACACAAGTCATTTGGCTCTATTCCTTTGTACTCTAATTTCTTTGAGGCATACCAAGATTTACCATCATCATTACTTAGCCTTATTGTCATCTGACAACGATTAGGCATTCCATCGCCATCGTTTGTTGCTGGATTTAAGAATGCAATTAGATTAGGTTGGAAAGAAAGTCTCAAAATAGAACCTTGGCACCTGGGATCTATTAATTTGCTATCTGCTATAAAATTGGAAAATCCTCCTTCAATATTTCCTTTTGAGATATATCTAAACTTTCCTCTATTCCATGTTCCAAGCACAGCACGATCATTACGCATAAGCAAACCACTACTTAATTCGACAATGGATCCCTCAAAGGTGTTTTTAGGAATACGTTGATACTTCCAGGTTTCCCCATGATCATCACTGTAAATATTACGTTCACCTGCAGGGATAATTAAGCGACCTTTATTCGGTCCTTGAGCAATTTGTATTCCTGATCCAGGTCCTACCGCATCCCAAATAAAGTCTTTCGGGAGTAGCTCCTCTGTACGATCCACAGGAGTTGTCCAAGTTAAACCATTATCATCAGAGAAAAGACTATAAACTTTTCGATCTCCCCATTTGCTTACAGCCGGATAATCCTTACCGTTAAAACTGCCTCCATTTTGACTGTGAAATTCACTGTTCCATGATACGAATAACCAAACACGGCCTTTCTCTTCATCATTAACAATTGTTGGGTTACCCCAAGTCCCTTCTCCTGTTCCGATAACTACTTTAAGAGCGGACCATGTTTTACCATTATCTGTGGAAATTTTTGATACAATATCGATATCTCCATAATCTAAACTAGTATGTTTTCTACCTTCAACTAAGGCTATTAGATTTCCGTTATTTGAGCGACATAAACTTGGAATTCTATAAGAATGATATCCTTCTTTTCCTTGCTCAAAAAGACGAAGACTTGCATAAATTTTACTTGTATCCTCCTCGCCTTTTAATTCAGTTTCCGGCTTCTCAAAATCCCCCATAGATAGCATCCCTGTACCTTCCGTTTTACAGGAGCTAAGTAATGTTAAACTAATATATGTCAATAACACTGTAAGCATTTTATTTCGTTTCATATCTTTCCTCCTGATTATTTGATATAAGTGACAATACTTTCATATGGTGTACTTACTCCACCATCGGAAGCAATTAATACCTTACCATTATTCAAAACAACAGCATCAATATTTCCTACTGGTACAACATAATTATTATGTGTCAAGTGTTCAACAAGTGGTCCTATCTTATTAAACTCGGCTCCAAAATTCTCGCTGGTATATAAAATTGGTGTGTTGGCAAAAACTGGACTCATACCGTAAGTTCGAGGATCAGAAGCTCTATTTTGTGGTGTGATGCAGAATAATTTACCATCAGAATTGGACACAAAAGCTGCAGGAAAAGTATGTCCAAACTCTCCAGTAACCAAACCATTAGAAAAAGTTGCAGGTTTTGTCCAAGTTACTCCGGCATCAGAACTGTAGGCGACTAGTTTATTTTTCGGTGTAACAGCAGTATGTGAGAGCAGCATCATTAATCGACCATCATTTAATTCAACAATGGATGGACTACGCAAATTAGTTCCAGATAACATACTAACTTTCCATACTTGACCTTGGTCATCCGAATAGGCTACTCCTGCTTGGTTGTTATCGAGTTGAATTGGCATCAATAACCTTCCAGATTGAGATGAGTTTTTCATGGAAATACCATGACCAGAAACATGTTGAACACCGATATTAGTCAGTTTAATTTGAGATGTAATATCTTGTTCTGCAGACCAACTTTTACCATTATCCTTAGAAACTCGTTGGAATATCCTAAGTTGGGTTGGGTCTAGGTTATAGGTCGTACCACTTAATAGATAGCCTATTTTATTGTAATGCAGAATTAAATCTCCATTTTTAGCTTTAACTACCTGCGGATTGGCATAGGTCAAATTGCTGGATTCACCAACAACTATTTGTTTTTCTTTACTCCATGTCAATCCTCCATCAGTTGAGGTTTTAAGAATAATATCAACATCACCTATTGCCCTACTTGTTTGTGCCACCCGCATTACACTATTATCATAGGCGCCTCTTCCTTCAGCAAACATCAATATACTTCCATCATTAGCTGTAACTAAAGAAGGCCTTTGGATGAAATTATAACCTTGTTCTTTTTGAGTGAATGCTTGATTATAAGAATAAGTATCTGAAGCTTCGAAATAAAAATCATGTATGGTTAAAAAGTTTCGCCATGGTCTTATAGCTGCTGGGTAATAATACAACGCTTGATCGGGCAATTGCATCTTAAAACATAATACCCCATTGACCTTGATATAGAATAAATTATCAACAATAACCGTTTCAAATTCTGCTGGGATCCCAGGAGTAATGACTTCATTTACAGTTGGCCAACCTGCTTCAGGGTTAACAGTGAAAGTTCGTTCATATAAATCTAAAAAGAATTGAGGGGCGATATTTGAAAAGCCATCAAAGCCAAATATGAATTCTTTACCATTCTCCCAACTATTACCTAAGACAATACCAGCTGCAGTTCCATTAAAAGTTCCTATGCTTGCTTTAAAATACATGTAGAAACGATGTCCTTTTCCTACTGGCAAAAATGTCTTAGATACAACCCAGTTATTTCTATAGCTATTTTCTCTTCCCCCAACATGATCAGCATTGGTAACAGGATAAGGGTTCCGATGTTGAATCAACCGCATACCATTGGACTCCTTAATCCATGACATGGTATCTCCTGCTGCATAAAAATCCGTAAAACCCTTGAATAGTATTTTATCGTCTATTGCATTGCCATCTTTCATTAACCATACCCCAGCTTGTCTATCTTTGTCAAAAGGAAAAGGCAAACTATCTGGTAAAACCGTTTCTTCTTCATATGGTCCCGGAAATCCCCAATGTTCTTCTTTATAACAACCCATTAATAAAAAAAATATGCATAGGAAAGTAAATTGAATGCTTAATCTGTTCATAATTTAATCTTCTAAAAATTGTTAATTAGATGGCTTACCTGGAATGAACCAATTTTTCTGATCTGATAATTTATTGAAAATATCAGTCCGCATCTCCCCATTATATTTTCGGGAAACCTTATCTGCCAAGATATTTTCACCAGCAATATTAGACCATAACATCAAATCGTACCATCGCTTCCCTTCAAAGGCAAACTCCCTTGCACGTTCATTGAATATGATCTGCATCATCAACGTTTTATTCGTATAATCAATATCAGTTGGGAGATACTTTACTAATCCTCTAGCGGTACGAACCATGTTTAAGAAATTAAATGCTGAGGCATAATCATTGAGCTGCAAATCAGCGATTGCTTTAAGTAACCAAGCATCTGCAGAACGGAAAATCTGCCAACTAGCAATACTACGGTAGGCTGGACGCCTTGAGGATACATTATCTAACCCAATGTATTTCCAGATTACTGTGTCTTGTTCAAAAACCTTAAAGCTAAAGCTAGTTCTGATGTCATTCCCTTCATAGGCAAAAATGCTATTAATCACCTGAGATGCAGGCTTTAAATAATACTTTCCCCCTTCTGAGGCAAGATTAGAAGTAAATTCTTGCAGACGATTAGTTTCAAAGCTATTATCAAAACGATATCCAAGAAGAAACATGCTATGTTGACTAGCAAAACTTCCTGTAAATTGGCTTGGCCATGCACCAGCTGTACCTAAAGAATGTTGATTATTCGTGATTGGTGAGTTACAAAATGCAGAGGCCGTTCTATATTCACCCAACCATAAAGCTAGTTCAGCGGCAAATGTAGCTGCAGTAGGTTGAGAGATCCGACCATATCTTTCCTCAGACGGTAAAGACTCTTTATTCCACTCAAAATTTAATGGCAGCATTCCTAATGCTTTCAAAACATCATTATAAATCATAAGCCAGATTTCTCGCTTATCTTCGGGAAAATTCTGAAGGCCTGGCAAATCCGTAATTTTCAAGTTACTACTACCACTTTTCACTTGTATACCACGCTCATCCAAATAGCTAATATCCTCCCCTTTTTGAGATCGAATAATAGGAAATTGATCAAATGTTCTCACTAAATAGTAATAACATAAAGACCTGAGCAATAAAGCTTCTGCATAATAAGCATTCGCCGCCTTATCCAATAATTTATCATCATATGTTGCCACGTTATAAACAAAATCCAATTGCCTGTTACAACGAGCGATAGTCTCATACAAGCCATTATAATCTGCAAATGGGTTTTCTGCACTAACATTGTTCAAGACAAATTCATTAATATAGGGTTGAGGTTCCGCCTGACCTGAAGTAACCATATCCGCACGAGCATCACCCCATAACAAATACTTATGAACATCTTTACTCATCGCAGCATACATCCCCAATGCAGCAGCGTTTAAATCCTCTTGGCTCTTATAAAAATCTTCTTCGATAATGCTGTTATAAGGCTCAATTTCGAAGAACTTAGAACAAGAAACTAAAACACTTGATCCAACTAGTGTTATCATGAAATATATTGCTAATCTTAATTTCATAGTGTTGTCGTTTTATTTTTAGAATGATGCTTTAAGACCTATCAAGAATGTTCTCCCCATAGGTGAAGCTCCAAAATCAATTTGTCGAAACATAGGATTGTTTAACCCATTAATCTCTGGGTCAAAGCCTGAATATTTCGTTATTGTAAGCAAATTTTCTACGGTTCCATACAATTTTAACCCCTTCAAATAAGTATTGGATTCTGCGATCTTGAAGTTATAGTCTAAGGTGATATATTTTAATTTGATAAAACTTCCATCTTCTACCCAAAGGGAGGATTGAGTTGAATTTGATGAGGGATCATTTAATACCGCCCTACTTAATCCATTTCCTGGCTTTTCTTCAGAAAGCCATCGATTCATTACCGCAGGATCTTGGTTTGCATATGTATCCATAGCGTGCATCTGCTGTTTGAATGCATTATATATTTCTGAACCATAGGAATAATTAAACAAAGCACTTAAACCCCATTCTTCATGTTGCAAAGAAGTAGATAGATACCCAAACATTTTTGGTAAAGGGGATCCAATTACTTGTTTATCCAAATTGCTAATTTTACCATCCTTATTTATATCTTCCATGATATAATCCCCAGGTTTATAATCTGTACCATCTGATCTTTTTAGATTGATAGAAGCAGCGTTATCAAATACACCTAGTACCTTATACCCATAAAATGAGCCTATTTCCTCTCCTTCTTTAGCAATACCTGAATAAGCTCCCATAGTCTGTACTATACTTCCGTTTGGTAAGGAAAGCACCTTATTATCAAGCGTATTGACTGCAATAGATAAACCCCACTTGAAATTATCCTTCCTTATTATATCAGTATTCAATTCTATTTCAATGCCCTTGTTTTCTAATGACCCTGCATTTTCAAATAATAAACCTCTGTTTTGTTCATTATTATTAGAAATATTCTGCGTAATTAATCCATTGGTTCTTTTTAAGTAATAACCTGCAGATAATCTCAACTTGTTTTCAAAAAGCGCCAGGTAAGCTTTTACATGATAATTATCAACTAATTCTGGTTTTAAATCAGGGTTAGCTATATTTCCTAAATATGTTCCCCCATATCCAAAATAAATGACTGGGTAATATTGTCCGTAATGATAAAAGCCTCTAAGCTCATGGTTACCTGTTCGATTATAACCAAGTTCCAAATCAAGTTGCCTATGATTATTATCGCCTAAAACATGAAATTTTGTTAAAATTCCTGGATATAACTTCCAACGTGATTTAGAGGAAAAATTAGAAGATCCTTGCATGTTTAGATATCCAATAACATAAATCCAATCTTTCCAGTTTAAATCTGCTTTTCCAACTAAAGTCATTAAGTTCGACCTGAACTTATTGTTAGAAGCACTATCGACTACTCCTTGGCTAAGCGTTTCAAAATCATCTGTTCCAGCATTTACTTTGCGGCCAAAGATTGATCGCTCTTCGAAGGTTTCAACTGCAGTACTTAATTGTAGGTTATAATTTAGATCAGGGTTTAACTCTCCCCATTTGCTAATTCCGGCTTGCCAATTGAGCAAAAATTCACTCGAACTTCGTTTACTATTCTGTCTTATCATATAAGTATCAGGAACAATTCCTAATGCCGGTCTATATTGTTTCTCTGAAAGATTAAAATAGGATACGGATAGATCAGAGAATAATTTCCAAGTATCTGAAATCGCCCAATTTACACCCATAACTCCATCAATTCGGTTAAATTGATTTTTGTTCTGCAGGTTATTTACTAGGGCTAATGGATTACTGAAGCCTAAAGTATCAACTGCCGCAAGTGATTTTCCAACTTCACCTGAACTGGTAAAAAAGTTAGTTCCTAAGAATGGTGCTTTAGCACTAGCTATATATAGTGGATGGATATCATAATTGAATCCTTGCTCATGATATTTTGCACTAGTATTGGTGTAAGAAAGGTTATTATAAATACTAACTTTTGGTGTTATAGTATAATCTAAATTAAACCTGATTCCAACACGATCAAAATTATTGTTTTTAATGGTACCATTTTTATCCGTATATCCTACAGAAAATAAGTAATTGGCATCTCCGTCCCCTCCTTTGAGTTTAACGTGATAGTCTTGATAAATTCCTTGTTGACGGATCAGATCCAACCAATCGGTTTGTTGATTATACATAGGATTAGTATTGGAAAATATAGGATGATTATTTAATTCATCAACGCCCATTCCTTCCTCTTCAAACCTACTCCATAAATAAGTTTTCATCCCTTGTGCATCTAACCGTGGCACAGAATAGTTGGCTGGGGTAATTCCTCCTCGCACCTGAACATCGACTTTTGTACCACCAAACTCGCCACGTTCTGTCTTAATATTTAATCCACCTGCCGAGCCCTTACCACCAATGATAGGCAAGTCTAACCCATTTGAAATAACTTCTATGGATGCAATATCATTCGGATTCAAAAATCCTAGACGATCATGTTCAAAATTTGAAAGAAAAGCAGGATAACTACTGGAAAAACGCATTGGAATTCCATCAATATAAATAATGGGTGAACTGTTGAGATTAATACTTGATACACCCTGTATCATTAGAAATGCGCTTGCTCCAATATTTCCATGGTCCATGATTGAAACCTTACCCAATCCATATAGTTTCCCTGCAATGGAAACCGATGATGAGGGATAATTAGTCAACCTTAAGCTATCCTGTTTTAAGTCCGTACGTAAAGTGTCTTGTGCATAAACAGCATTCATAGCCTGAACACTAATCAAGAAACCAAAACAGCAATATTTTATAAGCTTCATATTCATCTTAATTCAGGTTTATTTAATCGGAATTAATTCAAGGATATCAACTAAAAGATCACAACAATATCCAGGAGATTTATTGGATCCAAAATCAAGAAATACAAAATTGATCTTCACATCTGAACGTTCTTTGACTTCTATATCACCGCAATAGTTGTAAGCGAAATAGGTATATTCCTCAAAATCACCGTCTTTCTTCGAGAAGTCAATAAATTCCTTAATAATTTGGTTATTATAAATGGTCATATACTTACCTCTTGTAGCAGCAAGTCTTTGCATGACACGGATTCTGTATTTCCCTGCAGGAACATCAGGAACTGTAGTCCAAAAGTAATCCCCAGCTTGAGTAGCATCAAATTGAACAATCATTAGTTTTTTGTCCTGATGATAGCTTTGTGTTCCATTGTTTAACTTTATTGATGCTGGCGCTTGTGTAAAAACATTTTGAGCACCATAGCTACTTCCTGGTGGATATAGATTAAGACGTATCTTGGCAGGCTGAGAAGGAGTTATTTGTAATAAAGTGTCTAAAGAATGATAAATTCCATTCTTTCCAACTTTGTCAATACCATATTCTGCAGTCTGATTAAACTTAAACTTTCCATTGACAAAGTATTGTCCGTATGTGTTTAAGGAAAAGGACAACGATTCCTTATTATCTAAAGGATAAAACCGTTGAGCAGTGAGCAGATTCATATAATACCCTGAATCTGGAATGATATGATAAGATGCCCACTCTTTTAAGTCAGCAATGGATGACTTATCAAATTTCGATTTTTCTAATGCTTGATCACTTTCAATTAAAACGGTCGCTATACTATCCTTTAAATATTTGGTCAATCCTGTCTCCTCAAAAATGGAAAGCATGGTCGTATATTTCCCATTTTCCTTTAACATATCAAATAGGCTAGCAGTAGGTGGAACCAATACTGCATCTAACACATTTACATAGCCATTATTTAGATTTACATTGTTTTGGATGATAGTGGAAATATTATTAAGACGTATGGCCTCATAGCTACCACTTATATCGGCAATTATATATTTTCCATCGTATGAAGATACTGCAGGCAATGGTCCATGTACAAATTCATTGGTGTTAATCTTCCGATCCAACAAATGATACTTGAAATAATTTAGCCAAAAAGCAACTGGAGCATCTTCTATTTTCTTGATTGGTTTACCATCAAAAACTAAATGTTCAAATAGTTTTTGGAAAGCACTATTATTAGGAACAAACAGTGTATAAGTTCCGGCAGTTTTTAGCAGACTTCGTTGACCCACATATTCAACTAAAGATTTAAAAGTACTTAATTCTGCTTCCCCTTCTAAATAATCCATTATTTGAATCTCATCTGTGCTATCATATCGAGCATCAGAAAAATTCTCTTTACATGAATACATGCTTAGACCCACGAAGAGAAATAGTAGGATTAAAAAATTGCCTTTTATGAGCTTTTTCATATCTCTAAATTTTGCAGGTTATTTATTTTTATAATATTCTTTTTGAACTAAAGCGGGATTATTTTCCAACTCCGTTTCATGATAAGGTAAAAACCAACTCTCAGAATTTAATAATCTGGCTCGAACGACTTGATAGGATAACTTGAGTGGATTATTTTCTGCTGACTTTTCTAAGAGAACATTCACAAATTCTGGTCTTCTACTTATTCTTATAGCAGCAAACCATTCTTTCCCTTCAAACCCTAATTCCATCTCTCTTTCCATCAATAAATAACGCATAAAGTCAAAGCCAGTTCCCATAGCCCCAGAAGGTATAGCTGGCAAATCACAATGTTCTCGGATTATATTAATTCGTTCTTCGGCTTCAGCATATCGATTGAGCATAGCTAAGGCCTCTGCCTCCATAAATAAAATCTCTCTATAGCGATAAAATATAAAATTGGCATTACGTCCTCCTGCTGGTCTATAGCTTTCTACATAAGGAGTCTGTCCAACAAATTTGTACACTTCAAATCCACTTCCTCCCGCATAGGAAACTGGGGTTCGTTTATAAGAAGAAAGATTCTTTAGACGAATAGTATCTGCACTCCAATTGATTTGATCAACTGGAGGATATAATTCAAGACCATAAAGTTCAATGTTTGTAGAATTAGCCAGATATTTATCCGCTGAACCTACAGCCTGAAAATGTGCAAACCATCCATAAATTGGAGATGAAAATCCTGTCTGTACGTATTGGTATTCAAAAATACTTTCAGCACTGTTTCCTGGATTAAAAATGCTGTACCAATCTGCAGGTTCAACTAATTTATCCTTATAGCTATTTAATTGAGAAGTTATATTTAAAGCTTCTTGATATTGATTCCGCCATAGTTTGACATCTGCCCAAATCGCTCTTACAGCATTTTTTGTAATTCTTCCAAAGCGATCATTGACTTGCGTGAAATCCTCCGCCACATCCTTCAATGCTTTATCTAAATCTTCTTCAATAAAATCCAAAACCTCAGTCTCAGGCTTAGCAGCAGTATTGAATTTCTGAGCATCCGATTCGTATGGTTCCAAAATAATTGGCACATCTTTAAATGCACGCACTAAGTAAAAATAATTCAAGGCCCGTAGGGCATAAGCCTCACCCATCATCATTTGTAATTCACTTTCTTTAAAAGTGGGATCATTCTGTAATGCTGATGGAGCGTTTTTAATAAATGAGTTTATCCATGTTATTCCAGTATAAACAGTGGACCATCTGGTTAATCCATTCGTAGAATAGATGTCGTGTGCCATGAATTGCCTATAATCTCCTGTAAATGATTCACCCGATCCTGGTGCATATAGACTTGATCGACTATCTCCCCAAACTAGAAAGTTATTTAGATTATTATGTAATGCGGAATACATACCGTTTCTTGAGGCAAGTACTTGTTCTCTATTTTGCCAGTATTCATTGTGAACCAAATTATCAGGGACCTCTACTTCCAAAAACTTATCACAACTGCTAAACAAGAACAGCGTAAGAATGATACTATATAATGACCTTTTCATTTTATTTTCAGCTAGAGTTTATAAATTAAATCGGAAACCAAAAGTGTACTGTTTTGGGGGTGCTGTATAGCTATTATCTATCCCAAATAAATAGACTGATCCTGTAATTGGCACCTCAGGATCAACCCCTAGGTAATTGGTCCAGGTTAATAGATTATACCCTGTAACAAAGAAGCTTAATTGTTTAAAACCCCATCGTTTTAACAAATTATTAGCATCATAAGTAAAGGATAGCGATTTCAAGCGGACGTAGGAGCCGTCTTCAACCCATCTTGTAGAAGCGGCCCTATTCCAATCGCTACTAGGTGCTGCTTTTGGCATATCGGTCTCATCACCTTGCCTTCTCCAACGAGATAAGATAGATTGTGATTGGTTTTTAGAGTCCGACATCTCCTCCATAATAATACGCGAACCATTGATGATATCATTCCCAAATTGATATTGAAGGTTTAGGCTGAGGGAATATTGTTTGTAGGTTAAGGTATTATTCCACCCACCAAAAAAACTCGGGTTGGCATTACCAATTTGTACTCGGTCTAATAAGTTGATTACCCCATCTCCATTAATATCATCATATCGCATATCTCCACCTTCAAATTGATGCCCCGTTACGGATCCATACCGCATAATCTTTGGTGTAATACCGTCTGCTTCATAAATTAATTCTCCTCGATCATCACGTAAGAATGCATCCTCATCCCTTGCGTAAACTCCTGTGGCTCGATAACCATAGAATGCACCTACAACATCACCTTCTTGCAGTTTGGATGCAAATCCATTCCGACTTGTAGAGAAAGATGCTGCATCAAAGTTTTCCGGTAATTTGACAAGTTTATTTCTATTAAAGGAGATATTGAAAAAACTCTTTAATCTTGGACGATCTTGATCTCCTTTTAATATATCTGCAGTAATCCCTAGTTCAATTCCACTGTTTTCCACAGTACCAAAGTTTACATATTGATTCGCATAACCTAAAGTACTAGACAATGATTCTTTTAACAATAAATCATTAGTTCTACGACGATAAACATCGAATTGTCCTGTAACACGATCACCAAATAGTCCCCAATCCAAACCTAGGTTATACTCCGTAGTTCGCTCTTCCTTAATATTTTCATAAGCAAATTTTTCTGGATAAATGTAGGTCTCTCCTAAATACCCAACCCTAGTAGCATAAGCAATATCATAGATGTTGTTAATTTTTGGAAGATTACCTGTTATACCAAATGCAAATCTTGGCTTCAAGCTAGATATCCATTTTTGATCCGCTATAAACTTCTCCTTAGTCATGTCCCAGGCTGCCCCAATTGCAGGAAAAATACTATATGGATTTTTATCGCCATATCGGGAGTCGCCTTCAGTCTTTCCTGTTGCAGTCAAGAAATAACGATCATTTAGTGCATAATGAGCTTGTAGGAATATCCCTAAATAGCGTTGATCTGATAAAGAACCAGTAGTGCCTGTAATACGAGCAGAAGCATCTGCTGAACGTAATTCCGGAGATGCCCCGTTAAAATACCTGATCTCCATATTATTTGCCTTATCTACTGTAAGGTTAGCAACTCCAGTAATTGTTAATCGATGTTTTTCTTGTTGAACAGCATTCCAAATTAGACGGTTACTGTTATTAACCAACAATTGGTAACCATCCGACTGCATTCCGGCGTTGTAAAAGCTTTCTCCAGGTATGGCTTGTGTGGCATAACTGGGCAAAAAATAATCATCACCAGATTGTCTAAAATCCGTTGAAACTTGAGTCCTGAATTCTAAAGATTTTAATATCTTATAATTCACAGAGGTACTTGCCATAAGACGATTGGCCTTCGACAAGAATTGTGAATAATCAATCAAGGCTAACGGATTAAATCTTGAGAAGAAGGAAACCGTATTTCGATCTAAAAAATAGTTTAATCCATTCTGAGAATAAATAGGATAATATGCAGGAATTTGCCTTGCAATTCGAAGTGGATTCATTTCATTATCTGAGTTGATATTATAAGGATGTTTCGTTCCTCTTTTATCCGTTAAGGAATTAGTATAGGTTAAATCAGCAGATACCGATAATTTATCAGACACTCGATAATTTAAATTAAAGCGGGTATTGAATCGATCATAACCAGTACCTTTAGTGGTCCCATATTGGTTGGTGTATCCCAATCCCCAATAATAATTGATACGATCTCCACCTCCACTTAATGAAGTATTATATTGCTGATAGGTACCAGTTCTACTGATAGCCTTTAGCCAATCCGTATTGTTATTGAATTTCCATGCATCTGCTCGCGTCATATCTCCTCGCAATTCTGGTAATGCAGATCCATCATCATTTCCTCCTGTCCATCGTTCAATTGAATAAATTCTATGCTCATCACCACTTAACATAGGAATACTTCTAGGAACTTCTGAAACCGTAATTCTACTATTAAAATTAAATACAGGCTTCCCTCTTTTACCTCGTTTCGTACGGATTACAATAACGCCATTCGCTCCTTTCGATCCATATAATGCAGTTGCTGATGCATCCTTTAAAATGTCTATTGAGGCTATATCTGATGGATCTAAGTCACCAATAGGACTAAAACCAAAATCCGAAATACTCTGAACAGAATAGTTATTCCCAATGACCTCAGCTCCATCAATAATCCATAGAGGATCATTGATGCCGGAAATACTGGAAATACCTCGAATACGAATAGATGCTGCAGCTCCTGGATCTCCACTGTTAGCCACCACTTGAAGTCCTGGTGCCATTCCTTGTAAAAATTGATCGACAGATACGACAGGTAAATTCTCAATCCCTTTCATATCCACTGAAGCTATGGCACTTGATAACTCTCTTTTATTGATATTTACAAATCCCAAATCGGCCTCACGTTTTCCTTGCCCAACAATTTCTACCGCTTCAATTTGGGTATTATCAACTTCCATGATTACCCGCATGCCATTTCGAGCACTACTAATTAAAAATTCTTTCTTTTTATAGCCAACCATGGAAAACACAATCTTTTTAGCATTATTTGGATAACTGACGTGAAAACTTCCATCAGCTTCACTCTTAAAAGCTGTCAAGATCAAGTCTGAATTACTCACAACCAGAATTGAAACATTCTCAAAAGGCTTACCTTCTGCTTGATCAAATACCCTTCCTGAGATTGTATTTGTTTGAGCGGAAATAGAAAAACTTACAAGGTTAAGTATGAGGGTTAATATTCCCAATAAACTCCAATTTTTGTACATGATTCTAAGTCTAATTTGCTAATAAAACATTATTGATTTCATGCAATACTCCATTGCTACCTTGTTGATTCATTAAGGTATTTAATACAGATGCTGTACTCTTATTTGTGCTAATCCTAAAGGTATTCCAAGCACCTGTGAATTGTAAATTCTCACCATTTTTATTGGTAAGCTGACCATTGAATACCCCATCTGTAAATAAATACCTGTTAGTTACAATATGCCTATTTACGATAGCTTTAGCATCCGTTACATTAACTTTAGCAGGATCAATTCCTGCAGCGAGCATAGCTGCATTGGATGGTGCAAAGACTGAATACACGAAAAAACCTGTTAATTGTAGCTCAGCTAATAAGCCTGCCTTTTCCACTAAGGCTGCAAATCTTGACAAATCGCTTTGAGCCTTAATTTTTTTCCATACGGTTTGTTCTGGATCCAACTTATCGATTGGTTTTAAAAAACCATCAATTTCAAAGATTGCTCCCGTAGGTTTAACCCACACAGGTTCACTTTGAACTAAACCCACAGAATTTCCTGAATAGTCAATAAGCTTATTATTCTCAAAAAGGATATAGCCATAATCTGTTGGATAAAATCGTCTTTTAAATCCCCCGTCGGCATGAACATCAAAATGAAAAACACCTGCTTTACAAGATTGCAATCTAGCCTCTAGAGTAAGCGCATCCATGTCTTGGGCAAATGGTGAGCCCCAAATCTCATCACTTTGAACTAATAAGGTTTTAGGACTATGCTGATAAAATAATGCATCTATTATACCTGATCCCAAGCCTCTATTTTTAACCATCCAATACCATTGACTATATTTTTTATACATCATCAGAATCCCAGATAACACACTGCTCATCTCAGGTGACTCCATCACACGGTTGGTTTTGTATATAAAGGAATTACTCGCTGCTGTATATCCAGTAATTGATTCCAAGGCTGGGTTGCCAAAACTGATAAAACCAGTCAAGGCACTCCATTGAGGTTGATTTCTTTTTAAATCAGATGGATACCATAAATTTGCGTGAACACTAGAACGAATCAAGGAGTACATAACATGCTTGGGAACCGAATCCAAAGTGTTATCAATTAATCCCATATATGGTTTAAAATATTCGGTAATAGCTGCATTGGTTGGAGCAAACAAGGTTGATAAGGTATTCTCGTCAGCTAAATTTCTACCGAAAGAGAAATTTTTATATAGGTTTGTATCTAAAACACCATTTTCATCAACTTCACCCAATACAAACTGTGCATGTCTTTCTATCCAAGTACTAAAAAGAGAAAGATCAGGATCTTTAGCAATCGCCAAATCAGTTCTTAAATTTGGAAACAACGCCTCCTTTAATATATGTACTACCCCATTTCGAGCATCAATATCATGTTCTTCCAAGGAAATTGCCACACCATCAATATAAAACCCCGCAGAACCCTCTTTCCCATATAAAAAGTTAAAATCAGCTGATTGTATTTCGAAAAATGAAGGCGAATAAATTCTAATATTTTTTCCAGGTTGTTTACCTTCAGTTCGTGTCCTATAATTGGTTATTCTAGATTTATTAATTTCTGATGTTGCTGACCGGTATCTCTTTTCTAAATCGTAGGTATAATACATCCCATTGATAAAATGATAATTGATATAAGCACGGACTTCAGCATCCGGTACTTGTTCCAATGAAGGATATTTCAAGTGGTCAATAAAATATGCCTTCACAAACTCATCCTTTGGTGCAATACAGGTAAAGATGGCTGATTCACTTAAAGACTTTTGCAAACCAACTCGATCAATAAGACCTAAGAAATCATTGAATCCTCCCTTCTCTTCCAAAACTCCTAAAATACTCCTGCCGAGCGTACTTTCTGGATTATAATAGTCATTAAACTTCTTATTACAGCCCTGAAGAACTATAAAAATTTGCAAGAAGACTAAAAACCAAAATCGGATAGCTTTCATGAAAATAAATGTTAGGTTAAACCCTGGTTAATATCAAGTATTCGGTTAAAAAATACAATGTAATACATAACTATGTTGTAGTTATGTCCTACAAATATAATTATTATAAACTATTTTCCAAATTATGGAATAGAAAATTTCATTAATTTAATTCACGCAGCAAACATTTGTAAATTAATTGATTAATAAAATAAAAAGCAGAAAATATAAAAAAGAGTAGTAATTATTTAGATTGCGATTAGTTTATTTATAATTTTATATTGCAAATAATAATTTCTCCAATTTTTTAAAATAAATTAAAAAGAGTGCCCAAAATTTTTATTTTTACTTCATCTGTTTATATTTGGTTGTCGATTTTATAAACTAACTTTTGATGTTTTAATAATAATCTTTGGAGAACACTTCACATGAAAATGCATCTCGATAAGTCCATTTCTCGGCCGAGCTGATTAAGAAATTTTTAAAAACAGGAAGTCCCAACGACAAGAAGGCAAAAAAGCTGCATATTTTGAGTCGTCATTGGGATAGTAGTCGGCTGAATCTGCTTGGATATCGTAGGTAAATCCAATCATCAACCTGCCGAGTTTTTCATAGATATCATATTGGTAGATATTTTTTATGATTATTATTAAGACTTCTCTTACTTGACCGGTCTCAAATCATTTAGTAATGTAATTTTATCAAGGTTGCTTGTGCTAAAGATTGGAACCCTCCATTACTTTAGCCATCAACCAGATCAATCATCCCAAGTCTGACATATCGATTAATGCGCTTATAAGCACTATCGATTACTCCAGGTAGTTTGTTTCTTTTAAATTCTAATGCAGAATTTCCCTTAATATACTATATATCACATAGTTGTGGTAATAATCAAAAGAAAAGGATTTTCAATCGGTTTACTTCCTAGTGCGAACATACCACACCAAATCAGTTAATTGTCACAAGATCAATAACAATTCTTTCCAGCTCTTCGCCGATAATAAACAGAAAATGTGCGATTATGTCACCAACAAATTAACTATTTGCACTTATTTTTATACACCGGATATATATGAATTGAAGGACAAGGAGATCTTTGGTATTATGAGAAAGAGAACACATTGGGCTTAAACAGTTGACATAATTTCTAAAGCGAGTTAGGCTTCATTACCAAGGTCTTCGATGACCTATCATTCCTATTTAACAATCCGGAGAATTGGGATTAACCCCATGGATGAGTCCTAGTCGAGCCATCTCCCTATATTTCTTCCTAAGTATTCCTTCTGAGCTTTTATCATTTGGCAAAACCATTTAAGGTGCAATACCGGCTATCAATCTGGCAAAAACAAAAGCTTCCACGTGGCCCGCTTTCGGATTGCGCCATCAATACTGCTGGAAACAATCATCGGAATATTTTTTTGAAAAGTACATTTACTGATGTTCTCCAGAATTGGACTAGCCATCTTCACTATTACGGAAACCACATACTCCCGATCATCTACATGTTTTTGATCAGGTAAATAGTTTGTTGGAATCAGGGACGATTTGGCAGTTGCCTAGGCATTCAGCATGGATAAACCAGCAAATAATAATCCTGCCTGTTGTAACCAAGTCCTTCTTTTCATGATTATGCATTATATTGGAGTTCCAATTTAATAAGCATTTAACAATAAAAGATGTTTTATTCACAAAAACGATTTCTTAATTAATTTAAGGGAATTGGGATTTTACTTTATAAGTTTAACATTCATCCTCATAATCTATAAATTATTCCATGCAAAGAATCCATCTACCTATCTTATTATTGCTGAGCATTTTTTAGGTCGAGTCGAATGCCCAGAGCAATTTAGCATATATGATCAAAGCAGATCGCCCTACCGAACTTTGGGAGGAGGCATTTCCCTTGAGAAATGGTCAAACAGCAGCCATGGTTTTGGCGGAATATCCGAAGAGTTGATTCAACTCAACGACCATCCCTAATGGTCCGGAACCCCAGATCCGGGAAACAATCGTGCAGCGGGTCTATTGCCAGTGTTGAGGAAACAGATTTTTGCGAAGGAATATGCAAATGCAGAGGCTACCTGGCGGAAAATGCAGGGACCTTATTCGGTCATGTAACTTCCTTTGGGTGATATGCAGCTCCAATTTGATCATCAAGCCCTAGAGGGTAAGAATTATATACGAACCTTAGATATACGACAAGCTGTCAGTACAATTACCTATGAAGTGAATGGAGTTAAATTTGAAGATCAGCTTTTATCAGCCATCCTGCGAAAGCATTGATCATACATATTAAAACAAATTTCAACGGCATGTTTGCAAAAGGAACGAGAAAACAGAAAATTAAATATCTTTCATAATTTTATCGTAAAAGGTATAGAGAAAGAAATTTCAAATTCAGGGCTGTTGAAGTTAACTCAACAATTGATCAAGAGGTCTTAGTAAAATTGATCCAAGAAATCACTCTGTCCACAGATTATAGAATTTTGAAGTTTGAAGATTCTAAAGGAGATTATTTCATTATCTGTAAATTGTAAAGTTATGATCCGCGAGGCATATTATTTTTTAAACATTTATAAAAAAATAAAAGATAATGAGGATTGGGGTCATATTTCCAAATTGGCTATTTACCTAAATGAAATATTTGAAAATCGAATCCCGATTTAATCCTGAGATATTAGAGATATGTCAGAACTTCATTGATGAATATAATTATTCGATTGATTTGAATAAGGATATGTTGACGTTTTCAGAGGAAAGAATAAGTAGACTTGGATTTTTAATGGTTAGCCATATAAAATTAAAAAATGATGAACCAGGTACTAATTATTGAATCAATCCTATTTAGAGGAATTAAAGTATCATTTAAAATCTTACTTCTTAGGACCAAGCTTTATTCTTCTGAAATTTAAAGAAATCTTACTAAAATTCTTATATAAAAAATCAAACGAATCCAAATATTGAGCTGTTCCTTTGATATTTCAAAGCATTTAAAGTTTAAAATATTTGATTTTTTATTAAGACACGCTTTATGGATCAGGAACAATCAGTCCCAGGAGCAGGCAGAGTCATATATAAAGGAAACCTTAAAGGATCATCCAAAAAAAAGAAAGAAACTTTTGTTGGAGATAAAGTCTAAAAAATAATTAAGTTGTTAATTCAAAGTCCTCAAAAGGTTAAATCACAGTAATATCCAAAATATATTTCCGGAAATATTTTACTTAGATATCAAAAAATATTTAATATTTATATTTAATGAAAAAACTTTTATTATATAAAATGTATATTTGTTTTCAACATCATAGGTTAACAATTGGTTATTTACGATCCTTACATCTCTCGGGTGTAGGGATTTTTTTATATAAAGTTTTAGGAAAAAGTAATCGAAGCTTTAAACCAAAAAAAGCCCTACAATTAATTATAGGGCATAATTACAGCTAGTTTGTCTATTTAAGCGTTCTTATTGTTTGTCAGTGTGAAAGACAATATCTTAACGATCATTTTATATTTAATATTTTAATAACCTCCCCGCATAACACGGGACGGATACCCAATTAACAAATTACAGAACTATGTTAATTCAAAATAAAGATAGGTAAAATTAATTAATATAATTCAGTAAACAGAAACGCACCCAACAATCTAGGTGTGTTTCTTCTTTTAGCTGCAAACATCCTAAACAAGGAATGATTATTTAATAACTTTTTAAAATTGAATTTGTTTACCTAAATCTAAAATTTCTGAATACTGTTGTAATTATTATATTATTTTAAATAAAGGAAGTATCGTTTCTTATAAGGAAGATTATAATTTTAATGGGTAAACCTATTTACAGGAAATCTTCTTTTTCCCTGAACCAGAACCAATGAGTATTGTTCTTCCATCAACTAGTTGTGTAACTTTTATTACATTATTTTTAGTCTTATCCCAAGGGAAATTATTGAAAGAATTATTATTGAATAGTTCCAGCTCATAAAGTGGTCCACCAGAAACCTTGCTTCCAAAGATTCTAACTTCCCCGTTTTTTGAAATTACAACTTTCACCAATGGTGCGGAAGAAGTTCCAGTCATATTATAAATAGCTCCGATATTATTTCCTCCTTCAGAATTAATACCTTGATATAAGCTCAGATCTTTAAATCTTATATTCTGAGAAGAAGATGCTCCTTTCTCAAACTGGATTTCATTTTTAGCCAGTTTTACACCATTAAGCTCCATATTAAAAGCATTATCTAATTTTGTAATGTCGAAAACAAAACCATAATCGGAGGCTGGCGCCGTAATTGTTTGACTAATAGTTTCCCCTCTAAGATAGAACTTTCCATCCTTCCATATACCACTTCTACCCAACCAGTCAAAGGCTTCAGCGTAACTCCAGTTCATTCCCTGGACGTTCCCTACTGTTTCAGTACATGTACGGAAATTTAATTTTAAAATATATTTGGTTCCTGGGGTAATCTTTATGTTTGGAACTATGAAATTCGTTTTAGTTTCATCATCGATGGTAATTGAGCCAAACCTCAATGAAACAGTTGATGTAGTTGGGGAAATAAGAATACTAGGATAGCTTGAAACTGTTCTCTGATCCAACTGAAGTGTCGGAAAATTTAAAAGAGTCCCGTTTTGATTCAAACTATTATAGACAATAGTTTCATCATTAAAATTAAAATTTGCACTTGAATGAGTGGGAAAAATATAAGTATTGTTAATGGTCTTGAAATATCCAGATGTATTTGGATCGATCGTAAAATTTGTAGTAATAGAACTAAATCTATGTTTGAGGATTATGCCTAAAAAATTCTCGCCATAATTCAATTTCAATTTAGTTTTAAAAACCATTAAATCGCCTGACACATTTAACGCCTTACTTGTCGATATCTTTTCTTTGTTTACAATTGTTGGTAAAGAGGTTTTCGAGTTTTCGGAATAGGCTATGAACGTATAAGTTTTTCCGGCGTCCAATTTCATGGGTTGAGTAGAGTTTTCAGACCCATAACTATAATAATTTTCTGCAACGAAATTACCAGACTCATCGTAAGCTAAAAGTACATATTTGATTCCTTCGCCTAAAGGGTTACGCTCTATCGCT
The DNA here is from genome assembly GCF_039536825.1 of Sphingobacterium kyonggiense. Classification (NCBI taxonomy): domain Bacteria; kingdom Pseudomonadati; phylum Bacteroidota; class Sphingobacteriia; order Sphingobacteriales; family Sphingobacteriaceae; genus Sphingobacterium; species Sphingobacterium kyonggiense. The sequence goes on from NZ_BAAAZI010000012.1 coordinate 236,987, forward strand.
GCTTTTTGCGAGCCTTTCAATATTCTGTTATTTGGACTTTTTAATTTTTCTCGCTCAAACTCATAGGCAACCTCAGAAGTCTGGGAGAATTTAACTTTTGCTTCTACCTTTTCGGTTATATCGACTGAGGCTTTTTGATTTTGATTATTTGAATTCTCATCGTTTGAAATTTCAGAAGATATTAATTCAACTTTTAGATAAGCTTCACTTAAATTTAATTCTTTTTTTGTTTCGGAACAACCAATCATGGATACCAAGATTGTTATTATTAATAGGGCATTAATTGTTTTCATTTTGCTTAATTTTACCAATCAATATTCTTAGTTGGTTCTGTTGTAACTTCCCATTCATCGGTTATCTCATAATTTCTATTCTGGGGTTTCGCAACTGCAGATCCTGCACAGATATCTGCTTCAACCTTTATTTTTTCTAAAAGGATTTCTGGTTTCAAATATTTTTTTCTAATAATTTCCATAATAATTTTCAGTCGGCGAATTAACTGATAATTTCATAAAAAAAAACGAATTGTAAGATGAATATTTAAACTTGTAACATATTCGCTACTTTTATTAAACCCTTGAATTATACCATATTCAGTAAAATTCTATTAAACATTAAATTGTGTAAAACCCACAATAATGTGGGTTTTTATTTTATTAGGTTGAAAACTGAAATTTTTGGTCAAAGATTTAAAAAAACATGAAGGCGAAACTTGGGGGGTAATCGCCTTCAATAATATTACCTATTGGTAATTAACCGAGACTAATATATGAGTTTTTCCAAAATAAAAATAATAAAATAAAAAAGCCATCGACTTTGGGAGAGCCGATGACTTATACACTAACTATCTTTTTACAGATTATCTTTTATGAGGTTAAATATAGAATTTTTAAAATAACTATCAAAGGTTTTATAATTTAAAAGTGCTGATAAATAACAAAAGCCCTACTGAATGTAAGGCTTTTGTAGCTCAAATCACACTGGATTAATCTTTATCAAGCTCTCTTAACCAGGATTGAACTTCTTCGCGTGTCTTGCCTGATTTCTTTTGAAGACGTCCATACAGCTCCTCTTCTTTGCCTTCAACATAAAGCAGGTCATCATCTGTCCAATCTGCGTATTGTTGCTTGATTTTTCCTTTTAAAACGTTCCAACGTCCTTTTAAATCTAATGAATCCATATTATATAGTTTTAGTGTAGTTAAATAACGTAAAAGGTAGGGAGTTGTTTTAAATACCTAGATATTTTTTATTAAATCGAATAGAACAAATAAGGATAATGTGTGTTAACCATACAAACAAACTTAAAAAACATACATTATGGCAAATACAACAAAATCTACATCTAATGAGACCAAGATCAAGGCAAAGAGTGATGCTGCCAAAGATTTAAATGATTTATTCGAAGACGGTTTAAAAGATATTTACTGGGCCGAAAAGGAATTGGTAAAAGCGTTACCAAAAATGGAAAAAAATGCCACTTCTCAAAAACTAAAATCATCAATTTCCTCACATCTGGAGGAAACCAAAGAACATGTTAGCAGATTGGAAGATGTATTTAAGTCAATAGGCGTAAAGGCAAAGGCTGAAAAATGCGACGCAATGGCCGGTCTACTCGAAGAAGGTAAAAGCATAATGGAAGAAACAGAACCTGGAGCTGTCCGTGATGCGGGAATAATCGCTGCGGCGCAAAAAGTTGAACATTATGAAATTGCGACATACGGAACGCTTGCAGCATTTGCAAAGGTCCTAGAACATAAAGATGCCTTAAAATTATTATTGGACACATTGAAAGAAGAAAAGGCTTGTGACGAAAAATTGACATCAATAGCAGATATTAATCTAAATTCTAAAGCTGAATAAAATTTATCAAATAAGTTTTGATATAAAATGTCAATATATGAACTGGCATTTTTTTATATTAAAAAGGAATTAACTAATTTGTCTAAACTGGGTACCTTCAGAAATTTTAGTCATCAATCACCTAATAAATTGATTATAGGATAATATTATAATATGAATTACCCTTTTGAAGCAATTATTCTTCTGTACAATGATTTTTAAATAAGATAATAGGCAATTTACCAGTCAAATGAATTTTGCTGAGAAAATAATTTATTTTAATCAAAACCTCAAGTTTACTGGTAAATTGCCAGTGGGGTATTTTGTGATGAATCCTTTTTTGGATAATCCCGAGACCATAGAGGTTATGAAGCGATTCTATCAAAAATTCTATGCGGATCAGTATGAACGTCGGTTTCTCATCGGCATTAATCCAAGCAGACACGGTGCTGGGGTGACGGGTGTTCCTTTTACTGATACCAAAAGATTGGCATCTGCCTGTGGGGTTCAGATGCTTTCTGCCAGAACGCATGAGATATCATCTGTCTATATGTATGATATGATTGCTGCTTATGGAGGTGCGTCGGCATTCTATAGTAACTTTTACATTAACTCTCCTTTTCCTTTAGCCATCATAAAAGAAGTGACACCCGGACAATTTATAAATGCAAATTACTACGATGAACCTGAGTTATATATGGCCGTTAAGGACTTTATGATTGAGTCCTTGAAAAAACATATTGCAATGGGTTTAAACCAGGAAGAGGTCTTTATATTAGGAAAGAAGAACGCGAAATTTATTGATAAGTTAAATCGAGAAGGAAAGTTTTTCAAGAAACTAACGGTGCTGGAGCATCCTAGATTTATCCAACAATATAAATCCAAAGAAAAGCAATTGTATATCGATAAGTACTTATTGTCTTTTCATCCATCTGATGAAAGTTAAGAAAACCATATACACTATCGGGCACTCTATCCGTCCTATCCAAGAGTTTTTGGATATATTGAAGTCTTTTGAAATCGACTTACTTGTTGATATCCGCAGGTATCCGGGTTCTCGGAAGTATCCCCACTTCAATCAGGAGGCCTTGAAAACAATTTTAACAGCTGGGGGAATACATTATCAACATTTGATTTCTTTAGGAGGCCGCAGGACAGCTAAAAAAAACAGTTCAAATCAAGCTTGGAAAAACCTTACTATCCGGGGTTTTGCGGATTATATGGAAACAGAGGAATTTCGTATAGGAATTCATGAACTTGAGGAATGGGCTAGAAAGCAAAAGACGGTTATCATGTGTTCGGAGGCCGTATGGTGGAGTTGCCACCGATCTATGGTTTCGGATTATCTCAAAGTTCATGGCTGGTATGTATGGCATATTTCTTCAATTGGAAAAGCGAAGGAACACCCTTAAACTGCGGTCGCCAAGGTTCATTTGGATAAATTATCGTATTCTGTAAATACATTAATTTAAACTCCATGGAAAGTGAAATTAAAGATGTAAGTGAATGAATTTTATAGCTGAGCGTGTAACGTGCCTTATCAAAGCCCATACACGTAATTCGACTATTGGTTTTATACGAATCCTGCAAAGGAAGGATTAAAGTAAATGAGGATAATTCTCATTTTCAATCTTTAAAAGCGGAAATCGCTGTCGATATTCTCCTCTATGGGCTGGCCATCCATGATTAGGGTTAACCTGCACTTGATGTTGGGGTTGCCGATGCTGTGTACGGGAAAGCGCATCTGTGGACAGAGACTTTTCTTTATCCAATAATGGCGATTGGAACCAGCTCAATAAGGAAGTCAAGATTACCCGCACTTCCCAAAATTTTATGCAGGAAGGTATTTTTGTTCCTATGCTGTTACAAAAGGAATTCGAGCGTCTCAAGCGTATACTTGATCATCTCACAGTGCAGCACGCTGTTTTCTTAGGAGATCTCTTTCATTCTCCCTGGAATAGAGAGTGCGACGAATTCGAGGTCTATTTACAACAATTTAAGGATATAGCTTTACTCCTTAACATTGGCAATCACGATATTTTTCACGAAGCGCTATTACATCAGCTTCACGTTTATGTGGAAGATTACTTCCGGATTGAGCATCACTTTATTCTATCGCACGAACCCTTGACCGAAATTCCTATAGAGGCATTGAGTACCGAAATGCTATCTACATCTGGGTATACAGATACAGGGTCAAGGGAGACAGTAATTCGTTTGCCCTGTTTCGCTCTGCAGGATAATGTATTTATACTTCCCGCATTTGATTGTTGGATGGGGCTATATAATAAAAGATACCGCTTAAAGTCGATTATTTGCGGATGTTAGCAATGGGGTTATAGAGATCTTTTGAACTTTTATTAATGGTACGTGTTCATTCAACAAAAAGATTGCTATGGCGCATTTAGAAGTAAAAAGAAAAAAGCCTTCGTCTTTGTGAATATGTTTATTGCTAATAATGGTCCTGCTGGTTTTATTAATTATTTGAACAAGGGGAGATGACCTATATCCGTCTACGGATAAATTTTCTATTGAAACCAGTGCTAAACTAGTCTCTGATCGAAGGTAAGCTATAGCGATTATTGAAAAAGGATGGGACAGAAAAGACTTTAATGCTAGGGAGATTAATGCTCCTGAGATTACAAATACCGATATATCCATCAATAAAAAATATTTGTCTATTCGATAGGAGAACTCGAACCACTCGCTAACAACAGGACAGACGAAGGAAAACAACAAAATCCGAATGCACAGATTGTGGTATTTCAGGGCGCACACAGATATAATAAGAAGATAATGGACGCTGGTGTGGAGCACCTTCTAATTGGCAGGAGCAGAAAAATATACAGGGATATATTTTTAGAACGCGCCCTCAAACCAGATCCACAAAGTAATATAGACATCTTAAACCGGTTAGCCATATTGGCTCATAAGACAGCCGCTAAGACACACATCATACATCCTGGAGAATTCCTACTGACAGAATGAGCCGCTAGAATAGCCCGCTACTAATTCTTGATCATAGCTATACTTACACTCATATAGGTCAACAACCTAGTACCGTACCTTTTATGCAAAAAAAAGGACTATAATTATTTCCAATCGATTACCGGTTCGTATTGAAAAACGTGTCGATGAATTACACTTTGTTTCGAGTGAAGGTGGCTTAGCTAGGGGCTTAGGATCTTACTACAAGACCAGTAGTAATGTATGGGTGGGCTGACCGGGCTACATCCCCGAAGATGAAAACGAAGAACAATTGATTCGCATGGAGCTTGCCAAAATGAATCTTATTCCCGTATTTCTTACTACGGAAGATCTCGAAGTATACTACGAGGGCTTTTCCAATAAGGTACTATGGCCTATATGTCACTACCGATTATCCTATGCCGTTTTTGAGAAATCTTATTGGTTAGCGTATCAGAAAGTAAATCAGTACTTTTGTAATATCGTATTAAAGCAAAATATTACTTCCAAGGACGAATTGAGGGTCCATGATTATCAGCTCATGCTCTTGCCTCAGTTACTCCGGCAGCAACGTAGTGATTTGACGATAGGTTATTTCCAGCACATCCCCTTTCCGGCAGATGAAATATTTCGTTTTATCCCGTGGCGCAATGAACTTTTAAAAGGTCTGTTAGGTGCAGATTTAATAGCCTTCCATACGTATCATAATGCCCCGAACTTTCTCAACTCCTGCTTGAATATCTTAGGTCTTTCGCCCAAAAATAATAATGTTCGCTGTCGCGATCGCTGTGTCCAAGTTGAAGTGTTTCCGATGGGTATAGATTTCGATAAATTTGAAGCATTGTCCTGCTCCGAGGTTGTTCTGGCCAAAGCAGAGGTGCTTAAAGACCAATACCAAAATCGTAAATTAATATTATCGATCGACCGTTTGGATTACAGCAAAGGTATTTTGGAGCGCTTATCTGCCTACGAAAGTCTGCTACAGCAATACCCCGAGCTGCGCAATAAGGTCGTCTTATATATGCTCGTCGTTCCTTCTCGGGACAATGTAACACAGTATAAACTCCTTCGTGGCGAGATAGACCGCATGATCGGGCATATTAACGCGGTGTATGGTTCGGACGACTGGACGCCTATTACTTATTTATACAATTCATTGCCTGTCGAAGATCTCTCGGCACTCTATATAGCGGCAGACATCTGCTTGGTGACCTCTCTTCGAGACGGCATGAATCTCGTGTGTAAAGATTACATTGCCAGCAAAGCACAGGATTACAATGGTGTACTTATTTTAAGTGAATTTGCGGGTGCCGCCAAAGAACTGTCCGAGACGATACAGATCAACCCCAATGCCATAGAGGACATTATGCAAGCGATGCACCTTGCTATTTACATGCCCAAGTTGGAGCGGCAGCAACGTATGCGAAGCAAATTGTTTTTCGCAAGATTGCACGAAGTGAAAAGAGAACAAGAAGCATCCGCTAGCCGCAAGATGCAGGGTGCTACACTCCAGAAGTTGATCGATAAGTTTCAACAAGCCTAAAGGCGTCTATTTTTTCTGGACTATGATGGTACGCTAGTCGGATTTAAGAACGATGCCAGTGCTACTAAGCCCACCATGCAGGTGCTGGAGTTGCTATCAAGCCTTCAGAGCGAGGATGCCCACCAGATCACCATAATTAGCTTTCGTCCGCATACCGATCTCAAGAGATAGTTTGGAAATACCAATTACTACCTGATCGCTGAGCACGGTGCTTGGAGCAATGTTCCGGATGGTCTGTGGCGGGACAAACCCAGTATGCCTACCGCCTGGAAGACTCCGGTAAGACGTATCATGGCCAAATTTACCGACCGGACTCCGGGCTCTATTATCGAAGAAAAAAACTAATCTTTGGCATGGCATTACCGTAAGGTACACACCGGATTGGGTATTATGCGTGCCCAGGAACTTGCAGATGCGCTCCGACACCTTCTACCGCAATATGACCTGCAACTGCTTATGGGAGAGAAGGTAATTGAAGTCAAAATAAATAGTTTGCACAAAGGAAAATCCGCTTTAGAAGTAGTAGCTCATTACAGGCCCGATTTCATCTTTGCTATTGGCGACGATTCTACCGACGAGGATATGTTTTACGAACTGCCCGATTCGGCAGTGACCGTCAAAGTAGGTAATAAACAGACCTTAGCGCGTTACTACGTCGAAAACCAGGAGGAAGCGATCAAGCTATTGCAGCAGTTGATGCCATAGCCGACAGAAGTATTAAATAACCCATAAATGATAAAAAATGAGAAGACAAAAACATATTTTTAATAGTGGAATAATTGGAAACTGTGCCTATATCGCCCATGTGGGTAATGACAGCAATATCAATTTGCTTTGCTAGCCTTCATTCGAAGACTCCTTTGTGTTCGGTACGCTGCTGGACGAACATCAGGGAGGGCGATTTAGCATGACACCACCCAGCGGCATTATACATTCCAGTCAATATTATGTAGAAAACACCAATATACTCTGTACCTCTATCAAGAGTGCCGAGGGAAGTTATCGGATTACCGACTATGCACCACGTTTTGAACAGTACGAACCTTATTACAAACCACTTATTCTGATCCGCAAGATAGAGCTTATCTCTGGGCATCCCAAGGTACGTGTAGAATGCCATCCCAAATATCACTTCGGAAAATCCTCATTTCAAAAAAACAGAGGTAGCAATCACATCCAGTTTGAATGGAGCGATGTCAAGATGCGTCTGGTTACAAATATGCCAACCAGCCATTCTTCGACGATTTGGCCTATTTGATCAACAAACCGGTATATCTTATCCTCACGTTTGGCAATCCGTTTGAAGCACCTATAGAACGGACGCCCGAAGAGTTTTTGGACCGTACACGTCAGTAATGGCACCGCTGGGTAAAGAATGCATCCATTCCGTCCTTTTATCAAAAGGAAGTGTTACGATCGGCTCTGGCTTTAAAGCTACATCAGTATGAAGACACCGGAGCTATCATTGCAGCCAGTACCACCAGCCTTCCCGAACCCCCGGTACAGGGCGCAAATGGGACTACCGCTTCTGCTGGGTGCGCGACAGTTATTACGTGCTGACCGCATTAAGTCATATCGGTCATTTCGAAGAAATGGAAAAATATGCTTCTTACATTGCCAATATCACCCAGTCGGATGCAGGACGATAGCAACCCTTTACGGCATCCTGGGGCAATCCAACTTAGAAGAAAAAACGCTGGACTTTCTTAATGGGTATATGGGCAATAAGCCGATCCGTATCGGCAATCAAGCCTCCGTACATATACAGAACGATCTATATGGACAGGCTATGATCGCCTTACTTCCACTTTTTACCGATTACCGTTTTCGCCATCAAAACAAGGGCTTAGCATCTCAGTGGACGCGCTTCGTCCTCCAGAAAATGGAAATATCTATTCAAGCCAATAGTAAACGTGAACATGCCATCGAGCATATAGAGAGCTGCTACGATGATCAACGGAAGGGCATACGCCAATGCACAGGATAACACCGATCTGGATGCCTCTACCTTACAATTGATCATGATGGGATACTTAGACCCTAACTCGACCAAAGCGAAAGACCACCTGGTCCAACTGGAAAAAGTATTGAAGGGAGAACATGATCTCTTTTACCGCTACCTGCATAAGGACGATTTTGGTCGCCCCAAATCTACTTTTTTGGTATGTTCCTTTTGGTATGTAGAGGCATTGGCTTGTGTAGGTCGACTGAAGGAAACTCAAGACGTCTTTAAGCAGCTCCTCTCCTTCGGCAATCACCTCATGTTGTTCAGCGAAGATGTGGACGATGAGGATGGAAGCCAGTGGGGCAATTTCCCACAGGCTTATAGTCATGTGGGGCTTGTCAATGCGGTCTACCGCATCGCCATCAAATTAGATAATCCGACATTCTTTGACAGCCTATACGAATAATATGTTTTTGTACGGATCAACTAGGGAAAATACCTGTTGCAAACAGGCTCAGTAGGTTATTTTTAAGATTTAAACTTGCACCTATTAGTCGGATTCCGTAGCTTTAAGCTATATAGCAATTGCAGCAAAAAAGTATGGCATACAAGTGAGTGATTCGGTGAGTCGGCGAAAGTAATGTTTGTAAAAAACTGATAATTAGTTCATTGCTTTAAGGGTGGTATTCCCCTACGGGCTACAGAAAAATGCTCAGCGAAAGCTGAGCATTTTTAGTATATAGTAGTGAGTATTTAGTAGTTAGACCTTGGGCGTAATTAAGGATCAGTTTCTAAACCTGCGGACTAAGCAAATGATTTTATGGTATTGAAGATTTGCTGAACATAAATGGTAAAAAGATGATTCGATATTTTTATTTGATTAGTCATCTTTCCCCCACTTCATCAAGTGCTAAATAAATAATCTATTGTAAAAGTATGCTACCAACTATCATTCAATTTCAATAAGTTAATGTCCCATTGATTCTTAGATTTTGGAAGAATATAACAAATTAGTTTATTCAATAAAATTGAGTGAGGATAATGATATTCCAAATTTTCTTTTAAAGTTCGAACCTGAATAATATTATCACTTACAGGTCTGTATTGGCTATAATGGGAATTAGAAAACGAAAACTTTCAATTATGCACTAAACTAAGTAAAAGCATTTTATTATCGCCTAAATTTATGTATAAAGGAAAAATAAAAAAACAGTAGAAATTAAAAAGGTGAAATTTTCAATTTCGCCTCTAAATCATATTGACAATTCATATTTTAGCTGTAATGAATATTAACGATGATTTATATGGAATTTTATTTCAAAAATTAAGATTATATTTTCCGAATTTATTTCCATTTCTTTAATAATTTCACTTTTTATAATAATTTCTTCAGATTCTGTATTTATTTGGACGAACCGAGTATAGACATTTTGGGTAATACATTTCGAAAGTTCTAAAGAAAACCCATTTTTTAATAGAGTAATCAATTGTTTGTCAGAAGTACCATATTTAATTCTATCATAAAATTCAGGTTCAATTAAATTAAGTTCACTAATTATTTCTATATATTTTAAAAGATTAAACTCAACAAAATCTTGCTCTTCTTTTATTTTTAATATTGCAAGATTAACCCTTTGTGAATGATTCTTTTTCCTTAAATCCACATAGAGTTCTTTAAAATCAGTAATGTTTCTTTTTTCTTCACCCCACTTTTCACCTATAAAGACAAATAAATTATCTCCTGTTAAAGTTGACCAATACTTTAAAAAGCTTCCAATCATTTCTTTATAAGATGCACTTGAACTTCTCCATTTTAAAATCATAGAATAGAAGCTTCTCGCCGGAGCATTTTGTAAACGTTTAATATTGTCTTCAAATATCTCAATATCCTTTAAGAAGATTAAATATATCGCGTACATTAATTCATTACTATCCTTAATTGTTGATAAAAAATGTTCTTGATAATTTTTAAGATTTTGAATTAGTTTTTCTTCATTATATTTAATATCGAAATCATAAATGTTATTCTGATAGCACAATTTTGCAATGAATGACGAAACATAAGTAACATTTTCTAAATCAGTTGAGTTTGGTTCTATATTTTCTAAATACTCTAAGGATTTATTTAGCTCTTTTTTCTCTGATTCATTAAGTGTACTTTCATCTTTTAACAATAGATTATTTACTTCATCAATAATTTTCAGTTCAATCCTAGCTTTTGATTTAATAAAAGTCTCAATGTTGGCTCTTTTATTTTCATATTCACTTTTTATTACATAAACATGAGGTTCTAATAGCTCAAGACTTCCTTTTTCTTTATTGAATATTTCACTAAATCTATTTACTCTACCAATTAAATTTTTAAATTGTGAAATTGATAAATTTGATTTACCTTTTTTTGTAGAAAGTAGGAATATTTTCTCTGCAGGAATATTTATACCTTCTAATAATGTAGAACTTGTAATAACAAAATTTAAAAATAAATGCTTTGTAAATATATTTTCGACATAAAGTCTTACAATTTCAGGCATTCCACCATGATGATATACAATCCCTTTTTTTATGCACTTTATTAAATTATATTCGGGGTGTAAATAGTCTGAAATTGTTGTAATTATTTCGACAATATTATCATTCATATCTGGGAAACTATCACTCAATTTTTGTGAAAAATCTTCAATGTGTTTCGGTCGATTTAAATAAACAATATTTTTAGACGCTTTTTCGTAATGTAAAATTTCAATTGCACTTTTAAATAATTTACCAGTACTTATCAACGAATTGGAAAATTGTTCATATAGTAGAAGTTCTCCTTCAGAACTGTAGACATCGCAAATGAAATATTTTTCTGATTTAATAAATTCTTCAATTCCCTTTGAAGAAATTTCATAATCCGATTGTTTTACCTTTAGGTTATCCGGATTTGAAATAAATGGGGAAAAGAAGTTGAATATGACATTATTATTTCGAGCTTTCAAAATAATAATTACTTGAGCTAGTAATATTGATCTACCATCATTTTTTTTATCACCAAATAAATTATGGGCTTCATCAATTAGAATTAAGTCAAAATTTAGTACTTCATTCTTTTGTAATAGTCTTAATAATCTTTCTTGAGTTAATACTGAGACGAATTTTTTTTCATTTCCTTTGTACATTTCAGGATGTGTGATTATTCTAGTAAGCTCATTATTAATAGAACTATCCAGCAATCTTTTTTTTGTTTGTGATAATAGAGCTTTACTTGGGACTATTATGCATATCTTTTTATCGAGATTATTAAAAACTTTATTTATAATAATTTCAGATTTTCCATAAGAGGTTGGAGCAGTTAATACAATATTAGAATCATTATTTGCAGAGAACTCAATTAACTTCTTCTGTCCATTTGATATATAATAATTTTTTTCTTTAAAATTCTCCTTAAATGAAGAAAAGAACAAACCAAAAAAATGTTCTTCAAATTCTTTATTTAAAGAATGGTTAGATTCGATAAATTTTGAAATTGGAATATAACCTTTGTTTATAGCAAAGTCATATAGTGGTTTAAAATCAGAGTATTTATTGGAATATGATACTATAATTTTATAACCTAGTTTTTGTAAATCATTGTCTCCCCAATTAGAAAATACAATAGCTATCGAAAGTAAATTAATTAATTCTTCTTCCGTAAGGTATTTTCCTAATAGGAGTTTCACGTATGCTTCGCTGAAAAAGGTAGAATCTTGATGTTTTCTAAAATCCTTTAGCTTTATTTCTTCTATTACCATGCTTAAGACACTAATATTTCATTGGCAAGAAAATTCGCAACCGTTTCAAACGTATTTTTTTGAATTGATATAATTTTTATATCATTAAAAATGTTTTCTTGTTTTGTGTTAAGATGAAATATTACCTGTTTAGATTCGTCTATACAATCAGAAATATCATGATACAAACCTGAAATTAAGATAACATTTTTCTTTTGTTCTATTTTTAGATTTGGAGAGTCTTTAGCTAGAAGTTTCTTTAAATTTAGTTTTCCACTACTTTCTTTAATAACCAAATCTACATCTATTAAAGCACTCTCCCATAAAGAATTTCTTCTTTCTAAAATCATGTCAAGAATTCCCTTTTTTGCTCTATTAAGAAGAATGTCATTATAAGCGTTAGAATCTTCTTTTCCTGTTTCGCTTTTTCCTGATTTAACTTCAGAATACCATAATTTATCACGATCTGTTTCACAATAAATAATGTCAAATCCTTTTTTAATACTTTTTTCCTCCTTATTTTTAAGAATTGATAAGGAAGTAAGGTTGTTATCTGTATGGTTTAACAAAATATGAGCTAGGAGTTCTCCAATCATCCCTTTTTTTGTTTTATCATCTTTTGGATTATATCTATCCATGAAAGATTCTAATGTTAATTTGTAAGAATAAAATTCTGGTAATGAATCTGCCATTGCAAATCCACTCCAAATTCCTTGTAATTGATCTCTTATTATTTGTTTAAACTCTTCGGAAAAGTTTTCAATTATATATAAGGTACAATTAGGTTTGTCAATTTGTTTAACTCCTTCAATAGGCATCTTAAGTAATGTGTGAATTTGGCAATAATTATAGCTAACAAACGTATTTGAAAAATCAATATACAAACTATTTCGCAAATACATATATATTCAAAAATACGTCTAAAATTTTGCAATAAATCTTGAATATTTGTTTATAATTCACGTATATATTTTTCTGTCATGAATAGTGAAAGAATAGTATATACATTTGACGAAAAGCCAACCAAACTGCGATATGCGTACAATAAGATTCGGTCTTTTTGTGATTATGACAGTTTGTATCTAAAACATGTATCAGAATATGGGCTTTTGTCGCACATTAAATTATTTATCCACGAAAAGGTAATCAGTGAACAGATCAGCAAATCCTATCAAAAGGGATTGATCGGCGTTATTAAAAAGTTGTACTAGATGTTTTAGAATGAAAATCCTAAGTTGGATTATCTTACCCACTCCCAACTCAGAGCGAAGCGAAGAGTCTCTGCCCTCCCCCAAAAAACTACGTCATCCCAAATCTTCGATTTGGGAACTAAAAACCACACTGGACATCTGCATTAAAATACATCAATCCAATCCAATAAGTCTTCCCACTTTCCTAAGATCTTTCCACCCCTCAACAATTTAGAAAAGCCCTTACCCCACACTTCCTATCCCACACCCACCAAATCTCTACCTATTAAAACCCTCAATTTAATGCAAGCCCCTTCCCTTCAAATAATTGATCAGATAAGCAGGTCTGTCTGTTTGAATAATTCTTGCGCCTAATGTATCGATCAAATAACCATAAGCCTTATCAGGGTCTTCTAAAGCTAAATCATCATCATGGCCAGCGCATAAGCTATCCCATAAGGTATTATACCAAATCAGGGATTTTTTATCCAACAGTTTGACTGTTTTTACAGGCAATACATTCGTACTATCATTATATACCAATTCAAAAGCAACTGGTTTCAAATCTTGTACAAAAGCATTTATATTCTCCTCTGCCTTCGCTTTATCCAAATTCACAACAGGCATATAGATCACTTCATTCAGATATGCAGAAAACTTCGATTTTACTTCCTCAGGATTGCGACTACCTTTCATAATAATCTGCTTGGTAGTCCCTGTTTTTTCCAACAGTGGATAAATCTCTTCAAAATATGAATCTGCTTTATCCAGGTTGATCATCACCTTATCCTTCGCGTGCAACAGAGCCTCCTCCAAAGTTGGTACATTCTCCTTGGTCTTGATGGCACAGCCATTCCTCAACTTCAAAGTTCGGATTGAATCCAATGTAACCTTGGCAACAGCTCCCTTACCCGTAGTGGTACGATCCAAGGTCTTATCGTGCATGAGAATAAACTTTCCGTCAGCAGTTCTTTGAACATCCAGTTCAATAATGTCAACCCCCATATCGATGGCATAATCTATCGCCTTTAAGGAATTCTCAGGCGCATTACGCCAATCGCCCCTATGGGCAACAACTAAAACCGAACTGACATCTCTATCCAATAATTTGTTCCTTATTTCCAATGCTCGATTCTGAGCGTTTACTAATTGAACAATAAAAACTAGGAGTAGGAATAAGGTTAATTTTTTCATTTCCAAAAACGATCATATTTATAACACTAAAATACGGATTCCATATTATCTCATTATTAACAAACGGATTTTGTTAATTGTTATTTTCTCTTATCATTAACCCATGAAAATTTAATTTAACAATGCGTTAATAAACAAGGTTTCAATATCTCGCGGATTGACCTAAAAAATTCGCTGTTATTCTAAACAATTGATCGAGTTGTTTACTTAATTATTTTTTACTCAAGTGTTATTTGTTATTCAACCAATTGACTGGCAAACATTTAAGCTAATAAAACACCAAGAAACCAAAATGGCTCAAAATTAAAAAATGCCCTATTTGAGGTATTGATTTCAAATTCTCTCTTTTCGAAATTTGATAAAGAATTATTTAACCAATTAATTATCTAACATTAAATCCAATCAATTATGAAAACCAAAATTTCCAGGATGTTAATGGCTGCAGCAGCCCTTACCTTATTATCTTTTAATGCTTGCGAAGAAATAGCAGAAGCAGGTTGCGATTTCGAATCAGAATCGAATATTTATACCCAGAGAGCAACAGCCTTTGCGAAAAACCCAACCTCTGCAGGCTGCTCCAGCACGAAAACAGCCGCAATAGTTCTCTTGAACAAATTGAAGAACTGTGATGGTGGTTCCGATTTAATCAATGAAGGTCTCACCGCTTGGCAGAATATCAATTGCAGCGATTATGATTATTAAATAATTGGTCAGTAAAATAGCTAAAATCAACTCCAAATATCATTTTATAGAGTAGGTCTTTCGTTGAAAATTCCATGTACTTATGCAGCATATTGCTTTTACTAAAGCTCCAAATTCCTTCGTGACTCTAAGGGAATTTCTTAGGATTTGATAAGGATCTCCTTCGGATCTCGTTCGGTCGGAACCGAACGAGATCCGAACGAGATCCGAACAAGTTCCGAAGGAGATCCGAAGAAGTCTCGAAGGAAACCGCTGTGAGAGACCATTAGACAACAAACGAAAGACAAATAGACAAAACTTCAAACAAATTTCAAAACACTAGAAAACCTGTTCATAGCTTTTGATTTCCATATAAAAACCAGCATCAAAAAGATCAATAACCTCAAAACAAATTGGTCATTTTATAAACTATCGAATATATTTTTATCCAAAAAAAATAACCATAAATAGTTATTTTTTTCAGCATGATCATCACCTAGCTTTATTCAATTATTAACCAAAGAATAAAGCTTATGAATATTTTAAATTATCGTGCTAACTACATGCGAATTGTCATGTTAGTAGCAGTTCTTCTTTTTGCTCTCGAGTCTTTTTCACAAAACTATTCTTACTACATGGATGAACGAGGCAATGGAATTTCGAAACTAAATTTCAGTGTAAGCACAAAAAAAACCTATAATAAGAAGGAAGAAAAACTAACATTTCGAATTATTTACAGCCCTATTTCAGTCTTACCATACGAAGGTTACCGCTATAATGGAAAAGTTTACAGAGAAGAAGTTCCAGGGTTAATGGAGGCTTTAAGTCGTGTTAAGGTTATCAATCCGACGGTCACCATGTCATTGATGAGTGGAGGAAACCGTGTGCAAAATGGCGACAAGAAAATTATCTTGAGCTATACTTCCGACGGAGGCTTTGCCTTGAGTGATGAAATTTCCTTTAACAACATCAGCGAGCAAATGCAATATCTCTATACATTAGAAATGACCAAACTGCATCAAGTTCAGTATGCTGGCGCAGACACTTACGCCACTTTTGAAAGTTTAATTAAAAACTATTTGGGTTCGAAGGAAAAAATCACCGTCTATAACAAATGGTATCATGAAGGAGAAACACTGTTTAATCAAGAGAAGTATGCAGAGGCGAAGGAAAGTTTTATGCAAGCAAGAAACATCTATCAAGGATTACCTGATGCATTAAAAAAAGATGTTTCCCCTCATTCAAATTATGATAGGCTACAAAATTTCTTTTCGAAAATAGCAGAGAAAGAAAAGGAAATAGCAAAGGAAAAAGAGAAGGAAAAAGAATCAGAAGATAAGGAGAAAGAGCTTGGCTTGGTGGTGAAGGATGCAGATAAAAAGGAGCAAAAAGAGGAAGTTAAAAAGAAATCATCTCCGGATGATGATCTTATACGTTATTATGCCATGCAACGTATGAAGGTGGAGAACGCTATTAATCGGGCAAAACAGAGTCTCGATATAGCAGATTGGCAATATGCGCAGCAAGTAAGGGATGAAGTTTTTGCAGTTAGCGGCTGGACCGTGATTAATTCTACCATGGACAAGGAGATAAAGGATGGTTTAAGGCTGAGCCAGCAGGTAGCGATCGCGTCTGAAATATTTGAACACGTAAATGCAGCTGAATTCGAAGTGTTTTTTGGGAGACAAAAATCCAAGGAAAGCTGGGGCTCTGACTATTCCGAAATTGGTCTAAATGTGCGGTACATTCTTAATTTGAATCAACCCTATATCAACCCCTATTTTGGTGGTGGTTTTAATTTCATAGAATTTGCACCTTATAGGATATCCTATGTGGAGGTTCCTCAAAATGAGAAAAACCTTCCCAGCGATCAATCGGAAATCTATAAGAACAGAGTTATGTACTTCAATGCTTCATTGGGTCTACATGGAGAGATCCCAATTGATAAAAGCAATTATCCGGATCATAGTTTCTCTGTATCCTGGTTTGGAGGTGGTACAGCAGGCTATGGGATTGGTGATGGGCTCGATGATTACACGTTTACATTTTCAAATTATGATTTTTCAAATGAATTGCTTTTTGGTATACGAGGAGGATTAGGCATAAACATTTACCTTACAGAAAATTTTGGATTTGGATTCACAGCAGGAATCAACCATCATTTCATTAAAAAACAATATGAAAACTCCTTGGTTGGAAAAAGTAAAAACTACCCAGTCAATTTAACCTATGCAGGTGAAAAGCAACATATATTCTTTGGCATAAAATTCATCCTATAACAGATTCTGATTGAGCGGATAGACGTTCAAAAAAAGCGCAATAAAAACAGAAAAAGCGAATTACAAATTCGCTTTTTCTTTAGATTTATTTGTTGATGATTTCTAATCGCAGTTCCTCCTGCATGATCGTCGTCTTCTTGTTTAAAGTATATTCGTATTTGACTAAAAACACGTGGAACTTCCTGCCAAATGACTCTTCGACATGATAGGTATTCGGGTAACGGGTGTCCCCATCTATTTGAGTAACCACTAAATCTTTATAAGGTTTAATCGTGACTTTATTGTCCTCTCCGATCTCCATGATTAAGGAAGTTTTATTGATGTGGTCCTCGATACTTTCAAAGGATTCATTACCAGCAATCATTCGAACACTATTCTTCGTTAAAGGGAATAGTTTTTTGTTTCCTGCAGTAATCAGATCATTTCCTAGACCAGTCATGGAATAGAATTCACTAGAAGCTTGAGAAGCATAGTTATTCTTAATCTGTATTTGATAAAGAATTGTGTTCTTTTTCGGATTCAATTCCACACCTCCAGTTTCGGTTGCTTTTAGGGCAATGAAGTACGTAGAATCTGGGGAAATACCATCGACTTTTAACTTCACCATGGTACGTCCGGTGCGTTCTCCGGAGTTGATTTGAATTTTATAGTTTTCAATACTGTACTTATCCTTTGGCAATAACTTGGCGTATAATCGCTCGTCTGCATCGAAGAGTGAACGGTTGTAATAATCCAGTGGTTCTAGATCCTCTTGAAGCTCGATGACCAAGTTCTTATCTGTTACATGGGTACCACCTGCTGAAGCCGCGATATATCCGGTAAACTCTTCACCGGTCAATGGTACGACTTCTTGGAAAGTATTGTAATACGTACTGCTGATCAGGGCAACGACATTCTTGTACATTTCCTGTTCATATATCTCATTGTCTTTGCAGGAAGATAACATCGTGCAAAATGCTAGGAAGGCTATATATTTACGTTTCATTTGATTCTATTTTAGTTAAGACCTAATAACCTGGGTTTTGATCTAAAGAAGGCAATCTTCTCATTTCAGCACGAGGGATTGGCACCCACACCAATTTCTTATCAACTACACGGGTCAAGAATGAAGATGTACCTGGTATTACGCGTTGGTAATAGGTATCTTTGGTAGCACCATCAGGATTCATTCCGCGGATTGGCTCACGTTCTGTTTCTTCGTAAATTCCCCAACGACGAACATCGTAGTAACGTCTGTTTTCATACAAGAATTCCACCATACGCTCGCGTTCCAATTGTTTTTGAACGTTTGCTTTATCGCTTACTTGAGCAGCATTTAAACCTGGTAAACCGGCTCTATAACGCACTTGGTTGAAGGCATTCTTAATGGCATCTTCATCACGGCTCACGGTATAACTTTGACCACCAACCTCAACAGTATGTGAACCAGTTAGGTTGTTCATAGCCTCCGCATAGGAAAGCAAGATCTCTGCATAACGGATGATAGAATACGCCTTTTTAATATGACGTGCACCAGTACCAATCCAAGCATCCATCGGGTGATTGAATTTCTTGATCACATAACCTGTAATCGGGTAGTTAGGTGATGTCGCTGTAACTCCACCACGACCATCAGCATCTTGGTAATAATATTTGGCCGTATAAGTATTTTGCGTCGTGCTTGATAAGGCCTGCCAAACCGCTTCGTTAAAGCCAATAGATGCATAGAAGCGCATTTCGCGATTAGCATACATTTTATAGATTCCGGAGTTCAATGGGTATCCGGAGAAATTCTTTGCCTGTGTGGTGAAACCAGTTTCCGAGTAATAACCATCTGCACGAGCTTCATCTTTCGTACGTCCGTCATCCATCAAATAAGCATCGACTACTTTCTGGGTAACACAGAAACGACCCCATCCGCCCAAGGAAGGAGGGAAAGAACCTTTCGAAATATATTCGTTAATGTAATTGGTATTTCGACCCCAGATCACTTCAGCGTTAATTGATGGAACGGCTTCACCAGTGAAGATATCGGAATAGGATTTGAAAGGGTCAATTCCTGCAGCACCATTTGGAAATACACCGTAGAAATTTGGATCGCTAGTTACACCAGCCGGAAGAGTTGGTGTTTTATCATCTGCCAAAACGGTGTATAACTTGTATTTTCCAATATCCATGACACGCTTAGCAGCTGCTGCGGCAACTGCCCAACGTTTCTCATCGTATTGTTGCGAGACATAGTGTACATTGTCCGTTTTTCTTCTCCAATTACCAAAGTAGGCACTGGCTACCGGGCCACCATTGAACAACGGACTGGCATGTATTAAACGTAAGCGAGCAATTAAAGCTAATGCAGCACCTTTACTTGGACGACCAAAATCTAAGATAGAAACTTCTGCAGGAAGCAATTGTGCTGCTTTCTCCAATTCTGCACAAGTGTATTCCATGGTCTCGTCGTAGGTAGCACGAGGACGATCGTAATATTCAATGGTCTCATTGGTATTTACAACCTCATCCCCCAACAGAATAGCCGGACCATAATCGACCAAGATATTATAGTAGGCATAGGCGCGAATAAAGCGAGTAAAGCCTTCAATACGTAGTCGATCAATATTCGTTAAATCGGATGGTCTATCCAAATTGGTTAATATACTGTTCGCCTTACGAATGATTTTATAATAGGTACCCCATTGGTTCAAGTTATAATTCTCTCCACTAGCACCACCACCATAATAATCAGGCGAGATATTTCCAGTCACATAATCCATTCCATAGTAGACATTGGTTGTTCCTGTACCGGTCAGACCGTTAAAGGCTTCATCGGTCGCCATAGGACCTGGTGTATATCCAAAGCGAACGGTATTGGACTCATCCGGGAACATCGCAGCAGCACCCCACATATAGGCTTCCATATTGCGGGCATTACTGAATGCGGAGTCAATATTGAATTCGTCATCAAAATAATTGTCGATATTCAAGTAATCTTTACACGAGGTACTGAACACTGCTAATTGTGCAACAACAGCAACTTGTAAGATTCTTTTTATGATTGATTTTTTCATTTCCTTGCGTCTTATCAGCGTTAAAAATTAAGGTAAACTTGTAATGAGTAGGTCGTTGGGATTGGATATTTACGTCCATTCCAAGCGGCTTGTTCTGGGTCGAAGATTTTAACTTTATCCCATACATAAAGGTTATTCCCTACAAACTGCAAGTCCATCGATGACACTCCGATACGTTTCATGAAATTCGGGTTAACCGTATAGTTCAATGTAATTTCCTCCAATCTCAAGTAACGTGAATCGCCTTGCCAGAAAGAAGATAATTGAGAGTTGTTTTGGTTATTACCGTATTGCAACCTAGGGTAACGAGCATTCGGGTTTTCCGCTAATGCTGGATCAATGCCATGCGCTAAAGCATAGTCTCTCGGAATCCAACGGTTGCTAGGATCGGTAGCCAAACTTAATACATTACCTAAGTTCCCTTCGAAGAACGGCATATAACCTATTCCATTTATTTGAGCAACATTATTGACAACCATTCTTTGTCCGACATAGAAAAAGGATGTTCTACCGGTTCCTTTGAACAAGACGCCTAAGGTTAAATTCTTGTAACGGAATTCGCCTCCAAAACCATACATTGCCAAAGGATAATTACTATGCGTCAATGGCACCATATCCAACTTATCAATTACGCCATCACCATTGACATCTTTGTACTTGATATCTCCCGGTAATACTTCACCGAATGTTTGTTTTGGGCTGTATTTGATATCATCCTGATCTTTGAACAAACCTAATGATTGATATCCGCGAATGGAGTTATACGGGAATCCATTGTATTCCAAGTAAGGATATTCCAAATAAGCCTGTTCCCAATTCTGAACAACGTTTTTAGAATAAGTGAAGTTACCTCTCAAGGTAAGCCCAAAATCATCATTCAATTGGGTCGTATAGCTTAAGTTTCCGTCAATACCGGATGACTTCATACGGCCCACGTTTGCGAATGGATTGGAAATTACCCCTACATATTCCGGTACTTGTACCCTTTGTTGGAAGATACCGTTACGTTGATCTTGGAAGAAGTCAATGACAAAGTCAATTTTATTATCGAATAGTTTACCCTCAAAGCCTAAGTTCGATTTAATCGCTCGTTCCCAAGCTAGGTTATCTGCTCCAATTCTTGTTTCACGAATGGTTTCAATGCCCGGAATACCCCATGCATCGTTATCTTCTTGCGTCACTTTCGTTAAATAAGGGAATCGGATGCTCGTGATTCGGTCATTACCTACGGTACCATAAGAAGCTCTGATTTTGAAATAATTTAGCCAAGGAGCGGCATCCTTCATAAATTGGTAGCTCGTAGGAACCCATCCTACGGCAATAGAAGGGAAGAAACCGTATTGTCTACCTGGCTGGAAGTTTTCAGAACCTGTGTATCCAAAGTTGGCGTCTATTAAATAGGTATCTTTATAACCATAAGTAATTCTGCTGGAAACACCTTGATAACGTAGTGGAATGGCATCTAAGTTACTAATCGCATTTTTGGTGTGCTTTTCATCACTCAGGTAGTAGTAAACCAAAGCAGAAGTTCTGTGATCGGTATTAAATACACGATCGTAATTTAACACAGACTCAAAGAAGAATTTACGGAATTGTTGAATCCCCTTACTATAGGATGCTTTCTTTTCCTGTACGACTTCTTGCATAATCAAGGAGCCATCAAATCCACGTCCTAAGGCACGGTGAAGTGCTGGCTGAACGGAACGTCGCTCATCAAAGAAAGAGTGAATATCATAAGCTCCTTGTGCTCTAAATTTCATTCCCTCTACCAATTTTCCTAAGTCTTGGTTCAATGCTAATGTCACTTTTCCTTTGAACGCCTGGTCTGAAGCTTTACCTGTACGGTTGATCATCACGTAAGGAGAAGAGCGGTCATCACCTCCTACCCCTGGCAATAAGCCATTGGAATATTTGGTTGGAATAGACAAGGGTGTTAGACGCGATTGTGCACCCCAGATATAATCGGTATTTGCTACACCCGGTTGATCTAATCTGGACAAGAATCCATCAGAACCTAAATAAACTTTCGTCGACTTGGTTAGGTTAATATCCAAGTTGATACGGTAATTATAGGTATCAAAACCAACGTTTGAACTGTATACGGAGTTTTTGTCAACTTTATATGCAGCAGATTCACTCTTACCACCTAAGCTCAAGAAATAACGGGCTACCTCTGAACCACCACGTCCTGAAACGTAGTAGCTCTGTCTCCAGAAGTTTTTATTTAAAATCTCATTCTGCCAATCCACATCAGGATACATGTCTTGATCTAAACCGTCGCGGATAATTCCCATTTCGGTTTCATCGTACAATGGAGCTTGACCGCGTACAATACTTGCCTCGTTTGCTAAAGTAGCATAATCGTAAGCACGTAAATAACTTGGAAGTTTATTTAAACGGGAAAGTGTAGAGTTGGCACGAGCGGTAATTTGAATGCGGTCTACCAGACCACGTTTAGTGGTAACTAAGACTACGCCATTGGCACCACGCACACCATAAACGGCGGTTGCAGAGGCATCCTTTAAGATAGAAAAGCTTTCCACATCGGCAGGATCAATGGTATTCAAATCTCCTTCTAATCCATCAATAAGGACTAGGGCACTACTATTGGCGCCGAATGTTCCGATACCACGCACCCAGAATTCAGCAAGGTTCTTACCTGGTTCACCACTGGTTTGCATGGAGATAATACCTGCAGCACGACCCCCTAATAGGTTGGCAATGGAAGGTGCTGGTGTTTGTAGACTTTTCACATCCACCGTAGTAATCGCTCCAACGGAACTGATTTTACGTTGGGTATTTCCTAGACCAACAACAATAACTTCGTCGATTTCGGCATTGTCCTCCTTCATCTGAACATTCATATTGATGTTCGCCTCCAAGGCTACAATCTCTTTGTTCTCATATCCGGTATGGCTAAACACCACTTTATCACCGTAAATGACTTTAATGCTGAACTTACCATCCTTGTCCGTGGAAGTTCCACCAACAGGTTTATCCTTAATGAAAATGGATACACTAGGCATAGGATCTCCTTTTTCATTCACGACAATACCTGCCAGATTTAATTCTTTAGTTTCCTGTGCATGCGCCGTTGAGAAGAATGTGCAGCATAACAGCAAACATATAACATGAAATATCTTCATTTTGAAATAGGTTAATTATTATGAATTAGTTTTTCAATGGTATGTAGGATCGATTTATTATCCTTATTCGATAACCAGTTTTCGGATGCGTGCATTACTCCAATCAGCGATATAGATATCGCCTTGTTCATTTACCGCAACCCCCCAAGGTTGGTTGAATTGAGACTCGGCAGGTCCACCGTCCTTATATCCTGCTGTACCTGGTTGTCCAGCTACAGTTTTAACGATATTATCAGGAGTCACCATACGGATACAGTGGTTACCATAATCTGCTACGAACATATTACCGTCGTTATCAAACTTGATATCCTTTGGATAGTTGAATAAGGCATCTTCGATCGGTCCATCACGAAATCCGCTACCACCTGGTGCATTCATACGTTTAAATCCGCCAGTACCATTTGGATCACGAAGATCCAAGACAGAAATACCTTGTCTGAATTCAGTAGGGGTCGCATTTGAGTGTAAGGTCATGTATAATAACCATGGTTTTTTCGGGTTAATCGCTTGTCCATATTGCGAGCCGTAAGGCCCTTGGTGAACGATTTTTGCTTCCATGGTTTCAGGATTGATCTTAGCGATCTTACCATCACGATAGCGTGTATATAAATGACCATCATAAGGGCAGAAAGTCACAAAGTTTTTATAACGATCGGCATCTACAATGGATTGAAGATCCGCAGTTGAGAATTTCACATTACGCTGGCGCGGGTACCAAGCTTCTCTTGGGTCAAACGTAAAGATTACTTCTTTGGTGGATTCATGAGCAGCGGTTAACATACCTGTTGCACGATCAACTGTAAGGCCATTGGCAAATAAAATACGCGTAGTAGATGGTGCTTCAATTAGTGGTGTTACAATATTCTGTTTTTCGTTGATGCGGGCAATCCCAAATGTTGCCGGTGATCCGCCATCGCGCCAAGACATGAAGATATTACCTTCAGCATCAAGTTCCAGGTATTTACCATAAACCTCAGCTTCAGACAGCATGCCTGGTTTGAAGTTTTTCTTTCCGTTTCCGGTTACTGTGCTGACCTGTGCTTGCGTATGGTAAATAAATGAATTTTCATATACCACAGAGTCTTTCCCAATTACTATGGAGATTTTTGGTTCTTCTCCAGGCAAACGCGGAACTATAGCATAAATTCGGTCACCATTGCTGGACACAATGGAAGCTTTCGCATTATTGAAATAAACTTTAATTTTTGAAGGATCCGTACCGAAGTTTTCACCATCTAATAAAATCTTGGTTCTTGCCCCTCCTTCTAATGGATAAAATGATTTGAGTACAACAGGTTTGCTTGGATCATACTCAGCCTTCTGCTTGGACACCTCATCTTTACAGCCTGTAAAAAACAGGGTAAACATGATCGTCAAGGTTAATAAATTAAGAATTTTCATAACTTGGCTAGTTAAAATGTATTTAAAAAAATTACAAAATTACGCTTGGTTGTTGGTTAATATATAACACAATGTAAGTGAAATACAGTAAACATGCAATAAGGATAAATTTTTCATATATATGTTTTGGTTGATATGTGGTCTTCAAAAGACAGCACAAACGTAGGAAAATATGCTTTTAATTAGGTTTAATTGGTGTTATTATATCGTTAAGCTTATATTAAGCAATTGCTAATCTTTTTCAAAAACGACTATATTTATGTTAAATAATGCATTTATGTAACATTAAAAAAATAAAGAAAATAAAAGCAATATCAAGCAGGGACTTAAATTTTATGCGAGAAAACATAATTAATTATTAGAATAAATCTACAGAAACACCAATTCTAAAGACAGCTATTAAAAAATATAAAGTTTAGGGCAAATTTAGCTATGCATAGTCATTAATGGGAATCGGGGAAAATCGGCTAACTCAATAGCTTTCGATTCATTTAAATAAATGAAAAACAAAGACTATCTCGTTTTTCTGAAATCAAATATTTTTAACCTCTTTTGAAACTCACGTGCTTTATGAGTTAATGGAAGTATTACGCTACATTTTATCAAAACAGGGCATTGAAAATTGAAAAGACTTTAAGAAACAAGGGAATTAACATGCAAGGATACCCTATTTAAGGAGCATCATGTTAAGAATAACCCGTATTAAAAATGGATTGAAATTTACTCCGATTTTTTCCTTAGGACTTGAACGACAGACCTCAATTTACCTTCTTGTTTTTTCATCAAATAGATGGATAGAAAAATAACAGATGCCATTATAAACACGCGTAAGGAGAAATCAAGAGGATTGACTGCATGGAGTACCATAGGTAATATGCTCATGGCATAAGCCGGAGGGAGGTTCATTTTCATCAAGCGTAATAAACCATATACGGTGAAGAAACTAAGCAACACACTCATGGCAGGATATTCTATATGACTAAAAAAATAGGATCCAGCCAACGCAGCAATACTCAGCACAACAATTTGCCTAATCCCAATTTTAATGGTGAAATTGGATTTATGGGAATTTTCAAGACCCACCACAATAACAGGAGGTATTGCAGCCATTTCAATATGGCCAGTCCAATAACATACGCTAAACCACATGAGAATTATAAGCCCATAGGTCATCATTCCTAATTTGGGTACAGCAAAGGAATGTTCATTTTTAACCGACCGACCATCACGGATAAGTACTGAAATGGCCAATAGTAAGGTAAAGAAAACGATGGACCAAAGAAATAGATAGGAGGTGCAATTGGTCACAATGGGCAATAAAGCTGTTGCCAATGCAGGTGCCAAGAAATTTTTCGCGATAAATAACAAAGTAATGGTAAATGCTATTGCTATAATTAATTTGACAAGGAGCGGAAGGGCAAGCATGTTGATAAAGAATCCAGCTATTGCCGTAGCAGTTGGAAGTTTGAATAGATCCCAAGGCTTTGCTCTCCATTCACTATTCATATAAACTAGGCATCCAATGGAGAGAGCCGCTAATTCAGGAAGAATAATCTCTCTGTCTTCAAAGAAATATGCTGTAAAAACCATAAACAGAACCATGGCAGCACCTTTTCCGTAGCGGATAAAACCTCGTTGTTCTTTAATAAAACTCGAAGTTTTGTCTTTCAAGTATTTCATCTAATTCAATTTCAATTGGATGTACTTGTTAATTGTATAAGCGTTAGGAGATTGATAAACACTTAGGCCGTAATGATACATCCTATTATTCCCGGGAGCAAAGGTACTGTTCTTCAGTTTATTTCAAATAAATTTAACATTAAATAAATGCTATAAGTTTATCTTAGACCTGTCGACACAATTCAAATTGTTAGGAGACTTTATCGAAAACACAAAGTAGATTTGAGGAGAAAACGGAGAAATTAGGTCCTTTTTCTAATTTTAGCGGTCAATTTTCCTTAAAATAGATATCTTTATGGTCCGTAAAGTACAGTAATTGTGAAAAGCAAGAACGCACTAATTTAGAATTATAAAAATAGTATGAAAAGAAGGAACTAATATTCAGGATGCAAATAAAATCTTGGTAATAATTTTTGCTATTTTACGTTAAATAGAATGAAAATCCAGAATTAGTATAGAACTAATGCGACTAAACTAAAGTTACAAACCCTTAAAAAAAAGATCAATCAAATTGACATTATGAGCAAGAAGAAAGACAATTCCAGGTGGTTACATGTTGCCATTTCCTGGGGAGCAAGTATCGTAATTATTGGTGTTATGTTTAAGATCCTTCACATAGGTGGATCGATGGCAAATTACATCATTGGTATCGGATTAACAGTTGAGGCATTACTGTTTTTCTTAATGGGTTTCAACCCACCTCCCGCAGACCCAGATTGGGCAAAAGTTTATCCTGAATTGGATGACAACTTCAATGGAGAAACTCCGAACCGTTCGGTTCAGGTAGTAAACCAAGCATCCGCACCTTCAACAACCGCAGCTTTGGATAAAATGTTCGCAGATGCAAACATTGAACCAGCCACTATCGAGAGCCTAGGTAGAGGTCTTCGTGATTTTGGAGAGAAGGTTTCTGCCATTAACAAGATGTCGGATGTATCTGTAGCTACTGATGAATTTGCACAGAAACTACGTTTAGCTACATCGAAATTTGACGGCTTAAGTGTGGCTTTCGAAAAGGCTTCTGCTAATTTAGTTGCTTTATCAAACACGAATTCGGACACAGGTAATTACCATGAGCAAGTAACGAATTTGACAAACAACTTAAGACAGTTAAATAGCATGTATGAGAAAGAATTACGTGATTCTTCAGCTCACCTACAGTCTATGAACAGTTTCTATGAGAATTTAAACTTTACCATGAAAAACTTCAATGAATCCATAGATGACTCTAAAGCATTCAAAGAAGAAGTTAATAAATTGGCTAAGAACCTCAACGCATTAAATGCCGTATATGGTAATATGTTGACTGCCATGAATCAACCGAGAGTTTAATTCATCCCTGTTTAATATAAAAACCAAAAAATGGCATTAGGAAAAGAAACGCCAAGGCAGCGGATGATCAACATCTTGTATCTGGTCCTGCTGGCCTTGCTTGCATTAAATGTACCTGACTCGATATTGGATGCCTTTAAAAACATCAATAACAGTTTAGAAACATCCAAATCAAACGTCAGTAATTCGGTACAACAGTTATTTCAAGCTTTTGAAAGTACCAAATTAAAAGATGAGCCTGATCGTGCAAAACCGATCTACGACAAGGCTAAAAACGCATCTGCAATTATCGCAGACTTAAATCAATACATCAACGGCATTAAGGAAGAATTTGTCAACCAAGGTGGCGGTTATGATGAAAAAACCGGTGATCTAAAAATGCGGGAGAACGAAGACATCGCTCCTAATATGATGATCAACCAAAAGAAAGGAAAGGAACTTAAGGATAAAATCAATGGCACTCGAGCTAAATTATTAGCCTTGTTGACACCTGAAGAACAGAAATCTGTTTCCTTTTCATTAGAGGCTAATGATCCTGAAAAGCCTGTCAATGGGAAACGTCAATGGGAGGAGATTAACTTTGGTTCAGGTACTCCACTGACAGCTGCGATGACTATTTTGACCAAAATCCAGACTGATGCACAAAATGCGGAGTCTGACATGGTGAAACTAATCTTAGGCAAAATGGACCAAGCAGTCGTTAACTTGGATAAGTTTGCAGCAGTTGCTGTTGCACCAACATCTTATCTGGTACAGGGACAGCCTTATAGTGCAGAGGTATTCTTAACGGCTTCTGATTCGAAATCTCAACCAAGCATTACTGTTAATGGTAGTAACCTGGATGTGGTTGACGGAAAAGGCGTATACCGTGCGGCTACAAATCAAGAAGGTATATTTACTTGGACAGGTATCATCAAGGTGAAACAAACTGATGGTAGCATCAAGGAATACCGTACGCCTGCACAGACTTACCAAGTTGCAAGACCTTCAGCAGTAGTATCTCCTGACAAAATGAATGTGCTTTATATCGGTGTTAACAATCCGATTTCAGTATCTGCACCTGGGACACCAACCAACAAGATTAAAGTAAATATGTCTGGTGGAAGTATCTCCGGATCAGGTGGTAAATACAATGTTCGCGTGAGCTCACCTGGTACTGCACGTATTGCTGTTTCAGCAGAAGTTGCTCCAGGAAAAACACAAACTTTAAGCACTACAGAGTTCCGCGTGAAGAGAATTCCAGATCCAATTGCACAATTTGCAGGAAAGACTGGAGGCTCTATGGCTACTGTTGCCATCAAAGCGCAAAATGCCATCTTTGCAAAGCTAGATAACTTCGATTTCGATGCATCCTTTAAAGTAACCAAATTCACGTTGATTATTGCTAAACCACGCGCAGATGCAATTGTACTTTCCACTTCTGGAAATCAATTAAATTCATCTATGCGTTCAGCAATGAACGGGATTGGCCCAGGAACGCGTGTGATTTTTGATAATATTATCGCAGTAGGTCCTGATGGATCACCTAGGCAATTAAATGCTGTAGCTTTAACAGCGAACTAATTAAAGTAATATAAAAAAAGGACTCATCTTTCACAGGGTGAGTCCTTTTTTTGTTTCCGGGTTTCGAATAGACTACATTAATACATATGGTTAGAATCAATAATTAAGGTTTAGCCTTAATGTTAAACGCCCATTAACCTATCGAATACTTTAGCTATAAGAGTATATCAGAATTGGAATAAGTCCTTAATAAAGGACATGTTTTCATTTGAAAATTCGAAATATTAAGGCACAAAAAAAGCTGCACCTCAATGAGGTGCAGCTTTTTTTTATCGAGTTAATTACTTTCTGTAGACTCTTCTGTTCCTTGCTGATAAAGCTGATTTTGTTGTTCTTGCAATTGCTTTTCGCGTTGTTCACGACGCATTTGCTGTTGTTGTTCTTCTTGTTCAGCTTGCTCCTTCAAGAGTTTTTCTTCTTCTTGTATTTTCAAGTCGCGCTCATAACCTTCTAGATTCTCCGTTTTCACACCTTTAGGGTTTTTCCAAAGGCGTCTCTTATACGTATCGATTTTATCCTCGATTGCTTTAGAATCATTTTGCAGGCTATCTGCCGCTGCAAGTTCAGCTTGTTGCAACATACCTGGTGAAGATTCACGAATGATCTTACTCGCGAATTTACGCTGTACAAAAAGATCATCCATGGTCATATCATACAATCCTTTATCTGGATCTGATATATCTACTTTTACAAGTGCATAGCGTAGTTGTGGGAAATACAACCAGAATGCAGGTGTAGAACCTACTGTTGCTGCTAAATCAGATGAAGTTGTAATGTCCATTAAAGGTGCTACACCAATAATACGGGTCTCTAAACGGCCACGTTGTTTGTCGAAGAAAATATCCTCTTTGACTCTAAATTTGGTTACACGCTCTGGATTAAATTCATTCAAGGTCATTCTAGAATCAATTTGATTTCCTTCATCATCAAAGATTGGGACTAGAACGCTATCTGCAAAACGCGCCATACCTTCTCTTGCTGAAAGTTTTCCTTTGAAAGAATCATCTTCAGGACTATACGGTGTTAATTTTCCTTTCTCAATTGCTTTCATGATAACTTCCATCAAGGAGTTTCCAGGAACAGCATAAATAAAATTACGTTCATCCTTAAGGTCGATATCACGCCACACACGTTTATAGAAACGGATGTTCTTCACATTGACCTCCGGAAAAGCGAAAGGAACGGCATCTTCTAAGTTATTAACTTGAAAATATCCATCTGTAGTTGGTATAGTATCCATCAAAGGCTCCCCTTGAGCAGTTGTGTCGAGCATTTGAATTTGGGTATTTTGTTGACCCTGAGTAACCGGTACAGTATCTATTATTTGAGCCATGACTGGGCTAATTCCCATTGCTACGGCTACAAGTAAAAACCATTTTTTCATAATACAAATCTTTTAATCGTCATTATTAATATTTCCGTGTCTTACTTTGTACTGTCGGCATTTCAAATGCAGACATGACACAACGGAAACCGATATAAGAGTGCGGCTCATAGTCTACAGAATAGTTTCTGGTTTCACTATTTAACTGCTCTCCATTATCTTTCCAAGAACCACCACGCACCACCTTACGTTTTAAAGCATCTGCATCTTTTTCATCCGCATCATATAACAACACTGGATTTAAGTCGTTCACAAAAGCTACTGCTGAAGGGCTATAAGCATCTAAAGTCCATTCAGACACATTACCAGCCATATTATAAATACCGAATGCATTTGGTAAATAAGATTTAACCGGCAATGTAAAAGTAGCACCATCTCTTGAATAGGTACCCTCGCCCTGCTTGTAGTTCACTGCTAATTTTTCTTTTCCATTATCACCATCAATGGTCATACGTTTTCCAGCAATGGTATCGCGAGGATCAATCTTACCTTCAGCGGCATATTGCCATTGCGCCTCAGTAGGCAAACTAAATGTCAATTGGTATCCACTTAAATAAGAATTCTTCATCACATTCGCCATCATTTCCTTACCTCTCCAATCCGTAAATGCACGAGCTTGTCTCCAAGTCACACCTACTACAGGATAATAATCAAATGATTGGTGCGAGAAATAGTTTGCATCAAGTGATGTTAATTGCGCATTTGGAAAATCTTTAGACCAGATATCCTCAGCTGGCATAACAGAAACAGTTTCTGTTACATATTCCTTTTTCAAGTTACCTTTAGTTTTCAAGAAAGAGAATGTGTATTTAACCACATCTGCGTTTAATGATCGGTTATAGCCTTTCATTACAAGCATAGGCATCAGTTTTTCAGTGATGCTTGGGTCTTGACTCTTCCAAATAGGCGAAATACGATTCACTTTTTTCCAGTCAATACGTTTGCTTGATCCATCCTCTGATGCAATGTCCAAGAAGTATTGGTCATCTTGAAGGTAATCTGTAACAGCAATGGAATCTGCTACCCAATTGACAAATTTTCGATATTGTTTATTCGTCACTTCGGCTTCATCAATAAAAAATGCACTTAAGCTAACGTTCTTGCCTACATTTCCACTATCTAAAGATCCTTTGAATAAAATAGTTCCTGAAGGAACATAAACCATACCCGGAGGCGGAGGAAGCTTTCCTCCACGAAAGGCAGAAACCTTCGGGGCTTTATATAAATTACCTGAGGATGTACAACCGACCACACTCAACAAAGCGGCTAAGCATAAGGCGCCATTAATCCTACTTAGGAATGGACTTTTCATATTTCGTTGTTTTTGATTATATGTTACTTGCGTTAATTCTAATTAGCTTCTTCTGATTATTCTATTTTCTATGAAACAAGGCATATTTCAATCCCACAGAGATATAACCATAATGGTCATCTTTCTTGTTTACAACGGCATCCAAATTATCTTTGGTCGTTACTGTGTGTTGATAATTGACATTAACCGCCCATTGAGGTCCATATAATGTTCTTCCAAAAGGAATATCAACACCAACATTCAAAGGCACAACAAAGTTTATCCCGTCTAATTCCTCGGAAATGTGACCTCCCATTCCTTCTATAGCAGTACGATAATTGGAAGATATGTTGGCAACAATATCATTTTTCATAAATCCTGCTCCAGCACCTACATAAAGGTTAGCCAATATTTTATGAAAAGGACTAGCTTGAAGATTATAATAACTGTAGTTATCAGGAAGCCCCATAAATTGACCCATTCTTAATTTTGCATTGGCATTAAATGCCCAATATTTATTTTTGAAGTCACTTTCATAACCATGGCCTTTTAATGCACCACGCTCTGCATGTACACCTACAGATATAAAAGGAGTTATTAATCCGTCCACATCAACGTGACCAGCATATTGCGCTTGAACATTTGCTAAATCTGTTAGGTTGATGGTAGTACCACCGCCAATACCAACACTCACAGGGCGCGAGAATTGAGCATGCGCTACTCCAAAGCTGCCTAATGACAAGAGAAGTAACGAAAAAATGGTTTTTTTCATGTTTCAGTTTTCTTTTTTAATAAACTTACATCTTTATTTAGACGTTATCGACAGCTAAATATTATGATGTGATTAAACTTTAGTGTATTCCAAAATGGATTAGTCGATAAAACAACGCCACTGCGCTGTCACAAGAATCTTACCAAAAATAGCAATTCTTAACTTAATCTACCCATTTTAACAATTTTATAACCTCAGTCATAAAAATAGGATTACGTTGAAAATTCAATCAAAATCACGTATTGAAATCAATCAGCCGTCATAAATGAAAGGTTAACACTTGGCATATAACGTATTATTCGAGAAACTTCTTTATCGCTATCTAAGTCCTCCCTAAAATCATGGAATTGTACTATACAAGGTCGATTACAATAAAATCTGTACTAAATAGAAAAGGCCAAATACAATAAACTTATCTAAAAAATAAGAAAAGCTTTATTTAGAATTATTATAAATAAAATACATTTACCTATATTTGCAGCGAATCGACCTGTTAACAGTAAAGAATGAAACATTATCCTTCATTGGTCTCTAATATTTTGTTGCTTATTTTATTAACAACAACAAGCTCCTTATTTGCACAAACGAAAGTGCTAAAAGGTCGAATTATCAATGAAAAAAATCAAGGCATTGCAAATGCGTCTATTAAGATTCCTGATTTAGGAATACAGCTTTATACGGATAGTCTAGGAAATTATAGCCTTCAGATCAACAATAAAATAGCGGATCGCACGGTAGTTACTTATTCCTTTCTTGGGAAAGAAACAGAATCAAGAGAGTATAATTTACAAAAGATAAATTCCTTTCCAGCTATTTTGTTGAAGAATTCAACTTTTGCATTGGATGAAATCACCGTACAAGCAAAACAGGGACAAAAAAGTAATTCCTCTTTGTTAATAAATAGGGATATGATTGAGCGCTATCCTTCTTTAAGTTTGAATGACATTTTAAATTTCCTTCCCAATCGTCGTATCATGGCACCCTCTGTTCAATCCATGCAGAATGTAAACCTTCGGGGAGCCTTTGCGGAGACAAGTGGATCTGCCAGAAATGTCAATCAAATGAACAATGCCTTCGGTACAGCCATCATTATGGATGATATGGTGCTTAGCAACAATTCAAACATGCAGAGTCGCAATCCAAATATCACCGGTTTATCACGAGCAAACTTATCAGTAAGTAGTTCAGATTATAATATTGGTGGAGATAATATTGCATCCAATTATAGTGGAGAAAGTGCTTTTGGAGGTGTCGATATCCGTCAAATTCCTACGGAGAGTATAGAAAACATTGAAGTAATTTCAGGGGTAGCTCCAGTACGTTATGGTGATATTACCGATGGGGCGATTATTGTAGAAAGACAAGCCGGAAGCACACCTGCATTTTTCAGATTACAAACCAGAAATGATGCTACATCTTATGGAATGTCCAAGGGGTTTAAGTTATCTCCATCACTTGGACACCTAAATTTAGATTTATCCTATGTCAATTCCTATGCAGATAATCGGGATAAGCTAAAACAATATGAGCGTATTAATGGTTCGGCAATCTGGACCATCCGATATGGTAATTCGGACAAATGGAAACAGACTATATCAGGTACTTACAACAAGACTTTAGATGGTGTTAATAAAGATCCAGATGATCCTGAATCTACTGCAGTAACCTTTGGAGGATGGAACTACAGCGTTTCTTCGCGATTGAGCTACCAACCTAACGGATCTTTTTTGAAGCATATAGGATTTAATATAGGCCTGCAAGAAGGTCACCAGGTATCCTATCGAGAATACTATTACAACGATGCCTATGTCCTTTACACTGACACAACAGGAACTGGTGTCGTAGAAGGAACTTATGACACTGGCCAGTATACCGCTATAAATCATATCGACGGAAGGCCAATAAGCATTAATGGTCGACTTGAAGCTAATGCAGTTGCAAAATTAGCAGGCTTAACACACTACCTCAATTTTGGGACAAATGTAGACTATTCGAAAAATAATGGTCTTGGACGCATAAGTGATCCAAGTAGACCAAATAAAGGGATAGGTCAATATTCAGAACGTTATTATGATTATTCCTTATTACATCCTTCCTGGAATATTGGGTTTTATTTGGAAGATAGAATTAATGCTAAGTTAGCGGGAAAACCATTGAACATTACAGCAGGGGTTCGTATGGATTTGCAAAATGGACATCCTTCTATTTCCCCAAGAACAAACTTGAATTACAAATTTAATGACCACAGCAGCTTAGGTCTAGCTTATGGTTTAGGATTTAAGTCTCCTAGTTTGGCTCACCTTTATCCAGGCCCTACATTTATGGAAACCATCTTACTAAATGCTTATAATGGACTAGTCAATGAGAGTACCAACCGAATTTTTGTTTACAGATTTGACCCTAAATCTGAACAGTTAAAACCGCAGTTCTCCCAAACTTTGGAAGCAACTTTCAGGTATGCAAAAGATGGTCATCATTTAGCATTTAATACTTACTACAAAGCAAATCGCAGGGGGTTTAATTCAACTAGTTTTAGAGAAATAATTGAATTACCAAAATACGAGGCTATTGCAAGACCTGGAGAAAAACCATTGGTTGAGCAAATTGGGAGTACAAAATACTTCATAAGACCATCTCAAATCTTAAATGCCAATGACATTGACAACCTTGGTTTTGAAGTCATGTATTCGACCCCAAAAATACCGGCTATATATACCTCTTTCAATATTGCAGGAGGATTTACCAGTAGTGCCAATCAAGATTATTATAATTCCGAAAAAGAGTATAATGGAGAAGGGTCTGACCCCAAAGATATAACCATCGGAATATACCTTCCATTGAAGAGAAAAAATTTCTTTAGCCAAGGCCGAATGGGTTCTTCGACTCATTTCCCAAAACTACGCCTCATTGTTGAAATGATTGCAGATTTTCAATTGATAAATGTGCAGAAGACCGTTAAGAGCCAATATTATCCATTGGCTTATTATACGCGTGATATGGAATATGTGGCTGTCGACCAATTCGACATCAATAATCCGCAGCATGCATTTTTATATGATCAACGCAAGAAAGAATTTGAAGAAGCTAACGATAAAGGCAACCTTCTTTACGGCAATTTCCATTTAAATGTGGCTAAAGAAATTGGCGATAAACTTCGATTATCCTTCAATGTATATAACTTTTTGGATTACCAACCTCGTATTCGTCGTTCCTCCGGAACTTCCTTATCTGTACTTACACCAAACATGCCTCCAAACTATGGAGCTCAAATAACGTATAAATTTTAACTCATCATGAAAAAAATACTTTTATTCTTCAGTGCCCTAGCAATTTTTGCTTCTTGTTCAAAAGATGGTCCAGAAACCGCAACTGCCAATCTTGACTTACAACTTTCCTATGCTAACGAATCCTATAATACAGCGTTAAAAGATAAAGAAGTTACCATTCGATTTAAAAATCTTCTAAATGGATCTATTTCTGAAGTAAAACAAAAGAATGGTTTAATTCAAATTCCTAACCTTTCTCCTGGTTCCTATGATTTAGAGGCAAGCATTACTTTTACTCAAGACGAGTTTAAGTTATTGACAAATGAGGATATCAATATGACAAGCATTACCTTCAATGCTTCCGCAAAAAAAGTTGAGATCATCAATAACAAGGAGTTACAATTGGAATTGGTTGCCGGTGTTATGGGGGACTTTATCATCAAGCAAATCTATTATGCTGGATCAGACAGAACCAATGGCGCAATTTTTAGAGATCAATTCTTTGAAATCTATAATAACACCGATCAAGTATTATATGCTGACAGTCTTTATTTCGGACGTTTATGGGGTAAACAAACACCATCTGATACAAAACATCACTTTCAGCCAAATGGTCAATTTGACTGGTCAAAATCCGCTGATATGACTATGGGAAATGCAGCAAATACAGATTACGTTTATTTAAGAGACCTATTCATGATTCCAGGTACAGGTAAAACTTATCCTATTCAACCAGGAGAAAGTATAGTAATTGCGCAAAATGCTTTGAATCATAAAGTACCTTTCACAGGAAATAACGGAAAGGAAGTTTCTGTAAAAGACCCATCACTGACAGTTGATCTTAGCAAAGCAAATTTTGAGGTTTACTATGGTGATCTTCCTGGTGAAACTCCTTTTGCATCGGATATTAATAATCCAAATGTCCCAAATGTAGAGGTGATTAATTATCAAGGAAATGATTGGTTATTGGATAACCTGGGAAGAGATAGTTATTATATTTTTAAAGGAAAAACGCGTGCAGAGGTTTTAGCATTAAAGAGTTATGCGGCTCCGACTACTGCTCTTCCTGGACCAGACGCGACTAAGTATCGTCAATTACCAATTTCTTGGATTCTAGATGGTGTGGAAGTTCAGCCGAATGTTGAAAGCAGTCAGATTCCAAAAAAATTAAATGCCTTTATTGATGCTGGATTCCAAGTTGTTCCAAATGGTGCCTACTCATCTCAATCCATTATTCGCAAAACCGAAAGTCAAGTTGGGGGACGTAAGATTCTACAAGACAGCAACAACTCTAGCAATGACTTTATCAGCATAAAAGCTGAACCAAGGGCATTTGCAAACTAATAATTTAAGGGAGCAGAAGGTTCTAAACGTTTTGCTCCCCTATTTTGACTACTCCAATCCATGAAAATACAGTTCAAATTATATTCCATCAGTCTTTTATTAAGTCTCTGCAGCCTATCTTCTTTGAAAGCACAAGAAAATATAGATTACATCGAGAATTGGAACCTCAAGCAGACTTATGAATATCTTCTAAAAAACCGAGTTTGGATAAAGGAAGGTATTAAGGATAATTTCAGCTTTTTGGAATTAGATGGTAAATATGAAAAAGGTAATTGGATGGAGGCACAAGATGCCAATCAGATTAGACAACTAACCTTTAAAACGGAAGGTAAACATGATCTGGGAAACTTTTCTGTTTGGGGAAATTTCCAATATAGTCGAACCATGGAGGACAGTGTGCAACTACGTCATCAATCCCGTATTAATCCTGATGCGCCTTTATATTTCGGTTCATTACGCAAAAATTACTATGAACGCGACCTCTACAAGATCAATGGTGTAGTGCGTTATGATTTTGCAGATGGAGCAATGCCACTTGCTGTCGATTTTGATTATCGCGTTGGGAATCATTTTTCCAATAATGACCCAAGAGCAAGAATAGCTGATTATCAATTCAACTCCAAGTTCTTTGTGGGTAGAAAGTTCAATCAATTTGACATTTATTTATCTGGACTTTACGGATACGGTCGAGAACGTGTGGGCGTAGGCTACAAAAACGACCAACACATGAACAATACATCAGATCCATTATATGTCAATTGGTTAATGAACGGATTCGGTCGAACAAATCAACAGATTCGAGATATGAATTATAACGATGACATGGATCGTTATGGCATCAGCCTATTGGCATCGACATCGATTAATCCTCATCATAAATTGAATGGTAAAGTAGAATATATCAAAGAAACTCAACTTTTCAAGTTCTTTGACAGCAGTCCAGAAACCTTTACAAGGCTTAATAAATATAATCGACAATCCATATCAGCCGATATTCTATGGAATACCACCTTTACTAATCCGAATAGGAACAGCTCGTTCCGACTACAATTAGAAAACATTCAAGGGGATGATTTCAATTATTCCATTAGCAGCAACAACTATGTCTATTTGGAAAACAAGGCCATATTAGAAACTGTACAAGGTTGGAATAAATGGCAAGCGAAGGCAGCAATCACCTATTTACAGCGAGATTCTGAGGATGGATCAATGGGTATAAACCTCGCTTATACACATGTACTCCCCTCTTTGAATTTAGGATATACTTTTGATCTAGCTGAAAAACATAGGCTTCAACCGAGTATAGGTTTTTCTTATCGCAAGGTTTTAAATGAACTTTTCAAATATCCTGCTATTAGTCCAGGCATATTTACTGATGTCATCATGTTGAAGAATTACAATTTCTTTAGCACAGCCGCTTCACAATTTAGCTTTGCTTTAGACTATCAATTCAGAAAATCCTCTTCTACCGCATTTCATATTGGTTTTCATAGCGATTATTACAAACGTGCTGCCCAAAATACAGCAAACCCTTACTATCAATTTATTGGGAAGGATAGGCTAAACAGTAGACTTACTTTTTCGGTGTATTTTTAAGCTGTTTATTGATCCTCACAAATGAAATCTTGATGTTGAATAACCCAAGCTAAAAGGGCATTATTTTCTTCTTCTAGATTAAGTTTCCTACAAATCTTATGTCGGGTATTTTTCACGGTATACGGACTTAGGAAAAGCTGTTGAGCAATTTGTTTGGTAGTCAATCGTTTGGCGATCAATTTGATTACCTGAAGCTCTTGTGGACTAAGCTGGCTAATGACTGGTGGAATATATTTTTTACTATTCTGTTCCTCTCTTTGCAATCTCTTCAAGCTTGGTTGAATTCCAGCATAAAGTCTATTTTCATCCAAAGGTTTGATGATGTAATTCTCAGGCGCCAATTCAAATGCTCGATTCATAATGTGTTTTGACTGGTAAGAAGTAATAAATAACACAGCAAAATCATTGTCCTTTCGCATTATTTTCATCAAATCAATTCCATCGATATCTTCCTGTAATTCTATGTCGCATAGCACCAAGTTCGGTTTAAATAAAGGCAGCTCTTCAAGCACCTCTTCCTTAGTAACACAGATGGACAGTTCCAACTCCGGGTAATTACTCCGGAGATGGTGTTCAATAAACCGAGCTATGATAACCTCGTCCTCAACAATCAATACCCGTAAAACCATAATTTAGTGGAAATTTAAACTCGTAACGAAATCTATTTTCTAGGTTGAGTACAATAGTTCCTTTGACTTGTCTAACCAGATCCTTAATCAAGGAAATACCAAGTGAACCACTTGCACGATCTACAGAAACATCAATTGCATTATCTTCATATACAAAATGTAAAATTTCTCCCGCTTTCCAAAAATGCAAAAATATGGTAGGGTCTTTTTGCTTTCCATTAAGAAAGGCATATTTATAGGAATTGGTAATCAATTCGGTCAAAATAATCCCAAGTGGCAAAGAAACTTTAGGCTGTACACAGCAATTAGGTTCTACTTGACAATGCACATGTATTAAATTACCCGGATCATATACATATTGCAACTTCCTAGCACTTTCGAGCACCAATTCTTCTAAATCAATCTCTTCACCTTTATGTTCTAACAACAATTGGTTTACCAACATCATGGCTCTAATCCGATCGCGCATGGACAACATAGCAGGGGCATCCTCTTTTTCCATACTACTCATAGAACTCAAACTATATAATAATTGCAGGTTATTTTTCACACGGTGATTCACTTCATCAATTAACGTTTCAATAAATTGATTCTTCTCCAGCAATTCTATCCGTTGATCCTCTAAAATTAAATTTGCCTCCAACAACTCAGCCGTCCTATCCATAACTTTCTGTTCTATGGACTCATTATGCTCCTTTTGCATCCGATTATTATCCTCTAATAATTCAATCTGCTCCTCTTCAATCATTCTTAACTTCAAGCGAATTCCAATTAAAAATAATATCGTGATCACAGTTATTGACAATAGCGTAATCATAGGAATGAATAGCAATAATCGCTCTTTAAATAAAAGTGCACCAAATATTAATACCAAGATCCCTACGACAAATAAAACTATTCCAAAGACTAAAAACTTTTGTGTTTTATCAATTTTTGGCCATAATCGGATAAAAGTAATGGTCAAAAAACTGATGTTGATTACCCCCATGGCAAATGTTAGCACATTGATCTGACGAAAATTCCCAGTGTGATAGCTGTAAATAAATGATATAGCAGAAAGAAAGGCAACCATAGACATAATGATAATAGCTCCTTTATAGGCTGAAATGCTTAATTTCTTCAGATTTAAGAAATCAATCATCAATAAATAAAAACTAATTGTCCCCAATCTCTGCAAGGATGGCAACAATGCCCACCCTAGTTTGGGGTCTTCGGGGAAGAAATAATCAATAAATTCGGGATGTAGTGCATAACTGTACAGCCCTAAGCTTAGCAAGAAGCAAAAAATCCAAATATAGGGTCGAAAGCGTGTTACTATCCATGAAAGAGCTATATAGATCAATAATGCAATAACTGCCCCCAGTAAAAAAGCATCCGTCAGTTCTGTATCTTTAGTCAATTTACCATGTACACTCCAATTTTCAAGGTAAAAATCAATGTAAGGCGTGTACCCTTTTATATGTTCAACCCGAAATAAAAGTGTGTATTCCTTTGAAGGTTCCAGATCAAGTGAAAACTGAAACCGTTTATCATCCGAAAATATTTGCGATCGAGGACGAAAAGCTCCATTCTTCTTATGTGTCAGTAGTTCCGAACCTTCGTAGAGGTATAAGTCAACAAATGTCAAATTACTGAAAGAAAGCACATAACGATTATCCCGGAGATTTGCTGCAGTCACTAATGGCATTTTAACCCAATATACTGCGCCCGCCTCTAACTCCTTTATCGCTGAAAATGGTTTGAATATAAAGTCAGTAGAATAATAATATGGTGCATCTGACACATCTGTATCAGCTTTGGCAATTTGATAATATTCTCGCAGAAAGATTAATTCGTCCTTGTTCTGGTTACTTAGTTCAAGAGGCTGCGCCTTCGCAATTACTTCCTTTGAAAACAACAGGCAATTTAGGACGCATAGGTAATAGATAAGTTTCATAATCTGGTTCAAAACATCAAACGAAATTACAGTTATACGACTAAATATATTGATTTCAGGTAAAATAGAACCCTGGGGTCTATATTATGGTTCTTCTTAGTCTCCTAATTTTGCTTGCATGTTACAACAGCAATTTAATCAAACAATTTAGAAACCATTATGAAAAGATTAACTTTTATCCTATCAGCCTTACTTATTCTAGGCATTAGTTCTTGTTCAAAACCTGAACAAGGAAATCAAAGCGAGGAGCTTATTGATTTAACACTAAAAATCAGCCAAGACAACAGTTACGCAATAGAACCTTCGGCCCAAGGCAGCACCGTGACAGTAAAAAATGCATTCGTGGTCTTTACAGACAACATAGACAATATCACCAATCGCTTCAAAATCATTACATCTGGCACCCCTGTAGATGGTGAGATTTTGGTAAGTGATTGGAATGCAGGGATAAACTTTCCCAAGGTCAAATCAACAGCAAACAGAGTCTACGTGTTAGGAAATGTTCCTTCCGGAATCACCATTCCATCGGCGGGTAAATTGAATCCTGTCATTTCTTCCTTTGAAACAAATCTCATTACTTCATCCAATCAAAGTAATATACAAAACGCATACCTTGCAGGAAGTCAATTCTTTACTCCAAACCCTACCGTAAATTTTGTTACCATCAATATAAAACCACTGGTTTCAAGAATTGAAATAAAAGGTATCAAAGCAGCTGGAAACATAACAGGTTTCAAAGTAAAAGGAATCTATATCGATAGAACTTTAAAATTTGTCAATCTGGCTGGATCCTCAAACAACACTTACTTTACGGCAAACTCTACTGATTTTCAACCAACAGTCCCTGTTGTTTATAACGAATTCCCATTTTTAATGGATTATAATGCCGCGGGATTAGCAACATCGGTATCAAATGTGGCAAAACCTACTGCATCCAATGTCTGGGCTTACAATATCCTGCCAAATTATGGGCAATCTCCAAGAATTATTATTCGTCTTGAAGAAGTAACTTACGTAGGTGGATCATTCAACTCCCCAATGTTCCTCACAATAAATGGCTTAAAAACAGAAGGTGGGATGCCTATATCTGTTAATTTTGGAAAAATATATAACCTCGATGAAACCAATTTGATTTTCACCGAAGAAAATCTTTCTTCTCTGCCTAATTTATTGCCAATTTCTGTAAGCCCAACCATTTTACCTTTGCCTTGGACAACTGAAAATGTAAAACCAGATTATAATTAGATTAACATTTATCCTTTCCATTCATGTTGACCAAAATATTACATATCTTCTTTTTAATGATTTTCCTTTTCTCATCATGTGGAAAGGAAGATCATTGGTCGAATGATCGAGGATATAAGCAGGTACTTCTGATTTATCTAGCTGTAGACAATAATCTATCTTCAGAAGGGTTAGTAAAATTGGATCTAATAGCTAAGTATTGGCACAAAGATGATGGCCATGAAATAATAGCCTACCTGGATCAAAAGAATAAAGAAACCCAATTACTCCGATTGGACGTTGATAAAAAATTCAAACCCATTCAAACCTTTCAACCTCATTCCGCTGTTGACCCAAATTTCCTTCAAGAACTACTCATTAACTTGAGGAATGATTTTCCATCTGAAAGTTATGGTCTTCTGTATTTCTCCCATGCCAGTGGATGGCTACCTGAGAATACACTGAATCAGTTGAACAATACTAGATTAGAACCTGTAATCAATAGGACTAAAAAGAGCGGAAAGGAACAAAAATCTTCCATCGGCATTGATCGAGATCAAGAAATGGAACTGTATGAATTTGCCCACGCTATTCCAAATAATTTTTTTGAATATATTGTTTTCGAAGCGTGTTATATGGCAGGAATTGAGGTGGCCTATGAACTGAAAGATAAAACAAAATATATTTTAGCCTCATCCTCCGAATTATTTTCACCTGGCTTTAGCTATGTTTATCCGAATGCTATTAATCAACTCGTTGGAAAGCAAAAAAATCTATTCAGCTTTGCACAAAAAGCCTTCAATTATTGGAATCAGGCTTCATTATTCACCAAATCTTGTACTTTAAGCCTTATAAATACAGAGGATATTCAACAATTAGCAGATTGGATAAAAAAACGTTATCACTTATTTCCTACAATTAATCATGC
Source organism: Sphingobacterium kyonggiense (assembly GCF_039536825.1). Taxonomy (NCBI): domain Bacteria; kingdom Pseudomonadati; phylum Bacteroidota; class Sphingobacteriia; order Sphingobacteriales; family Sphingobacteriaceae; genus Sphingobacterium; species Sphingobacterium kyonggiense. Next base: position 280,909 of record NZ_BAAAZI010000012.1, read on the forward strand.
GAGTGTTCAATGCTTTGATCGAGGAACAACCCGATTATTCTTTGATTTTCGAACATATGTAGTTCCATTGGCTAAAAGTGATCAAGAATTGCTTCAACTCGATCAAATTTTATCTAACATCGTATTGTGGAAGAATAATACGGATATGCTCAATACACTTGCAGGAGACCAGTCAATTTCGACACATTCTGGTTTGACTTGTTATATTCCTCAACAACAATATAGTGCCTTATGGTCTGCCTATCAAAAATTAGCTTGGTATAAAGCAATCGCTCCGTAACACATTATAAACCAATTTAATTAATTTAGCATGATTAGTATTATAAACCCCAACATGAAAACACGTTTCCGAGATCAAAAGCTTAGGATTTCCGAATTTTATAAAAAAGTATTTATCCAATGTCCTCGATGTGATTTAAAGGCAATTTCTACGGTTGATTATGAAACCCGAAATGCAAGGTTGCTTTGTGAAAACTGTACCTATAATAAGGATTGCAGCACAGAAACAACTTTTTTTGGTTCTACAGGAAATTTAATTTTACCTGCTCATCAATACTTTTATGCCAACCTTTGGTTACTAGCTCCTTTTAAAAATGATATTGTTTGGGCATACAACTATGACCATCTAGATTATTTAGAAGCCTATATAGGAGCTAAATTGAGAGAAAAACAAGATCGTGAGCATTATACTTTATTAGAAAAATTACCTCTTTTTTATCATGACCGAAAAAATAGAGACTCCTTGTTAAAACTTATCTCAAAATTACGCTTAAAGTAAAACGAATAGAGATATTGGAACTTTTTGCAAGTAATTCTCGTCTCATTGGTCAAAAAATGTGTAATTCACATCCTTTTAATTTGTAATCAAAATTAACCAACCTATCACTGTTCACGAATTACCTAATAACTAAAAACAAAAAGAAAGTTTTTAAATTATATAATCGTACATTTGAAAAATCGTATCACCAATAAAAAACAGTTAAGCAGCACTTTTTGACCAATTTAATATTGTAAAATCATTTTTTGAACCATACCCTAGGGTGTGTTTTTAAATGATGTTTAAAACTGGAAGATTTTTCAAATGAATGAAGAGCAAAACACGGCCTATTCAACACTCTTGACTGCTATTGAGCAAAGCAATGAAAAGGCATTTGTTATGCTTTATGATCTTTTCTCAAAAGATCTCTCCAAATATATCCTCTCTAAAGTATCTGATCTAGATTTGGCGCAGGATATATTACATGACCTCTTTTTATCGGTCTGGAAAAATAAAGATAAACTTAAAGAAATTAAAAGCTTACCTGCCTATCTATATAGTTCATGTAGATACCTGATCATGGCTTATTATCGTAAAAGAGTTAATTCGGAAGTTTCAGAAATCGATTTAAGCCAATTGGATATCTTGGATGAATCTGTAGAACTAGAAGATCGATTACACTACCGCTATATTATTGATTTAGTGGAACAGGAAATAGAAAATCTTCCTGAAAAATGTAAGGCTGTATTCAAGATGAGCCGATACGAATACTTAAGCAATAAAGAGATTGCTACGCGTTTGGACATATCGGAATCAACTGTCGAAAAGCATATCAACAAAGCCATTTCCCGCTTAAGATCTATTAGTAAACTGTATACCAACCTTGTTTAGCTGATATTTTTTACCACTGAATATCAACATCTTATAAAGTATTTTATTTTTTCTCACCTATTGAGTAGAAGCTAATAGCAAGTTTTGACACTTACCTATTAACGGCTCAGTAAACCACCCCGATTATGATTGACAAAAACAGGTTATTGCAATTACTTACAAAATTCCATGCAAACAAGGAAAGCAGGGCTGAGCGCGATGAATTGTTGAAATGGTATGAAGACCAAGAAGGCAAACCTTATTCAATTGCTGAAGAAGAAGAAGTTCGAAATGGCGCTAAAGAACGATTGATACAATCAATTTCTGCACGTCCTACAAAGCGTTTTCCATATCCGTTAGTTTGGTTACCAGTAGCAGCGGCTATGCTTATTGTAGGTTTCATTGGTTTTAAATACTTCTTCGCCAATAACGAAAAGCTAGCCAGCATGGAAGAATTAAGCCAAATAAAACCGGCGAAAGAACATGCGATCATGACCTTAGAAAATGGCAAAGAGATAAATCTTGACCAATTGGCATTGAACGAAGAGGTCCAGGTAGACAACTTAATTATCAAGAAGGATGAAAATGGCAAGGTTAGCTATTTTGTAGCCAACACCAATGAACCGATCAATCAAATGAATAGTATTCATGTACCTATAGCAGCAACATTTCCAATCACGTTAAGTGATGGAACTCGAGTGTTATTAAATTCGGATTCAAAACTCTCTTTCCCTAGTACTTTCGATGCAAAGGAAAGAATTGTTGAACTTGAAGGGGAAGGCTATTTTGAAGTGGCTCATTTATCGAATAATTCGCGTTTCATTGTCAAAACTGCCGATCAAACAATAGAAGTACTGGGTACTAAATTCAACATTAAAGGCTATAAATCCGAAGAAACTACACAAACAAGTCTGAAAGAAGGATCTGTAAAAGTATCTGACAATTATGGAAAGCAGCTTTTATTGAAACCTAATCAACAAGCAAAATCCAATGGATCAAATCCTTTAGCATTAGCGCAGGTCAATATGGATCAAGTATTGGGTTGGACGAATGGTGAGTTCTTTTTTGATGGGAATAACACCAATGAAGTGTTAAGAGAAATAGCCAGATGGTACAATATCGATATTGAGAATAAAATAGCATCACATGCACCCAACCAATATGTTGGGGCAATACCTAGAAACCTCACCTTAAATCGATTGGTGGAGTTGCTAAATTATGCGGGATTAAAATCGACCGCCACCATTATGAATAACCAACGTATTAAACTACAAATTTACTAACCTAAAAATCAAATGATGAAAAAAAGAAATTACGCACCTTAAAACTGGAAAAATAGTCTATAAAAAAACGGACCCTGTTGGCCCAGGATCCGCTAAATAAGGCTGTTTGACTAATGAAAATCCATTTTAATTAATTATCACAACCCAATAATCTAAATTAATGAAATTTAATTTATTTCCATTCTCTATGAACGGGATTTTTTACGGCTACGACCAAAAACCGGTTGTAACATGTAAAAATCAGTTGATAGATGAGCAGGCAAAGGAAACAATTTCTTTCGGACCTATAACGAGACTATTGATGAAAATAAACATCATCGCCATGATCATTGTATTGGCTATGACACAAGTCAATGCACGCTCATTAGCACAACAAATCACCTTGAAACGAGAAAATGTAAAACTTTCTACTGTTCTCAAGGACCTTGAAAAACAAAGTGGTTATAACTTCTTCTACAAGAAGACGGACATTGAACAGATCAAGGAAATTAATGTAAACTTTAATTCAACTCCCTTAAATGCGGTTTTGAACAGCATTCTTGCACCTCGCAATCTGACTTTCGAATATTTCGACAAAACGATTGTGATAAAAAAGGAAGGTGCTGTTTCTTCGACTGGTTCTATAGACTTATCGGAGCTTAAACCTTCGTTTGAACAACAACAGCAAGTCAATGGAAAGGTAGTCGACGAAAATGGTAGACCTATTCCCGGAGCAACTGTTCGTGTAAAATCCTCTTCAGCAAAGGTGGTTGTAACAGATAAAGAAGGAAATTTCGTCCTTCCTATTACGGCTATCAATGAGACCATTGTTGTTTCTTTTATAGGGTATGCTAATCAAGAGTTAAAAGCAACACTTACCTCTTCTGGATTAACTGTTAGAATGAAACCTGTAAGCAACGAGGTAGATGAAATCGTTGTAACTGGTATGATGGAGTTTAAGAAAGAATCCTTCTCGGGAGCAACAGCTAAATTCAAACGTGAAGAACTAAAACAGGTAGCAAATACCAATGTTATACAGGCTCTTAAATCACTTGATCCATCCTTCTTGGTAATGGAGAACAACTTGAGTGGTGCGAATCCTAACATTCTTCCAAATATTGAGTTACGTGGTCAGACTAGTATTACCAGCGACAACTTACGTGATGTTTTTACCGATGACCCCAATCAACCATTATTTATCTTGGATGGATTCCAAAGTAACCTGAGAGCAATATTGGATTTAGACATGAACCGCATTGAATCGATCACCATCCTGAAAGATGCAAGTTCAACGGCAATCTATGGTTCAAGAGCTTCCAATGGTGTCGTAGTGGTAGAAACTATCCGTCCTAAAGCTGGAGAGCTTCGCTTAAACTACTCCTCAGATATGAACTTAGAGTTAGCTGATTTAGGTTCATATAATATGATGAATGCTGCAGAGAAATTGGAGTTTGAAAAATTAACCGGCATTTACACCGCATTATCACATCAGCAAGAACTACAACATACCTATTACGATCCTTTATACAACAGAAAGTTAGAAAATGTTCTGAGCGGTGTAGATACTTATTGGTTAAAAACCCCAGTACGTACTGGATTCGCACATAGACATTCATTGTATGCGGAGGGTGGTAATGATAACTTCGTATTTAATGTTGGAGGTAACTATAAAAATAACAATGCTGTCATGAAAGGCTCTGGTCGTGAAGAGTGGGGAGCACGTAGTAACTTAGTATATCGTAAAGATAAATTGAGTGCTATCAACAACTTAACCATTAGTGGAAACTCTGCAGACGAATCTAATTATGGATCGTTTTCTACTTGGGTAAATATGAATCCCTACTATTCTAATTTGGATCCTTATAATCCAATTATTGAAAAATATATCGAACAGGAATATGGAAAGGAATATCTGGTTTATAACCCTCTATATAACACCATGTTGAATAGTTATGACAACACCAAACAATTTGGCATCGTCAATAATTTTCAATTGATTTACAATTTATCCAAAGCATGGCGTGCAACAGGATCTTTCCAAATCAGAAAAAACAATACAACCGCAAATGCATTTGTTTCACCATTAAACACGAGGTTCCAAAACACGACTGTACTTGAAAAAGGTTCATTTAACAATAGAGAGCTAGACCAGATTTCTTACACAGCTAATGCAATGATTTCGTATGCTAAAAGTATCAATAAACATACTTTAAACTCAAGCTTCCGCGTTGAATTCTCTGATAACAACAACAAATCTTTAGGATTTAATGCTGTTGGATTCCCTTTAACTAGTAACGGCAATCCTGCTTTTGCTTACGGCTACCCTGAAAATGGATTGCCAAATGCGCAGAAAACAATCAGTAGAAGAAATTCATTTATTGGTGCATTAAACTACAGCTACGATAATCGTTATAATTCAGACTTATCCTTTAACTATGATGGTTCAACTGCATTTGGTCGTCAAAACTCTTATTCACCTTTCTTTGCGGTTGGTGGAAGCTGGAACATCCATAATGAAGCCTTCTTAAAAGGAAACCCAATGGTATCTCAGTTGAGATTACGGGCAAATTATGGGGTAACAGGAAACCAAAACTTTAGCTCTACGACCTCTATATCTACTTACAATTATTTATCGTCATACAATTACAGCGGACAAGGGGTAACTTTAGCAACTTTTGCTAATGAAAATTTACGCTGGCAGAAAACAAATCAATTTAGTGCGGGTATTGACGCGACATTATTAGATGACAGATTGAACCTGACTTTCAATGCTTATGAGAAAATCACAAACGATCTAGCTGTAGCCATTGACCTCCCTGCTTCGACTGGCTTAAGGGCTTATCCTTTTAACGCAGGTGACTTGACCGTACGTGGTATAGAATTAATTGCCAAGTATAATGTTATTCACAGACCAAAAGAAGGATTCATTTGGAATGTTGGAGTCACTGGTGCTAGAAGTCAACAGAAATACAACAACTTTAATAATTTATTAGCTGGACTAAACCAAAGTTTACAGAATTCAGCTTCGTTAATTCGTTATAAAGACGGCTTTAGTCCTAATGATTTATGGGCGGTTCGATCGTTAGGAATTGACCCTGCTACTGGTCGAGAATTATTCCTGAAAAAAGATGGTTCCAAAACTTTTGATTACGACCCTAAAGATATTGTAGCTATTGGCAATGGTAATCCTAAAATCCAAGGAGTCTTAAGCACCAATTTAAATTACAAAGGATTTACATTTGGAGCTTACATGCGTTTCATTTACGATCAAGATGTCATGAACTCTGCTTTATTTAGTAAAGTAGAAAACATTAGTTTAAGCAGTGTAATCAATAACAATCAAGACAAAAGAGCATTGTATGACCGTTGGAAAACAGTTGGTGATATTGCACAATTCAGAGGTATTTCCATCACTGAACACACAAATCCATCCTCTCGTTTCATTCAACAAGAAAATTCATTCTCCTTAGAATCCATTTCTATCGGATATGATTTTAGAGATGCCAACTGGCTTCGCAGAACAGGATTGAAAAACTTACGAATTTCAGGCATTACAAACGAAGTATTTCGTTGGTCTACTATTCGTCGTGAACGTGGTATTGATTATCCTTATTCTAAAATGTATTCATTTTCCATCAACGCCAATTTTTAAGTCATGAAAAAATTAACAAATACAATTCGAATTATCCTTTTTGGCTTAATGGGTTTATTATCCTTTTCTTCTTGCCAAAAATGGTTAGATGTGCAACCTGAAGATAAATTTACAAAAGATCAAATCTATAACACAGAGGCTGGTGTTTTGGAAGCTTACAATGGACTCCTTCTGAAATTAGCGGCTGATAACTTGTATGGTAATAAAATGACATTAACCAATTTGGAGGTCATGGCTCATAGATACCGTATTACGAGTTCGACAAATCCATTAATTGATTTCCAGGAATTTCAATATACAGAAGTGTCTCCAAAAGTCTTCTTCTCAGGAGTATGGAGTGGCCTATATTCCACAATTGCAAATATCAATGATTTTACTACTGTACTACCTACAGTGGAAAACGGCATGAGTACTCATCTAAAGCAATTGTTAATCGGTGAGTCAATTGGATTAAGAGCATTTCTTCATTTCGATTTATTACGCATATTTGGTCCAGCTTATACTGAAGAATCGAAGTCCTTAGAGGCCATCCCTTATGTAGATAAATTATCTACAGAAATTCAGCCCTTCTTATCTTCAGAATTGGTAGTATCTAAAATCTTAGCTGATATTACTACTGCAAAACAAATCTTATCCGCCGAAGATGTTAAATCTTTGGCAGATTCCATGAGCTATAAAAACAACAGATTCAATTACTACGCTGTTGTGGCTTTAGAGGCTCGCGTTCAACAATGGGCAGGAAATAAGGAAGCTGCTTTAGCTGCTGCTCAAGAAGTCATTGATGCAGAAGATAATTTCCCTTGGATTACACACCAAAAAATTACAGCAAATGGAGCTAATCCAGATCGCAAGTTCTTTACTGAAGTCATCTTTTCTATTTTTAACAATAAACTATATGATGTACAAAAAGAAAAATTTGACTCAAATCTTCAAGAGTCTGACATCTTAGCTACCGGACAAAATAACCTTGTCAATCTAGTTTATGAAAATAATGTTTCAGACTATCGTTATACCTATTCATGGCCAGAAGCAACTACTGGAGTTGCTTATAGAACCTTTGTAAAATACCAGGATATCACAGATAAAACCATAACCAGCAGGTATATGGTTCCATTAATTCGGATTTCAGAAATGTATTATATCGCTGCGGAATCTACTACAGATCAAGCCCAGGCCTTATCATACTTAAACACCGTAAGAAACCACCGTAATCTATCTGCTAATATTACAGATTATGCACAATTTGAAAATGAATTAACCAAAGAATACATGAAGGAATTTTATGGTGAAGGACAATTGTGGTATTTCTATAAGCGCAAACAAAAAACCAATATTTTCTCCGTAAATACAGGTGATAATAAATTGAATGTAACCAATGCGGCATACTCAGTTGCAATTCCTGAAGAAGAAACTAATGGTCGTTAATCTTTAATCACATGAAATACATAAATAATTACATATGGCTTCTTTTGATAGTTTTGTTTGCACAAGGCTGTAAAGAAGATACCCTTTCCACATACCCAGAAGAAGAGGGCGGAGACAACATCTATTTTGTTGAGAAATTTTTCAGGAACTCTCAAGATCCTATGGTCAGAATGATCTCTTTGGGGCAAACCCCAACTAGTGTGAAGGATAGTTTAATCAATATTCTTATCCGAACCACTGGGGAACCATCTACAGAGGATAGACCTGTAACAGTGTATGCTGCAGACACTTCTTCCATGAAGGAAGGTGTGCATTACGACTTCGTTGGATCACCAAAAATCCGTGCAGGTCGTGTCACTGATACATTGCAAGTGTTATTACACCGAACAGAAGATCTTTTAACGACTCGTGTCTATTTAAATCTTCAATTAAAAGGTAATGAAAACTTCCAAACCAATATTGCTACTAAAAAGAACGGCAGTAATGTTCAGGATTTATTAAGTCTACAGCTTTATTTGGATGACCTTTTCCCTGTACCGTATTTATGGACAACATTTTCAGGAAAATCCTTAGTAGAGGGTTATTGGGGTCCTTATTCTAGAAAAAAGGTAGAATTGATGTTAGAGGTAATGAAAGTGGATGCTAGTGTATTCTACGATAGCAAAAAACCATTTTCCCTTGGTACTCTACTCAACTTTGCTAGTTACATGAAATACTGGTTAACAAAAGAGGAAAATGAAGGTCGAATTTACTACGATGACAAAGGAAACAAAATCACAATGGGACCTTTTGCAAATTAAGCCAAAATGAAAAAGAATTTACTAATAATGCTATTCTTCGCCAGCGTTTTGGCGGTTAGCTGTAATAAAGATCTTGGAAATTATTCTTATTCGGAACTGGACCAAATGGCCATTGCTGATTTCCCAGATACAGTCAATATTAAAGTTGGAGATGAACTCCTTATTTCTCCTAACCTTACTTTAGGAAATGGTGCTTATAATCCTGAGGAATTCACTTATGAATGGTATTCCTATGATTATTCAACAGGAAATGACTCAAAAGCAAGAATTTTTTTAGGTAAAGAATTAACCTTAAAAACTATACCTAAAATGCTAGTTGGACAATACCGTTCTTATTTAAAAGTTACGCATGTTACAACAGGAAGAATATGGTCTTATAAATACATCCTTAATATTGATGGAACTTTTGGTAAAGTAGGTTGGTTTGTTCTATCGGCAAAAGATGAAAAAGCTCATTTAGATTACTTCCAAGATGATCCTAAAAATTGGAATAGCAATGGAACTGTCTATAGAGATATTAATACATTTTGGAATGACCAAATCACGAATACATCTATTGATTTTCAAGGTGAACCAGTTTCTATGGAAATTTTTTACAATCGTGACCCTGTTGTCCCTGCAGTTAAATCCTACTTGTATGTAAATACGAAAAGTCAAACCTACAAGATCAACCAATCGGACGGATTTACTTACAATTCGGTAAAAAACAATTTCAAAAATGAAACAGCTAGTGGAAGCCCTGCCTCCGCAGAATTTCTTTCTCCTAGTGATGATTTCGCTAATTTAGCTTATAAGGATAATAATATTTATAGTTATTACTATATGCTAAATAAATATTATAATGTTCCTTTAAATAATAATCCAAATGGCACAGTATATCGAGTTGCTCCTTTTATCGCCATGCCGATGGGTAATTTTTATTTGTACTCGATGTACTACGATATGGATGCGAAACGCTTCATGCGTACTTTTTATACATCTGCAAGAGGAACTGTTGTTAACTTTCAAAGTGGTGATTTTAGCACAGCAGACACAAAAATGGATATGGTTTGGATGTCCCACACCGCAGCATTCAACGGTCAAACTGTAGCAATTCTTAAAAAGGACAGTCAATATTTTTTAGTTAGAATCAATTTCACAGCAAATGGAGCAGTCTCTTTACATTCTGTAACCGATGTGACCTCAATCTTAACAGACTTATCCTCAGCTAAACATTTTGCCTTAGATAATAAATATGGGTATTTATTCTATGTGGCAAATGACAAGCTTTATCAGTTTGAAATGGACACCAAAACCTTAAAAGTAGCTAAAAACTTAAATGGACGTAAGGTTTCTTTATTAAAATCAGAAAGGTTAGTAAGATTACATCCTTCATCAGGCTATAGTATCAATTTTACAGCTCGTATGGATCCTGTTTTATACAGCATCATCTTAGGAACTTACGATGAAGGTAGTCCAAACACTTCCGGCAAGGTGGAATTCTTGCATGTACAGGGTTTAATGGGTGACCTTATACAAACCATCAAGCCAATGGAAGGTTTTGGTATAGTTAAAGATGTTCAATATACCGATATGGTGTCCTAAGGCATTTTAACTACCCCATACTTTCATCTTGTAAAGTACATCAAATAAAAGATTAATTAACAGTTAGTGGTTTTATTTTGCATGTCAACCATAGATTTTGGAGGGAATAATTCCCGAGACAGAATTGTCCCTCCGATCCTATGGGAATGTTAAATCACTTTCCCTGCTCCAGATTCCTCATGTTATTCACACGTAAATTAGCTATACTATTTAGCCTATTGCTATGGTCAAGTCAGCAAATAAATGCCCAAGACATTAGCAGTAAACTTCAAGATGCATTCCTAAAAAAAGATAAAAGTAGTCTGCAATCCGTATTGTCAAGCAATTTCTCTATCGCTGGAAACACAGATGAATCTGCCCAATTTAGATTAGAGCAAATTATTAACAAATACCCTATCACCGCTTTTAAACAACTGGAAAACAACAAAGAAAAAACTAATAATACGATCCTACTGCAGGTTCATAAACCTAATAATACATTTGATACCACGTTGGTTCATTTATCCAATGATGGCAAAATCAAACATATTGACCTATTCGATAAATTGTATGGCTTGCAACGATTGCCTATAGCTAAACTTAGAGCAAGCATTCCATTTAAAAATCAAGCTGGAGCGATTATTTTCCAAGTATACATCAATAATCATCCAAAACCGCTGAATCTTCTATTTGATACCGGTGCAGACGGCATGGCTATCAATGAGGATGTGGCTAAAGAATTAAACCTAACGATTTCTCGTACCAACAACGCTTCTGTTGTAGGTGGAACTCAGCAAATACAAGTATCTGACAATAATAAAATTCGTATAGGAAACCTAGCACTTGACAACATGGGAATAGCCATCTTCCCAGCTCATAACGACAAACATACCGATGGACTTATTGGGAACACCTTGCTTAAAAGATTTTTAACCGAGGTAAATTATGACCAAAGTATCATCAACCTATATGATTTTGGTGCTTTTGAATATCCTAAAAAGGGTTTTACTGTACCCATTTCATTACCGGAAAGTTTAATCGAGATCCCCGCAAATCTAGAGCTTGTTGCTAATAAAAAAGCCGAAGGTCGTTTTATATTTGATACTGGGGCTTCGTATAACCTAATCTGCTTCCGTCCTTTTGTCCGCGAAAATAAAATGTTGGTCAGCGGCTTTAAACCGCAAGGGCAAACCTTCACCGTTAGCTTTGGAATCAATACCCCAACATTCTTTGGCAATGCCGCAGGTTTTACTATCCAGGGATTACCAAATTTAATAAACATGCCCGTTTCTTTAATGGGAGGTTCAGGCTCAGAGAATCAATGGAACCCTACTGAACAAGGATCTATCGGTAACCGATTGATTGCTCGTTATAACCTGATCGTCAATATCGCTGAAGGAGAAATTCATTTCTCCCCTAATAAACTATATGAACAACCTTTTGACTTTGTAATTCATAGCGCGGTATTAGGATGGAATGAAAAGGCACAATTGGTCATTCTAACGGATCCAGCCAGAAAGGAAATTCATGATAAAGTTGACCTCCCTATCAAAGAAATAAATGGTTTATCTGTGAAGGATCTCCTTAAGAAAAAAGAAAATATCCAAAAAATCATTGATCTATCTAAAAAAGGAAACATTACTGTCCAATTAGAAGATGGATCATTTTTATCCATTTAATCCAATACAAAACATTCCATAAAAATGAAAACTTTAACAACGATTGCATTCTCCCTATTCTTTCTATTTACAGCCTTGGCTCAACCCAGTAATATCACAGGAACCACGGAAAAAGGGAAATTTAAAAAAATCTACCTATACAAAGTCCTAAACGGAAGACTAAATGAAGTAGCAACCTATGTACCGGATGAAGAAGGTCGTTTCGCGTTTCGTTTCACTCCTGAGTACGAAGGCTTCTATTGTATTGGCTATGGCCAACCACACATGATTCAGGGAATGAACAAACTTTATTTCCGTGGAAAGGAAGATCTAACCGTAAAATTGAATACTGAAGGGCTTGAACTGATTAAAAGCAACAGTAAAGAGAATAATGCGTTAGCTAATTGGCATAAAATAAGCAATAACATTCAAAGCAAATCCACTAATATAGGCAACATGTCCACTTATGTTGACTTCTTCCCTGAGCTGGAAGAATTGCGGTCTAAATATGATTTATACAGTAAAAACCCGAAAACTGGAAATAAAATATTCGATGCCCTATTTCCTCAAATTGTAAAGAACGACATCGCTTTCTATGCTTTAAACTTTCTGTATACACCACATGCAGCACACCCTAGTAAAGAAGAATATACCGCATTCTACAACGATATCAATACCGATGAATACATGAATGATGGTTTATTAGCTTATCCATTTGGAGACCGCCTACTTTCTAGTCTTGTGATGTTCAAAAATATGGGAGGAAAAAAATTCGATATCAATAATCTGATTGAAAGCATCCCCAATCCAGCCTTAAAAGGTCAATATTTCTTAGCTTATGCTGAAAGATTAAAATCAATGGAAGATTACCTAGTCTTATTGGAAAAGAACAAATCAAATTTGATTCTCGAAGAGCAAAAACAACGTGCATCTGCTATTGAAGCAAAATTAGCAGAAACCAAAGCCGGAGTACCTGCCTTTAACTTCAGCTTTACCGATGTGAATGGGAAAGCCACTGGATTAACAGATCTACGTGGTAAAGTGGTATTACTTGACCTGTGGGCTACTTGGTGTGGCCCTTGTCGTGCAGAAGAACCACATTGGGAAAAACTCAATGAAGAATACAAGGACAAAGCTGTTGCATTTGTCGGAATCTCTACCGATCAAGACAAAGCAAAATGGGTAGAATATGTAAAAGAGAAAAATGCCAAAGGAATTCAACTACATGCTGGCCCAAGCAATCCGCTTTCGGAAGCATATAAGGTAAATGCAATTCCTCGATATATCCTAATTGACAAAAAAGGAAATCTAATCACCGCAGATAGTCCAAGACCATCAGATCCAAAACTTAGAGAACTTTTGGACACTTGGATAAAAAAATAGTTTGTTGTTTGTTTTATTTGTTGATGCAGCTCCCGGGCTGCATCTTCTTTTTCTACAGATCTCAGATTCAACCATTACCACTAACGCACAAGTTCCATAAAACATAAGACAGAATTTAGCGTTTAATAATAAAGTAAAATGCACTTATGTCTAAAAGAGAAGAAATAGTTAGAAATTACATCCAAGCTTATAATAACTTCGATGTAGAAGGAATGGTAGCTCATTTTTCCGATAATATTGTTTTTGAAAATATCCTGAACGGTCAAACGACCGATACCCTAGAAGGAATCGAGGATTTTAAAGAACAAGCTGAAACAGCAAAATCCTATTTCGAAGACAGAGAGCAAACCATCACGGAACTCATCGAACTGCGCGACAATATTGAAATCCGTATTCAATACACCGCGACTTTAGCAATAGACTTCCCAAATGGACTCAATAAAGGAGAAAAACTAGAACTCGCCGGAAAATCAATTTTTCAATTCAATGATGATGACCAAGTCGTAAGACTATTGGATATAGCTTAATAGACCGCTACGCCCTGAGGGCAGTATTTAGTAAAAAGTATTTAGTAGTTAGACCTATTGGCGATTACTATTCCCAACTCAGAGCGAAGTGAAGAGTCTCCTTTTTCCTCCCAAACATCCCGTTCATCCTAAAACGAAGGTTTAGGATCTTTGAACTATATAGGGATTTAAGGATTTTTATTTATTTAAACGGTCGAAGCATGCTTCGACCCTACAGTTATGGTATTTAGGTATCTTAAAATCACGAATGTTTGTAAGATGGATGCATGCATCGTCCGGTCAATTTAATTTAATTATATATTTATAAACGGGCAGACATTCCGCTCGTTTTCATCAGGGATAAACCTCTCTTCAAACTCGCTCAGTACTGCCCCTAGCGAACGTACAATCTATACAGTTTTCTAACCGCCCAGTAATCCGCCACGCGTAGGGGCAGTACTTAGTGCAACGGAATGTCTGCCCGTTGAAAAGTATAAAGTTTTAAATAGTGAGTACATTTAGATCTGAGGCTGTGCTAGACATGAGACCGCTTCGCTAATAGAAAAGGGTATAAGGTTGGATTTTCCGTTTCATGTAGGGCGATGCATGCATCGCCCGCCTATAAAACTATTCCCTTTTATTCTTTAAAACAATTCTGATTTACAGAAAAATGGTTTCTTCGGCCAGCCTCAGAATGAACTGGTCATGGGGAGGGGGGTACAAAGACTCTTCGCTTTGCTCTGAGTTGTAAATAGCAAATTTTTATCACGCCATAGGTCTTTATACTAAATACTAACTACTAACTACTACCGCAACAGCATAGCGATCTCTCTCTAAAAAGCATCCACAACAGCATTCACAAACTCAATCTCATCATCGCTTAGATTGATATCCATGGCTTTCGCATTTTCTACTGCTTGTTTGGCATTTCTAGCACCAGCAAGTGCAATGGTAATACCAGGTCTCTCAACGGTCCAGCGTAGCACCAATTGACCTAGAGTTACCCCTTTATCATCTGCCAGCGGCTTTATGCGCTCCAATAAAATATTGGTTTTCTCCACAAAATCCGGTTGGAAGTGTGGTAATTTAGCGCGGTGATCCCCTTCCTGAAAAGTGTAACCTGGATGAATCTTTCCAGTTAACAAACCTCTTTCCAAAGGGCTATATGCTAATACTGCCTTGTTATGTTTTATACAATATGGAACCGTCTCTTCTTCAACAGCACGATTAACCATGGAGAAGGGAATCTGATTAGAAACCAAAGGAAGAGTTCGCTCCGCCTCAGCCATCAATTTAGCATCGTAATTACAAACACCCGCATAACGAACCTTCCCTTGTTCAATCAAACGCCCTACGGCCTCAAAGGTCTCGTCTAACGGCGTTGTACTATCTGGCCAATGGATTTGATACAAATCGATATAATCAGTGCCCAAACGCCTTAAACTCTGCTCACATTCATAAATCACACTATCCTTACCAGCAAACTTATAGATCTCGATATCTTCACCTTGATTGTTCTTACTATGGAAGGCAAAGTCTCCAGCTTCATGATCCCAGCGCATCCCAAATTTGGTAAGCAATTGGACCTGATCCCGAGGAATATCCTTCAACGCTTCACCAACAATTTCTTCACTTGTGCCCTGACCATAAATAGGAGCGGTATCAATGGAAGTAACGCCTAAATCATAGGCTGCACGAATGGCCTCTACAGCATCGTTCCTGTCGGTACTACCCCACATCCATCCGCCTGCTGCCCAAGCTCCAAATGTAATAACGGAGACATTTAAATCGCTGTTCTCTAAAAATCTATATTCCATGGCTTTTGTTTTTTATGTATCTATAACGAATTGATTTACAATATTGGTATAACATTGTCTTATAAAGATAAGGCATCCAAAATTTGCAAACAACTTAACTAATACATACACGAAGTTTACTTATATTTATTGTCAAAATCACAGGTAAGCATTATGAAAAAACTCCCAATCATTTTTTTTGCTGCAGCATCTATTTGTCTTGTAGCATGTAATTCAGCACAAAAGGCAGATTCAAAAGATTCTGTTTCCACAACTTCTCAAGCAGAAAAAGAAGTGGATAAGTCCGTACCTTATGAGGAAGCAAAAAATTACTTTGTAAAAAACACCGTTCCTTCAGGTGAAGTTGGTGCTCGTAAAATCGAAACTCAAGAGCATTTTGACTCTTACTTCGGCCCTGCGGCAACAATGGGAGAAAATGGAATGCCAACAAAAATTGATTTCAACACACATTTTGTAATCGCCATTTTATCACCAGAAACCGACTTAAAACGTGAAGATGTACATGTTGGTCTAAGCCAAATTGATAGCAATATTATCGTTTCTTTCCATGAGCATCTGGGTGAAAAAATGTCTTTCACCACAAGAGGTGCCACCATCTTGATCGTTGATAAAAAATACAACGGACCAGTTACACTTCAAGAATCAGAAGAAGATCACTCTGGACATGACCACGGTCATGATCATTCTCATTAATCAAATAAACTAGGATGCTGAAGCATCCTTTTTATCACTGTAAATTTCATCCAGCAGCTCATAAAGCTCTGGATGATCTTCCTTTAGGAGTTTTGGCTTTTGAAAGAAGTATTCCGAAACAACTGCTAAAAACTCCGCCGGATTAGTTGCTGCATAATCACGGATATCTGATTTATCTCTTCGGATAGCACTTATCGTTTGATGCATTTCCTCCAACCATGGCTGAATCAATTCCTTAGGTATCAAATATTCTGGAATTCCATCTACTTCTCCATCGGCTTTATCTATGAGGTGAACAAACTCATGTATGGCAGTATTACCATCTGAATTCTTAGAAAACCCAGCTAATAAGGCTGGCAAGGAAAGTATCATTTTTCGGTGCATCGCACCATCACCTACCATACCTAGTATATTACGTTTCTCTTCAGCGGTATTGTATTTCTCGTTGAATGTACCAGGATAAATCAGTACCTCATCTAGATTCTCATAAGACCAATTGTGAAAATGAAATAAGGGAATGGTTGCACTTGCGGCCACTAATACCCGGTGTTCATCGGTTATGGATACCCCTTTCTCTGGTGAAATCTTCGTCGTCTTTAGGAAGTAAGCAACCCGAGAAATAAAGACCTCTTGTTGATCCTTTGATAATCGATTGAAAAATCCTACATGTGCCGTTAAGACAGCTTGTATCTGCTCCGTACTAGGGATAACACTATTGACTATCTTCTTATTTCCTACTCTTTTCCATACGAAATAAATCATAATAGCACCAAACAAAAAAACCAATACAAGCATCCATATCGCACGATCATCCATAATTAAATACATTTTTATCCTAACGAATATACTGATTTCCAAAGGCTCTTAAAACTTATAAAAAGAAGAAAGAGCCTCCAATATGGAAGCTCTTTCGGTAATATTATATGAATTGGAATAATGATTACATCATGCTGCCCATGCCACCACCCATCGGAGGACCACCAGCACCTACTGGATTCTCTTCTGGTTCGTCAGCAAGGACACATTCTGTTGTTAATAACATAGACGCTACTGATGCCGCATTCTCTAAAGCAACACGTGAAACTTTAGTAGGGTCAATAACTCCAGCTGAAATCAAATTCTCAAATTTATCAGTGCGTGCATTGTAGCCATAGTCTGCAGATCCTTCTTTCACTTTCTGAACGATTACTGCACCTTCGATACCTGCGTTAGCACAGATTTGACGTAAAGGCTCTTCGATAGCACGTTTGATGATATCAATACCGATTTGCTCATCTTCGTTATCACCTTTTAGGTTAGCTAAAGCTTCAGTAGCGCGAATGAAAGCAACACCACCTCCTGCTACGATACCTTCTTCAACTGCTGCGCGAGTAGCATGTAAAGCATCATCAACACGGTCTTTCTTCTCTTTCATCTCCACTTCAGTAGTTGCACCTACATAAAGTACCGCAACACCACCTGATAACTTCGCTAAACGCTCTTGCAATTTCTCACGGTCGTAATCTGAAGTTGTAGTTTCAATTTGCGAACGGATTTGTGCTACGCGTGCTTTAATATCTTCTGCATTTCCTGATCCATTGATAATAGTTGTGTTATCTTTATCAACAACGATTTTCTCTGCTTGACCTAAGTAAGAAAGTTCAGCATTCTCCAATTTGAATCCTCTTTCTTCAGAGATTACAGTACCACCAGTTAAGATAGCGATATCTTCTAACATAGCTTTACGACGGTCTCCAAATCCTGGCGCTTTAACAGCTGCCACTTTCAGTGAACCGCGAATTTTATTAACTACTAAAGTAGCTAATGCTTCACCATCTAAATCTTCAGCAATGATCAATAATGGTTTACCAGTTTGTACTTGTTTTTCCAATACTGGCAACAATTCTTTCATGTTGCTGATTTTCTTGTCGTAGATTAAGATATAAGGATTATCTAACTCCGCTTCCATTTTGTCCGAGTTGGTCACAAAATATGGCGATAAATATCCACGGTCAAACTGCATACCTTCTACAGTTTTCACTTCAGTTTCTGTACCTTTCGCCTCTTCAACGGTAATAACACCATCATTACCTACTTTTTCCATCGCTTCAGCGATTAAAGAACCGATAATTTCATCGTTATTTGCTGAGATAGAAGCTACTTGTTTGATTTTATTGTTGTCAGCTCCTACTACTTGAGATTGTGATTTCAAGTTAGCAACAATCGCCGAAACAGCTTTATCAATACCACGTTTCAAATCCATTGGGTTTGCACCAGCTGCAACAGATTTAATTCCTGGCGCAACGATTGCCTGTGCCAATACGGTAGCTGTAGTTGTACCATCACCCGCTTGGTCAGCAGTTTTTGAAGCTACTTCTTTCACCATTTGAGCACCCATATTCTCAAGGGCATCTTTTAGTTCAATTTCCTTCGCTACAGTAACACCATCTTTGGTAATTGCTGGTGAACCGAATTTCTTCTCAATAATTACATTACGTCCTTTTGGACCTAAAGTTACTTTTACTGCATTTGCTAAGGTATCAACACCTTTTTTCAGGGCGTCACGTGCTTCAACGTTATATTTTACTTGTTTTGCCATTATCTTTTTTATTGTTTGTAAAAAGAACTACTCATGCAGCCTCCTGCCCGAGTACTCTTAAACGATTAATTTCTTTGGATTGATTGAATTATAGAACTGCGTAGATGTCAGCCTCACGCATAATTAAATATTCTTTTCCTTCATAGGTGATCTCTGTACCTGCATATTTACCGTACAATACTTTATCGCCTACTTGAACGGTTAAAGGCTCGTCTGGCTTACCTGAACCTACAGCTACAATTGTTCCTTGTGATGGTTTCTCTTTTGCAGTATCTGGAATATAGATACCTGATGCTGTTTTTTCTTCCGCTGGAGCAGGTTCTACAACTACTCTGTCTCCGATAGGTTTAATACTTAATGCCATAATAATATATCAGTTTTTTGATTTAAATGCTTAATTAATAATGAGGCATCACGAACTATGCCAATCCAAAATACAACTTTCTTTGTGTCAATTTTACATTTGTTGACAAAATAATTGACAGAACACGGCACCTATAGGTGTCAGCATGTCACCTTTAACAATGTCAGTTCAACTTAAACAACCTATAATAATAAAAAATCCCCAGCTGCATGGCAGTTGGGGATTCCTATATCTTCTCTAATTCTTATTTAGAAGAATCAGCAGGTGTTGTGCTTTGTGGAAGTGGTGCAGCTTGTGTTGGAGCAGCATTTGGATTCAAGTTTAATGTCGGAGATTGTGCCGGAGCCTCAATCTGATCACCTAAACCACCACTTGTACTTGACGACGGACCAAAAATATTGATACCAATACTGAAAACCATTAATGAAATGATTAAGATCCAAGTACCTTTCTCTAAAATATCACCTGTACGTTGTACCCCAATTAAGTTCGCTCCTCCAGAAAACCCAGATGATAAACCGCCTCCCTTAGGATTTTGGATAAGTACAAAAAATGATAATAATAAACTTACTAGAATAATTAGGATAATAAATAAAACGTCCATTTTCTATATTTCTTTTATAACTTTTGTTCTAATTCTTTAATTCGGGTCGCAAAGTACGATTTTTTTTCTGGATTCTCTGAAATTAATTTTTTAAATACAGATATCGCCTTTTCGTACATCCCTTGCGACTCATAAATATTTGCTAATGTCTCTGTTACCACCGAAAACTGATCCTCCGAACTGCTTCTCGCCTTATTCTCTGTATTGATCGTCTCCGCCTTTGGTGGCTGTATCTGTGGCTCCTCACGAATGAACTTTTCGATAACCTCATCATTTGGTTCATTTGAACGAAACTCGATCGTCTCCTTCTTGAATTGCTCGGAAAGTTTATCCTCCGGGTTCTGTAAATGAAAGATATTCTCGCGGATCTGTTGATCCAAAATAGCCTCATCTAATTTCTTTGGATCAAATTGACCATTTTGCGGCTTAGGCAATACTGGCGACACGAATGGTTGATAGGTATCGGCATGCTCCAAACGGGTCTTGTATAACCACCAACGGAAACTATAAGGCATCAAATCATCATTGTATAGACTGACATCCTCTTCCCGCTGACTAGTCTCCATCTCCAAAGTGGTCTCAACTATTTCTGCTTTGTTATCCTCCTCCAGAAAAACAGATTCAATATTGTATGCTAATGGTGGATCAAAAAGATCTTCTTCTAATTCTTCCTCTTTTACATCAACTTCCGCATCCTCCATGATAGGATTTTCTGCTTCCATTGGAACAGGCTCCTCTAACGGCTCTTCTGCTAGTAGAAGGTCATCCTCAACTATGCCTGCATCAACCTCAACCTCCTGCTCAATCTCTCCGCTATCCATCGTTTCCACTTCAATGAATGGAACATAATCATCCGATTCTGTTGCTAATTCCGGTATTTCTGGAATAGGTTTCTGAAGATAATCACGTAGCCAGAAGGAATTATAGGCATACATTAAGGTTTTCTGCTTATCAACTTCCCCACCTTCCAATGCTTTTTTGCGTTCATGAGCAAAGATGATCGGCTGAGAATATGGGAACTTGAATAACAGTCGTTGAAATTCAGCCTCCGATACTTCCAGGGGATTGTCTATTGCTTTACGAAATACAGTTTGTAAATCCATAGGTTGATTAAGCTTTTAATTTACCAGTTATTAAATGCCTTATTGAAGATATCTTCTGTCAACATCTTCACAATTTCCGCATTTAAAGTCTGCTCTTGTGATGTTACGTCGCCTCTAAACTCCTTAAACTGCGTAAAACTCTCCTCAAAGTCACTCTTTCCAGTGTCATCCTTACGATTCATGTATTTTACCTTTACCGTAATGGAAAGTCTATTCAATGCAGCCATCTCTGAGCCTGCTTCAACAGCAGCAGGAGTAATGGAATAGCTCGTAATCGTTCCATCAAATTGCGCATCTCCATCCTGATTGACTTGACTTAGCCTTGATTGCGTACGAATGCGCTCTTTTAACCCTTCAGTCATCGACTGACTTAAGGTTGCCGAAACCATAGGCGAGATATTCTCGAAAAATGTAACCGTATAAGTTTTCATATTCTCCGGAATCTTACTACCGCCTAAGCTATAACGTACTCCACATCCCTGAATAGTGAACATGAATAAGACTGTAATTAAAAACGCTATATGCGCTCCTTTTATTTTGAGCATGGTGATTTCCTTAATCTAGGTTTAAATCCTTAATTTTTCTATATAACGTACGCTCCGAAATACCCAATTCTTGAGCTGCAGCCTTACGTTTTCCTTTATGCTTCTTCAATGCCTTCTTAATCAAATCAGATTCCTTATCCATCAAGGACAAAGACTCTTCGACCTCTTCTACATCTTGCGTATCATAGGTAAGATAATCATTCGAATTGGCATTCGACGCATTCGGATTATGTATCGTCAATGTTGAAGAATTTGGTGTCACATACTCTTCATTCACTAGCGCTGCAGTATTTGGTCGAACCTCTTGATAAAGCTGATTGATATAAGGCGAATGTTGTTCTATAGTTCCTGGGTTAAAGCCTTTTTGAATCAACTCGACAACTAATTTCTTCAAATCGACCATATCCTTCTTCATATCAAAAAGAACCTTGTACAATAAGTCACGCTCCGAAAAGTTTTCCTTACTACTATCTTTAATCGCCATAGGCAGATTAGAACCCGATTCTTTTGGAATATACTGACTTAGAATCCTCACATCAACTACACGCTCCTTTTCCAGTACAGCAATCTGCTCTGCAATATTTTTCAATTGGCGAACATTCCCTGGCCAAGAGTAATTACGCAATAATTCCTGAGCATCCTCTGTTAATTGGATTCCCGGAGTACGGTATTTATCGGCAAAATCGACGACGAATTTGCGAAATAACAGGTAAATATCATCCTTACGTTCGCGTAATGGTGGAATATACAAAGGCACCGTATTTAACCGGTAGTACAAATCTTCACGAAATTTACCTTTCTTAACAGCCTCGAACATCTCCACATTCGTAGCAGCAATAACGCGAACATTTGTTTTTTGAACCTTTGATGATCCAACACGGATATATTCTCCTGATTCCAAAACACGTAATAATCGAGCCTGTGTACCTAATGGTAATTCCCCAACTTCATCTAAAAAGATGGTTCCTCCATCGACCACTTCAAAATAGCCTTTACGTGCCTCATGGGCACCTGTAAAAGACCCCTTCTCGTGACCAAACAATTCGGAATCAATAGTTCCCTCAGGAATAGCACCACAGTTTACCGCAATAAACTGTCCATGCTTACGAGAACTCAGTTGATGAATGATATGAGAAAAGACTTCTTTCCCCGATCCACTCTCCCCTTGAATCAACACCGATATATCAGTCGGTGCGACTTGTCGAGCAATGTCGATCGCACGATTTAATAATGGAGAGTTTCCAATTATGCCAAATCTATTCTTAATATCCTGATTATCCATGCTTTATTCTTCCTTCTTTTTTAGAGATTAATCGATGATCTTTCCGATTAATGTTGCTGAGGTACAGCTCTCCCCTAATACATGCACATAATCACCTACTTTATAGCGTGCATCTACTGGGAATACAACCATGGTATTCTGGTCATTTCGTCCACAGAAATCTTGATCAGAACGTTTCGAGAAACCTTCAATCAATACTTTCTGAACTTTTCCCACAAAATTCTTAATACGATATAAACTGTGCTCACGTTGTAAATCAACCACCTCGGTCAAACGACGTTTCTTCACCTCCTCTGGAATATCATCAGCATAACGTTTTGCCGCCAATGTACCAGGACGCTCCGAATAAGCAAACATATAAGCGTAATCGTATTTTACGTAATTCATCATGGAAAGGGTTTCCTGATGCTCTTCCTCTGTCTCTGTACAGAAACCTGTAATAACATCCGTCGAGATACCACACTCTGGAATAATTCGACGAATCGCATTTACGCGATCTATATACCATTCACGGTCATAGGTACGATTCATCAAATCCAAAACACGCGAATTTCCCGATTGTACTGGCAAATGAATATAGTTACAGATATTCTCGTATTTCGCCATCGTATACAATACCTCATCGGTTATGTCTTTTGGATGGGAGGTAGAGAAACGGATTCTCAGTTCTGGACTCACTTCAGCTACCATTGCTAATAATTGCGCAAAATTAATAGGCGCTGCAGCAGGCTCTCCCTCTGCGACAGGTGCTGTATATTTATAGGAGTCAACATTCTGACCCAATAAAGTAACTTCTTTATAACCGGCATCAAATAAACTTTGTGCCTCTTTTACGATAGAAACTGCATCTCTACTGCGCTCACGACCACGAGTGAATGGAACCACACAGAAGGAACACATGTTATCACAACCACGCATGATTGAAATAAAAGCAGAAATACCGTTAGTATTTAAACGCACCGGACTGATATCTGCATAAGTCTCCTCACGCGATAACAAGACGTTTACAGCACGGCCTCCATCATCAACTTTTTCAATTAGATTTGGAAGATCTCGGTAAGCATCCGGACCGACAACAACATCTACCAACTTCTCCTCTTCTAAGAATTTAGCCTTTAAACGTTCCGCCATACAGCCCAAAACCCCAACAATCATCCCCGGATTCTTAGCCTTTGCTGATTCAAATTCTTTTAGTCTATTACGAACGCGTTGCTCTGCATTCTCACGAATCGAACAGGTATTAATGAATACCACGTCCGCATCCCTATAATCTCTTGTCGTCTCAAATCCATTCTCCATTAAGATCGATGCAACAATCTCACTGTCCGAAAAATTCATCTGACACCCATAACTCTCGATATAAAGCTTACGGCCAGTAGATTGCCCTGTAGGGACCATATCCAATGCCTCGCCTTGGCGTGCCTCATCGTGTGTCTTCGTAGTATGTGATAACTCTAACATAGTCAATTTTCAAAGACTACAAAGTTAGCAATTAATTGCTAAATCAATGACACTTTGTCAGCAATGACTAAAATTTAACAAACAAAATCTTCTGAAATCAACGAGTAAAAAATTTAAAATATAGATTGACTCCCCAATTAAGAAATTCCTTTCCGATAATCAAAATAGCTGATATCAAAAAAAGGTTTGGATGATTATCACCCAAACCTCTTCTTATTATTATATAATCCTTAAGGACTATTTATTCAGAAATAAAATACTGCTTATTGACCAGCTTGTTGTTTCGCTTCTTCTTGCATTTTCTTCGATGCAACAATTACGATCTCTACACGACGGTTTTTAGCTCTTCCTGCCTCAGTATCGTTAGATTCAATTGGCTCAGAGTAGTTTTTACCTTCTGTACGGATACGTGAGCTCTTCAAACCTTGAGCTACTGCAAATGATTTTACAGATGCAGCACGACCATTAGATACCTTTTCGTTTGCTGCTAAAGTACCCACGTTATCGGTGTGACCTAATACTAAAATCTCAGTATCTGGCTCTTTATTCAAAGTCTCTACTAATTTTGCAATGTTATCTTTTGCAGTAGATTTTAACGCTGTAGAGTTAAAATCAAATAAGATACCTGAATCAAATTTCACTAAGATACCTTCACCAGTATTTTCAACTTCAGCACCAGCTACAGTATTTTCAATTTCCTTAGCTTGTTTATCCATTTTCTTACCGATCAATACACCTGCAGCACCACCAATAGCAGCACCTGCAATAGCACCAATCGCAGTGTTACCAGCTTTACCACCGATTAATGCTCCAATAGCACCACCAGCAGCTGTACCGATTACTCCTCCTTTTGTTGTATTACTTGTATTTTGGATGGTAGAACAGCTAGCGAACAACATCGCTGATGTAGCTACTGATAATCCATAAATCGCAATTCTTTTATTCATTTTCATAACCAAATAATTTATCTTTTTTACTAAAATATTTCTTTTTAAATCAATAGGAGAGTAAATGCAAAGCCAATGCCAAAAAGCTTATAGCCAAAAATCGCCTTTATAACATCTTGTATTTCAGTGTGTTATTTTTCTTGTGGTGGAATTTCCAACTTAGGCAAACGCTGTGGCTTCGGGCGGCCTTGTCCATCCCAAGATTTAAAAGAATTCAAAATATAGTTCATAAGATCATACTGCCCCCAACGTTCTACGGAACTTAATGACGGCCTATAGATCTCCATAAAATCCACTAATTCATCGCCTTCTAGACTGGTGATTTTCTGAACGATGGTCTTATTGAAAATACGATCTACCTTAGTAGCTTCCAATTCTTGGTTCATGTACTTTTCAAAACGCTTCGCATTTTTAGCATCTTTCCCAAATAGATTATACAAGGCAGTCGCAGGACTACTTAAATAGGTCATCGTTTTATTATGACCACCATTGTAAACACCCTTCTTCTCGTATTCTCTTAAGAACCCTTTTAACTCGGCTTCCTTAGTACTTCTGGTAATCACAACGGTCTCAATGGTATTTCCCGATTGAAGATCAATCAAAATGTCTTCTAACGTATGAATAACTGTTTTTACTGGTCCATACCCTACTTTGGATATCCGAATGGAGTCCCCAACCGAAACAGATAGTGTAAATACCCCATAAGCATTGGTATTCGCCTTTTGATTCGTTTTTAGGTTAACAACATTCGCATCTGCTACACGTATATTAGACCCTTTCTCCATCACCAAACCAGAAATCACCTTACTGGCTGTCTCTTGCGCTTGCGCAAATAACCCCATTAACAACAGAAAAGGGAGTACTATTCCAATATATTTAACTTTACTATACATCATTTTAAAGTTAGCAATAGTTTAGACTGTTAAATGTTAAATAGTTTAAAAAAGGAATAGTGCTTTTATGCATAGGGATAGAACACAAAGTTTGCCCCCTCAGGTACGATGACAAACAAACACATGTAGTCATTTGCAGACTTAAATTTCTGGATAAAATAGTCCTTACGCTCTTCTTGAACCAAACCTTTATCCACAAACTCCTCTAAAGAACTCGCATGAATGGTCCATGCTGTCTGTAATTCTTCTCGATCCAAAATTACCTCTCCTAATTCTACTTGCAATTGATGCGCAACAAAAATAGGATACAAGGTATAACCCTCAGCCATCATCTCAACCGAAACCTCCTTGATCGACTCCTTATAAAAATCCAAGTCCCGCTTTAGGCTAACTAAAGGGCTTTCGGATTTCTCGCCACTTCCACCTTCCGGTTGTTTATTTAATAGGTCTTGTAAGTCCATTTATTTTTTCAATTTCAGTAACACCACATTTTCTACGTGCTGGGTATGCGGAAACATATCGACAGGCTTAATACGCTCTACCGTATATTTCTCTTGCAACATATCCAAATCTCTTGCCTGTGTTGCTGCATTACAGCTCACATAGACCACACGGTCACTTTCCATTTCTAATATGCGGTTAACCACATCTGCGTGCATACCGGCCCTCGGTGGATCGGTAATAACCACATCTGGTTTTCCGTGTTCAGCAACAAATTCCGCCGTCAATACATCTTTCATATCGCCTGCATAGAATTTGGTGTTCGCAATTTCATTGATAGCTGAGTTGATCTTTGCATCTTCAATTGCAGTAGGGACATACTCTACCCCAACCACTTCTCTTGCCGATTTGGCAACAAAGTTTGCAATGGTACCCGCTCCTGTATATAGGTCATAAACCAATTCATCACCCTTTAAATCAGCAAATTCGCGAGTTATCTTATATAATTCATATGCCTGAAGGGAATTCGTCTGATAAAAGGATTTTGGTCCTACTTTAAATTTCAGGCCTTCCATCTCCTCATAGATAAAATCTCTACCAGCATATACTTCAATCTCTTGATCAAAGATCGTATCGTTTCGCTTCTGATTGATAATGTAAAGAAGGGATGTTAAATCTGGGAAGCGCTCCTGAATAAAGGACATTAACAAGTCTACCTGACCTTCCTCAGGATAAGCAAATACGACGATAACCATCACCTCGCCTGTTGACGAAGTACGAATAATCAAGTTACGTAATGCGCCTTCATGAAATTTTAAATCATAAAAGGATAACCCATTTGCTTGAGCGAATTCGAAAACTTCATTGCGAAGTGCATTAGAAGGATCTTGTTGCAAATAACAATGGTCAATTGCCAAAATCTTATCAAATCTTCCCGGAACATGAAATCCTAAAGCATCCATGGAATCTCCAGGCTGAACATCATCCAAATCCGTTAACCAACGCTTATTGGAAAAGGTAAACTCCAATTTATTACGGTAATATTTCGTTCCCTCAGAACCTAGGATTGGCTCCATACCAGAAACATCCACCTTACCTATACGGGAAAGCTGATTTCCAACATATTGCTCCTTGAACTTCAATTGCGCATCATAGCTCATGTGTTGCCACTTACAGCCACCACATACCCCAAAATGCTCACAGAAAGGATCTACCCGATATTCAGATGGTTTTACCACCGAAGTAACCTTGCCCTCAACAAAGCTCTTCTTCTTACGCATTAACTCCACATCCACCACATCACCTGGCACGGCACGCTCAATGAAATAAACCAAATTATCCTGTTTGGCAACACCCTTGCCCTCTTCAGCTATATCAATGATTTCCAATCCGGAAACAAATTTCTTCTCTTGCGGTATTCTTCTTCCCATATTGGCTGCAAAAATACGCAAATTTTAGACAAAATTTTTAGTCCCATAATATTTACAGCCGACTATCCTTTTTACCTGCCACATCAAAG
This sequence comes from Sphingobacterium kyonggiense, assembly GCF_039536825.1. Taxonomy (NCBI): domain Bacteria; kingdom Pseudomonadati; phylum Bacteroidota; class Sphingobacteriia; order Sphingobacteriales; family Sphingobacteriaceae; genus Sphingobacterium; species Sphingobacterium kyonggiense. Next base: position 309,032 of record NZ_BAAAZI010000012.1, read on the forward strand.
AACCCTATAACAAAAACACTTTATCATAGTCTAAATTTATTTAGACAAGCAAATCTATTAAATGAACCTTGCTGTGTATACATGAATTATGGGTGTCTTTATCAATTTTTTGCATCTGTCGTCTTTTGTTTGTCGTCTTTTGTCTTAAATAAATTGAATTGCATAGTTTGAAGTTCCTCCATCGTCGATGGAGGATGACGAAGCTTTTGTGGGGTAAGATAGACTCTTCGCTTTGCTCTGAGTTGTAAATGCCGAATTTAATATCCCGCCATAAGTCAAACTGTCTAAAATCTGGTGTCTTTCGTCTGTTGTCTCATCGTCTACTATCTCACATCTAATAGCGTAGCGGTCTCATATCTATTTCTAAATCCTGTTGTCTTTTGTCTGTAGTCTCCCCACTTTTATCTCACATCAATTTCTTGTGTCTTTTGTCTGTAGGCTCAACGTCTCTCACAGGGGTTTTATTCGCCTCTCTTTCGGATCTCCTTCGGAACTTGTTCGGATCTTGTTCGGATCTCGTTCGGTTAGAAGCGAACGAGATCCGAACAAGATCCCTATCAGATCCGTAAAAATTCCTTAAGAGTCTCGAAGCAAAATGGAAGGAAGTAGTAGCTAAACTAATGACAAACCCATAGGGAAACTGGAGACAAATTAAAGTCTAAGCAGGTCTAACAATAAGAGAAAAGAAGGTGGATATAAAAAAATTGGTTACAACAAGGTTGCTTGCACCAAATATGGAAGCATTTCTTTTTGAAAGGAGATGAAATTTTTCTTCACATCAGCCTCTGATACAGCCGTAAAGGCAAAGGAGAAGACAATGTTTTTGCTTGTTTTGATGAGGAAGGTTAATCGTTCTTCAGGAATGGTACTGCCAATGGTTTCATTTTGCATAAAGGAACGAAGTAGGAGAAACTCCAAATCATCTGACAGTATTTTCAGGTATTCTTGAGCATTGGCCGATTCACGAATAAATTCCCAGCCTACAAACTCATTACACACGGTATAGGTTACACGACTCACTCGTAATATGGTGTTTGCTAGAAATGTCGAGAGATCGCGTTCATTGACATTCTTATTCAAGATGTCATATACATTGTCTTGGATATAGTCCATTAACACGGCATGGAGAATCAACTCCTTACTAGCAAAGTGCTTGTAAAAAGTAGCCTTCGCGATATGAGCATTCTTGGACAGCTCATTTACACTCGTCTTATTATAGCCATATTTCCTAAACAGATCCCTTGCGGATTTCTTAATGGCTATAACTATTTTATCTTCCATGGAGGGTGTATTGATGAAAAGGTTCAGATCCTGTCTAAAATACCTAGTAGAAGAATCTGAACCCTTAAAGTATATCTTTTTGCTTAGAAAAGCAAGGAATATTAATATTCCTTAATTGATCTCTGTCTCGAATTGCGATAAGAATCGAACGTCGTTTTCGGAAAATAGACGTAAATCACGGATCTCATACTTCAAATTGGTAATACGTTCAATGCCCATTCCGAACGCATATCCTGAATATTTTTTGCTATCAATACCACAGTTATCCAAAACATTAGGATCAACCATACCACAGCCTAAAATCTCTACCCAACCAGAGTACTTACACATCTGACAACCTGCACCTTTACAGATGGTACAAGAAATATCCATCTCTGCAGATGGTTCAGTGAATGGAAAATAAGACGGGCGGAAGCGTACTTTGGTATCTTCACCATACAATTCTTTCACAAAGTGATACAAAGTTTGTTTCAAATCTGCGAATGACACATCCTCATCCACATATAATCCTTCAATCTGGTGAAAGAAACAATGCGCACGAGCAGAAATAGCCTCATTACGGTATACCCTACCCGGCATAATGGCACGGAAAGGTGGTTTACCTGCTTCCATTAAGCGCACTTGTACCGAAGAGGTATGCGTACGCAATACCATATCGTTTCCATCTTGTTTCTTGATGAAAAAAGTATCTTGCATATCACGTGCCGGGTGTTCAGGAGCAAAGTTCAAGGCAGAGAAGTTATGCCAATCGTCTTCAATCTCGTTCCCCTCAGCAACGATGAATCCTAATTTCTTAAATATTTCCACGATTTCCTTACGTACTAAGGAAAGGGGATGTCTTGATCCTAGGGTAAAACCTGCCCCAGGAAGAGTCAAATCACCTTCTTTATTAGAACTTGATGCATCAACATCGCCGGAAAATTTATCTAATGCTGTCTTATAAGTATCCTCAGCCAAAATCTTGAACTCGTTCAACACTTTCCCCAAAGTTCTTTTTTCCTCAGAACTTACAGTTTTGAACTCTTCAAACAAGGCCTTTACGATACCCTTTGATACGAGATATTTTAACCTGAAAGCCTCTACTTCTTGAGAAGAAGCTGGATTGAATGCGTTAATCTCTTGCGTATACTGCGCTATTTTATCTTGCAACATGCGCCAAAGATACAGCAAATTTTAAAAAAGTAGATGATTTGATGGTTAATTAATTATGTAGATTAAAACGGTAATCCGTCATTATCGTCATCATTCTCCGTGAAGTCTACGGTTTGTTCTTTATTGTCATCCACATTCTGACTTGCTGTATTTGTACTTGTTCCTGCAGGATTCTGCGGTTCAAAATCAGAACGACGACCTAATAAATTAAAGCTCTCGGCTACAATTTCTGTCGTATAACGGCGAATCCCCTCCTTATCTTCGTAAGAACGAGTTCGCAATTTCCCTTCAATGTAGACTAATTTACCTTTACTGAGGTATTTGACAGCAACGTCAGCCAATCCGCGCCATAATACAATATTATGCCATTCGGTCTGTTCTACGCGACGACCATCTTTTGTAAAGGTCTCTGAAGTGGCCAATGGAAAACTAGCCACACTTACATTTCCTTCCAGATAACGGATTTCGGGGTCTTTACCCAAATGTCCGACTAAAATAACTTTATTTACTCCTGACATACAATAATTTAGGATTTAGTGAGCACTAAAAATATAATCCTCCACAAAGGAGCTAATCAGTTTATGTTTAGCTAATTTATCTAAATTTTCTGACAAACAATAATTCCAATGGCTTTTTTTGGCAAGCTTAACCTTATTAGCATCCAAGCGGTAAAAGTTTGCGAAAATTTGCTGATGACTTAATATATGTTTCACCGGTCCCTTAATTTTCTGAGGAAAAACCGCTGAAAAATTTTCCTTAAACTCAGCTGTTACCATTAATTCTTCTGGATCAACTGAAGATTCTGTTTCGATCATTGGAAACTCATATAAATTAGCCCAAATATCGCCTTCAGAACGTTGAGACATCAACCATCCTTGCGCATCTTCAATTAAGAAGTAATGGAAATGACGTACCCGACTTTTCTTGGACTTGTTCTTTTTGGGCAATTCAGAAACCAAATCTTGCTGTAAGGCAACACAGTCGGTTTGAAAGATGCAAACGGAACAATCAGGATTCTTAGGTTTACATTGCAAAGCTCCAAAATCCATAATCGCTTGATTATACTCCCCAGCTCGTAATGGATCAATCAATTCCTCTGCTAGTTCACTGAAAAGCTTTTTGCCAGCTGTACTATTAATGGGCTCCGCAATTCCAAAATAACGTGCAAGAACTCGAAAAACATTGCCATCTAAGACTGCCTTTGCTTCATTTGAAGAGAACGAAGCAATAGCAGCAGCAGTATAAGCCCCAACTCCAGGTAAATTTATCAAGCTGGAATAATCTATCGGAAATTCTCCATCATGCTGATCTACAACAAGTTTAGCCGCCTTATACATGTTGCGAGCACGGGAGTAATAGCCTAATCCTTGCCATAAACGGAGGAGCTCTGCTTCTTCCGCATCAGCAAACTTTGTTACATTAGGATAATTTTCAACAAATCTTAAAAAATATGGTAATCCTTGTTCAACTCGAGTCTGCTGCAGGATAATTTCGGACAACCAAATAATATAAGGATTCGTGGTTTCTCGCCATGGCAACGCTCTTTTGTTCGTTTGGTACCAAGCAAGAATTCTAGCTGAAAATGACATAGTGCAAAGATGATAATTTATAGCATTTGAGCTGCCAATAAAGTTATTAAACGTTAAATTTTAGTGGTATAATTTTAACAAGTCCTATTTTTACGGCCGACTAGAAAAATAGGGAGAAGAAAAAAATGATCAAACAAAAGACTTCCATTGTTATTTTAGATTCCAATGGAGACTCGAATCAGAAGATTCAAATACCGACCATTATCCTAAAAAACTGGAAAACCATCCTTTGCATCGGCATCTTTTTTATATGCTTTGTTTGCTCCATGGTGGCTTTCATTGCCAGCAAAACGACCAGCGATCATTATGAGCAGGTCTTGAACAAAAAAATGGAGGCACTTCAAAAAGCAAAACAATCTTTAGCAAATGAAGAAGCTTCAAATCAGCTGAATCTTGTACAAGTACAAAAATCCTTCAACTCCATCGATAGTGCATTAAACCAAATTAATGCCAAAATGCGTAAAAGAGGATTAAAAGAAGTAGCTCCTCAGCTGAAAAATGCCGGTGGACCAGTAGAAACAGAAGAAAATTTAGATGAATTAGGCAAATATTACGAGAGTAAATTAAAGAGCCTAGACAAGAAATTAGAAGGCATTCCTTTGGGAAAACCACATCAGGGCAAGATTACCTCACGTTTTGGATACCGTAGAAACCCTTTCACTAACCGTGGATTGGAAATGCACTCGGGTATTGACATCAAAGGTAATGTTGGTGAACTGATAAAAGCAACTGCTGCGGGGAAAGTATTGCATGCAGGTTATAAAGGACAGTATGGTAAAGTGGTCATTATTCAACACAGTAATGGTTGGGAAACTCGATATGCGCACCTTTCCAGAACAAATGTGAAGGTTGGACAGCATATTGAAGCTGGACAGGTTATTGGTAACCTTGGAAATACAGGGAGATCAACGGGTCCACACTTGCATTATGAACTACTAAGCTATGGCAAGAAAATGAATCCGGAAAAAACAATGTTGTTTTAATAAAGGATAAGAACAATACTATAAGGGCTATATCGAATGATCGATATAGCCTTTTTTTATGATTAAACAATTTGATGATTTTGATCTTGCTAGTAATTTAGAGGGGGCATTCAATAAACATGATAAATCACTAATTATCAGGATATTTGCCCTTTACAACTTCCAATTGAATAACAAAACTTTCTTGAATTTCTTTTCGAGAGTTTACTTTTAAAAGTAAGGAGGTCGAATCGGACAAAGTCAATCTGATTGGTGGGGGGTTTTTGGCATATCTAAACAATCCACAAGGTTCAATTTTTTTACCGAAATATTGCTCAACATCTTTGACCCTAAGTATTTCATGCATTTTATATGGAATAAGAATATTGCCGATAATTATGGATGTATCAATAGGTTTATTAATTTCAACATATATTCGACCGGCCACTCTATTCGAATCAAGAGGGTAGATTTCCAAATCATGGTCTTTCTTTATTTTTTGAATAATAAGTTTGAGCTGATTATCATTCCATTGGTCTTTTGGTAGGTTGGCCAAAGATTCAGCAAGGGACAATATGCCCCCTACTGTATCTTTTTGAATTAACCTTAAATTCGTATCGTTGTTTCCAATCTCTACATTATAGCTCGTATAGCTTGAAAACAGCAAGTTTAAACCTAATAATAGTGTGCAGAAAATAGAACCAATGCTTCTCATATCCTCTTCATTCAGATTATTCTTAAAATAGACTCTAAATTTTTAACGTTCAGTTAAACTAAATGTTTTGAAGAATAGAGAACATCTGATGTATTATTTGACAACCATATCGTTTAAATATATTTTTTGGGCTTCGGTATAGAGCACTTTTGCCTTTCCATCAGTCCATTGTATCGCTTGCGATTTGGTACCATTAAAATAATTCCCAAGGATATATACATGACCATTCACCACTTGAATTGCCTTAGCTTCCAAGTTTGCATTGACATTTAAATCATACAATTTGGTTTTGTTTTTATAGACCGTAGCACGACCTTTTTTGCCATCATAGAAATTGACGACAAAATAATAATCATTGCCAACCATAGTTCCTAAAACACTACTAACTATTTTTCCAAGTGGCAAGGTGAAAACCTCTACATCGTTTTTCCAAACAGCCGCAACATCTGTTTTTTGATCACTAGTTTTACGGTATCCAATAACATAAATATCTTTGTTAATGGTTTTAATGTAATGGGAGTCAGAATTTGCATCTGCCAACATAAACGTTGTTCCATCCACCCACATCGCAGCATTAACATGAAATTTACCAGTCATTACAGGTTTTCCTTCTCGAAGGGCAATACTGCGCAATCTAGACCCTCCTAAACAACAACCTTTGTTTTCATACTTCCCATTGGTCCATAGCGCTACACGAAGCCCCATAGGATCGGTCAACATACCTCCTACATAGACATTTGCTCCCTCAGCTAATATAGTTGTTCCAGAATTCTGACCTCCTGCAACGCTCAATAAAGTCAATGCTTTATTTTTCCAATAGGCCACACGTTTGTTGTTGGCATTCACTTGTTGGTAGCCTGTAATATGTGGCACTTTGTTTAATACGGAAACTGCAAGCGCCTCAGAAGCGACATTCGGAGACAATTCTACTAAGGAATTATTAATCCGCAATATGGCATTCCTATCCTTTTCCTGAAAACTAGAGCCATATTTATAGCCTACATAGTAAAAATTGACAGGATCTGGAGTAGGAGGGTTTGGAACCTCAGGTTCTTCAGGATCTGGCACCACCTCATCAACAGCGTTTTTACCACATGCTGCCATCCCCAACATCAGTAGCACAACCCAAAATCCTTGCTTGATATAATTTCTTTTCATAAGTACTTCTGCTTTCCTATTGAACAGCAAAAAGTGGGCAGTAGTTTGTTAATGGGTGACAAAGGGCTGTTGAAATTATATAAATAAGGGAGAAATGGGGTTGTCAAATGGTTGATTTGGTGATTGGAATAGCAAATAACAAGACTTAAATGCGACTCTTAATTATAAATCTTTGATTTTCGTGGACTAGGAGAATATCTAATCTTTTTGTATAAAAATTTAGAGTATATATTAGGAAGCACGAACAATTGATTGTAAATTTACAAGTATAGTAACGTAAATTTACAATCAACTCCTTGAATAATGACAAAGACATCAATAGCAAACCCTAAGAAATCTGGCCCGTCAAAAGCAGGTATTAAGGGCAAGGTGGTTGCCAAATTCAAAGAATTTTCACCATCTTGGGTGGTTCATCATGCCAAAAATGAGCCTGGTTTTAATGTTGAATTAATAGAAAGAATCAGGAAAGGAGTCAGGAAGTCTGATTGGAAGGACTTAATTGCTGTTATTGGTTCCAATGAAAAAGATTTTGAGCATATTCTACCAACTTCTATTAGTAGCATGCAAAAAAAGGAAGTTTATGATTTGGAAACTTCGGAAAGAATTTATGAAATATCAAGATTATTTGGTCTTGGTTATGAAGTTTTTGATAGCCCGGATAAATTCAAAAATTGGCTTTTTACAACTTCAAGAGCATTAGGTAATAAAAAACCCTTTGACCTTTTAGATAGTAGCTTAGGATTTACGATAGTCGAAAACGAGATTATTCGAATTCAATATAATGTTTATAGTTGATGATAGTCTTTCGCGTTGCCAACTTAAAATATAAAGAGTTTACACTCTCGGGTATAGGTGCTGAAAAGGTTGGAGGAAGATGGAATAAGATCGGGACTAGAGCCGTGTACTGTTCTGAAAATATTTCATTGGCTTTGTTAGAATATTATGTCCATTCAGAAAACATCGCTAATCTTCCTGATGAAATTGTTGTTGCAAAAGTTCATATACCAGACTCTTTTATCATTAAGGAATTAGAACAGTTACCTGAAAATTGGAATCAATATCCCTATACCTATCATACAACTGAACTGTTTAGTTCTCTTGCAAAGAGTAGAGATTTTTTCGCACTTAAAGTACCTTCCACTATAGTTCCTTTTGAACATAATTTTGTATTAAATCCATTATTTAAGGATTTCGGTCAAATTGAAGTAGTCGAATATCTCGAATTACCAATAGATGACCGACTGAAGTCTGATAAACATGGATAAGTCTATGGTTTAATCATTTGGTGAAAAAATAATCTCCGATTGTTTATCTTAGATGTGGAATCTATTTAATACATATGCCAGCTAAATACTTCTTTCCTTTTTTACTATTATTTGTGATTTACTCATGCAAAAGTTCATTTTATGAAGTGAATAAACTCAACTCCAATGCTACTATCATAAAAAGCGGGAAAATAGAAAGTGTATTTTTCTCCAAAGAAGCTGATTGCTTGCTTTGCAATTTTCCTGGAAGTAGATTTTCACCAACTTTAGAGGAGATAAATGAAGCAGAAAAAATTCTAAAAAAGGATATTAAATCGGCTAATAACCCAATGCGCAATCAAGGAGATGGGTATCCAATTATTCATAAGAATTTAAATAACTATAGAAGGCAATATTATGGTTATATAAACAAGAAGGGTGACAAGATTCTTTATGTTAACTTCTTATGGGCTAAATATACTGTTATAGACCGATTAAAAGGTTATCATAAGGATGAGCGTGAAAACTGGAAATCCAAAAGAGAGATTGTACTTGATGGTGGTAGTAATTATTGGCAAATTGAAATAAATCTTACCCAAAAGAAATTAGCAAACTTACATGTAAACGGAGTTGGGTAAAGAACAAAAATACTTTAACCATTTAGATTTAGATTATTATAATTACATTCACAAATAATATAACCGATCCTTTTTTATGAGAATCTTAATCCTTTGTCTCCTTATAGTATTCAACGTTCAAAGTGCTACCTCTCAGGAGATCAAAATCAATTTAAAACAAAAGACAGGGTATGGTCCATTCAAACCTGAAGCTGGAAATATTCTATTCAGTCCACCTAATAATCACCCGCTTTTTAACACATTCTCGAAATTAGAATTTAATAATATACCCGACGATTTAATCGAAGTGAAAAAAGGAATAATTCCTTTTGATTTTTTACAGTTTTTGTTTCAAAGTCTATACGGCACAGAAAACTATAAATTTTTTGAAAATTTTAAAAAACAAAGGTCATATGAAATTTCAAATGATGTTCTTTCCACAAAACAAATTAAGTGTTTTGTAAGAGTAATATTTGCAAAAAACACTCAAGATAATCCTATATATATTATTGATGCAAATCAAAATGGCAATTTCAACGACGATCCTATAATACAAATAGAAAGTATTCAATCTTTAGAAGAACTTAAAAACAAAAACCTTAAAATAATCGAATCTTCGTATCAAATTAGCAATGGGAAAAACACCCTAGAACGTAAAATACCCATTATTGTATTTTTTCATAGAAATGAGTTGAAATATAACATTCCATCTTATATGGTAGGTAATATTAAAAACCAGAAAGACATTTTTATTAGTCATGATTTTATCTTTCCAGACTATTGGGTTTCCACTATAAATATCGACAATGGTAATTCAAACATTAAAAAAAATGACATATTTCAATTAGACAATAAATATTATAAAAATAATGGTGTTGACATCCGGTCAAATACACTATTACTTACTGAAGAGAAAAACAACAATCAAAGATTTACCTTAAATAATCTCGAACAACCTGATATTAAAAGTGACAGTACAATCAATTTAGATGACTATAAGGGAAAGTATTTATTTATAGATTTTTGGGGCTCATGGTGCGCACCTTGTTTACAAGAATTACCAATTTTATCGAGCATATATAATGAAATTGATAAATCTAAAATTGACTTTATAGGAATAGCAGGCAGGGATGAGCCTAAAAAGGTGCTGAAAGTTATTATCGATCATAATATTTCATGGAAAAATATACTTTCTAATGATTCCAATAAGCTAGCTGAGATTTTTAATGTGGTAAAGTATCCTACAGGATTTTTGATAAATCCTGATGGGAATATAATCGAAAGCGACCTTAGTGTAATAGAACTGAGACCCTATTTGCGAAAATATAAATTATTAAAACAGGGACAGTAATAAGATAGATTTGATTAACCAGGTCTATTGCACAAATACTTATTCGTTTAATATTTATTTATGTTCACCGATTCCGACTGTTCACGTTTCGTGAACAGTTTCTTAAGAGATATTCATAAGGGTTTTAGTAATTCCATTTTAATTATTGTACATTCAAATTCCTTACCTCTGCTACATAAGAGCGTTCTTTAAGAACGTGTAATTAACCTAAAAATCAATCAGTTATATTTTTAAAGCTACAAGTGGAAAACATTAAAACCAGTTTTTATTGACAATCACGTTATAATAATTTCTTTAAATAAAATTTTCTATCTACATTCAGTTCCTAATTAACTAATCTATTAAATTTAAAAAAGTGAAAATAAACAAAGTATTCCTCGTATTAGCTTTTTCAATATTCAGCCTCAATTGTTTTGCTCAAATTCAATCCGTTAAAAATGTAGTTCAGTCATTTTTAGACACAGTTAAATCTAATGCATACATGAGTCCAAATTTAAATTGGGATTCCATTAGTAACTCGCTACTTAATGACACTAAAGAAATTGATTCAACTGCTCATTTAGCTCCACACTTTAATAAAGTTTTAAGAGCATTGAAAGATGGTCACTCAAGACTTTATCCTAAAAGTGCCTTAAACTCTCAACAAGACGAAAAATCGATGTTAGAGGTATTTGCAACAATGACCGATAAAGAAGCTGGACTTCCTCCTAAACGGTTTATTCATAAAATGATAAACAATAAATACGCATATATTAATATACCATCTGTTATGCTTGAAAATAGAGCATATGTAGACACTATTGGTAAACAATTATTAGAATTAGATAAACATAATCCAAAGGGATGGATCATTGATGTTACCGAAAATGACGGAGGAAATGCTTTTACAATGAATTGGCATTTCCCAACGTTGATAGATTCAGAACAAACATACTCAACAGTTGATAACAATGGTAAAGAAAGCAAGAATGATAAAATATTAGATTTAAAAAATACTTCAGAAGAGGAAAAAAGAGCTGCCGATCTATTTAAATTAAATCCTGACTCTGTGCCATACGTTAAATTGAAAAACACCAAAGTCCCAATTATTATTTTAACCAGCAAAATTACTGGAAGTGCTGGTGAATTTGTAACGGTTCATTTCAAAGGACAAAAGAATGTTCTTGTAGTTGGTCAAGTTACCGCAGGGGCTACTTCTTCCAATCATCCATTTGAAATAACAAATGAATACTTAGTCAATCTTACAACAGAAGTTATCAAAGATAGAACTGGAAAGATTTATAAAATAGGGGAAGGAATAACTCCTGATGTTCAATTTGATATTAATTTGAATAAAGTAGCACAGAAGGATAAACTTAGTCATAAAGAAGAATTGAATCTAATAATTGGACTAAAAGATTTATATATTGATAATGCTATAAAAGCCCTTGAAAATTGGAAAAAGTACAAAAAATAGATTAGTATCTTTGCCTCATACAAACTGAGCTACCCCCATGATCTACTTCCACATTCCATTTTGCAAGCAAGCCTGTCACTACTGTGATTTTCACTTTAGTACATCCTTAAAGTACAAGGAGGAAATGCTGGCAGCGATGAAAGCCGAAATAGACTTACGCGCAAGTTACCTCGAGGACAAAAAGATCGAATCCATTTACTTTGGTGGTGGAACACCATCCATCTTAGCAGCTTCGGAGATTATGGAACTGATTGACCATGTCTCTAAACACTTTGAAATCAGCAATACCGCGGAGATCACCTTAGAAGCCAATCCTGATGATCTGGACAAGCAGAAAGTCCAAGCCTTAAGACAAACTGAAGTAAACAGATTCAGTATCGGTATTCAATCCTTTTTTGAGGAAGACCTACGTTGGATGAATCGGGCGCATCATGCTGATGAAGCAAAATCAGCAATTATGCGGGTACAAGACGCCGGATTTGAGAATATCACCTGTGATCTGATTTACGGCTACCCCTTACTTAGCAATAGCAAGTGGAAGACAAATATGCAGGAACTCATCCAATTGCAAGTCCCACATATTTCCTCCTATTCCATGACGGTAGAGCGCAAGACCGCTTTGGACCACATGATAAACAAAGGAAAAACACCTCCTTTGAATGAAGAGCAAAGTGCTGAGCAAATGCTGATGCTTATCGACACGCTAACCACAGCAGGATATGAGCAATACGAAATCTCCAATTTTGCGAAACCTAATCGCTATGCGCGGCACAATACCAATTACTGGCGTGGTAAGCCTTACTTAGGTATTGGCCCATCCGCACATTCCTTTAACACCCAGTCGCGCGCATGGAACATAGCCAACAACGCTCTGTATATTAAAGGAATCCTAGAAAAAGAGCTCCCTTTAGAAACCGAAATACTCCAAAAAAGCGATCGTTTCAACGAATATGTCATGACTAGCCTTCGAACAAAATGGGGAATAGACAGCAACTATGTCAAACAAGAATTTGGATCCGATTATTATAGCGAATTAGAAAAATTGAGCAAACCTTACTTAGAGCAGGGCAAGCTAATCAATCAAGACGGACAAATCACCTTAACACCAGAAGGGAAACTCTTGGCAGATCAAATCGCTTCCGATCTATTTGTTATTGAATAACAGGCTTTGCGGGGGTTAACCAACATAATTTGTTGCAAGCTTATTTATCGCTCAAAAACCACTTTCAAGTGATGAACTCTTTATCTGATTAAAGATAATTCAAAATCAAAAAAGCGTTTTTTGATCAGCCAAGTAACAAATTAGGTGCTATTAAGGTTTATATTTGACTAAGCATAGAAGATATTTGTTAACTTCAAGAATTCAACTAAATCTAAATTCCTAATGAAAAAAATTACCCTGTTAATTTGGGTGTTACTTTGCGGAGTCATGTTTGCCTATGCGCAGAAAAAGCCCAATGTTTTGATGATCTATGTCGATGACCTTGGTTATGGCGATCTTTCCACCTATGGTGCCAGCAAGATTCAAACCCCAAATATTGATGCCATCGCTAAATCGGGCATTCGATTCACCAATGGACATGCCGCTGCAGCAACCTGTACCCCCTCCAGATATGCCTTAATGACTGGTAAGTATCCGTTCCGTAAATCAGGAACTGGCGTTTTACCTGGCGATGCCGCATTGATCATTGACCAAAATCAATTGACACTTCCCAAGCTCTTTCAACAACAAGGTTACCAGACCGCTATTATCGGAAAATGGCATTTGGGCTTAGGTAGCCAAGTTGAAAAAAACTGGAATCAAGATATTAAACCTGGTCCACTGGAAGTAGGTTATGCATACTCCTATATTTTCCCTGCAACTGCGGACCGTGTGCCTACTGTTTTCTTGGAAAACCATAAGGTCGTTGCTTTGGATAAAAACGACCCAATTGAGGTGTCCTATAAGCAGAAAATCGGTACTGAACCCACAGGACTAGAAAATCCCGAATTATTAAAGATGAAGGCTTCTCCAAATCATGGTCATAACCAAACCATTGTCAATGGCATTGGCCGTATTGGTTGGATGACCGGAGGAAAACAAGCCCGTTGGGTAGATGAAGAAATCACCCCTACTTTTGTGGATAAAGCGGTTAATTACATCAAAGAACACAAATCAACACCATTCTTCTTAAGCTACCATGCGACCGAACCTCATGTTCCGCGCATGCCGTCTACCATGTTCAAAGGAAAGAGTGGACTGGGTTTACGAGGCGATGCTATCCTGCAGCTAGACCATGCTGTAGGGCAACTTATTCAGGCATTAAAGGACAATGGCATCTACGAGAATACCATTGTTGTTTTTAGCAGTGATAATGGTCCTGTATTGGATGATGGTTATGTCGATGGCGCAGTAACCGAATTAAACGGACATGACCCATTTGCTGGAATGCGTGGTGGAAAATATTCTGCTTTTGAAGCTGGTACTCGAGTGCCCTTCTTGATCAGCTGGCCTAAGCAAATCAAGTCCAATCAAGTTTCTGCCGCCTTAGTTTGCCAAGTCGATCTATTGGCTAGTTTTGCGTCTTATTTTAAATCCAAAATTGAGCCTCAAGCCAATTTAGACAGTAAAAATGTATTAGCAGCTCTATTAGGAAAAGACAAAAAAGGTAGAGATTACCTGGTCAAATCGGCTTATACCTTCTCTATTCTAAAAGATCAATATAAATACATCTTACCGAATAAAGGACCAGCGCGAAACAACCAGGTCAACATCGAATTAGGCAATGACCCGAACGATCAATTATATGATTTAAGCAAGGATCCGGCAGAGAAAAACAACATCGCTAGCCAAAATCCTGAGCTCGTAAAACAATTAAAAGAAATCCTACTAAAGGAAACAAAGAAAAGCAACTAAAACAGAAAGGCCATTTATCTGCTCGATAAATGGCCTTTTTATAGCTAGTAAACTCCAATTAATCCATTAGTGCCTTAGCCTCCATATCATCGGTAGCTTCTATTTCCTTAGCCAACAGCTTTTTCATTTTCTTCACGATTCCCTTCGCTTTTGGATCGTCATAGATGTTTTTCATTTCCTTCGGATCCGACTTCATATCAAACAATTCCCAACCATTAACACGCTTATAATAACGAATCAACTTATAACGACCATCACTAACCCCAAAATGCGGAGAAACGGCATGTTCCCCATTTTCATAATAATGATAGAACAATTGCTTGCGTGCTGTTTTTTTCTTGCCTTCCATGACTTTCAAGAAAGATTTCCCTTGAACATCCTGCGGAATGGCTGTACCTGTCAATTCCATTATAGTAGGTGCAATATCGACGTTTAGAACCATGCCATTTACTTGAGAATGAGCAGGAATAACACCTGGCAGTTTTGCCAACATAGGTGTACGGAAAGACTCCTCATACATGAAGCGCTTGTCAAACCAGCCGTGTTCACCCATATAGAATCCTTGATCAGATAGATAAACCACTAAGGTATTATCCTCCAATTGATGTTCTTTTAGGTAATCCAAAACACGACCAATATTTCGGTCCATGGACTCCGCTGTATTAAGGTAATCTACCATATAACGGTGATATTTCCATTTCGCCAAATCATCACCTTTTAAATTTGCCGCTTTATATTGCTCATAAATAGGGCGGTAATAATCCAAATATTGTTGAAACTGTTTGTCATTCATACGCTTGAAGTTCCCATCCTGACGCATCTTTTCTGGCGTATCAAACATTTTCAAATCATAACCCATTTGCATATCCTTAGCCACGCTCATCTCTTGAACTGCCGCTGCTTTCCGTCCTTGGTAATCATCAAAGAAATTATCCGGAAGTGGGATCTGCTTATTATCGTTTTTACCGAAATCCTTAGGATCAGGCATCCATGTACGGTGGGTACTTTTATGACCAATGATTAGACAGAAGGGTTCATCCTTCTCTTTCTGTTCCAACCAATTTAGTGCACGATCCGTTACGATATCAGCAACATAACCTTCTTCCCTATCCGTTTTCTCCGTTTTCCCATCTGTACTACTGATAAAGTCCGGATTAAAATAATGTCCTTGACCAACTAAAATACTGTAATAATCAAACCCTTGAAGTTTTCTTCCCAAATGAATTTTTCCAATCCAGGCAGTTTGGTAACCGTTGTTCTGCAACTGTTTAACGAACATATCCTGTGAATGATCAAAATTGGAAGTCTCGTTATCCTTAAAACCATTTTTGTGACTATATTTCCCCGTCAATAGACTTGCACGGCTGGGCCCACAAATGGAATTGGTCACATAGGCACGATTGAAAGTTGCCCCTTCAGCAGCGATACGATCAAGATTTGGTGTGTGGGCAATCTTGGAACCATAGGCACCTATGGTCTGATAAGAATGATCATCCGAAATGATAATCACAATGTTGGGCTTCTTCTGTTGAGCATAACCCAAAATGCTCATGAAACAGAATGCCACTAATACTGGTAAACGCATATTTATTTAAGTTTAGGAATATCAAATATACATATTGAGGAAGATTTAACCCCTAACTTTTCCTGCAGAAGAATAAAATACAAAAAGCAAAAAGCAATACAACCTCAAAATCGCAGTAAGCCAAGCTCAAAATAGTATTGATTATCAAATTGTTCTATGTTTTACTTCATTTCCAATGCTAAATATTTCTGTATGCAATTTTTGAAGAAGATATTGTAAAAAAAATATCGACAAACTCTTTTGTAGTTGAAAAAAAACAAGGAAGTTTGCGGTAAACATTTCTTATATGAAAATCTTATTTTCCTTTTTAACTTTTTGTCTCTTTGTTCAATTGTCTTTTGCACAAGGACCTGTGTATAAAGTAGCTTATCAGATGCATTTTTCTGAAGAGTTGTTATTGGAATTGGAGGAACCAGACTTGGATACCAGCGATGCCAACATAAAATTAATCAAAACGGCCATTGAACAACGGGAACAGGGAAAATCATTGTTTGAAATTTGGACGAATAAGGATGTATTTCTAACAAAGAATACGATTACTCCAGATTATTACCAAATAACTAGCAAAACCAGCAATAAAATTTCCATGGTAAATTTATTAGACTCGGCCTATGCCAACATGGATGATTCTCCTTTAGGCTGGTTAAATATAGGTGATGAAGCTAATGAAGAATATGTAAGTGTAGAATTTGTTGCTGGAAGAACTGAAATGATTGCCGGTTTTCCATGTAAATTGGCAATCCTAACCGTGCTTTCTGATGATTTGTCTGTTATTGCTAATGACGAACAAGAGAAAATAGAGGTTTGGTACACGGAAAAAATCCCGAATTTTTATATCGGCAGTTTTATTTTTATGTCCAAAGTACCAGGAGCTGTTTTAAAAGTAGATGTTGGTGGCATGCAATTTATTGCGCATCAAGTAAGTCAAGAAAATGTTCCTGCCAATTTCTTCGAAATACCTGCAGGATTCAAATTAGTAGAAACAACTTATGCTGATGAAGATTTTGCTGACATGGAATTAGGGGAAGGCTTAGTTGGCTATTACGATACCACTGCTACCATGTATGGTTTAAAAAATTCGGATGGCGATATCATTACTAACCCCATCTTTACATCCCTGTCGGAAATCCGTGAAGGAGCGATCATTGCTTCCAATGCTGACGGCATGAGTGGATTTATTGATGCTAAAGGAAATACGGTATTACCATTCACTTATGAATATATTGCATTTGACGATGAATCTGCTGCCTATATCTTCACCAAAGATGGTAAAGCTGGCTTAATGGACAAAAGCGGAAAAAACCTTTGGGGTAGTAAGACTTTTGAATCATTGGGCAATTTTATAGGTGATTATGCCTTGATTTCTGAAAACGAAAAACATGGATTAGTCGATAAAAAGGGAAACATTGTTCTTCCTGCTTCTTACCCGCTTATCTCACAATATGACAATAAATATTTTGTCGTGCTAGACAATGAAAAATCACAAGTATTCGATTTGGCAACTAAAAAGCTTGTCGTAGAGGGTTTCCCAGAAATATACTTATCCAATGTGGACAACCTATTTATTGCCAGCAAGGATGGCGAAAAGTATGGTTTCATTAATGAAAAAGGGGCTACCGTTATTCCATTTATCTTTGCCTATGCTACCCCATTTGTAAATGGTATTTCTTCAGTTACCAAATTCGGTGCAGAAGAAATGTA
Source organism: Sphingobacterium kyonggiense (assembly GCF_039536825.1). NCBI lineage: Bacteria > Pseudomonadati > Bacteroidota > Sphingobacteriia > Sphingobacteriales > Sphingobacteriaceae > Sphingobacterium > Sphingobacterium kyonggiense. The sequence goes on from NZ_BAAAZI010000012.1 coordinate 326,739, forward strand.
CTATATCAACACGAAAGGTGAAGTCGTAAACATCGAAGAAGAAAATTAATTACATGACCTTTCAAATAAATACCCTGCATCGTGGACGATTCATCTGGATATTACTAGCTGGACTCTTTGCTGCAGGGTTTTTACTTTCATTTTTTAATTTACAGGAAATCGTCAAGATTGTCATCTTGCTGTTCTGTATTCCTATTATCCTATTTGCTGCTGTCAAAATTAGCTTTCAATCCTCAACTTGGAAATTAACAGAGCAGGAAATCCATATTTCGCGTGCTGGAAAGGATATTATCCTTCCCCTTGCTCAAATCAGCTATATCAAAAATCACCTTCGTTCTGGAGGTAACCTTTTAGCTATTTTCTTTAATAACAAAAGATCAACTCTCCGTATTTGGCGGAATAAACTATTTGTTGCTGTGGATGACTTCGAATCACTACTTGCCGAATTGAAATCCAAAGAGATAGCAATCGTATTAGGCTAATTCCCATAAAAACTTTACGCAATCTACAAGTAGGTTTCATGTTACCATTATGTAAATTTTATATATTTGGTTTATGAACTTAAAACAAACAATTACAAGCCTATTATTGACTGTTCTTGCCTTGACAAGTTTTGCCCAAAGAAAAACCTATTGGCAACAAGGTGTGGATTATACCATGGACATTGATGTGAATGAAAAAACATATCAGTACGATGGTAAAATGAAATTGAAGTACAGCAACAATTCCGGTCAGGAGTTAAACAAAGTTTATTTCCATTTATATTTCAATGCCTTCCAACCTGGGAGCATGATGGACGAACGTCTGAAAAGCATTGTCGATCCAGATGCCCGTATGGTTACCAACTCGGGTACGCGTGAAAAACCTGTTTTGCATAGCCGTATTGCAGCATTAAAGCCTGATCAAATCGGTTATCAGAAAATTAAATCTGTAAAATACAACGGCCAAGCAGTAAACTTCAAAGAGGATGGCACCATTCTGGAAGTTTCCTTACCTACGGCAATTAAAGATGCTAGTACAGTGGAGTTCGACTTGGAATGGCAAGCTCAAGTTCCAGAGCAAATTCGTCGTTCTGGACGTAATTCGAGAGAAGGGATTGCATTTTCCATGACCCAATGGTATCCAAAAATGGCACAATTCGATGAGTTCGGATGGCACCTGGATGAATATGTAGGCCGTGAATTTATCGCTCCATTCGGAAATTTCGATGTGACCATACATATCAACAAAGATTACGTGATTGGCTCATCCGGAAAACTTCAAAACCCATCTGAAGTGAAGGGATATGTTAAAAATCCGAAAATTAAGGTCAACAACAAAAAAGCAACTTGGCACTATAAAGCAGAGAATATTCATGACTTTGCTTGGGCTGCCGATCCAAAATTAGTCGTTGACTCGGCTAAAACCAAAGGTGGAGTAACGGTATATACCGTCTATTTACCAACTGACCAGCAAGTAACGGACAACTGGAAAACAGCATTAGGTTTAGCGGTAGATTTCTTCGATTTTACCGGTCAACATTTCGGCGCTTATCCTTGGAAAACCTATACCATTGTACAAGGTGGTGATGGCGGAATGGAATATGGTACCGCAACATTAATCACTGGAGGACGTAACTTAAAAGGACTTGTAGGCGTTATTTACCACGAAGCTGCGCACTCTTGGTATCAGCATCTATTTGGAGTGAACGAAACAGTAGATGAGTGGATGGATGAAGGCTTCACAAGTTATATTGAGGAGTTGGCATTAACCGAATTGTTTGTTCGTCCTACTGACAATGCCTTGAACCCTATCGGATCAGCTTATATGGCCTATTACAAACTTGCCAAATCAGGCAAAGAAGAACCAATGAGCTTATTGGCCGATTATTACAACACCAACTATGCATACAGCAACGAAGCGTACAACAAAGGAGCTGTTTTAGCAGAGCAATTGGGCTATATCATCGGAAAAGAAAACCTTCAGAAAACTTTCTTGAAGTTCTATGATATCTGGAAATTTAAACATCCAACACCAAATGATTTTAAACGTGTGGCTGAGGAAGTATCCGGAATTAATTTGAAATGGTATTTCAACTTATTTATTAACACGACAAGAACCATCGACTACAGTATCAATACGGTTTCTGACAATTCCATTGAGTTAGTGAATAAATCCAATTTGGCTATGCCTATTGACCTATTGGTAGAATACCAAGATGGCAGCAAGGAATTATTCTACATTCCTTTGCGTGAAATGCGTGGTGAAAAACCTGCCGAGAAATACGACATTTATCAAGGGGTTAAACGTACCGTTTTGCCAGATTGGTTCTGGACAAAACCAACTTACACGGTTCCAGTATCTAAAAAAGTGAAGTCCGTTAAAATCGATCCTACAGAACGTTTGGCGGACATCAATCCTGAAGATAATAAGCGCTAAATAAACAAATACGCTTGACCTTGCGGATGAGTCTGTGAGATCAGAATATCATTTAAAGCACGTCCAAATCATTTGTAATCAAACAAATTATTGGGCGTGTTTTTTTATGGCGTATTCTTATTCATCAATCGGTTTAAACCTTAACCGATTTTGTCCAAAATGATTTTTCCTTTCAACCGATTTTCCTCCTATTATCCTTGTGTCAAACAATGGATTCCTAGGGGTCTACAAGGGGTTTTATTCGATACTCCTTCGGATCTCCTTCGGAACTTGTTCGGATCTCCTTCGGATCTCGTTCGGTTCCGACCGAACGAGATCCGAACAAAATCCCTATCAGATCCTAAGAAATTCCTTTAGAGTATAAAAGCAATATATACAAAGAACCAAACTGAATACGATTCACTTCTATACCTAAATTAACCAAAAAGAGGGAGATACAGTTCCTATACATTATTAGTTTGATATTTAACTGTTAAATGTTTAACTTTGCCCATCAATTCATTGTTATGCCAGAAGAATCGAAAGCCATCCGTCAGTTAATCAATGATATCATTGCCCTAAGGGTAACGATTAAACAATTCTATTTTCAACGCGTAAAGGAATTGAATTTGGATTTGACTTATGAGATGGTTCAAGTACTAGCGGTACTGTGGCGTAATAAAGAAGTAAATCAGCAAGATATTGCCGATGAGGTTCAAAAAAGTAAGGCAAGTGTAACCCCCTTGATCGATAACCTATGCAAGCGGGATTTGGTGGAACGTATTCCTGATCCTAATGACCGCAGGAATAACCGAATAACCTTAACTGAAAAAGGATGGGATTACCAGAAGAAAGTTGAACCAATACAAAAAGAGCTTTATGAATTGATCGTCGAAAAATCAAAAATTAAGCATATTACCGAGTTAAGCAAGCAACTCCAAAATTTAAAAAAGGCTATTGAATAGCTTTTTTAGTAATATATTAGTTCAATATCGAACTAATTTATTGGGTTTATAATCAGTGAAAACAACAATAAAGCATGAGCAATACAGCAACACATACTATTAGTCCAAAGGAGAAAAAGAGAAGAAGGAATATATACCTCATTAACTTGCTAACGATCCTAGTTATACTAGGAGCAATAAATTGGGGATTGGTAGAATTCTTTCATTTAAACGAGAGTGTTTATACGGAAGATGCACAGGTTGATGCCCACATCAATCCGGTCAATTCCAAAGTCAGTGGCTACATCAAGGATATTCGGTTTCAAGAACATCAAATGGTTCATCGTGGCGATACATTAGTGGTATTGGAGAACGATGAATATAAGATTGCAGTCGAGAATGCTATGGCGGCTCTTGCAGATGCCCGAGCAGGAAATGCTGTTGTGCACACGGAAGTGGAGATAGCCCGGAATGGGCAGCAAATCGCAGCGGCAAATATGGAAGAGCTAAAAAGCCGCTTACAAAATGCGGAGGTAAACTATAAACGCTATCAAGACTTGATGGACAAGGATGCTGTTGCAGTATATCAATATGAGCAAGTAAAAACAGAATATGAGTCCTTAGCTGCAAAATATAAAGCATTACAAGCGCAGCACCACAACAGTCATCTCACGACGGAAGAAACCCATAAACGTACTGGGATCAATGAAGCTAATATCCTTCGAGCAAAGGCGGCATTGGATCTGGCAAAGCTGAACTTGTCCTATACCGTAATTGTTGCGCCATACGATGGTGTGTTAGGGCGTATTCCTGTGGAGGTTGGGCAGCTCATTCAAGCCGGTCAACCCCTATTCAACTTGGTTAGAGATCAGCAAAAATGGGTTACTGCTAATTATACGGAAGGTCAGATGAAGCAAATTGCCTTAGGAAAAAAGGTGGAACTAAAGGTAGATGCCATTCCGAATGTCACATTCCATGGAGAGATAAAAGCCATTTCAGAGGCTACAGGCTCCAAATATTCTTCGGTGCCAGTAGATAACAGTACCGGAAATTTTGTGAAAGTACAACAACGTATTCCTGTACGAATTGAATTTACTTCGGATAACGAACCTAAGGATTTAGAGAAATTGCTGATAGGATTAAACGTAGTGGTAAAAGCGATATAGATGGGGAGTAGTGTTTTTCGGAATTGGGTACCACAATCGTGGAAGTTAAGCATTCTCTTGCTGATTGCCATTAGCTTATCCTGCTGCAGCGGGATACCTTCTACGATCTATACTTACCTAATCGGTGGTCAATCAGCCAACTCAGCAGATCTTTCCATGGCCATGTATGCTTACTGTACTGGGATGGTTTGTTCCATTTCGCTTATTTTCCGATTGACCCTCTTCTTACCTAAAAAGCGATTAATCGTCTTTTCCATTCTCTTATTAGCCATTATTAATACCGTATTGGCGATCAACCACTCCCCTTTAATCAATGTGATGTTGATGTTTGTATTCGGATGTGTTAAGATTATTGTCACCATGGCGTTAATAACAGAGCTAATGCCCTTTTTAATGCCTACGGGTGAGCGATATCAAATGTATGCGATATACTATCCAATGAACCTGGTATTCCCTATTGTTGGCGGATTGATAGCTGCCAATCTGGCACAGCATTATTTTTGGGAATTGGGTTTTCATTTTCAAAACCTCCTTTTGGGCTTATGTTTACTTGTGGTGATTATCTGCTTTAAAACCCAACATATTAAAACAGTACCGCTCTTCCAATACGATTGGCTTGGTACGGTCCTATTAGCGGCGAGTCTATTGAGCTTTTCATTTGTGGCCAGTTATGGCTTACAAAACAATTGGTTATACAGTAAAAGCATCCTAATCGGGATTGTATTAACCATCGTGTTCTTTGTGCTGTTCTTCAATAGAAATTACCGAAAGAAAAGAAAGATCATCAAATTTTCAAGTATTGGAAACAAGGCTACTTTTCTAACCCTGTTTACCGTATTCATATTGGGTTTGTTTTATAGCAATACCAGCTTGTTATCCAATTTGATGAATTTGCTGTTACCGGGCAACCCAACCAAACAAGCGGAGATCAACAGTTATATTATTGTGGGTTATGTATTGGGTAGTTTAATTGTTTTCCTGTACTTCAAGCGAACTAAAAAGGGTAAGGCAATCTTTCTCATTTCCGCCCTATTCTATTTGCTTTCCAATGTCTTGATTTTGCAGCTTCTGGATTCGCGAACATCGTTGGACATGTTGATTTTACCGATTATCATAAGGGGAATGGCGGTTATGATTTCCTTTATAGCCACAGCAGTTTACCTCGCTGGTAATGTTCCGGCAAAGGAGTTTTTACATAGCATAGTTCTGTTCATATTGGTTAGGACATTTTTAGTTACGGTTTTCTGGTCAAGTTTAATTAGCAATTGGTTCAATAGCTTGCAAATATTGCATCAAACCAGGTTAGCGGAGTTAATGCCAGGTAATACAAGCATTGATCGAACAGTCATATTAAGCTTTCAAAAACAAGCTAGCCTATTGGGTTTACATGACCTTTATTTTTATTTATGCTTAGCGAATGTTATGGTTATATTAATAATCGCTGTTCTGCCCTACCATTCTTCTACCGTAAGACATATTTTCAATTGGGGAACTAAAAAGAATACGAAGGAATTGATTCAGGTGACACCGATGGGGTAAACTCATAAAGAGTAGTACTTTTCTGATTATGTATGCCTTTGCCAAACAAGGCATTGGCTTAATAACTATAAAATTCTTAATCCATTTATTCCAATCACTTCATTATTCTTAAACAATAATTTTCTAATTTGTTAACATTGCAAGTCTTGTTTATATAACATTTATTAATAAATTAGGTACATATTATTCTACAGCAATTAACATAGATTTAATGACCAATATTAAAGAGCGCGTCCTCTTGATCGCAGAGACAAAGGGCATCCAAAAAGTAGAGTTTTTTAAAGGTTTAGGCTTATCATATGCAAATTTTAAGGGGGTCCAAAAAAACTCCTCATTAGGTTCTGACGCAGTTTCCACGATTTTATCCACTTATCAAGACATTAATCCCGAATGGTTATTAAATGGTTCAGGTGAAATGTTGCGCCCTACCTATCAGGAGATCAATGAACTGGCCATTACCTTACCTTCTAAAATCGATCGTCAAGACAGCAGCCCTGTTTTGGTAACGGCATTAGAAAAGGTAATCAATGCACAACAAGCAACCATTCAATCGCAAGAGATTACCATTTCAGCACTTACTGCACAGATCGACTTGTTGGAGAAAAGAAAGAAAAACAAAAAGAAGAACAAATAAATAATTGGTTTAGCTGTACTTTATCAGGTAACGAAGAAACTGGCTATTATTAATAATAGCTGAGAACTATTGGCTAAAAACTTAGCTGCAATTAAATAAATTAGCTTTAAAACTTTATTCTCCTATAGGAATGGAGAGAATACAACAAAAAATTATATATTGTGTATTAGGCCTTAATAAGGGCCTATTTTTATTATTTCAAGTTTATATTTTTCGAGGATAAAAGGAATAAGAATGACTATTAGAAGAGGACAGAAAAATGATTCAGAGGCAATAGCTGGATTTTTGATGATGGCGATGGAAGATATTGCTTATCGGTTTATTGGGTGTGAGGATTATCAAGAGGCTTTTGATTTTTTAAAGACCTTGGTAGAAATGGAAGGGAACCAATATTCCTATTCAAATAATTGGGTTTTGGAGGATGATGGGGTATTAGTAGGCACAGCATTGTTGTACGATGGAGGAGAATTAGACAAATTGCGCGCACCTGTAGCAGAATTAGTTGCCGAACGATATCAATTACCTTTTAATCCAGAGCATGAAACTGAGGCAGGAGAAATTTATATCGACTGTATAGCGGTAGATCCAAGTCAACAAGGTAAGGGGATAGGAAGTAAGTTACTCGGCTTTCTAATAGAAGAATATGTCGAGAAGAATCAACAAACTTTAGGCTTATTGGTAGATTTGGACAACCCAAAGGCTAAGAAACTATATGCACGCCTAGGTTTTGAGGTTATTAAAGAGAAAACGCTTTTAGGCAAGCAATTGGAGCAAATGCAGTTTAAAGCCAATAGGGGTATTTCATAGTGTACTATATACACGTAAAAACAGGTGGATTTTTAACATAATTTCAATTGATCGGGTCATATTTTGTCACAAAATATGATATTCTAAAAAATAAGCGTCAAATATTATTAAAATGACTATTTTTGCGGCAATACCCATTCAACGAAAATTATGACACAACAAATTACTTTTGAGGAGCAGATCAAAAGTTACAAAATGAACCAAAATGCTTGCGTGAAGCTGGTTCAAATCGTGAGCGATTTGTGGTATAACCACTCCATCGAACTTGTCTTATTCCGAAATCAATTGATCGATCGTCGAGTAAGCTTTATCCTCAATCTTCATCAACAATCCAAAGTCTATATGGATGTTCCATTGAACATTTCAGAGACCTTAAAAGTTGCTGAAGTTATTGCTGGTATGAACTTAAAGCCGTCTCGTATCGACATTGGAAAGTTGGCTTTAGAAATTCGTGAAGAGAACATTAGCGAAGATGCTATTTCAAGTTTCCTTCAGCAAAAATTAGCTGGGGCAAATGACCATCAGCAATTTGAACCGAAAGACGTAGTATTGTACGGATTTGGTCGTATTGGACGTTTGTTGGCTCGTGAATTAATCAGTAAAGCGGGTGCTGGTAGACAATTACGTTTGCGTGCGATCGTAACAAGAGATGAAGTTGATGAGAAATCCTTATTGAAGAGAGCAAACTTATTAAGTCAGGATTCTATCCATGGATCATTTGATGGAGAGACTCAGATCGATGTAGAAAATGGTTCTATCATTATGAATGGTATTCCGGTTTACATGATTTCTGCGAAGAATCCTGAGGATATTGATTATACACGTTATGGCATTCAGAATGCCTTGGTAATTGACAATACGGGTGCATTCCGCGATGATAAGGAACTATCTAGACATTTATTATCCAAAGGTGCAGGCATGGTATTGCTTACAGCGCCCGGAAAAGGTGTACCTAATATTGTTTATGGTGTAAATGAACATGATGCTGACCCTAAGGCTACTAATATTTTCTCGGCGGCATCTTGTACCACCAATGCAATATCTCCAGTATTAGCTGTTATTGAGAAAGACTTAGGTATTGAAAAAGGCCATATTGAAACCATTCACTCGTATACAAACGATCAGAATTTGGTGGATAATATGCATAAGAAATCACGTCGCGGACGTGCTGCTGCACTAAACATGGTTATCACCGAAACAGGTGCTGGAAGTGCTGTTGCTAAGGTATTGCCTGTTTTAGCAGGAAAATTGACTTCCAATGCGATTCGTGTTCCTGTTCCAAATGGTTCATTAGCCATCCTAAACTTGGAATTGAAAAAAGGAACAACTGTTGAAGGTATTAATGCGATCCTAAAACAAGCTGCCCTAAACGGCGATTTAGTAGAGCAAATTAAATTCAGCGATAACCCAGAGCTGGTATCTTCCGACATTATTGGATCTTCAGCTGCCTCTATCGTAGATGCTCCAGCTACCATCGTATCGGATGACGGCATGACAGCTATATTATATGTTTGGTATGATAATGAATATGGTTATTCGCATCAGGTAATGCGTCTGGCAAGACATGTCGCTGGTGTAAGAAGGTTTACGTATTATTAGGAGATCGCTTTGTTGCCCTGCGGGCAGTATTAAGTATATAGTATTTAGTATTTAGACCTATTGGCGAAAAAAAAAGATCTTCATTCTGAGGCTAGCCGAAGAAACTTTAAATAATAGAATATCTAGTGAAAATTGTTAGAAGCGGTCGATAAATCGACCGCTTTTTTGTTGGATATGGTTATTTAAATATGGATTATAAAAAGCGAACGATGCATGCATCGCCCCTACAAACATTCGTGAAAAACAAGAATGATACATCCTTTACCGTAGGGTCGAAGCATGCTTCGACCGTTTAAAAATCTATAAAAACCAATTAGCCAAAAGATCAATATATTCCGTAATACATGACAATTTAATATCTAATAGCGTAGCGGTCTACCATTAAGGCCTTAGTGGCTAGTTTTGAGTATAATCTTTTACAGAAACACGTGATACAATTGTATTTTTATACAAGTCAAATACCTTATTCAAGTCTATCTTTTCTGATTGAAAACAAAGTGCATTTATAGTATCAAAATCTGTAGGTACGTTATTAAAATGTACGACTATAAAGTGTTTATCCTCAAATTCTTTCCCATCATTCAAAAATAAATACATATAAATTCCAAGATTATTCTTGTTAACAAGCTCTCCATTCCATCCCCCAACTAATATGTCTTTTGGTTTAACTTTTAAATCTTTAAGAAGTGTAGTGAAAGTTTTCCCAGCATATTTTCCTTTTTTCATATCAAATTCATGAATGAGATAATTCGCCGTATCCTGATACGTTTTCAACTGCATATAATCTTGGGCTTTGATAGTATGGGCTGATAATACAGCGATACAGCTTATGAGAATTATTTTTATATGCTTCATAAATATAGAACAACGGTTATGCTAATAAAAATAATGATAATTTTTTAAGAAAAACGATATCCATTTAAACACTGTGAATGCACTTACCTTAAAAAATCATCACCCCTACAAACATTCGTGAATTGCTGGTGGCATATTGATGGTTAATGGATGGTTCTAACTTACAATGCTTAGCCAGTTTTATTTATTATGAAAATACCCCTATACAGTTTAAAGTTCATTTATCTTCGATAAATGATGACGTGGCCTTGTGGGGAGAACAAAGACTCTTCGCTTCGCTCTGAGTTGTAAGTAGCAAAATTACTATCCCGCCAATAGGTCTAAATACTCCGTACTAAATACTTAATACTGCCCGAAGGGCTCAGACTCTTCGCTTCGCTCTGAGTTGTAAGTAGCAAAATTATTATCCCGCCAATAGGTCTAAATACTAAATACTACATACTAAATACTGCCCGAAGGGCAACAAAGCGGTCTCACATCTCATATCTAATAGCGAAGCGGTCTCACCCCAACAACTTCTCGGTTTCCAGATACTTCATGATGATTTGTGTAGCACCCGCTCGTTGCTGTACATAGTTTTTAGCGGCTGTAGCGGCAGGAATTCTTTTTGCTTCTACCAACATGGCATTGAAGACTTGGTTCAATTCTTCCGCATCGGAAATAGAAAATCCTGCACCTATTTCAATGAGATCCTTTGCTTCTTGGAATTTCTCATATTTTGGACCGAAAACAACAGGGATACCATAAGTTGCGGCTTCCAGAGTATTGTGGATACCAACCCCAAAACCTCCACCGATATAAGCGATCTGGCCAAATGCATATAAGGAGGAGAGCATACCGATATTATCAATAATCAACACTTGTGCTTGCTCTATTTGTGATTCGTTATAAGCGTTAAACTGTGAAAAACGAAGGGCATTTGGGAATAACTTCAGTATCTGAAGGATATGTTCTTCATGGATTTCATGAGGTGCAAGCACCATCTTCCATGTTTTATGTTTCTCTAGTAATTCTTTTAACAAGGCTTCGTCAGCTGGCCAAGTACTACCAGCAACAAGCACAGGATGGCTGTTAGCAAAAGCCTTGACTTCTGGAATATCCTTATGTTCCTTAGGCAATTCGACTACACGATCAAATCGGGTATCACCAGCAAGACCTGCATTGCTTATTCCGATCCATTTTAGAAGGTGGACACTCTCCATATTCTGCGTAAAGAAATAGGAAACTAGTTTTAAAATGCTTCGATAAAATCGAGCGTATTGTTTGAAGAAAAGTTGATTCTCACGGAAGATAGCGGATATCATCAATAAGCGAATTTGACGACGCTTTAAGGCTCTAAAATAAAAATACCAATACTCATATTTAGTAAATACGGCAAATTTTGGATTGATAAGTTCAACAAATCGCTCCGCATTTCTTGCTGTATCTTCAGGCAAATAGAACACATAATCTGCTAATGCGGTGTTTTTTCGGATCTCATATCCTGATGGGGAAAAAAAAGTTACAATTATTTTTTCGTTAGGATACTTGGCTTTAATTTGCTCCATAACGGCTCTCCCTTGTTCAAATTCACCTAAGGAAGCAAAGTGAAACCAAATGTATTCTTGCCCTTTTTCAACCGTTTGCTCTATGCGCTTGAGTAGCCCTCTACGTCCTGCCACCCACAATTTGGCTTTGGGGTGAAAAGGAGCTACAAGGCGTAATAAAAGCCCATATAAAAAGATACTCAACTGATAGAGGAAACGCATAATGTTAAAATATTGCTTATATTCGTCAAAGATATTTAAACCTTTTCAATTTCACTATTGTGCAGGAGAACAAGCGCAAGCGAATATTAATAACCGGCGCAGCTGGATTCTTAGGATCACACCTATGTGACCGGTTTATTGAGGAGGATTTTCATGTTATTGGGATGGATAACCTTGTAACTGGAGACCTAAAAAATATCGAACATCTCTTTCAATTATCCAATTTCGAGTTTTACCATCATGATGTATCCAAGTTTGTCCATGTACCTGGAGAACTGCACTACATCCTACATTTTGCATCTCCAGCAAGTCCTATAGATTACCTTAAAATCCCTATTCAGACTTTAAAAGTTGGATCATTGGGAACTCATAATTTATTGGGATTAGCGAAGAGCAAACAAGCAAGAATCTTAGTAGCATCTACATCGGAAGTTTATGGTGATCCTTTAGTATCTCCACAGAACGAGGAATACTGGGGCAATGTCAATCCGGTTGGTCCACGTGGGGTATATGATGAAGCCAAGCGTTTTCAGGAAGCAATGACCATGGCATACCACAACTTCCATGGCCTAGAAACGAGAATTGCACGTATCTTCAACACTTTTGGTCCGCGTATGCGTTTGGAAGATGGAAGGGCATTACCCACCTTTATAGCACAGGCTTTACAACAAAAGGATCTCACGGTATTTGGGGATGGCCGACAAACACGCTCCTTCATCTATGTGACTGATCAGGTTGAAGGAATATTCCGTTTACTGTTTTCAGATTATTGTTTACCGGTCAATATCGGAAACCCGGATGAAATGAGTTTACTGGAAATGGCAAAAGAGATTATTGAATTGACAGGAAGTAGTTCAAAAATCGTATTTGAACCCTTACCTATAGATGACCCAAAGCAAAGACGTCCTGACATCAGCAAAGCAAAGAAGATTCTAGATTGGGAACCGACGGTGAGTCGTCAAGATGGATTAAATAAAACAATCGCCTATTATCAGGAATTATTTGAATCTAAAAACTATTAATAGAAATTAAACATTCGTAATACATAAAATATGAGCAAGAAGATATTAGTAACTGGTGGTACCGGTTATATTGGTTCACACACAGTCGTAGAATTACACAATGCAGGATATACTCCTATTTTGGTTGATAATCTTTCCAATTCAAGTGTTAAGATTTTAGATCAGATTGAGAAGATTATTGGAGTAAAACCTGAGTTTTACGAATTTGATCTTTGTGATACAGAAAAAGTAAATGCGTTTATTTCTGAGCATTCGGACATTTCTGGAATTATTCACTTTGCAGCTTCAAAAGCTGTTGGAGAATCTGTTCAGAATCCATTGAAATATTACCACAATAATTTCTTCTCCTTAATCAACTTGTTGGAGTCTTATAGAGAAAAGCCAATCAATTTTGTATTCTCTTCCAGCTGTACTGTATATGGCGAGCCAGATGTATTACCTGTAAATGAGGCGGCTCCCGTTAAGAAGGCAACTTCTCCTTATGGTAACACCAAACAAATCGCTGAGGAGATTTTAGAGGAAACTGCAAAAGCAGCAAGCAATTATAACATCATTGCCCTACGTTATTTCAATCCGGTAGGAGCACATGAGTCTGCTCTAATTGGTGAATTGCCGATTGGTGTTCCACAGAACTTATTGCCATTCATTACGCAGACGGCTATTGGTAAACGCGAAAAACTAACGGTATTTGGCGATGATTATGATACTCCAGATGGATCAGCGGTTCGCGATTATATCCATGTAGTGGATTTAGCAAAAGCACACGTTGCAGCAATTCAATTATTAGAAAAAGGAAATCCAAACGGCAATTACGATGTATTCAACGTAGGAACTGGTAATGGATATTCTGTATTGGAGGCTATTTCTGCATTTGAGAAAGCATCAGGTAAGCCATTAAACTACGTTGTTGGTCCACGTCGTGAAGGCGATATTATTAAAGTTTGGGGAGATGTTACTAAATCTGCTGATCAATTGGGCTGGAAAGCACAATTGGGAATCGATGAAATGATGGCATCTGCTTGGGCTTGGGAAAAATACTTAAGTGAGAATCCTATTCAGTAAGCTGAATAACTAGCATATAAAAAAGCAGTGGATCAAAGATTCACTGCTTTTTCATTTATTAAACCGTTATAAAAACTATAAAATTGCGTTGTATTCTTAAAACCCTTCTTCTTTAACCCGCTCATAAATCTTCGGGTTAAATTTAAACATTGGTGTCATCCAATAAAGCAGGATGATACGTGAATAGCGATTGTTAAATGGTGCCATTAACAGTGTTACTGCAAGAGCAACGAAGACATAAAGCCAAGGGCTTTCTAAGTTACCACTGATAAAATAAGTCAAAACACAGGCAGTAACTAATTCCGCTACACTTAAGGCATAACTTACATACATGGCCACATAAAAGTATCCGGGCTCTTTCTCAAATTTCAAATCACATGCAGGACATCTTTCATACATCCTTTGCGATTTAAAGCTTAGCAAAGGTGCGGCAAACATATTCCCTGTTCTACAACGCGGACATTTACCATCAATTGCACACTTTATTTCGGATGGGATGCTATATTTTGTTTCCATATTTGTATTTATTTCCATTGTGACCTCCTAAATTCCTCTGGGGTTATCCCCTCAATTTTCTTAAAAAACTTTGTAAAATATGAATTATCATTAAAACTTAATTCGTAAGCTACTTGCGACACTGTCCAATCAGGAAGAATCAAAAGTCTTTTCGCTTCTAAGATAATACGATTTCGTATAACCTCGCCTGCTTGTTGACCCAAGTATTCTTTACAAACTGAATTTAAATGATTCGGTGTTACGAATAATAATTCAGCATACTCTTTTGGCAAATGTAAGTCTTTGTAATGTTGATCGACCAATGCTATAAAGTTTTTAATCAAAACTAAATGATAATCTACCGTCTTGGAAGGGAAATTAGGCGCATAAGCCTGATCCAACTTTAGTAAGATATACAAAAGCAACGAACGATTCAAATCCGAGACAATCGGTTTTTCATTGAGTTCAATCAATTGACTCATCAATCCCATCATTTCTCTCAGTTGCAGTTCATCCAAGGTAAACACCCCTTCATTTAAGGAGGAGAACATTGCTAAGCTTTCTACGTAATCCGATTGCAACAATAAAGATTTAAAATAATCGATATCAAAATTGACAATATAGCCTTTCATGTCGCCTTCAAACATCCAAGAGTGAACTTGACCAGGTCCCATAACATATACTTGACCCCGAGTAATGGAATATTGCTTAAAATCGATTTCATGTTTCCCTGCACCCGAAAGAAATAATACCATATGGTAGAAATTATGTCTATGCGGAAAAACAAGATTGGAATTCCTCTCCAAGTACACATCCAAGCGATCCGCTAGGAAATGCTTATCCTCTTTATAGGAAACCGTACATTGCTCGATTACAGGTATCTTTGCCATCAATACAAAAGTACTCAATAACTACCATTAGGTATGGTATAAAAAGAGAAATGAATGGTACTTTTTACTTGTTATGGATATAACATATGTAAATATGATAGAAAAATTACCATTATAGACCGCTTTTGGTTAGTATTTAGTAGAAAGTATATAGTATATAGACCTATGGGCTTAATAAATCTTTAAGAATTAGATTGTTAAATGAACATAAAAGCATGAATTGAACGTCCTATGTCAATCTTTTCTGCTACTTACAACTCAGAGCAAAGCGAAGAGTCTTTGTTCTCCGCACAAGACCACGTCATCATTTATCGAAGATAAATGAACTTCAAACTGTATAGGGGTAATTAAAGTAGACTAAGGTTTGTAGGCCTAATACATCCATTAACCTATACGCCACAATAAATTCACGAATGTTTATAGGGACGCTGCACGCATCGCCCATTTAAATATCACCCATCTAAAAAACAACGCAAAACACAATTTCAATTACAATGTTTATCTTTAAGCATGTCATTACACAAGGATTCCGTTTTGAAGGAAGCGGTATTAAATCTACCGGCAAAAGAGAAAGATAAATTATTGGTTCGGTTAATCAATAAAGATAAAATGTTGTTAAAGCAGCTTCACTATGAGTTGTTGGAAGATGAGACTGATTTAGCGGATCGTATTGAGGATTTAAAGAACAGATTAGATGACTTATATGACCAAGCTAGAAGTCGGATTAAAAACCTTCCGGTTTATTCTAATTTCAAGGAGTTGTCGAGTTTAATTCGCCAAGGTAGTGGGATGATCAATGAACATGAAAAGATTACTAAGGATAAGTTTTCTGTATTGGAATGTCGTTTATTGTTAGTAGAGGAAGCATTTGATCGCTATCCAAATCTGTTTACTCCATCTGCTTTAATGCCTGCCATCAAATTACAAAAGTACTTGATGGGACGGGTAAAAAACATCATTACACTGCACGATAAGCTTCATGAGGATTTACAATACGATTTAAAAGAACAAATGGAATATGTTCTTCATTTTGCTGAAGAGCATCATCTTATCGTCTAAAAAGTATGTTTTTTTATTTAGCTATACGGATTATCCATCGTGTATTAGACTGCCAATCAAAAGTTTTGTAAATTTGCAAAAAGACTCTTCCGCGTGAATATTCAAGAACTATTAGATCAATACAGCCAATCCCAATTTGTTAAAACATTACAGCAAGGTATTCAAGCCGAAAACCCAAAGATTCATCTAAAGGGTCTCGTTGGCTCTGTAGATGCATTTATAGCGGCAGCTTGTTATCAAGTGGAAAAACGATTAAATGTATTTATCCTTCCGACGCATGAGGATGCCTCCTATTTCTTAAGTGATTTAGAGAGTCTTTTTGACAAGCAAATCCTATTTTTTCCTGCATCCTACCGTAAGGCTTATGAGTTCACCCAATTGGATAGCGCGCATGTTTTACAGCGGGCAGAAACGTTAAGCTCTTTAAACCAACAATCCGAATTACCGAAGATTGTGGTTACTTATCCTGAGGCTATAGCCGAGAAAGTTATCAACAAACAGGATTTAGAGAAAAATACCCTTGAAATAACACAGAGCAGTAAACTCAGCATTGATTTCATCAATGAGTTTCTTTACGAGTACGATTTTGAACGGGTGGATTTTGTTTATGAACCAGGTCAATTTGCTATTCGTGGTGGTATTGTCGATATCTTCTCTTTTTCCAATGATCTACCTTATCGTATCGAGTTTTTCGGTGATGATATCGAGAGTATTCGGACATTTGATATTGAATCACAATTATCAGTCAGTAAAATCCATACAGTTACTATTGTTCCCAATGTACAAGCGAAATTCTTAAGCAATAACCATATTTCCCTACTAGAATATATTGAAAAGAATTCCATTATCTGGATAAAGGATGTACAATTTACCTTGGATATTTTAAAGGATGGCTATAAAAGAGCCTCTCAGTTTTGGAAAGCCCTTTCGGAGAAAGATATTCAAGCAAATCCTGATTGGGTAGATCCTCGATTTACCTTTACCGATGATAAAAACTTCAATGCTTTGTTATTCGAATATCCAATCATTGAATTTGGGAAGCAGTTCTTTTACAAAGCTGATGAAACGATACAATTTGATGCGCATCCTCAACCTTCCTTCAACAAGGATTTCAATTTATTGATCCACAATTTGAAGGAAAATGAGAAGCATGGTATCCACAATTATATTTTCTCTGACTCTAGCAAGCAGATTGAGCGTATTTATGCCATCCTAGATGACCTGGACAAGAGTATTAGTTTTACTCCCATATATAAAGCTTTACGCGAGGGCTTTCGGGATGATAGCTTGAAGCTTGCTTGTTATACCGATCACCAGATTTTTGATCGCTATTACAAATACAAACGCAAGAAAGGTTATGAGCGTTCGCAGGCGATTACCTTAAAAGAACTGGGTGAATTAAAGCCTGGTGATTTTATTACCCATATTGATCATGGTGTCGGTAAATATGCCGGCCTTGAAAAAGTCGATGTCAATGGTAAAACCCAGGAGATGATTCGTTTAGTATATGCGGATAATGACCTGCTATATGTTAATATCAACTCCTTAAACCGCATCTCGAAATACTCCGGAAAGGAAGGCACGGTTCCGAAGATGAATAAACTGGGAACTGATGCCTGGGACAAACTAAAGAAGACAACGAAGAAAAAGGTTAAGGATATAGCCCGTGACCTGATCAAATTATATGCTAAGCGAAAAGCTCAAACAGGTAATTCTTTTAGTCCTGACAGTTATTTGCAACGCGAATTGGAAGCTTCCTTCATCTATGAGGATACTCCAGATCAAGAAAAAGCAACAAATGATGTCAAGAAGGACATGGAGTCACCTCACCCTATGGACCGTTTGGTTTGTGGTGATGTTGGTTTCGGAAAAACCGAAGTTGCTATTCGGGCAGCATTCAAGGCTGTAGCAGATAGCAAGCAGGTAGCTGTATTGGTGCCGACCACTATTCTAGCTTTACAGCATTACCGCACTTTCTCAGAACGCTTAAAGGGATTGCCGGCTAACATCGATTACATCAATCGTTTTAAAAGCAGTAAGCAGGTAAAGGAAACGTTGAAGAAGTTAGAGGAAGGGAAAATTGACATTATCATCGGGACGCATAGGTTAGTGAGTAAGGATGTCAAGTTTAAGGACTTGGGCTTGATGATTATTGATGAAGAGCAGAAATTTGGAGTTTCTGTCAAGGAGAAGTTAAAGGTTATGCGTGCAAACGTAGACTCCCTTACCCTGACGGCTACTCCGATTCCAAGAACCTTACATTTCTCTTTAATGGGAGCAAGAGATTTAAGCATTATCTCCACACCACCACCAAACAGACAACCTGTACAGACGGAATTACATGTTTTCAATGAGCCACTTATCCAAGAGTCTATTAGCTATGAGTTAGAACGTGGAGGACAGGTGTTCTTTATTCACAATCGAGTTGCTGATTTACCACAATTAGGCATGTTGATTCGCAAGTTAGTTCCTGGAGCACGTGTTGGAATTGCACATGGTCAATTGGAAGGCGATGAATTGGAAGATGTGATGTTAAAATTCATCAACCACGATTACGATGTTCTTGTGGCAACCACCATTATTGAAGCAGGTTTGGACATCCCTAATGCCAATACAATCATCATTAACCATGCTCATATGTTTGGTTTAAGTGATTTGCACCAAATGCGTGGTCGTGTGGGAAGAACCAATAAAAAGGCCTTTTGTTACTTATTAAGTCCACCACTTTCAACCTTAACCAGCGAAGCCTATAAACGCCTATCTGCAATTGAAGAGTTCTCTGAATTGGGTTCAGGATTTAATGTTGCCATGCGTGATTTAGATATTCGAGGTTCAGGTAATCTATTGGGGGCAGAGCAGTCTGGTTTTATTGCCGAGATAGGATTTGAGATGTATAACAAGATCTTGGATGAAGCGGTACAAGAGTTGAAGGACGATGAATTCGGAGAATTATTTGCCGATGAGGCTAATCGTAAATATGTCTCCTTCACGCAGATTGATACTGATTTAGAAGTCTTGATTCCGGATGAATACGTAACGAACATATCGGAGCGCTACAACCTCTATAATGAGATTGCGAAGTTAAAGGATGAGCAGCATCTAAAAGCATTTGAACAGGAGTTAATCGATCGTTTTGGTCCAATACCAGAGCCTGTATTTGAGCTGTTCAATACCCTTAGGTTGCAGTGGCTAGGTAAAGAAATTGGATTAGAGAAAATTTCCTATAAAAAAGATACCCTGAAAGGCTTCTTTGTGAGCAATCCAAAATCGAGTTATTACCAATCGGAAAAGTTTGGACAAGTATTAGCCTTCGTTCAAAACCATGGCAGTATTTCCAACCTGAAGGAAGTCAAAGGTCAATTGCGTATTGCCATCAACAATGTCAATAACATCGAATATGCTATTCAGTTATTATCTGAAATGGTATAATTCATTGAAAATATACAACAAGAAAAAAGGCGAGTTAGATGATTCCAACTCGCCTTTTTCTGTATATTAATCGTTGCTAAGGAATAAGGCATTTGCCATAATAAGCTTACCATTTTCCCAGAAGTTTCGAAATAGAACATTATCCGTCAGGTAAATTACCGTTCCTGCACCTACTCGTTGTGTTCCGAATACTAATCCGTTTTTGAGTTTCTTATTTAAGTTATGTCCAACGAAACCACTCATTTTAGAGTCCTCGGTAATATAGCCTACATTCCAGCCTGCATTGTTCTCAAAATACTGGTATAAATTTGCATCTGTTTTCAAAGTGAAATATTCTTTGGTTCCATACATCAAAGGATGAGTTTCATCAAAGCTTACCTTATAAATAGCTCCTGAAGTATAGTTTTCTAAAGCTCCACGCTCTCTATCAGCATATTTCTTTAACGGGTTTGGCTTGTTTTTCTTAGATGTATCAGCTTTACTGGCTTTCAACTTACTCCATTCTTGAGATGCCAATTGCGAAACTGCCGACTCCAATGCAATAACTTTACCACCTGCTTTTATCCAATCCCCAAAGGCTTTATTTTGATTACTATCTCTAAGGAAAGTGTAAAAGCCGCTAGGCATGATAAAAACATCGATTTCATTCCATTTAACACGAGAGAAATCATTAGGATTAATCAGCCCAATAGGATATTTCAATTGTTGATCAAAGTAATGCCAAACCTCCCCCACATTAGTTGCTCGCAATCCTTCACCTGCCATCATCAGGACCTTTGGCGCCTTTATTGTCTTTACATCCGAACTTCCCAAATCTCTTCCTCCATCCACAATACCAGATGCTATTGGGTAAATCCGAACCTGTAGTTTATCTGATTCCTCTTTAATCAGCCTTTCTAAATCTTTATTTCTATTACCATTTTTCATGATGAGTAAAGATCCTCTCGGGAAATTATCCGTACCTAGTTTAAAAGCATAATCTGAAGACTTTACAGTCACCTTATGTTTCAACAAGGCCGCTGCCAATTGAGCGGTGGAGAAACCATTCCATTTTACAGCATAACCAAATGCAGCATTACTCGGGTTACTGACCTTATCTAAATTATAGGTATTTAAGTTGGATATCTTCGTATGGGATGCTACAGCAGGCAGTCCATAAACATAAGGCAATGCCCAAGCGGTAATATCGTACGTAACGGAATCCGTTAGTTTAGCTTCAGGTTCAAAAAGTACACGTATCAGTGCCGCCTTGGATTGATTAGCAGGAATAACAATATCCTTCGCTGATAACTGCTGACTTTGCTCCTTTTTACTGAAATAATCCAAACCTTTAATCGTTCCAGTCGAACTGTAATATTTAATATTATTCTTGTCCAGTAGATCTAATAAAGCATGCGTATTTGAAGACCTATTTTCATCATATTTCACTATATAAGTTTGATAGGAAGATAGTTTTCCAGCAATGGCATCATCTCCAAATTTCTTAAATTCTGTTACAACCTTACTTGCATGTTGTGATACCACTTCGATAATATTCAATCCAGAAGCATGATGTTGAATTGCTCGATCCACTAATGTTAAAGTATCCTTTTCATCGGTGTAAACACCTAATCCTGCTGAACCATTTCCAGCTTTTTCAAATGTCATTCCAATGGCTCCGGAATAAAGCGGATAAGTATCCCCATAAGAGGGGTAAAATAAATCGAATCGTTCTTTGGTAAAATACAGCCAGCCTTTCGTATCAAAATAAGCAGCATTATGCTTACCAATGGTCGTTTGGAATTCCCTTTGCCAAGGAGTTATTACTTCGTGAAAAGGCTCAGCTGCAGGCGGGAAATAATAAGGTGAATTAATGCCTTGCTCATGAAAATCAGCATGAATATGTGGTAACCATTTGTTATATATTTTGGCTCTCTGCTCACTTTCCTGTTGCGTCTGCCATGCCCAATCACGATTCAAATCAAAATAATAATGATTAACACGTCCTCCCGGCCAAGGCTCTCTGTGCTCGCGAGCATAAAGATCTGGGTTATACTGTACACCTATCATTCCATTATACCAATTGTTATATCGTTCAGTTCCATCAGGGTTTAAGCATGGATCCATAATAACTAAGGTATTGTTCAGCCAAGTCTTTGAACGATTATTCTTGGGATTGACCAACTCAAATAATGTCAACATAGACGCTTCAATGGAGGAAGTTTCATTACCGTGTACATTATTGGAAATCCAAACTATGGCAGGAATATCCGTGCTTCCTTGGCCTTCCATGGCATGAGCTAGTTGAAGGTTGTTTGTTCGAATGCTTTCTATTCGATTGATGTTGGATTCGGAAGATATGTAAAACACCTGCAAGGGTCTACCTTCTACAGATTGACCATAAGCCTCCATTTTTATTTGATTTGGGAATTGTTGTGCCAGGTATTGGTAATAGTCCAGAACTTTCCAATACGGCGTTACTTTGGCACCAACTTGATATCCTAGAAACTCTGAGGGTGATTTCACCTGTGCAAAAGCACAAAAGCTTATGAAACAACCAATCATACTCAGTAATCTTTTCATAAATTAGCAATATTAATAGGTAAATAATCTTTACAGTTTAGAGCTACAAATTAACTATTTAACGGATAATTTTTTAAATTTCTACCTTATATTTTCTAAATCAACCAAAATGTCAAAAATAGAAACAGATCTGATCCATCAGGGCAGTGCATTTAATGAGACCAATGCAGTCGTTACACCGATATTTCAAACATCGACTTATTATGCAGATTCGGATTTACAAGCATACATAATTGCAGCAACAGCAACCAAGCATCCAGGCTTTTATCATCGACATGGAAATCCAAGTAATTCACAGGCTGCAGCTATAATTGCCAGCTTGGAGAAAACAGAGGATGCCTTAGTTTTAGCTACTGGAATGGCAGCAATTAGTACAGCCATACTCGCCGTTGTCAAAGCGGGAGATCATGTAGTCACGCAGCATTCACTTTATTCTGGTGCCATGTTGTTTTTCAGAGAATTCTTGTCAGATTACGGAGTCCAAGTGACTCATGTCAACCAAACGGATAATAAAGCCTTTGAGGATGCTATTCAGGAAAACACCAAGCTCATTTATGTAGAAACACCATCTAACCCTAATCTAGCCATTACTGACTTGGCCTTTATAGGTGAATTAGGCAAGAAACATAATATAACCACGATGGTTGATAATACTTTTGCCTCACCGATTAATCAGCAACCAAAGGATTATGGGATTGATGTTATTGTACATTCTGCCACTAAATATTTGGGTGGTCACAGTGACTTGACTGCAGGTGCTGTATGTGGAAGTAAAGACTACATCCATAAGGTCTGGAGACGCTCTTTGACCTTGGGAGGCTCACTTAGCCCTTTTGACTCTTGGCTTCTTGTACGGGGCTTAAAAACCCTTTCTATGCGCGTGAAGCAAATCAACGAAAATGCTTTAGCACTAGCTAAATGGTTTGAAGCAGATCGACGTATAAAATATACCGGCTATGTCGGTCTAGAATCTCATCCACAATATGAATTGGCTCAAAAACAAATGAAAGGTGGAACGGGCATGTTGAGTGTAGAGTTAATCGGAGATAGTGAGGAGCAAGCGTATCAGAACGCGCAACAAGTATTAAACAAACTAAAGATTTTTGCCAATGCAGCCAGCCTAGGAGGTGTTGAATCGCTCGTGGTACATCCAGCAAGTATGTGGGGAGGACATCATAATCAGCAACAAAAACAAAGTGGTGGTATTACGGCAGGAATGCTCCGCATTTCTGTAGGAATAGAACATATTGATGATTTGATTGCAGATTTTGACCAAGCATTAGAAGGTCTGCAAGCTTAAGGCAATAGCACAAAATAAAAACGGTCGGGGATTTATGTTTCCCGACCGTTTTTTTATTGTTTACCAGAATATGGTGTATAAGGCAGCTGTAATACCAAGCACGATAAGTGCTCCAACAGCAAAGCTTGTTTTTGTTTTGAACATAGTAGTGTCCACTTCGAGACCTTTCGGTACCACTCCTCTTTTATTCTCATAAATGGAAATAATGTACATACCTATCACACAGAATAAGAATACAAATCCTACGCGGTCAATAAATGGAATTTCATAAACACCTTTTACCGGCACGGAGAAGCCTGTTGATGCCAAGAAAGATAGATCCATAAATTTCGGAAGGAATTTAAGAACAATTGACATCAAGAAACCACCAATGGTTGCAAATAAAGCGGCATTGGATGTTGTTTTCTTCCAGAAGAATCCCAGAAGGAACATCGCAAAGATACCTGGTGAAACAAAACCAGTATATTCCTGAATATATTGGAAACCACCTTTTTTATCAATTCCTAAGTGTGGAGCAATAATGATTGCCAATACCATAGAAACTATAATGGTGATTTTACCTACGTTGACCAATTTCTTCTCTGAAGCATTCTTATCGAATATTTTTTGATAGATATCCAAAGAGAAGATAGTTGCCACCGAATTGGCCTTTCCAGCTAAAGAAGCTACTACCGCAGCTGTTAATGCAGCAAATGATAAACCTTTCAATCCTGTAGGTAATAAGTTTAATAATACCGGATATGCTCTATCTGGATTAAGTTCACCACCAGCCATCATTTCTTGGGTAAATTTACCATCTTTATAAAGAACGAAAGCAGCAATACCTGGCAATACAACGATTAATGGCATTAATAACTTCAATACTGCGGCAAATAATAAACCATTACGTGCTGTACTAAGATCAGCTCCCAAAGCACGTTGTGTGATGTATTGATTACATCCCCAATAGCTTAAATTGATAACCCACATACCACCAATCAAAACACTTAAGCCTGGAAGATCGATGTAGTTTTCATTATCAGGCTTCAGAATCATATGGAAGTGATCATTTGCTTTTTCATGAACAATATTGAAACCATCCAGAATGCCAGATCCACCAAAATGTGAGGAAACTAAGTCTAAAGCAAGGTAGGTTGTTGCCAATCCACCTAAGATTAAGAAGAATACCTGAATAACATCGGTATATCCGATTACCTTCATCCCCCCTAGTGTAATGATGATAGCAAATACAGCCAAACCAATCATACAGAACTGGAAATCCAATCCAGAGATAGAAGAAACGGCAAGAGCTCCTAAGAACAAAATGGAAGTCAAATTCACCACGATATATAGCAAGAGCCAGAACACCGCCATAATCATAGAAACCGTACCGTTATAGCGCACATTTAAGAACTGTGGCATGGTAAAAATCTTGTTCTTGAGGTACACCGGCAAGAAGAACACAGCGACAACAATTAAGGTAGCTGCGGCCATCCACTCATAGGTTGCAATAGCTAATCCGATATCAAATCCGGAGCCTGACATCCCTATAAATTGTTCCGCGGAGATATTAGATGCGATTAGTGATGCGCCAATAGCCCACCATGTTAATGATCCTTCGGCAAGGAAGTAATCTTTAGAGTCGCCAGAAGCGGATTTCTTTTTGTAGTAGATGTATAACCCATACCCCGCCACAATAACGAAGTAACAGAGAAATACAATGTAATCTTTGGTTTCCATACTATTTTATGGTGCTAAATTTATAAATTGATTTTGTGCTATAGGTATCTCCAGGATTTAATATCGTAGAGGGAAAATTCGGTTGGTTTGGGGAATCTGGGAAGTGTTGTGGCTCTAAGCAAACCGCCGTACGGAAGCTATCTGTTTTTCCAGATTTTAAGGTCACTTTATCACCCATAAAATTACCACTGTAAAACTGTATACCTGGTTCCTGGGTATAGATATCCATGATAATACCCGTCTGATCTCCTGTTAAAGTGGCTGCATGATTTAAACCATCAACCTTCGTTCCATTTAACACGAAATTATGATCATAACCCTTGCCATAAGCCAATTGTTGATTATCCTGATCAATATCTTTACCAATGGTTTTTGGAAAATTAAAATCAAAAGGCGTGTCTTTCACACTTGCTAACTCCCCTGTAGGGATAAGCGTGCTGTCTACAGGTGTGTACTGATCTGCAAAGATGCGAAGATCATGATTTAAAATTGACCCTGAACCTTCACCATTCAAGTTAAAATAAGCATGATTGGTTAGATTAATCACGGTTTTCTTATCACTAACCGCTTGGTAATTAATATGCAGTTCATTGTCATCTGTCAAACTGTAGACAACCTCAATTTTGATGTTTCCAGGGAATCCATCTTGCATATCTGGATGGGTATAGCTAAATGAAACTACCTTATCATTTACTTGCTTAGCTGTCCAATGCACAAAGTGCAAACCTTTTTCACCACCATGTAAGGTATTAGGTCCATTGTTCACAGACGTCGAATAGCTTTTTCCATCTAGGCTAAACTTTCCATTGGCAATTCTGTTTCCAAATGGGCCTACAATAGGTCCGAAATAAGGTTCAGCAGGATTATTATAATCAGCTACATTCTTAAATCCTAGTACCACATCTGTTAAAGTTCCTAATCGATCAGGTACCCAAAGACCGACAATCCTTGCACCAAATTCAGTTAGATAAGCTGTCACGCCATTACTGTTTTTGATTTGATACAGTTTAGCAGCCTTGCCATCAATATTAGCACCAAATGCGACTGAATCAAGTGTAACTGTATTAGAATCCGAAGTGTTTGTTGACTCCTTTTGCTTTGTAGACTGCTGACATGCCAAAAACGGCAAGAGCAGGGCAAAAAGAGATAGGTAGGTTAATCTTCTTTTCATAATTTTAGTTTATAATAGAAACTAATATACTAATTCTGAGCCATTATCTGTTTTGACGAAAATCGGCGTAAGTTCCAAATCAAAAGCTTCTTGGTACAATGGGGCTAATTCGTCTGCCCACTGTTTACCATATCCTTTTTTCACGATATTAATAGTACAACCACCAAAACCGCCCCCCATCATTCGAGCACCTACTACTTCGTCCTTCTTTTTTGCTTGATCAACCAAGAAATCTAACTCCTTGCAGGAAACTTCGTATTCATTACTTAAAGCATCGTGGGCTAAGAATAATTGCTCTCCTAATGCGGGAATATCTCCAGCTATTAAAGCATCACAAGCTTTATTTAAGCGCTCATTTTCTTCGATTACAAACTTGCCTTTATTGAAGCTGTCTTCATTAACTGGTTTCACCAATTCCAAAAGCATTTCCATAGTCACATCCCTCAAACTATTAACTTCAGGATACTTTTCTTGTATTAAAGCTACGGCTGTCTCACAGGACTGCCTACGGTCATTGTATGCCGAAGATGCTAAAGAATGTTTAACATTCGTGTTAAGCAATACCACTTCATAATCGCCCAATTCTAAAGGTACATAGGTATAGGAAAGATCTCGGCAATCCAGTTTTACTACATTGCCCGCTTTACTAAGAATAGATGCAAACTGGTCCATGATACCACATTTCACCCCTGCATAGGTATGCTCTGCCAATTGACCAATTTTTGCTATTTCAACGCGATCTAATCCAAGATCATATAAATTGTTCAATCCATACCCAACTGCACACTCAACTGCAGCAGAAGAAGATAGACCAGCGCCTAGAGGCACATCCCCATCAATAAAGAGATTAAACCCGGTTAAGGGTAAACCTCTTTCTAAAAGTTGGTTAACAACCCCTAATATATAATTTGGCCAACCTTTATCGGTTGGAGCTAAAGATTGTAAGTCCGTATGATACGATTCCTTAAAATCAGCAGCATAAAGATGGATTTCTTGATCATCACGTTTTCCCAGAGCAACATAAATGGCTTTATCGATAGCTGTTGGCAATACAAATCCTTCATTATAATCCGTATGCTCTCCAATAATATTAATACGACCAGGTGATTTTACGACTAAGTCGGGTTCCTGATGATAAATAGCTTTGAATTGATCGCTTAATTGTTGTCTTTCCATTAACGGTTAGCTCCTTCTTTATAATGTATAGTTGATTGATTTCTGATGGTTTCAGCTGCCATCTCTGCTGTAATATCGCGTTGAGGATTGGCTAACATTTCATATCCAACCATAAATTTCTTTACGGTTGCCGAACGAAGCAAGGGCGGATAAAAATGCATGTGCCAATGCCAATGTGCTTGTTCGCCTAAGTTTACAGGTGCTTGATGCATACCTGCTGAATACGGAAATGAAGTGTTAAAAATATTGTCGTAACGCGTAGTTAACTCCTTTAGTGTTTTTGCTAAATCTTCGCATTCCTCTTCAGTGAATTCAGCAATATTTGTAATCTGTCTCTTGCTGATGATCATCGTTTCATAGGGCCATGCTGCCCAAAAAGGGACTAAGGCTACAAAATGCTCATTATCAATAATTACACGTGTCTTTTCACGCAATTCCGTATCCAAATAATCTGATAAGATGGATTTTCCATGTTTATAAAAATAAATCTTTTGTTGCTGATCCTCTTTTTCGATCTCTACGGGCAAGGTGTTTTGTGCCCATATCTGACCATGCGGATGCGGGTTACTACATCCCATAATAGCACCCTTATTTTCAAAAATCTGAATATAGTTTATCCATGGAATTGCCGCCAATTCTTGAAACTCCGACTTCCAAACCTCAACCACCAATTTAAGATCTGCAATGCTCATCTCTGGTAAAGTGAGGTCATGACGAGGAGAAAAAGCAATTACCTTACAGATTCCTCGTTCTGTCTCAGCGATCAAAAGGTTATCTACATTGATTTGTCCATCGGGACTATCCTTTAACAAGGCTGAAAAGTCGTTTACAAAAACAAAAGGCTCCGTGTATTTTGGATTCTGATCACCATCTGCACGTCCATTTCCTGGACATAAGTAGCACTTCGGATCATATTCTGGTCGGTTATCCGGCGCAAGGTCTTCCACCTGTCCCTGCCAAGGACGCTTACTCCGATGTGGAGAAACCAATACCCGTTCACCAGTTAGTAAATTCAATCTAGTATGCGGTACGTCATTTATAGCGAACATAGCGTGCGATTATATTAATTTAGGTGCTCTAATATACGAATCCAATTGTAGTTAAAAAGCAAAGAGGTGTACTTTTAACACGTTATTTTCGTCCTTTATCTAAAACAATCGATTGTTTGCTAAACATTTATTCCATACGCAAAGAAGATGCTATCAAGGTTTATTGATGAATTTATATATCGCGATCAATTACCTAGTAATTACAGTAGGTTTCGTAATAGGTTTAAGGTTTGCAGTTCCGGGGCCTATTCTTGGCCAGCCATCTATCCACTGTAATTCATCTAAAAAGAGAATTCTTCGATTGGTTTTATTTCCGATACGAGGTTGCTTCTTTTCTATCGCATGGTAATAGATCCACTCTTTTCCTTTATCGTCTAAAACCACAGCAGAAGTATGTCCGGGTCCAGCTATTTCACTGTTACCTGCCAAGACTAATGTGCCATTTCCTCGTTCTCGGATATCCTTTGCATCCTTATCCAAATAAGGCCCTAATAGTTCTTTTGAACGTGCCACTAATACATGGTACTGGCTCTTTTCACCTTCACAACAAGAACCTTTTGAACCAAAGAAATAATAGTAGTCTTGTTTTTTATAAATAGTTACAGCCTCAAAATCACCAGCTGCTATTTTTGTTTTATGCTTAGATTTTAAAGATTTACCATCCTTTGTCAATTCTACAGCAAAGGTTCCCTGTTTATTGGAATGATCAAAAGAGCCCCAAAAAAGATAATTCTTTCCATTATCCTGAATAAAGAAAGGGTCGATAGAGTTGGGCACATCTATTCCTTTGGAATCGAACAATTTTCCTTGATCTATAAATGGCCCATTCGGCTTGTCGGCAATTGCCAAACCAATCCCTGGATTTGGGTCTCCCCAGGTAGACATGGAATAATAAAGGTAATAGCGTCCATTCAATAAGTTAATATCCGGCGCCCATATACTACCTGCCTTTTTCCATGTTGGCTTATCCGAAAACGCAGAACCCACGTATTTCCAATTAAGCATATCTATAGATTCCAAGATGGGAACAAACCGAATTCCTTGATCATCTCCCCAATTGACTTGCGTGCCATAAGCATAGAAGAGTTTACTTTTTGGATCTCGAATGACAGTAGGATCAGCTAGAGCGGTAGCAAATACCGGATTATTGAAATAAGTAGTTGAACTTGTTGCGGCTTGTTGAGTTTTATTTATTCCTGCACAAGAAGCACAGAATATAATCAGGGGTATACATAGGCTAATTAGCCATACAGGCGCATCATATTGTTCGGTTTTCATAGGTTTAAAGCTGACTATTAATTTCTTAGTCTAAGCAAGTTAATAAAAAAATAAGTATCTTAGTATAAACCAAAGTATTAACCGGTCTCTTGAAGATAGTTATTGATCTCAGCTGACCTTATTTTAACAAACTCATGAATCTGCTTGAAAAGGAGTTTTTCGGCATTGAGCATCGCATAAAATCCGGCAATCTTAATCTGCAGGACATTGGAGATATCGTTCCTGCATCACTTATGCTTCATCATGTAGATGGGCTTATGCCAATTGGCTGTTTTTACATGAACGCATGGGGCTGTTCAAACCTTGGCTCTTCAGCTGAGGAAGTCAATGCCCTGGGGGAATCCTATTACGATAAATACTTTATTGCTGAAGAATTAACATTACATCGTGATGGTATTGCGAAATATTTAATGACCGGCGATTTTAGCACACAATTCAACTTCTTTCAACAGGTAAAGCTATATGGCAAAAAAGAATATACCTGGTTCTATACGGTCTGTAAATTAATGGCCTTCAACGGTTCAAAAGGTAGTGCACAAAATCTAGTTTTCCTGTCTTCACCTATCCAAGGAATTGATAATATTACCGAACGTATGCACCGGGTACTGGAACTTGACAAATATATTCAAGATAATTATTGGAAGTTCAACCAATTGACCAAACGTGAAAAAGAGGTCATCAGCCAACTAGCCAATGGCAAATCCAACAAACAAATAGCAGATGTTTTATTTCTCTCCAACCATACGGTATCTACCCATCGAAAAAACATCATCCGGAAACTAGATTGTAACTCCTTTGCTGATTTAATGCGGTTTGCAATAGCGTTTAATTTGGTAGATGGCCAATAGTATCGTAGTCTAAGGACTTATTTATTGGAGTATTTCCCTAAGGGATTGACATTGCCTTTCTCTGTATTTTCTTCCATATTGCTTCGTGACTCTTAAGGAATTTCTTAGGATTTGATAGGGATCTCCTTCGGATCTCGTTCGGTCGGAACCGAACGAGATCCGAAGGAGTTCCGAACAAGTTCCGAAGGAGATCCGTTAGAGTCTCGAATCCAACCCCTAGGAAAGACGATGAGACTACAGACAAAAGACAACAGATTTTAGACCTAATGGTGGAATAGAAAAATTGGTTTTACAACTCAGAACGAAGTGAAGAGTCTCATCTCACTCCCCCTCAAGACTCCGTCATCACGAAGCTTGCTGAGTGAACTATAAACTATGCAAATCAGAATAGTTAATTTATTGGATGTGAAACGGTCGAAGCATGCTTCGACCCTACGGTTAAGGGTAATAAAAAATAATAAAATCACGATTGTTTGTAGGGTCGATGCATGCATCGACCGCACTAAAATATTCTTTCTACACATCTTTAAAGCAATTCTGCTTTCTGATGCCTGAACTCTGTTCTCTTTCAAAACAAAAAACGGGCGGACATTCCGTTCGCTTTTGAACGGGATGAATCCCTTATCTTCAAGCTCTCTCAGTACCGCCCCTACCTAACGTGCTATTTAGTTGGCTCGATATTAGGCGTTTAATAGCACCCACGCGTAGGGGCAGTACTTAGCGCAGCGGAATGTCTGCCCGCCTCAAAAAAATAGTATTTAGTAGATAGACCTGCAAAGTCTGTTATCTACCATCTCCCCTCTCAAACATGGTCACAGGTTTCAATTCTTCTGTTGGTTTTTCAACAATACGGTCAGGGAAAAGGATTCCATAAAGGTGGTCTACCTCATGTTGGAAAATAACAGCTGTAAATCCTTCAATATTTTCTTCGATGATGTTTCCTTGTTGGTCAGTATATTGCAAACGGATTGCGTAGCTACGTGGAACTTCCTGACGAAGGTCAGGAATAGAAAGACAGCCTTCCGGGCCAATGCGTTGTAGTTTGGATCGCCAAAGTATCTTCGGGTTGATATAAAATTCAAAGGGTTCATTTGCTTTATCAAAGCGCTGTACCCATATTGCATTTTTATTGATACCGACCTGTGGGGCAGCAATTCCAACACCCTTATATTCCGGATCTTGTACCGTTCGTAGCATGCGATCTGCCAACAATTGCAGCAAAGGATCATCATGCTTGATATCCTGTGAAGTTTTCTTTAAAACAGCCAATTCTTGTTCATTGGTTGTTTGAAAAACATGCATGATCTGTTCTTTATTGCCAGATTGAATGATCTTCTTTTCATCATCATTAAATCCTTTCATATTTTCTTTATTCACTGGTCTTTCGTTTTTAGGTCCATTGTACTTTTGTTCTCCTGCTTCTATTGATACGTTCAAGTTGTTCTCTTGAGGTGGCTGCGGACAACGGTAACCGTTGCTATAAGCACAATAGGGGTTATAAGCATAATTGAAATCAATAGTCAATTTACCATTCTCTATGTTGCTGCTTTTTAGATCGATGTATCTTCCGCCTTCATAAGTACTCTTTCCATTGGTCAGATCCATAAACGGAAGAAACAAATGGTCTTTGTAGATGGGATTTTGAAATAATGCCACACTTTGATAAGCAGTCAACTTATATTCCTTACCAAACAGTTTGAAATGAAGCAGGGCATAACGTTTATACTCGTTGGATGTACCATCGTAAGTAGGCATACGGAAGCTCGGCTCATTGAAAAGCAGTTCTACTTCAGCCTGAACCTTATAATTAGCATTCGGGGCAAAGTAGTTCAAATAAGCAATTTGATTCTTCCGCAATGGTCCAAATTCGTCCTTAGTAAAAGCTGTGGCAGCTTGCTTACGATGTGCCAATAATTCGGCGGAATAATCTTGAGCTTGTACCTTACTGCTACAGATGAATAGCAGTACAATACCCATGGTTATCAAAACGTTTTTCATGATACTCAAATGTATTGTTTTTTTGAATGGTTTGAAATGGGAGAGTTCTAAGTTTAATCGTATTTTTGTCTGAAAGCGGAAAAAGATGAGAATAATGGCATTTGATTATGGGACTAAGCGTATGGGCATTGCGGTGACAGACCCTTTGCAGATTATAGCGACTTCCCTAACGACCATACATCCCACAGAGGTTTGGGACTTCTTAACGGAGTACATGAAAACAGAGGGAATAGAAACTTTTGTCGTTGGTAAACCTCGGCAGATGGATGGCACCCCTTCTCAATCTGACCAACATATCGTTGGTTTTGTCCGCAAATTAAGAAAAACCTATCCCCAGATTAATGTGGTGGAAGTTGATGAACGATTCACTTCTAAAATGGCTTCAAGAGTCATAATTGAGTCGGGAGTAAAGAAAAACAAGCGACAAGACAAGAAGTTAATCGACACGGTTTCAGCAACCATTATCCTACAATCTTACCTGGAAAGTAAAGCATTTTAATATGGCATTAAAAGACATTCAATTCTTCACTGAAGATATAGACTTCAATATTAAAGAGAAGCAAAAACTGAGAACCTGGATTGGGGAGACCATCAAAGCAGAAGGTTTTAATCGTATTGGTGAACTTAGCTTTGTCCTTTGTTCCGACAGTTATCTATTAGAGATCAACAAGCAGTATCTTAATCACGATACCTATACGGACATTGTAACATTTGATTCTTCCGAAACGGAGGATAGCATTGCGGGCGATATATTTATTTCGATAGAACGTATTCAAGAAAATGCATCCAAGTTTAATGTTAGTGAACGGGATGAATTACACCGTGTGATTATTCATGGGGTTTTGCATTTATGCGGCTACTATGATAAGAAAAAGGAAGATAAGACCCGAATGACCGAGATGGAGAATTATTATTTAGGGAAAAGATCCTTCTAGGACTAACCATAAAAAAGGCGATTCATTCTTTGAATCGCCTTTTTTATATGCTTTTTTTGCCTTTAAGGCTTAGAAACGTTCGAATTGAGAGAAGAAGAAGTTACCTTCGATTTCTGCATTCTCATCAGAGTCAGATCCGTGAATAGCATTTGCGTCAATAGACTTCGCATATTTGTTACGGATAGTTCCTTCTTCAGCTTTTGCAGGATCAGTAGCACCGATTAAGGCACGGAAATCTTCCACTGCATTGTCTTTTTCTAAGATTGCTGCAACGATAGGTCCTGAAGTCATGAAGTTTACTAAATCTCCATAGAAAGGACGCTCTTTGTGCACTGCATAAAAATTACCCGCATTTTCGTTGCTCAATTGAATGTACTTCATTGCAACGATTTTAAATCCGCCAGCAATAATGTCGTTTAAAATAGCACCAATGTGGCCATTTGCTACCGCATCCGGCTTAATCATCGTAAAAGTTCTGTTAGTTGCCATGTTTCTTAAAAAAATTTTTTGCAAATGTAATCATATCTATCAATTTTCAGAAATCTCTTGAAATAAAGCATCAAGAGTTTCCGCTATTTTGAAGGGAAATATTGCCGATAGACACTATCAGGCATCAATTTTTTTAATCGAATAAATTGATTGTTATAAGATTGGAATTGCGTAAATCTATCCTTAGCATCCTTTCCTGCATCAGCCTGAGGAAGAAGATCTTCCTCCAATTCCTTACTTAAAAGATAAGCTTGTTTTTCATGAACATGTATATCTGTATATACAAAATCAATTTGTTGCGACTTACTTTGCATCATCGGTATACCCATTCCCTTTTTACCTGCACCAATGCCTAAGCCCTTGCCTATCCATGTAACTTGTGACGGTGTTTTTAAGCCGTAGTTATTACGGTAAAAAGCCAATAAGCTTGGTGCTACATCAAAGTGACTGACCAATTGGGGAAATCTCCGTTTTGTTTTAAGTAATGGTGAGTAGATGACCAAGGGAACATGAAATCTGTCAATTTTACTCTGCAATGGAATTTCAGGCATACTATGATCACCAGTTATCACAAAGATGGTATTGGCAAAATCAGGACGTTTCTTATAGGCTTCAAAGAAATTTTGAAGAGCATTGTCAAAGTTGAGAACAG
This sequence comes from Sphingobacterium kyonggiense, assembly GCF_039536825.1. NCBI lineage: Bacteria > Pseudomonadati > Bacteroidota > Sphingobacteriia > Sphingobacteriales > Sphingobacteriaceae > Sphingobacterium > Sphingobacterium kyonggiense. Next base: position 361,562 of record NZ_BAAAZI010000012.1, read on the forward strand.
ATACCAATTGTTTTTTATTCTCCAATGCAAAAGCACGCTGTTCCTTACTCAGTTTAGCTGTTTGGAGTCTTTGATCATACATGGCCTCGAATTTTGGGGCATCATTAATCAGAAATGGATTATGCGTTGAAAGGGTTAAAGCAACATGGAAATAAGGTTTACCAGCAGGAAGATTAGCCTTGGACAACATATCAAAAACCGCTTGATCCTCATATCCCCAACTTTCTCCTGTTCCCGATGGTAATTTTCGATAGGACTTCGGGAAATTAGCCTCTTCCGTTATATTATCTATTTGGCTTGCCTCCAGGAAATTACTCATAAAGTCAAAGGAGGCATTACCTCCATAAAAGAAGGCTGTGCTGAATCCCTGACTGCCTAGGATATTGACTAAATTAAAGTTTTCAGGATAAGTAGATTGTTCTAGGAATCCGGACTTACCAAAAGGAAGGGAACCTAAGATGGTAGGCAATACAGAGAAAGTTCGACCAGAGGAACTTAGATTCTGATCCCATACTAATGAACTATCTTTTAGACTACTGAGAAATGGTGTGAAATCACCAATATATCCCTTTGGATTGCTGTAGGCATTTCCCAATCCTTCAATGATTAGAAACACCAAATTGGGTGTTTGATTCGCCTTATGGAAAAAAGGTCCTAAATAATCCTCTGTTTTTTCCTCTTGTAAAAATGGATAATCTGAAGAAAGTACATTAGTTTGATCATCTCCGTCAAAGAAGTTCTCTTTGACCTCTGAGATTAATAATTCTGTATTTCGATTGAAAAAATAGCCTATTTTACTCCTAGCGGCAGACTCAGCAAAATCATCGGTCTTGGATGATCTAAATTCTCCTGAAAAAGATAAAAAACCAATAGAAAGTAGACCTATTAAAAGAAGACCAATAGCAAAAGGCACAGAGCCTTTCCATTTTTTACTTAGCCAATTAATGGAAAAGTACAATAAGCCAATTCCTACTACTAATGCTGTTATAGTCATCCAATTCCATACGCCACTAGCCTCCAGGATATGGATTAACTCTTCTTTGGAATAATAAAACAGATCAATTCCCAATAAATTTCTAGAGGTAGCAAAATAAAAGGCTAATAACACCTGTGCAATCACAAAAGCTGTTACCAAAACATTCAGTATAATCTTGGCAAGAAATTCATTTAAGAAGGAAACCAAGAAATACAGGAATCCAAATAGAAGTAAAAATGAAAAACCGAATAAGAGGTTATTGCCAAGTACTAATAAGAATGCTTGAAACCGTTGAAGATCTTTAGCAGCCCCTGAATAGAGCAACCACTCCATACCGCTGATTAGGAAAGTTAAAATCAGGAATACAGTTGCTACCGGAGCAAAGTGCTTGAGTAGGTAAGCAGCATAAGCTTTCGCTCGCTCCTTAAGGCTCATTTCCTCGTTTGGTGAAAATCCTTGACGAACCATTTCTCCCCAACCTTGTTGCTTACGGAAATAATCGAGCATCCCCTTAAGCCCAGCAAAGACCACTAAGGGATGAAAATAGAATGGTTCAACTACAGCTGTTAAAATCAATCTTCCTAAGTCCTTTTGCTTCGAATACACCTGTTGGCTCATGATATCCACAAATACCGCATAGACAGAATACAAGACACTTGAAAAGATTACCAAAGCCCAGAGGGCAAAAAAGAATGGCCAATTTAGAATACCGAACAGCACGAATAACCAAAAGACGATATAACCGAGAAACTCAATTAAGGGGCCTAAGAATTCGAAGAAAAACCAATAGGGCAAACTGACCATGCCCAATTTTCCATATTTCGGATTGAACAGCAGTTTCCTATGTTTCCACAGTGTCTCCATAGTTCCCCTCATCCATCTATTTCTTTGCTTCCGGAGGATTTCTTTATCCTCAGGGACTTCGGTCCAACAGAGTGGATCAGGAATCGTTATCACCTGATGATCCAGTCCATTTTCGGTCATATACCTTCGCATGCGTACGACAAGCTCCATATCCTCGCCAACAGTTGCTGAATCATATCCACCACAAGCCAAGACAATCTCTTTATCAAAAGCACCAAAAGCACCAGAGATCAAGATCAAACCACTGGCTCTTGACCAAGCCATTCGTCCCAATACAAAGGCTCGAATATATTCCAAAGCTTGACTGCGACCTAAAAGGGTTCTAGGAAGTTGAACTTCCACAACTTTACCATGCGAAACTTTACAATTATTAGCTAATCGAATAACCCCACCACAAGCAATCAATCGCTTGTCTTTTTGTTCCATGAATGGTTTGGCAAGCTTAAGGACCGCATCTTGCTCGATGATACAATCTACATCAATACAAACCAAATAGTCACATTTAGAAACATTAATCCCAACATTAAGTGCATCAGCCTTCCCTCCATTGACTTTATCCACTACGATAAGTTTTCGGAATGCTGGATTTTTACTCTTATAGACTTGCTTAATATCCTTTGTTGGAATTCCTCCAGGTATTAGATAATTAACTTTTTCCAACTGATAGGCTTCCACCAATCGAGCGATGGAATCGTCCTTTGAGCCATCATTGACAATGATGATTTCCAATTTATGGTAGTAGATGGATAATAAGGATCTCACATTCTCCACAATGGTCATTCCTTCATTGTATGCCGGCGCAATAATACTAAAACTAGGAGCATTCGGATCCGATGCAATGATGGAATAATCCGTAAAAATATTGCCTTGCTTATATCGGCGTACAGCACCAAAAGAGAATAGGGCTATCCAAGTGTATACACTAAAAATGCCTATCGAATAAAGTAAAAATAACCAAATAATGATATCGTAAATAATCTTTAAAACATCATTCATATTTATGCTGTAACGTGTGATTTAAAATGTGTAATGTTGGATCTTCCAGATGTAATTGTCTCTGCAATTCAAAAAGATAATTCATTTGCCCGAGTGTGACTAAAGTTTCAACGGATTTGATTTTTAGACTTTCATCAGTATTTTGTGTCAACTGCTGTTTTAAGAAACTTATTTGGTCTAGTGCTCTACTGTCTCCTAATCCTGTCATAATCGCCAGTTGCTCTCGTTTATTGGCCTGATGGAAGTAAGCTAATAATCGAGTAGAGCTATACGATTGTTCAATACTAAAGATGGTTTTGATGACCTCCTCATGTAATTTTGCAGATCCTGTACCTAAAAGCGTAAAAAGATCTTCATGTAGGGCAAGCAATTGAAATTTTCGAATAAGCTTCAAGCATAATACCTGCCCCGATTCATTGCTGCTATTCAACCAACTGCGGAGTCGATCTATCCCATCTGTTGGGAGTGCAGTAATGGAATTCAAAATGCGCAATTGCTGCCAATCAGAAAGCACAGAATCTAACTGGTCCATAAATGCCAGTCCATCAAAGCCTTTAAATGATACCATGGCGTATTGTACTTCTTGCACAACCTGTGGATGGTAATGGTTAATCTTCTGTTCTATTTCTGGAAGTGCTTGACGATCCTGCATCACTGTTAATGCCTGTATTCCACGCGCTATCAAATGAGAAGAACGGCTTCTCAATAGATTATAAGCTTCTTGATCCAAACTATAGCCATCATAGATTTTTAATAATGTTTGTATGGCAGCCCCAGAGAACTTTCGCTCTGAGGCAATCAATAAGCCTAGAAAAAATCTCCTGAAATTCTCTTGTCGCATTAAAGCTTGCAGCTTAGAATCAAGCTGAAGTTCATCTACAGGCCCTAGCATCAGTTGCTCCAATAAATAAGCTTCAATCTGCTCCTTCCATTGTTGTCTATTCGCATGACTGCGATATTCCCGAAAACTGTATAACAGCAAACCGATGATAAAGAGGAAAATCAAGATCAAACTGACCAAGATTCCCAATAGCAACTCATGTAAGGTTAATGTCGCAAGCATACTTACCCTTTCGCGATCAGTCGATTTACCCGAATTATTAATTCATTTGGGCTGAATGGTTTAATCATAAAATCCGATGCTCCCAGTTCAAAAGCCTCTAAAACAATATTCTCTTGCCCCATGCTAGAAAGCATGAGGATAGGAATTGGATTTGTTAATCTTTTAACCTCTGCCAAGAGTTCAATCCCAGAAGCGAAGGGCATCATAATATCACTAATAATCAAGTCGATTCCTCCAGCTTGTATCAGCGATAATGCTTCCAAGCCATTTCTCGTCAATATGACTTCAAATCCTTCTTTTTTTAGTTTATGAGCTATAGTTTGAAGGATTAATTCATCATCCTCCGCTATCAACACCACCATCTTTTAATCTTTTAATGCTTTAAATAATGTTATTAATAAGTCTATTTCTTTCTGTAGAGCTGGCAATGCAGCATAATCTTCCTCACCCTGGAGGAACTTACTTTCCAATGCAGCTGTTAATCTATTCAGTTCACCAAGTCCAGCACTACTGGATGTGCCTTTGAGCTTGTGAAGCAGGCGTTTAATTTCCTCGGCATCCTTTTGCTTCACTTGCGCATTTAAATGTGCTGCTTGCTCATTTAGCTCATTTAAAATCAACCCAATAAACTGTTGCTTGAATTCTGGATCACCATCAGTGGCCTGATCCATAACGTCCATATCCAAATGGATAACCTCTAATATTTCTTCCTTAGGTTTAGAGTATACACCATTCAGCAGCTGTTTAATGGCTTTTTTAAATTCCGCTCTTTTTATAGGTTTTGTTAGGAAATCGTTCATACCGGCTTCAAGACTTTTCTCCCGTTCCCCTAACACATTCCCGGCCGTTATCCCTATGATAGGAACATCCACATAACCTGAAAGTTTCCTGATCTTGCGGGTTGCTTCCAAACCGTCCATGATTGGCATTTGAATATCCATAAGGATGAGATCAAACTGTTCTTTTGTACAGGCATCAACAGCCTCCAAACCATTTTCAACAGCCATGGTAGTACATGCAGGCAATAGTTGTTCGATTAAACGAACGTTTAGCGCCATATTTACAGTGTTATCATCCGCTAATAGAATATTAAAAGCTTCCTGACCGAAATCCTCCTCGGCTAAACTTATTTCTTCAGGGACTTCCTCTATTTTTGTTGGAGCATTTGGATGGCTGAAAATGCGGTATAACTCTTCAGAGATAATTGGTTTTGCCAAACAATGGCAATTTGGCTCCTGACAGAATCCGCCTATTTTTTCTCGATCTTCTGAAGAGCTGTGTAGTACTAAGGTTGGCACCTTAGACCCTTCATTATGATAAAGTTCCCTTATTTTTTCAATGGTTTCTAAACCGGAAAGAATGGGCATTCTATAGTCCATTAAAATAGCATCAAATTGCTCTCCTTTAGCCAATAATTGTAGTGCCTGATAGCCATTCTCTAAGGAAACAGATTCTACACCCTTATAGGCCATCATATGTTCCAAGATCATGCGGTTATTCTTATTGTCATCAACAATTAAAACCCGTTGTACTTGTAAGGTATCGGAATACTCTACAGATGATTCATAAGGGACTTCAATTTCAAAGGAGAAAGTAGAACCAACTCCTACCTCACTCTTTAAAGCTAGCTTACTGCCCATATAGCGAAGGATGTTGTTAGAGATGGTCAATCCCAACCCGGTTCCGCCGTATCTTTTACTTACTGAACTATCCTCTTGGGTAAATGCATCAAATATCCTTTGTTGTTTTTCCTTAGGAATACCAATCCCGGTATCACGTACCGAAAAACGTAATTTTACAGATTCCTCATTAATACCAATCTGTTCAACCTGCAATTCAATTTCACCCGTATCGGTAAACTTCACCGCATTGCCTAGGAGGTTAATTAAGATCTGCTTTATTCTACTTTCATCAACATATATAAATGCTGGTAAGCCTGGTGCAATATTCAATAAAAGCTCAATCTCTTTGTTCTGTGCCTGGTAAAGAATAACGTGGATCACTTGGTTAACCAATTCATATGGGTCAAAGCGGTCGACATAAAATTCCAATTTCCCAGACTCTATTTTTGAGAAGTCAAGGATATCATTGATAATGGCCAGTAGATTGGTACCTGATTCATGAACATAGGTTAAGTATTGTTGCTGCAGTTCATTTAAAGGGGTTTTCATCAACAAGTCTGAAAAGCCTATTACTCCATTTAATGGCGTACGGATTTCATGGGACATATTGGCTAAAAACTCTGACTTTGCTTTACTTGCTAAATCTGCCGATTCCTTGGCTTGTTTAAGTTCTTCATTAAAGGCAACTTGTTCTGTGATATTTTGGGTGAAAATAATTATACCACCAATTGATCCATCTGCTAATCGCCAAGGCCTTACCTCCCAATTAAAATACTGTTCTTCCTCGTGGCTATCAATTTTTAGACGCTCATTGCTATTCTTGTAAGGGATTCCTTGCAATGCACGTTCATAAATCTGTTTTCTTTCCTCAGGTACATTAGGAAAAAGCTCATAAAGATTGAGTGGAAGTGCTTGGGTAGTACCCTGATGAAACTCATCTATCCATTGTTGGCTGATTGCTAAATAATCCAATTGATTATCAAACATGGCTACCGCAGCTGGAACATATTTGACGAAGGTCTGCAACATGGCTTCCTTCATTTGCAATTCCAGATACATCTGCTTACTTTGCTCTATATCTTGTATGATTCCAAAGACACGCGTGCATTGACCATCTACTATTTCTGGTATTCCCTTGATACGAACCCAGATTAACTCGCCATTTCCTTTGAGAAGTCTTAGCTCCAAATCATAAGGTTTACCTGATTTAATAGCTTGTTTAAAGCGATCTTTAATTAAGACCGTTGTTTTCTCATCATAGAAGCTAAAGGCATTGTCCATGTCGGGAATAAAATCCATTGGTACCCCATGAATAATTTTAGTCGAATCAGACCAAAACAGGGTGTTATTCCTCAAATCGGCCTCCCAACCACCTACTTGAGCTACAGAGTTCGTTTGTTCCAGTAGCTGTTTCGTTTGTAGGAGATCTTTCTCCAACAATATGCGGTCCGTAAGATTGGAAGCCGAGCTCATGACATAAGGTCTACCATTAGAATCCTGCTCTAAGAAGTTATTGTATAGCCAATAGATACTTTGTCCTTGCCTACTTTCTAACACCATCATGCCACTATCTTCACCATTCTCGCGAATGCGGTCAAGGTAAGGGTCTACCAAACTCTTATTGGCCTCTGGAACTAGATTACGTAAATTCAGCTGATGTACCTCATCAGCGTCATAGCCTAAGGTTTCCCTTCCTTTCTTATTGACCTCCAGGATATTTCCATTCAAGTCATGCATGCTCATCAAGCCCATGCCATTTTCGAAGAAGTTTCTAAATTTCTGTTCAGAAAGCTCTAATTTTACTTTCTCTGCATTTTCTTGGGTAATATTCCTTCCAAAGGCAAATATCTCCTGGTGCAGGGGATCAGGCTTTAGATACCAATCTATGATGATTTCCTCTTCAGATGAAAGCTTCGTTTTTGTCTTTAACTGAACACCTTGTTTATTATCCCTAACCGTATTTATTTTCTGAAGGAGTTTGCTGTTTTTAATCTTCAATAGTTCTGTAAATTCCAGGCCAACGCATTCTGGAATGCTGTGCTCCATAAGATTTGCAAAAGCTGGATTTACTTGCTTAATGCGATTTTCATTGTCCAATACACAGATCATATTCTGTGTTACGGAAAGTATTTCTTGAAAATAGTTGGCCTGTAATAATCGGCGCTTTGCCAGGAGCACGGAAACAACTGAATCACCAAGTTTTTGTAAGGAAATTAATTGTTCAGGGCTAAGTTCTTTTGCTTCATAATCGACCACACAGAGTGTTCCTAAGGCATGTCCAAGCTCATCAAACAAGGCAACACCCGCATAAAATTGTATATGACCTGCTTGGATTAAGGGATTATGACGAGTCCGGTCATCCACAAATGTATCGGGTATCATCAATGGGTCAGTACTCATCAGCGTATATTGACAAACTGTATTTCTACGTTCAACAGTCTCCAAATCGAAACCCACACAGCTTTGAATTCGCTGCGTATCTTCTTCCATGATAGCAATAATACTCGATGGACTACCTGTTAACTGACATGCCAATTCAGCAAAAACATCCAAATCGGGCATTTTGCCTAATCCGATCAAACCGAAATTATATAATGCATCAAGACGGTCAGCCTCGTTTTGGGGAACAGGTTGAAATTCCATAGGTGTTTTTCTGGTAGCTAAAATGTAATTATGGTGAATATACGTATATTCTGAACTAAAATGTTTCAATAAAAACTATTTTAACTTTAAGTACAATTATGAGAGTATAGTGTACTTTTTTTGAGATTGAGGATAGTAAAAGGACAAAATCCATGTCATAGAAAAGACAAAATTATTCAATGCGAGTTGCATGATTCATGATCTCATCTAAATGCTTACCTTTGTGTTATGGCTATGAATTTGCAAGTTACAATCGATAAGGACTCCGGCTTTTGCTTTGGTGTGGTATATGCCATTGATATGGCTGAGGAAATCCTAGATCAAGAGGGCTACCTGTATTGTCTAGGTGACATTGTTCACAACGATGAAGAAGTTGCTCGACTGAAAGCCAAAGGATTACGCATCATTGCTCATGCTGATTTACAGGGATTACAAAATGAGAAAGTATTGATCCGTGCTCATGGTGAAGCTCCTGAAACATATAAAATAGCCCTTGAAAACAACATCACGCTAATCGACGCTTCTTGCCCCGTTGTACTGAAACTTCAGAATAGAATTAAGACCTCTCATGATGATGAGGAGAAGATCTTAATTTTCGGAAAACATGGGCATGCGGAGGTTATTGGACTGCAAGGACAAACCAACAATGAAGCACTAGTTTTTCAAGATCTGGAAGAGCTTGATCATGTCGAACTCCCAGCTAAATTCACGCTATATAGCCAAACAACGAAAAGTGTAGATCGTTTTTATGCCATTAAAGATGAGCTATTGAAACGTGGTTATGAGGTCAAAGCCAATGACACCATCTGCCGTCAAGTATCCAATCGTTACGAAGATTTGGAAAGCTTTGCTAAACAATACGATAAGATTGTATTTGTTTCCGGAAAGAAATCTTCTAATGGCAAAGTCTTATTCGATGTTTGTAAACAGGTCAACCCAAACACGTATTTTATTTCTGATCCGGCAGAATTATCTGAAAATCTATTTGCGGAAAATGAAACGGTGGGGATATGTGGTGCCACTTCTACCCCTATGTGGTTAATGAAAAAGGTAAAAGAAGCTATAGAATCCTATTAATAGTCATCCGAATTTAAAAATAACCTATACCAGGCCTTGAAATCAAGGCTTTAGACAATTAAGCTGTAAATAATATATTACTTTTGTATTTAGTATGAGTAAAAAAGCTAAAAAGGCTGTGCTGTTGGTGCAACTTGGAACGCCTAATGCACCAAACACTAGTGAAGTGCGGAAATATCTTACCGAGTTTTTAATGGATCCACGCGTAATGGACATCCCTTATGTATCGAGAACCTTATTGGTAAAAGGCATTATCGTCCCTCGTAGAGCTTCAAAGTCCGCTCATACCTATTCCACCATCTGGGACAAAGAAACTGGCTCTCCGCTGATGTATTACAGCGAAATTCAAAGGGATTTATTACAAGAGTCTCTTGGTGAAGAGTACCATGTGGAATTGGCCATGCGCTATCAGGAACCTTCTATTGCGAAAGCGATGAAGAAGCTAGAGGGCATGTTTTTAGAGTCGCTTACCGTTATCCCTTTATTCCCACAATATGCTTCAGCAACTTCAGGCTCGGTTATTGACCGTGTAATGGAAGTTATGCGCAGTTGGCAATACTTTCCAAAGCTACAATTCGTTAGTAGTTATTGTGAGGATCCACTAATGATTGATGTGTTTGCAGAAAATGCGCAGAAGCATGATCTAGCGTCTTATGATCATTTCTTATTCAGCTATCACGGTCTTCCGGTTAGACAGTTAGGAAAAGTAGATCCAAGCAAGCAGTTGACCTGTCCAGACTTTGGTTGTGATTCATGTAAGCAAGATGTTAAGCCATATTGTTATTTATCGCAATGTTATGCTACAACACGGGCATTGGTGAAAAAATTAAATATTCCCGAAGGTAAATATTCGGTCTGTTTTCAATCGAGGTTAGGAAAAACCCCTTGGATACAACCTTATACTTCGGACACACTACATAACTTGGCTAAAGAGGGCAAGAAAAAACTATTGGTATTCTCACCTGCTTTTGTGGCGGATTGTATTGAGACCTTGGATGAAATCCAAGTTGAGTATGCCAATGAATTTAAAGAAATGGGCGGTGAAGAGGTCCACATGGTAGAAAGCTTGAACACACATCCGAAATGGATACAAGCATTGAAGAAGATGGTGTTGGAAAATGGAAATTAGCAGATGTTAAAATTAAACGCAGTTATATTATTCTTATTGGACTTTTACATATTCTTTGCCTTGCGGGCAACGAATATTAAGTTCATGCGTACGAAGTGGTTTACTTTTCTATGGTGGGGTTATTCTATTGCCCTCTTGATTGGATTATTTATCTCATTTCAATATTCCATTCCTTTAGCCATCAGATCAATCATTTTAGTCGCTTTCTTTATAACTGCTGTTAGTAAATTTATCTATGCTATTGTTTTAATCGTTGATGATTTGCGCCGAGGCGGTATATGGGTCTCACGATTGTTTTCAAATAAAAAGGGCCAGAATCTCGAAGAAAAGCTTGAAGAATTAGAGAAGCCACTTCCTGAAGTACCAAAGAAAGGCATTTCAAGATCTGATTTTCTTTTAAAATCCGGAATAGTCGTAGCTGCTCTACCTATGCTACCTTTAGCATGGGGAGTAATTTCAACGGCTTATGATTACCGTATAAGACGTCAAAAGCTTTATTTACCTAATCTCCCGAAAGCCTTTCATGGCATGAAGATCGGACAGATATCCGACGTGCATTCAGGTTCATTTTTTAATAAAAAGGCGGTATTAGGTGGAGTTGAGATGTTACTGAAAGAGAAGCCTGATGTTATTTTCTTCACTGGAGATTTAGTAAACAATGTCGCATCGGAGATGCGCGAATATCAAGATATCTTTAGCAAGGTTCAAGCTCCTCTAGGGGTGTATTCTACTTTGGGAAACCACGATTATGGGGATTATTACTTCGGTCCAACGGATTCACCTGCTAAGCGCAAGAACTTGCAAGATCTTATTGAGACCCATAAGGTAATGGGATGGGATCTACTGATGGATGAAAACCGCAAGCTGAAAGTCGGCAATGAGGAGATTTCCATTGTGGGAGTACAGAATTGGGGAACCGGAAGATTCCCTAAAAAGGGAGATCTACAAAAAGCCCTATTAGGAACTGAAGAACAAGCTGTGAAATTGTTATTGTCACATGACCCTTCACATTGGCGAGCACAAGTATTGGATACTAATATCGATGCTATGTTTGCCGGACATACGCACGGAATGCAATTTGGTGTCCGTGGTGAAAACTTCCAATGGAGTCCTGCAAAATACATCTATAAAGAATGGGCAGGCCTTTATAAAGAAGGAAATTCCCAATTATACGTCAATACAGGTTATGGCTTCCTTGGCTACCCAGGCCGCGTAGGAATAGCTCCTGAGATCACTATTTTTGAGTTGGTGAGTGGGTAACTTAGACCGCTGCGCTACTAGATGTGAGATATGAGATGTGAGATAGAAAGGGGGGATAGGGTTTTTAGAATGAGACATCAGACACAAGACAACAGATAACAGAGGTTTTTCTATATACTACTCAGAGCAGATTATTATTTTTCAATAACCATAAGATTGAAGCATGCTTCGACACGTTAAAAAAACCAAATCTCAAATCTCCTATCTAATACGCCAATAGGTCTATCTACTAAATACTTGGTACTATATACTGCCCGCAGGGCAACACCCCTTACCGCTCATTCAAGCGGATTTCATACAATTTGGTCCAGTCTTTACCGGTTACTAACAGGGTTTTGGAATCAGTCTTATAGGCTACACCATTCATTTCATTGCCAGTTGAGGCTCTTTTACCATCATATAGGCCAACAAAATTAACTTTTCCTTCTACGATACCTGTGTTTGGATCAATGATGATCATCTCATCACGATCTGCATGGTATAGGTTAGCATATACTTTTCCATCAATAAACTCGAGCTCATTAATAGCATCCACCGTACCGTTATCATCATAGATGACAATGGAACCTGTTTCCTTAAGCGTAACAGGATCTAAGAAGTAAAGCTTATTGGACCCATCAGATTTAATAAAACGAGATCCATCATGTGTTAATCCCCAACCTTCCTTACTCTCTTGATAGGCAAATGTATTCAGTTGTTTAAAGCTCGCTTTATCGAATACAAAACCTTTCATATCTTCCCAGGTCAGCATGTAGATTTTATCCCCTACGACAGTCATCCCTTCGCCAAAACTATTTCCATCAAGATCATGTTTCAATAAAACCTTGCCTGTTTTTAAATCCACCTTACGTAGAGATGAGCGTCCTTGCATTCCGGTAGACTCATATAGAACCCCATTATCGTAATATAAACCTTGGGTAAATGCTGTGGAGTCATGCGGGAAAGTATTGATCACTTCGAAGGCGTAGGTTTTAGGTGCAGGAGGTACAATCAGTAACTCACTATAAGCCATATCTTCTTTTCCAGCAGCATATATTTTTGCAGAAAGACGTTTGCTGCCGTAGCCAATATTATTGGAATCAAATAGTACCGAACTCGTATCTGTTTTGGTTTCAAAAACTTCTCCATCTATCGCATAAACAACCGAGTCTAAGGTTGCATCTGGGAAATTCAGTTTAACTTGAACCTTTTCACCCTTTAACACCTTACTTCCAGTTGTAGGAGTAACAAATTCTAATTTTCCCTTTTGCGATTTACAACCTGCAATAAATAACATAGGTAGTAATAGCAAAGAAATTCCAGTAATCTTTAAACTTATTTTCATATTTAATAGTTCCAAAAAGCGTCTTTTATATATTGTATTCTATTAGCCACGAAGGCAATTAAATCAAATCTTACTTCACCCTGATGTGGATTTATCTGTAGGTATGCCTCTGCAGCTCGTGTTAATCGTTCTTGTTTTTCCAAGCTCAGCAATTGCTTCGTATCTACAAATGTATCTTTGCTTCTCGCCTTAACTTCCACAAAGACCAATACATCGCCCTCAAATGCAATTAAATCAATTTCCAATTGCTTATATCGCCAATTCTCTGCCAGTATTTGCAAACCTTGGCTTTGAAGAAACAAACGTGCCATTTCCTCAGCTGCTTTCCCCGACTGATTACTCGAAGAAGCATCCATACCTATTTCACAATGGTATTCCCTAGAAACCCAGCCAATAGTTTCTCTCCCTCTTTGAGTTTCTGATATTTACTCAACAAAATAGCTAATTCATCCGCATCGGTGATCGATTTCATCTCTTCGCGAATTCCTGCCATTTGTTGTTCAATTTTATTCTTTTTCATCCGGAAAATCAACTGATTCACCAAATCTTTTAGCTGATCCTTTTCCTCTGGGACAAAGATCTTCCGCTTATCATCATTCCAATTCGGACTGATATCGTATTTACTAGCCAAGCTATCCACAGCTAAGGTAGCGACTTCCGAGTTACTGTTGCTGAAGAAAAACTTAGCCTCAGGCACTTGGTAGTCCAGAGCTTGCTTCTTAAACTCATCCACAATCAATTTACAAGCAGAATCTACCAGATCCACATCTTCTAAACTTGCCAGTAAAAAAGGAGCTACAGGGATATCGCCATCGCCTTCCCAAGTTACAAGTTCCCTACCGTAGTTTAGCAGTACCCGAACCAATTCCCTTTCCATCAGAATTTCGGATGATATCTGCTTAGGCGCCTCGGGCAATGCTATACCTTCTGCTTGCATAGCAGCCAACATCTCCGCAGGAATAAACTCATCCAATGCAGGAGCTGAGGCAGCAGCAGATTGTGTAGCCTCCTTCCTGTCTTTAGCCTTTGCTTTATCTAAGCGAATTTTATTGAGCTCAGTTAACAAAACCCGCTCTTCGATATCCAAAAGTCCACTACACTGTTTAATATAGACCGAAACCTTGATTTCATCTGGTATTAAAGCAATACTTTGCACCACCTCTCGGATGACCTCTGCACGTTTTATAGGATCTCCTTTGGTGTCCTTTAAAAGGATATTTGTCTTATAAAAGACAAAATCTTCTTGATTATTTTTTAGGTATTCATGAAAGGCCGAAGCTCCAAATTTCTGTATATACGAGTCCGGGTCATTCCCATCAGGGAATAGGAGTACTTTAACATTAAGTCCTTCTTCCAAGAGCATATCCGTCCCTCGAAGGGAAGCCTTAATACCTGCGGCATCTCCATCATAGAGAATCACGACCTGCTTGGTATAACGAGAGATCAATTTTATTTGACCTGAAGTTAGTGAGGTACCAGAAGAGGAAACCACATTCTCCACTCCAGCTTGATGGCAGGACAATACATCTGCATAACCCTCCACCAGATAACAGACATCATGATCCATGATGGCCTTTTTCGCCAAGTGCAGTCCATAAAGAACATTGGACTTATGGTAAATCTCCGACTCGGGAGAATTCACATACTTTGGAACAGTCTTCTCTGTTTTTAAAGTACGTCCACCGAAACCTATGACACGACCGGTGAGATTATGAATAGGAAAGATAACCCGACCTCTAAATCGGTCATAAATAGATTTATCGTCCTTTTCGATAGCAAGACCAATATCAACCAGGTATTCCTTGCTGAATCCCTCCTCCTGAGCTCTATCCGTTAAACCGTTCCATGCTTCCGGTGAATATCCTAAGTCGAACTTCTTAATGATGTCCTCGCGGTATCCCCTTTCCAAAAAATAACTCAATCCTATGGAACGCCCCAAATCCGTTTCCCAAAGTTGCTCTTTGAAAAACTTAGATGCCCATTGATTAAGAACATAAAGGCTTTCTCTTTTATCTTGAGCAGCCATCTGTTCCGGTGATCGCTCAACTTCTTCAATTGGAATATTATACTTGTTCGCTAAATAACGAATTGCCTCCGGATAAGGATATTTTTCATGCTCCATTACGAATTTAAGAGAATCCCCACCGGCACCACATCCAAAGCATTTATAAATCCCCTTTGAAACAGAGACATGAAAAGATGGAGTCTTTTCATTGTGAAAAGGACAATTCCCGATTAAGGAAGTACCTCTTTTCTTTAAATCCACGAAATCCCCTACCACCTCCTCTATTCGAGCAGTATCCAGTACCTTTTCTATCGTTTCTTTTTTAATCAATGATCCAATCTCCTTTTTACAAATGTAATGATTTCGAAATAGAGATAAGCCAATTCAAAGGGCAGAATTCAGATTCTAACCATTTAATTAAAATACAATTCTTCCCAAATCAGCTATCTCAATATAGCCCTCTTCAATCAAAAAAAGGCCTCTATGTTTAAAAGAGGCCTTAGATTATTTTTAATAAAATTCTGTCTTTCTAATCTCGAATTAACTTACTTGTTGTGCCTTGTCTAACTGTGCGAAGACTGAATTCTTAGAAATGTATTCAGGTACAATTTCCTTCAACAATTCTACCAATAACATCGGGTTATGGTCCCCTGCTTGTTTAGACACGATAGCACATAAGGCTTCGATTTTATCCTTTTTGTGATCCACCTCATCGGTATTTACACGGGCAATCATAATCTTCTCATGGTGCGTTTTGGTGGTATTTTCATTATCAGCCAAGAGCTCTTCAAAGATCTTTTCTCCAGGACGTAGACCTGTTACAGCAATGTTAATGTCCTCTGGATACTTATATCCTTTTAAGCGAATCATACGAATGGCTAAATCCATGATTTTAACGGGTTGTCCCATGTCGAATACATATATTTCACCACCTTTACCCATTACTGCAGCTTCTTGAACTAACTGACAAGCCTCAGGAATGGTCATAAAATAACGCGTAATATCCTGGTGAGTTACGGTCAATGGTCCACCGCGCTTCAATTGTTTCTCAAATAATGGAATAACAGAACCATTGGATCCCAATACATTCCCAAAACGAGTAACAATGAAATTGGTTTTGCTGTATTTATTTAAGCCTGACACATAAATCTCCGCTGCACGCTTAGTCGCTCCCATAACATTCGTTGGATTAACAGCTTTATCTGTAGACACCATAACAAATTTTTCCACGCCATATTTATCCGCCATATCAGCAAGGTTTTTGGATCCCCAAATATTAGTTAAAATGGATTCGTATGGATTTTGCTCCATTAATGGAACATGCTTATAGGCTGCAGCATGGAAAACAATTTGTGGGCGATACTGTTCAAAAATGGAATCCATAAAATGACGATCTCGAACATTCCCAACCATAAACAATACATCTTTATGACAAGATGCTTTTAATTCCTGTTGCACATCGTATAAAGCTGATTCTGCTTGATCGACAACAATTAATTTATCGAAATCCGTAAAGCTAATTTGTCTAACTAATTCTGAACCTATGGAACCTGCTCCTCCTGTCACCAAAATAACCTTCTCACGGAACATTTCATGGATAACTGGATTTTCTAATTTAATAGCTTCTCGACCTAACAAATCATCAATCTTCAAGGTTCTCAATTGTCGAGTTGCTACATTTCCACTCAACATTTTCGCTGAGGTAGGCATGATCTTTAATTTCACAGGCAATGGCTCAATCTGCGAAGATATACGGGATAAGCGATCCTTATTATTATCATCCAAAGCGATAATGATACTTTCGATTTTTAACTTCCGAACGTATTCTTCCGTAAGCTCCTTCATGTGCAAAATCTTATAGCCATTAATTAACTTACCAATGCGTCCCGGATTATCATCTGCAAAAGCAACTACCTTTACTTTTCTGCGAACATCATTACGCAATAAGTTCAAGGTAATAGTACCCATATTTCCCGCTCCAAAGATCAACACATTTTCAACCTCACGACCACCAAAAAAGAAGCTTTCATATATGGTCCTATAAAACACACGAGCGGCTACTAAACAGACAATAGTAAAAAAGGCATGTGTAAATAAAACGGCGTAGGATAAGCGTAGGAACTGCCCAACCACACCGTACTCCTCAAAGTTCGCACGAATGAAGAATGCCACGGCCATCAAGGTTACCCAAGCTACAGCGACAGCCTTAAAAATCGCCCAAGCATCCCTAAAACCCGTTTGCCGAACTATACCTCTATAAGTCTTAAAATATAAAAATGACAGGTAATAGAATAGAGAAACTGCTAAGGCTTTTTTAACCATCAATGAGGTATCAAACTTCCCTTTAAAACTATTGATAACAAAATTGGATAAGAAATAACAAAAAAGTACAATAAGTACATCAATTAGCAAGATTACCCAGCGCGGGCTATCTTTCCGAAAGTATCTTCTCAATCCGGTTATATCCATTTTTTTGTTTCTTAAACTGTTATTTGAATTTCGCTTAGACCATGTTCCAACATGTACATGAACTTAATCAAAGTTGATGCCACATTGCATCCCGATATTCGAATTCAAAATAATTAATTAGTATGCGTTTTATACCTTATAGGTATACTGCACAAAAGTAAAATATAATTCGAGTAGTAATAGGACGAAAATGAATTTGTTTAAAATTTAATATCTTATTAACATAAGAGGAAGGATTTTACCTTCCTCTTAATTCATTTCATTCTCGCTTTTTATACTGTTTTAGGGGCAGTAAATGGTTCTAAATCGGCCAAATACATGCTGTCTGAGTTTACATCAGTTGCCTCATCTCGAACAAATGCCCAACCACTTATGGATGCATTTTGCATATCTGTCGGAACATCTATTTCAAAGGATTCATCCTTTCTTTTCCCTCCCTGATAGAACTCAAAACGATTTTTGCCAATATGGTAAAGGACAATAACCAAACCATCTTCTTCATCGTTTCTTCCGATAAAAGGTCTATGCTCCCAAATAAGTTTCACTTTCTTGGCACCACTTCGTTCCCATTTCAAATTTCCTAATGTACGCAATGGACCTTCGCTGATTGAAAAGTTGCTGAAATTAACTCTAAAGGATGGAAACTGACCCGACAAACCAGCTAATAGTAAATGCTGCACAGCTTCCGCATAATTTGTTGAACGACTAAGCGGTCTATCTGGGAATCCAAAATTCAAGAGTGAATCTAACTGCTTTAACGTCTTGGAGACATAATGAAACTTCTGTCTTTGCACCAGTTGTTTGGCGCTAGCTTTTCGTTTTATACGCTTGGGCAATCCTCTGATGACTTGAATACCTCGCCATGATGAACCTACTACTGAACCTGTTTTTCCGTGGAAACCTCCTAAAATACCTTGATGAATTACACCCATTTTTTTTGTTTTTTAAATGTTAAATAATCACGCCTGCAGTGCGTTTGTTCCTGATATCTATACGAATGTAAAACAGATTTCTGGACCTTAAAAATGCCTGACAGTACCTGACACAATATGAGAATAATTGATAGTGGGTGGTAGATGAGACAACAGATAACAGACAACAGATAACAGACTTTGCTGTCTTTTGTCTGTTGTCTTTTGTCTGATTTCTATTCTTAAACCTAACAAACTATCTAGATAGCACGTAAGGTAGGGGCGGCACTGAGTGAGTTTGAGGGAAGGGGATTTATCTCCGAGAGAACGAACGGAATATCCGCCCGTATTTTTTTGGAGACAACAGATAACAGACAACAGATAACAGACTTTGCTGTCTTTTGTCTGTTGTCTTTTGTCTGATTTCTATTCTTAAACCTAACAAACTATCTAAATAGCACGTAAGGTAGGGGCGGCACTGAGTGAGTTTGAGGGAAGGGGATTTATCTCCGACGAAAACGAACGGAATGTCCGCCGGTATTTTGTTTTGAAAGACAACAGAGATCAGACGTCAGAAAACAGATTGAAGGATATTCTTGATGGCGGGCGATGCATGCATCGCCCCTTCAAACAATCGTGATTTTATGATTTTTTATTCCCCATAACCGTAGGGTCGAAGCATGCTTCGACCGTTAATACCTTCATAAAATCTATCCCGCCAATAGGCCTATCTACAGTTGAGACACCAGACAATAGACACCAGAAGACAGACTTTGCAATGTCTTTTGTCTGTTGTCTTTTGTCTAACAGCGTAGCGGTCTCAAACCTCAAAACCTCCTTTTATACCCTACTGTAAAATCCACTTGATTGTCTTTGGTTTGTGGTCGGTATTCCACATGGTAATAAGTAGTGGAGATATTGAAAAAGTTATTGTTTTTTAGGGAGAAATTATAATCCAATCCCGTTTTAAAGGTTTTTAGTTTATTGGGATTGTCGGACCATAGGTTCTCTCGGTTTTCCTCTGGGCTTATACCGGTGCCTATGACGAAGCCTATGTAATCATCGGCGCCTTGGGTATAGTAGCGTACTGTAGCGGCATAGGAGTGCGAGATTTGGCTGTCTCCGGGGGTGAGGTAGGTGCGGGCATTAAACCAAAAGTTCTTATAGTACTTACCTACGGATGCCGTATAGATCCAAACATGATCAGTGAACTTCAATTGCCTAAAGCCTACTTCGGCTTCAAAGCTAGCCGGAAGATTCGCATATAAAGAAGCGCCAGTGCGGTAATTGGGAAAAATGCCAACATTATCAGAATAGCCAGCTCCTAAGTACATATAGAATATTTTTGATAAGCGTGGATAAGCTTCCACTTCGAATTGCAGCCCATTACTCGCAAACTTGTTCGCAAAATTGGTTTTAAAGATCAGGGATCCAAGTTTAGTACCCTGCTTGTAGCTTAAACCTAGGATATGCCAATTATCCGCAAATTGTTTGTCAAAGTAGAGGAAATTATAGGATAAGCCGATCTCTCGATCTCCAGATTGATTCTTTAGCCTATTCCACAAATCACGAGCCTCTGAATTAGTCGGTTGTTCCTCTAGAATGGTCTTAACAATATCCTGTGCAATTGTGTACTGCCCTTGACTGTTTAGGATCTTAGCTTTCAATAGGCGCAAGTCAATGGATTTCGGGGAGTACTCCAAACCTCTGCTTACTATAGCTAAAGCTTTTGCTTCCTGATCTTCCCAATATTCCATTGAGGCATAGGCCAAGTGAAAGTCAGCATCTTGAACTTGCTTTTGTTCCAATTGTTGAAAAACCAGGCGGGCGGAATCCACCTTGTCCATCCAGGTATAAAGTCGACCTAGGAACACTTGAATATCCGTATACTCCGGACTACGTGCTAAGGCTTGTTTAGAAAGTTGAACGGCTTTTGGATAGTCCTTTTGGTCAAATGCTGTTTTTCGTGCTAACTCAAAGAGCTGATCTGAATCCAAATCCTGCGCCAATAGGTTAAGCGGTTGAAAAAATAAAAAAGCCAATATGCCCAATAAAGTTTTGATGTGGAGCTGCATAGGTTAAATAGATAGATTGAGCCAAAGATAAGACTTAGTCCGTAGATGTAAGAACGATACATGCTGCTTTTAAGATTTATTTTATGGGAGGAAATTAAAGATGGAAATCTAAATACAGCCAGCAAATAATCGAAAATTAAAAATTCAACCAAAATCACCTAAATTTTATACGCATTATTTTTCAATAAATAGCTAGTCGAAAGCATTCTTAAAAAAAAGTTAAATAAATGTTAACGATTTATTGTTTCTTATTTTGTTTTATTTTTACTTATAAATAGATATTTTGATTAAATGTTTATTCATATGGTTAAAAACAAAAAATATTCAAGAAAATGAAATCAACTAACCAGGAATCCGAAATCTATCGCAAAACACTAATTAAAATTTATGGTCAAATGAGTAGACGTCTTAACGTGATGGAAGAGATTTTAAAGCAACTCGCCATCAGAAACAAAAGTTCAGAGGATAAAGAAGCATTCGACCCCTTTGAAGAAGGGGCCACCATGGAACTCTTAGATGCTAATGATGTGATGAAAATCCTAAAAATTAGCCAAAGTACCTATTACCGTTTAGTTAAAACGGGTGTACTTAAACCCATTGTTATTGGACGAAGACATTACTATAGCAAACAACAGGTTGAAGGAATGTTAAAAAGTAGAATGAAAAGATAGCTAGCTTTATTTTAACTAATGAAAAAGGGTTCCAGAATTTGGAACCCTTTTTATTATTTTTTCTTTTTCTTGTTGAACAGTTTTTTGATTTCTTTTTTCAGCTTGGCTCTTAAGGACACCGAACCGGAGTCCACATAACCATAACCATAGCCATAACCATAGCCGTATCCATAGCCACGAGCGAAATCCACATCGTTGATCACAACTGCCATGTTCTTCAATTTACCATCCTCATAAAGCTCCTTAGGAACATTCAACAAGCGCTTATCCAAGTAATTCGCACGCGATACATAAATGGTCATATCGGCATTATCCGCAATCAATAGGGTATCTGTCACCAAACTAACCGGAGCCGTATCCACCAAGACAAAGTCATAGTTAGCACGCGCATATTCAATTACCTCCTGGAAATGACCATTCATTAGCAATTCCGCAGGATTCGGCGCAATATAACCCGAATAGATAATATCAAAATCATAAGGTGCTGGCTTCTTAATGATAATATTATCCACCGGCATATCCGGATTAATCAAATATTGTGTAATACCAATATTGGTATGTTGTAAATGCGAAAGACCCAAATAATCCAACACCTTTGGCGATCGAATATCTGCCCCAATTAATAAAACTCGTTTACCAGACATGGCCAGTATACGAGAGAGGTTAGTTGCGACAAAGGATTTACCTTCCCCAGAAGTAGTAGAAGTCACAAAGATAACCGCTGAATCCTTCTTGGTTCCCAACATAAAGGCAATATTTGTCCGCAAAATACGGAAGGCCTCCGCCAAAGAAGAACGATCATTGTCTTTAACAATAGGATCTTCTGAACTTGGAATTTCACCCAAAATTGGCGCATTAAATCGCTCTTCAATATCCTTGCGAGAATGAATTTTATTATCTAACAGGAATTTGATATATAAAATACCAAATGGAATTAAAAGGCCAGCAATTAAAGATCCAAGAAGAACAATCGATTTTTTAGGAGCAACAGGGACGGACGATCCATAGGCTTCATCAACGACTTTCAAAATCGCTGGTGTAGCAGCAGCCTGAATTTCTGTTTCTTCTCTTTTTTGTAATAAAAATAAATATAGAGATTCTACAATTTGCTGTTGTCTGGAAATATCCTTAAAACCACGCTCCTGATTAGGCAATTGATTAAGTCTTCCTTCAAATTTATTTTTTTGAGATTCTAGTGAATTTACATTACTCTGCAAAATTTGCCTATAATTATTCAAAGATGTTTGTAATGTTGAACCTAGTTCATTTATACTCTTGTTGAGATTTTGAATGATTGGGTTATCTGGTGTAGCTGATTTTAATAGATCTTCACGCTCTAACACCAATTCATTATAACTTTTTACAGTCTCTTGAATTGTTGGATCATCCAAACCAATGTTTGAAGGCAAAAGATTTCCAGTATTTTTATTTGTTCTTACCACTCCACCAATCATATCTGCTAAACGCAATTGCGTCTGAAATTCAATTAATTTCTTCTCATTCTCAGAAGCAGTTTGCATATATAATTGTGCTTCCGAACTCATGTCTACTAAGTTATTACGGTCCTTAAAATCTGCAACCTTAGAATCAGAGCTTGCTAAATCTTTCGAAATTAATTCCAATCTAGAATCAATGAAATCTGAAGTAGCGCGTGAAATTCTGGTCTTATCTTCCGTTACGTCAATATTATATTGATAGATTAAGGAGTTTAAAATCATTTGCGCTTTTTTAATATCACCTGAATTCATCGAGAAATTTACTACATAAGATTGTTTTTCCTTATTAGGAACTATGTTAATTTCACGTAATAATTGATCAACAGAAATATTAATTGGTGAAATTGAAATTTCAATTTCATCATAATTGGAGTTATTATCAATTTGCAATAACATAGCTGTACCTAACGGTGTGTCAAAATTTTGACCAGCTTTTATCGCTCTTTTGCCATAAATATTATCTTCTAAACTTAATTGATTATTCTTTTTTATCACTTTAAAAGAATAAGAAATTGAATCAAGCTGCAATTTTTGAGGCTTGACAATAACAAATTTGACTGGTGAATACGATTCTAATAATTCAGCTGACTTGACAT
Organism: Sphingobacterium kyonggiense; assembly: GCF_039536825.1. Taxonomy (NCBI): domain Bacteria; kingdom Pseudomonadati; phylum Bacteroidota; class Sphingobacteriia; order Sphingobacteriales; family Sphingobacteriaceae; genus Sphingobacterium; species Sphingobacterium kyonggiense. Next base: position 384,739 of record NZ_BAAAZI010000012.1, read on the forward strand.
TCCCTTTAATCTTATAAATAATATTTAATCTATTAGATTCAACGACTTTTCGAAAAATACGTCTGGATTTCATAACATCAATTTGATCGGAAACAAAGGCAGAAGTAGAGCTCCCTATTCCAGATAAAGATGCGATTTCAACAAGACCAGCTAATTCACCATTTGCTTTATTTTCATCTTGCAGTAAAACTTTAGCTGTAACATTATATATCTTATCTGCATACCTTAAATAAACTAAAGCTAGTATTAACAACGTTACAACAGAAATAAGAAACCATCTCCAATAATAAGCATATTGTTCAAAAAGCTGTTTAAGATTAAAATCTTGTTCGTCGGTTTTTAATGGACTTGAATTTGGAAGATCACTCATGTAAAAAAAATTATTTAACAATAACTGCAATGATAGTAATGATTAAACCGGCTATAGAAACAAATATCGAAGTGTTTTGGGTATACTTAGAAGATTGTATTTTTGCTCCATTTGGCTCAACATAAATAATATCATTTTGTTTTAAAAAATATACAGAAGAATTTAATGCATTTCTATTAGTTAGATCAATGCGATACTCATTTTTTGTACCATTTTCTTCTCGAACAACTAAAATATTATTACGCACTCCATTTATAGTCAAATCTCCTGCTAAAGATAATGCCTCAAGCAAAGAAATTCGGTCATTTTCTATCGAAAAAGTTCCTGGTCTTAAAACTTCCCCTAATACTGTTACCCTAAAATTCTGTATACTAATATTTACTCCAGGATCAATTATATAAGGTTTAATTTTTTCTCGAATAAATTCTATGGCCTCCAATCTTGTCAAGCCAGAAAGTTTTATCTTTCCAATTTTTGGAAAATCTATAAATCCATCATTATTGATTGTATAAGTTGGAATAAATGGATTTGTGTTTTGAACAGTACCAACCTGATATGCGTTAATTTGGTTGAATGGTGCAGTAACTTTAATATCATCAGCAGTAACCGAAATTGTTAAAATATCACCAGCCTGAAGTTTTGGGGCCTGCATTTCAAACGCAGTATTAATCGCTGTAGAATCAGCTTGAAAATAAACAATTTCTTTCCTCGATGCACAAGAGCCTAAAAAAACTAATATAATAAAGCCTAATAATATTCTCATAAAATTTGTTTTGAAAACTAAATGTTAAAATTCAATAAATTGACAAAAATAATCAATTAAAACTATTAAGGACTGACAATCGAATATTGCCTGTAAATATTAAATCCTATTTATAAAATGATGAACATCATAAACATAGTCATCCTCTTTAGCATGTTCTATATTAAAATCCGCAAAAATCAACAATTCATTTGAACTTGTTAATGATTGAATTAATGTAGCATATCCCTCAGGTATATTTAAAACTTTATTATCTCTTTCATGTAAAAAATAACTGCAAACTTCTAAATTTTCACTTGGTGATTCCCAATTATCAATCTTAACAACATCTATTTTGTAATTACCTCTTATTGAAAAAAACCACCTGTTCTCTGTTCTATGACCACGCCATCCCCGAAGAATTTTTTCGCTAGAATTACTTAAAATATAGAACCTTCTAATGGAAGTCATATCAAAATCATTAACAAATCTTATGAATCCTCGTTCATCCTGAAATTCTCCCCCTTTTATTATTTCCATAACGTAATTAAAAATAGTTTGTAGTTTTTTAGATTTTTTTTAATAAAAACTTCCTATATAGGATGTTTTTTATCCATAAATATATTATACTTAAAAATAACAATATCAATATTGAACTTATCAATTGAATGTTGACTGAGAGTTTAGAAATATAAATTAATAATAAGCCAATTATTAATTGTATAGTAGAGTATATTATTGAAACAACTAATTTATTTATACCAACTTCATTTGCTAAATATTGATATAAATGACTTCTATGAGCCTCAAAAATATTTTCCCCATTTTTTAACCTATGAATAATTGTCCATATTGTATCAATACCATATACCGCCAAAAATAAAATGAATATCAAATTCTGTGCCTTTATTATCAAAGCCCCAATCGCAAATATAATTATATATGCAATAACAACTGACCCAACATCACCAGCAAAACATTTTGCTGTATTTCGAAAATTATAAAAACTAAAAACTAATACAGATAACACTGTAATAATTAACAATTTCTCATCAATAAATTGAAGCTCCTTATTAATAATAAAGAGTAATAATAATACAATCAAACTATATAGTCCTGTTATCCCATTAATCCCATCCATAAAATTATAGGCATTGATTACTCCTACAACAATTATAAATGCAACTATTAAAAAATACCATGGCATTGAAAAAATATCCAATTGTAAAGCCATTAATAGTACTGAAGAAAAATGCACGAACAATCGTAACCTATTTGAAAGAGTAAAAACATCATCTAAAAATGAAATTATTGCCATTAAGCTGATCCCAATAAAAAACCATGGATATTGATATTTTGAAACAATAAAATAAATAACAATTCCTAAATAAAAAATAATCCCTCCTCCTCGTAAAGTAATCCTATTATGAGAAGATCGTTCATTTGGTTTGTCAATTATGTTGTATCTATCAGCTATTCTAAAATATATTATTTCAAGTACAAATAAGATTGCCAAGATAGTTGTATATAAAAGATAATTTTCCACGATGATGAATATTAGCGACCAATTTGTTTAAATGATAAAAGCGTACTATACAGTCCTTCTTTAGCACTAAGTGGTAATTGTTTAATTTTTAGAACTGAATTAATTTTTGAGTTAGATACGACTAATGTAGAAGTCATTTTCTTTATTCGTGTGCTATTTATAGGCAAATGAAGAAAATCTCCAATTTTCCCTAAAAAAAGAATAATATTTTTTGAAATTTTTAATTTCAAAACTTTCTTATTCAAAATTTCGCAAATTATATCTATTATTCCATTTGTAGATATAGCTTCATTATCGGAGATGTTATAAACCCCATCCTCCATTATCTCCTCCTTGGATATAATTTCATTCAGGTAAAAAGAAAAATTCTGGATAGAAATAAATGATCTAAAATTGTTAAAAGAATAAAAGGGATATGGTATTCCCTTAGCTACCACCTTAAATAATAATCCTAAATTTCCTTTATCACCAGAGCCATGAACCATAGGTGGTCTAATTATAATTACTTTCTTATTTAAATGTTTTTCTTGGGCCAAAAGCCATTCCTCACCCATTCGTTTAGATTTCCCATAAAATGATATAGGAGAACTTTTACTTTCCTCTGTAAGTGGATTAATCGACTCTATTTCTTCAACTGCTGCAATTGAGCTAACATGTATTAATAATGTAGCTTTACTTTTGACGAAGGCACCATATATTTCCTTAACCTTTTCGAAATTTGAATCATAATAATCTTCTTCACGAAAGACTCCTTTATGATCATGGGCCTTTCCAATTAGATTAATAATCACAGAACTATTTTCTAATTTTCCTTCCCAGTCTTTTTCTCTTAACGAAAGCCCTTTAGAGTTCGGAATACTTTTTAGTAAATTGCTTCCAATAAAACCGTTACTTCCCAATATCGTTACCATGATGTATCTTTTCTAAAATTCTTAACATTTTATCTGAGAGTATTTTTTTATCAAAATATTTTTTAGCTACTTCAAGTGCTTTTTGTCCCATTAACTCTGTTAATTCAACATTATCATGCATTTGCATTAGTTTATTCGCTAAATCGAGAGGATTATTAGGATCTAATGTATATCCAACAAAATGCTCTGTTAAAAAATCTTTCATCCAACCATTTGTATTTTGAATAATCGGAACACCCGCTGCCAAGGACTCAAAAAACTTATTGGGAGAGGATGTGTCTAATACTGGGGTGCCCTTTAATGGAACTAATGAAACAAAGGCATTTTGAATAAAGCTAATTAATTTATCCTTAGGCATTAAACCAATCCTAATAAAATTGGTAATATTTTCCTTTTTTGCTAGTTCCTCTAATTCTTCTCTTTGTTGTCCTTCACCGATTAAAACGATTTTTATATCACTTCGATTCAATCTTTTTAATTCTTTTGCAGCTTCAAATAGCCAATAAGAATTATTAACCATACCTATATTACCTGTATAAATTGCATAGGTCTTGGGCAGCAATTCTGAATTAGATAAAGGTTCATATTTGGAAAACATTTCAATATTAGCGGCATTTGTTACATCATCAATATGATCTATTCTATACCTTTTTTTAATATTTTCTGTCATCCCTGGGGACAAAGTAACAATATAAGAGGATGCCTTATAGCAAACCTTTTCAAACCAAAAAGCTAATTTCTTAACCAGATTATTTTTTATTATTCCTAACTCTATTGCCCCCTCTGGCCATAGATCTCTAGTTTCAAACACTAGTTTTCTACCTCTAAAAAAGCGAGCAATTAAACCTGGCAAACCAATCGTGATTGGACCTGAAGAGGCTATGACTATATCAGCTGGTAATTTTATAGCAAAATAAGAAGATATAATACTAAATTTAATAAAGGAAAATATTCGCTTTAAAAATGATTGTTTATTATCAATAATAACATTAATTACTTTTACATGAATCCCTTCAAAATACTGATCTTCAACCAATTTAGTTGCTATCAGGTCAGATTTTGAATATACACTAGTAATAACGGTAACTTCATGTCCTTTTTCAACCCAATCTTTTGCAAACTCATACACCCGCGTACCCCATGAGCCTTTAGGAGTAGAAAAATACTGATAGAAATATAATATTTTCATAAATTAATAAAATCGAATGGAGGTTTCTAAATTACCTTTGAATTCTGTTAGTATCTTTTGCGCTGTTTTATATAAATTGAATTCTTCTGCATAAGAATAATTCTCAATCCTTATATTTTGATAATTCTTAAATGCAATAGTTATTATCAATTGCCCCCTATCAAAAATCTTTACTTCGCCTTTGTCAAGTAAAATTTCTTTTCCTTCAGCTATATGAAAATATGCAATTGAAGAAGAAGCGTTGCCAAGAATTTCATCCGTAATTATAAACTCTTCTTCATTGAATGAAAAATTTCGAACGTGCGTAATTCCAAACTTTTTATAGCCATTATGACTCGCTTGTAAATTATAGCTTTCATCTCTTAATAGGTCAACCTTAGCCCTATTTCCCACTCGAAATCCGCCCCAAACTTCTGATTGATTTTTATTATTTACAACTACAGTATTATGTGACGATGTGGATCTCTCCAAGTCCCTTTGCCTCCCAATATTATATGTAGAAGTCCCATATTCAACAAAAATTGGTTTATCAAAGGACATCAATTGGAAGCTTAAAGCATCAGCATGGGCATGACCAGGTTGATATCTCGCCCCTATTTGTCCAACATCTATTTTAATTTCGTATGTTTTAGTTTTGTAAGTTCTATAACCCGAGTCAGTTAATTCATATGATACATCCTCAATACCAATCGATTTCGAATAGGATAATAAATCGCGAACTTCATAAGCTACTCCATGAGCAGCATCGTTAAACAATGGAATAATATAATTATCAAATGATACCTGTTTTATCCATGACATCATCTTTGATGCCTTATTCCTTAAAAAAGAATCAAAATCGATTTGAAAATCTTTCGAACCTCCATACCAATCAACCAATTCTAATATGCGGTAAAAAATAATATTATGATACATGGGGCTAAGTTCAAAATGCCCACCATCATTTAAAATTTGTTCATTTAATTCCGCTATCAATATTTTCTTTGCCTTTAGAACCCATTCCTTTTTATTAAAAAAGTTACCCGCCAAGAACATACAAAATGCATTTTCAAGTAAATGATTCCCCAAAAGATGTTTCTCGTAGTTATTATGCAAAAAAGCCAACTCTTCAACCAAATAATTAAAGAAGTCTGTGTTCTCAATTTTATTTTCAATTGAAAATTTAATAATATTAATAGCCCTTAAGGAAATTGGATATGGCTCTAATGGTCTCTTATTCTTTATTGAAAAAATATAAAAATTATTAATTAGATCAAGTTTGTCTTCAACAGTTACCTCTTCTTGAAATAAATAGTCGAAATATTCTAAATTATAATTCCATAGCTTGCCAAAACCATTAAAATTCCAATCGATATTCTCATTAAAACTTTTAGAAAGATTTAAAAATCTAAACTTATTGTCACCAAAATAATTTTTTGCTCTTCTAATTGAGTTTTTAAATCGAATGGAATTATCAATGTTTATTAAAACCTTTTGATCACCTTTGAGATATCTCCGTTTCTTGAGTCTATATAATATTTGAAAATAATATTGACTCAATTTTAAGAACTTCAATGTATTAAGGATGATTAACAGTTTTCTCATATTAATTTACTTGAACCCAAGCACCTTGTTTTAGACTCTCTATTGCACAAATTGCAGCTTTTGATGTATTAATAATTTCATCAAAAGGAATAATTGATTCTCCACCTTCAATTACCTTTCCTATTAGAGTTTCAAATTGATTTTTATGACCTTTATCAATGCGAGTATTTAAATTTGAAAACCCTTTTGCACCAAATCCTTCGGTTTTTCTAAAATTATCCATAACAAAGGTTCTTTCTTGGGAATATACTTCAACTCTCTCCTTTGAATATGCCTTTGAACCATTAGAAAAATAATTAATCACACCAGTAGAACCGTTTTCATATTTTAGCAGGATTGATGCATTGTCAGTATTTTCTTCTGGATTAACACCCAATGAATTCATACAAACCGCCACAACTTTACTACCAGTTAAATATGTAATTAAATCAATATAATGACAAGCTTCTCCAATAATCCTACCTCCACCAATTTTTAAATCATGTACCCAAAAATCGTACGGGATGTGCCCTGCATTCATAGTAGCAATCACATTCATTTGTGTGTTGCCAGCATGCTGCTTGATTTTTTGAATATGTGGTGAAAACCTTCTATTGAAACCAACAGTTACAACCTTTTTGTTTCTAATTTGCGCTTCGATGATGTCATTTAATTCAATAATAGTTAATGCTAATGGCTTTTCAACAAAAACATTTTTACCTGAGTTTAATGTTTCAATAACGAGCTTTGCATGTGAATCATGCCTTGTGGTTATCATAACTAAATCAACATCGCTGTCTTTCAAAATTTCCGAATAATCCGTCGTAGATCTTGAAATTGAATATTTTTTTGCCAATGAGGTTCCTGTCACCCCACCATTACTGGCTATATATTTTAATTTTGCTTGACTATCTTTTAATGACGGAAGCATTGTCATTTTTGTGAAATTACCCGCACCAATAATACCGACAACTCCTTTGGATCCTTGAAATGAAAAATCATTTAATTTGATCGTTCTTTCAGGTATTAAATCTAAATCATTGTATTTTAGTATAGATGCAATAGATCTACTTTGACCAATATCCCCGTAAATCTGTAAATAATCATCCAATTCAATGATTTCTGAAATCATGGAATTTACCTTTAAGAATTGGGTACTTATTTTATTTAAAATCGTTTCAAAATTCCTTTTTTCAGTCCAACGAACAAAAGCTAATGGATAATCAATACCTTGTTGTTCATATTTATCATCATATCGACCTGGACCGTAAGAACAAGATACTTGAAATGATAATTCTTTTTCATAAAATTCTGCACGACTAAGATTTAATCCAATAACACCGACAAGCACAATTCTGCCGCGTTTTCTACTCATTTTGGCTGCTTGAGAAATGATATCATTCGTTTTTGCTGATGCTGTTATAATTACTCCATCAGCTCCATAATTGCCAGTTTGTTCTTCAACAAACTTTACGACATCCCCATTTCTAGAATTAAATGGAATGACCCCCCATTCTTCAGCCATAGCCAATTTTTTATCATCCAAATCAACGCCGATTACCCTACAACCATTTGATAATAATAATTGAGCTGTTATTAATCCAATTAATCCAAGACCCATAACGACAACTGTCTCTCCAAGTGTTGGATTTAATAATCTTATACCTTGTAATCCAATTGAGCCAATTACTGTAAAGCATGCCTCCTCATCACTAATATTATCAGGAATATGAGCAACTAAGTTTTTAGGAATACAAACAAATTCTGCGTGATGACCATTAGAAGCAACTCTATCCCCGATCTTAAAATCATTTACTCCTTCACCAACTCCGATAACCTTTCCTACATTGCAGTATCCTAATGGAAGTGGCTCACCTAATTTCGTAAACACCGCTTCAAGAGTGGGCATTAATCCATCAGTTTTTATCTTTTCTAAAACTTGTTTTACTTTATCAGGTTGTTGCCTTGCTTTTTGAATAAGATTGGATTTGCCAAACTCAACTAACATACGCTCTGTCCCTAATGAAACCAAGGAACGTGTAGTCTGAATCAAAACGCAACCTCTTCTAACCAAGGGTGCTGGAACTTCCTCTAATATTGTTTCTCCCGTTTTAAAGGATTGAATTATTTGTTTCATAATATTTATTTTATCAATAGTCCTACTTTTCCTGATATTGACCTAATTGGTTCATCCAACTTTTTAAAGGATAAATCGAAGTTCAAATTTTCTTGGTCAAAATATTCTGAGGCTTCATGCTCTGGGATAATATCAGATACATAATAAACCTCTAGTTTTCCATTTTCTAATTGTTTTATTTGAATAAATTTGGAATAATTAAATAATTTATGGTGCCTTCCAAATATTAAGGCAGTTAAATTTATTGATTTTCCTAACCTATCAATGACAAATTCACCACTTCTTCCCTTTACTATTTTGAAAGAAGTGAGAACACCATTCTCAGTAATCGGATCATCAATAATGTCTTCAGTATTATATCTAATTAAAGGGGAAGTAAAATTATAATATGAAGTTGAAACCAACTCCCATTCTTTCAAATTATTAATTACTGCTTCGGCGTAACCATAGCTAATGAATGGAGAATAATGAAACGGTTTTTCTTTCTCATATGCTAATACTGCTCTTTCTGTATGCCCGTACCATGAAATTGTCTTAATATTAAAAACCTCCTCAATTTTATTTCGATAGTGATAATGAGGATACTCAGAACCTAAAAATGCTCCTTTCAAAGATTTTCTTAATAATTTTAACAATTCAGGATCAAACTTTTCACAGTAAACAGCAAAATCGTATATAGAGGAAGGATATCCATGTAAGTATTTAATCTTATATTTTTTTAATATTTTTTTTAATTTCTTACTTACTTTATCATAAGAGGCATAAATATCAATGGCGAAATGATTTCTCAAAACATCATAATTTAGTAAGTTTTGAATATCACTCCGACCACCAAAGAGTAGCTTTAAATCTGAGGATTTATATCCCAATTTTTCCCAGATTGAATGCATATGAGCCCATTCATGCCCCATAGAATCTGGAAGAATATAAAAACTAAATGGAGTGCCAGAGGATCCTCCTGTATTAACTACATAGCTATCTTTAAATTTATAACTTCGATCCTCTAATGGAAATTGATTTAAGATCGATTTGTTAATAATAGGAATTTTAGAAATATCTTCAAAACTAATTAAATCGCTTGGCTTAAAACCAACTTTATCATAATAATCTTTATAAAATTTGATGTTTGAATACGAAAAATCAACTAGGGTTTTCATTTTTTCAAAAATGAAAGCCTTTGTTTCCAATATATTGCTTTGTTCGAAAAATGCAATTTCTTTTTTTCGATTTCGATAAATTGTTCCTAATCCTGGCCGAAGACTATAAGGAATTTTATTGATTATCCTTCCAATACTTGGAGGTATATTTGTCAAATTATTTTTTAATAATAAACTAATACTCATTTCCCTTTGTTAAATAATGTTTTCAACAAATAATCTCTAAACTTATTGCTCAAATTTTTTACTTGAGTCAAAAATAATCCATCCTCCCAATAATAAACAGGCAAGCCTTTATTTTTATGATAATGGTTTGATTTATACCATTTTTTATATTCAAATTTATCTAACCCGTCAAATGGTGTGAGATTTTTCATCGTTGCACTTAAACATGTTTCTGTATTTTTATATTGCAAATTCGATGTAATTTTATTATAATAAAAAAAATGAAATTGAAATTTTTCATTAATAAAATCCCATTCGAATGCAAGTTGAAGATTACAAAATTCAGGAAATTTCAGTTTTCCTCCCATATAATGATTTTGTTTAAATAACCAATTACCTAAACTATACACTATTGGTTTATTCTTATATAATTCAAAACCGCCAACACGATGGGGATGGCAACCAATAATTCCTGCAGCACCCATGTCAATTAATTTTTTGGCAAGATCTCTTTCAAATGGTTGGGGCTCACCTTCCAATTCGTAACTCCAATGCAAGAATGGAATTATTTTGGCAGTCGGATATTTTTTCTTTAATTCTGACATCGTAGATAAAACATGAGATTTTCTCAACGGGTTTACTCCTTTGTAATCTCCTAATGTAATTTCACACTGTATTACTTCCCAACCAAAATTGATGATAATTATTTGAACACCGTTTTCAAAAATTTCAATTTCTTTGTTAGCCTCATCTAAACTTTTTCCTATACCACCGAACAACAAATTATTCTTTTTTAAGAAATTTAATGTTTCTTCATAAGTACCTGTATCAAAAATATGATTATTGGACAAGCTGAAACCTAAAAAATTAAATTTTTCAAGAAGCTCAGTTATGCCCTCCTCATGATTATAAACTGCTAATAATTCATTATTATCTTTATTAACGATAGCTCCTTCTAAGTTTCCATACCACTTTTTTTTATAAAAACAATCTGGAAAATCAGAATAATTTATAGCCCCCTTATGCGGGATTGCAATATCACCTACAAATACCATATGTTAATGATTCAATTTAAAAACTAGCTTTTTATCAACAATATTATTAAACTCAAACTCTTCTAAATAAATTGCTCTGCCATTCTCTCCAATTGATTGTGCTAATGAAACAAATTGAGAATCTGCTAATTGCTGCCAACTTTTATCGTAGATATAATTAATTACCAATCCTATATTTTTTTCTTTTATAAATTTGGAATTTATTACATCACTGTTTGTAATCACAGGGATTCCCAACATCATAGCATCATAAACTTTATTAGATGCTGCTAATCTATTAATTTCAATTTTTGGATTATATAAAGAGAAGATACCACAACAATCTTGCATCAAAGCAAAAAGATCTTCTTGAGGCATAAAATTATATTTTTTAATATTATTTAAAGATTGTATAATATTATTCATTTCTTCATCAAGTACTTCACCAACAAATAAAAACTCAATATGAGGATATTCTTGGGCAAACTTTAATATTTGGTCAATTCCTCTAATTTTGTTTAATAATCCCGTCACAGCAAATTTATGACGTACCTTTTCGTATGAACGTGGCGATCCTTTATAAAAGTCATTTGGAGTATTCTCAATAACAATTGATTTCTCTTTATGTGAATTTACCCTGTTACTGTCAACATGGATAATTAATTTGGCTCGATCCATGATGCGTTCGTCTAATTTTAATAATAACTTTTTAAGGAATTTTGGAAAATTATAACTAATTGCGAATTGATCATATATTTCATAGATGAATTCAAATTTTCTAAATTTTGACACCAAATAAATCGGAAAGGCTGTATCAAAATTAACAGCAATCAAATTATAATTTCTTAGATTCTTTTTGAAAAGAAAATGAAAAAAAACAATAAGCATCCAAAACGGGTAGTAAAACATTACATACTTATTATTCTTCCCGCCACCATTGAAGATATATTTAATGTTCGAAGTCTCTTTCGAATCAGTATTCCTATTCCAACCGATAAAATAATTTTGTATGTTTTTATCGTTGAAAAATTTCAAAAATTTACTTAATCGAACATCCTTTTCAGTAGTTCCCTTTACATATAAGATTGGTCTCATATAATACCTTAATATTGATATAATTCCTTATGATTATCAACCCATTCCTTCATATCCTGAACCATTTTTAGATAGGAGGGAACTTGAAAATCAAAATCATTCCTTGAATTCAATAGAGATTTGTCAAGAATCAGATTGTTGTCAGGTAGAATCTCTACATCATTATTCCTGAAATTAGCATTAAATAATTTTAATAACTCAAACTTAGAAATCGAATCATTATTTACTAAATTATATAGGCCACTAATGTCAGATGAAATTGCATGATCCATTGCCTTAGCTAGGGTACACGTAGTCACACCTGTCCAAATTGCTTTGGAAAAGCCTTTTATTGGTCCCTTTTGTTTCATAAACCAATTAAACAAACCTATTCCATTATTATTAATATCAGGTCCAACTATTGAATTTCTAAATGTCAGGTGTTTACTATCATAATCAATTTCTCCTAATGCTTTTGACCTATCATAAAATGAATGTCCGTCACGAACTGAATTTTCAAAATAAGGACCAGTATTTCCTGCAAACACACAGTCTGTGCTCATATGAATGAGCTTCCCTTTTTTACCTTTCAGAAGGTCTACAAGAAAATGAGGAAGATAACTATTTATTAAAACGGCGCGGGATCTATTTTCTTCAGCATCTTGATTTAAGATGCCAACACAATTTATAATTACATCGTAGTCATTTACTTCAATTAACTTTGATAAAAATGGAAAATCCAAAACATCTCCTATTATATTGTTTGGGAGAAATAATAATGGTCTGCGGGATAATGAACTAACATCATATCCCTTTTCAGAAAAAAACAAGGAGATCACATGGCCTGCCATCCCACTGGCACCTAAAACTAGAATTTTCATAAATTTATTTTATTAAATCCTGCTTAATGAAATCCAATTTCAGCAATAGATCTTTCATTTCCTGAACATTCAATTGGTATGTGTTATGCGAATGGTAGTCATCAAGAGAACTAATATCAATTGCTCCTGAGGATAAATAATTCTCATAATTTAAATCACGATTATCAGCAGGAATTCTATAATACCCTTCCATATCAATAGATTTTAACATTTCTTCTCTATTTACTAATGTCTCATATAATTTTTCACCATGGCGTGTACCTATAATTTTAATCTGCGATTTTGAATTATATAATTCAATTAATGCTTGAGCTAAAATTCCTATTGTAGCGGCAGGAGATTTTTGAACATAAATATCACCACATTCCCCATTTTTAAATGCAAATAAAACAAGATCGACAGCTTCTTCAAGAGTCATCATAAACCTGGTCATGTTTGGATCAGTAATTGTCAAATCTTTACCGTTTTTTATTTGCTCGATAAATAAAGGAATTACAGACCCCCTACTACCCATTACATTTCCATATCGCGTTGAAGCAAACATAATTTTATTTGGGTCAACATCTCGTGAAAATGCCACTGTAGTCTTCTCCATTAAAGCTTTTGAAATACCCATTGCATTAATTGGATAAACCGCTTTATCAGTACTTAAAGTAATAACTTTTTTTACATTATTTTTTTTTGCAGCTGTTAACACATTCGCAGTACCCAAAACATTTGTTTTGACAGCTTCAATTGGGAAAAACTCACAAGAAGGAACTTGCTTTAAAGCAGCAGCATGAAAGACGTAATCTACATTATGCATAGCACCATCTACACTGTCCATATCACGTACATCACCTATATAAAATTTAATTTTGGAATTGTTAAACAAATGACGCATATCGTCTTGTTTTTTTTCATCTCTTGAAAATATCCTAATTTCTCCAATATCTGTATTTAAGAATTTATTTAATACAGCCCCTCCAAAGGAGCCCGTACCTCCTGTTATTAATAATACTTTATCTTTAAACATATCTTTATTTATTTGAATTTTTTTCTAAAATGTTCATTACATCATTTATTGATTTTACATCAGCTACCTCTTGCTTAGTTTTATAATCTCCTCTTATTTTCATCATTTTCTCAATTATAGCAGATGGACAGGTGAATAACAATATTTTAAAATATCGTTTGAAATATGATTTAAATAAATTCAAGTAATTTTTAGAACCATTTCCATTATTCAAATACAACTGATTCACTAATGGAAGTGCTTGTTTAGGACATGAAAATATCATACTATCATATACTGCCTTATAATTTAATTTAGGAGCATTTCTTAAAGATAAAACATGATAAAAAGATTGTGACCAGATGGTTTCCCTACTGAAAATACGTGGCAATGAAGGATTCCAATCTTCAATATCCTTTTGATTCAGCCAACTTTTTTCTTCTAATTTTACCACATGTGCATTAGTAGGACCTTTTCCTCCTTCACTAGCAGAAGAATTCCCAGCAACAGACAAGGGAATATTGATTCTATGATGATGATTAATAAGAGTAGCAATTGCTGCGCTGGTAGTCATATCTGGACATGGCCCAGGAACAAATTTGCCATATACACTCCTTACTTCTTCAATTAAATCTCTATTTATTATACCGTGATATAATCTAGGTAAATCTAAAATAAAAATCCCCCCTATTTGTTCAACCCTCTCTATTTCATGCTTGGTGTCTAATTTCGTAATATTAAAATTTAAATCCGTATTAAAACTTAATAAGCCCGGTTTGTGAAATCCATACTCTTTATGAAATTCCACATCTGGATAAAAATAATTTGCAATTGGATATATGATACTTTTTATATTTTCTTCTTCCATTGTATTTACGACATCCAAAATCTTCGGATTAACAATATCATCGTCACCAATGAAAATGAGATATTTACCAGATGAATTTGCTATGGCAAGTTCTGAATTTTCAACCATCGAAAGCTTACTGGGGTTATAATAATACTTTACCTTTTCCAATTTATGCGTTTCAAGATAAGTTGTAAATGAATTATTATCATCAGAATTATCCTGTACCAATATTTCAATTTTCGAATTGGAAAATTTTCCATTAATCGATTCTATAACTGGAATTAAAGTTTTATATCTATTCCGTGTTGGAATAATAATTGATAAAAGTGGTATATCCATTTTTAATTTATATTTAACATTTTTAAAGCTTCCTCTAAGTTATAACTAGAGCCCAATATGAATAAGGAAGCATAGTAAAACCACAATATTAAGATTAAAAAAACGCTTAAAATTTTAATTCTTTGTGTACTTCTTTCTGACCCTTTATATAAGTTTAAAGTAAATAAAAGATAACTTATCCAGACAATACTAAATGAGAACACAAATCTGATCGCCAGGATCCTGAAAACTAAACCCGTAGATATAAATAAAAAACTGAAAATACAAAGAGTATATAGAAACTTATAAACCGAATTTTCAAGTATGTTAGGCAGAGATTTTAAAATCCTGTAATGATTTGTAAATAATAGCCAAATAATCAAGATAAGAGGTAATAATTCAAAAACACCACCAATAATTGATGATTTACCTTTGTCATCAATGAAATATTTAATAAACTGGGGGAAAGCACTTGAAATAATCAATATTAGAAAACTAAAAGAAATTAATAAAATAATATTGATAATAATAAGACGTTTGAGCGTTAAATTTAACAGGAAATTCCTAATAAAAGGTATAATACAAATTACAATTAAAGAAGAATGTGATAATATCCCCAATGTAGCTAAAAATACAGCAATTCCTTTTCTATCTTTAACCATATATTCATATAAGGCATTGAGAACTAAAAAATACCCCATATAGTACCTAATCTGATTCCCATAGTCTATGTATCGATAGGCACAAATCAATATTACAATGAAAATAATATTATTTGAAAACTTAATGGCAAAAAGAGTGAAGAATAAGCCAATAATAAAAATGTGAAAATTGTATAAATCTTGAAATTCCCAGCCTATATTATTAGCTACCGTGACCAGATAGGTAAACATAAAATCTGTAGAATAACTATCTATATTGTTAAACATAAATTGATAATTATACATATCATCAAAATATTTTATATCCCAATAAATTGACATAAATAGGAATAAGCCTAATATGCCATAAAACCCTTTCTGTTTAACGGAGTTAGGATAAATAAAATATTTAGCGAAACCAATAATTAAAATCAATATGAAAACAAATGATAACATTATTTTGATTTTATTTTATTTAGAAGGGATAATAATCTAAAATTGCCCCTTTTTTGAATAACATTAATTGTATGTAAGGCTGATACTAGAAAAATGAAATAAGACAAAAATGAAAAATTAGAGTAAGTATATAATAAAAAAGCTAGTATGGCTAAACAAATACTGATTAATGCAGACTGAATAAATTTATTGTCAAATTTTACATTAAATTTCTTGCTAACAACTAAGTACAATAATCCCGAAACCAATATGGAATTAATAACAAAAGAATATCCTAGACCAACTAAGCCAAAATTTAAATACATTAAAACATTAATAATTAGTACCGAACCGTTGCCTATTAAAGCATCAAAAATAAAATATGCTTTTTTGTCCCCTTGTGCTAATAATACATAGGACATAGATTGCCAAATTACGCGAAATAACAACCCTAAAGACATCAATTGTAACATAGGTATGATTACATAAAACTTCTCAGAAAGCAATAATCTAACAACCAATGGGGCGGCTACAATTAAAAAAATAACCATGGGTGCCGTTAATAATACAATTAGTTCTGTTTGTTGATTTACAATCTGATTCGTTGAAATTATATCTTTCGAAACAGCTGACAATCTTGGGAAATAATCCGAAGTTAAAACTGAGAGCAAAATTAATATATTACCATTTGTAATCGCAAAAGCAGCATTATAGTAACCTAAATCTTCTAAGCCTCCATACTGACTAATAAATGCATTGAAAATAATGTTGAAAACATTAATTAGAATCAAGCTAGTCATTAAGATCACACCAAGTTTCAATATTGATCTGGACTTTTTTAGGATATCTAGATTATTATAATGTTTATTAGTTTTTATTTTTTTTAATAAAATTTTCCCGGTCACGAACTGAGCTCCATAAGAACCGATTAGAACTGGTACTATTGCTGAAACACCAAAATATTTATAACCAACTATACCAAAACATAAACTCGCAAATGCAGAAATTAATGAAGTTAAAGCTATACTTTTGGCCTGCCTAGTTGCTTGCATAATAGCGAGTTGCTTCTGACTTAATACATGCAAACCTACAGCAACACTTAAAGTCATTAAAGGATAAACATGATTTCCATTCTCAAATGTAAAGACACTTAGAGGATAAGAAAAAATCAACATGGAAATGACTCCAATTAAGGACAATAAATTCAATAATCTTGAAAAAATGTAAATTAAATCTTCTCGTTGATCATCTTCTACATTTGAAATTTCCTTCACTCCACTTTGTGGTGTACCCAAGCTACTTATTTGACTCATTGTCAATATTGAAGTCTGATAAACACTAACAATCCCCATTCCAACAGCGCCCAAAAACATTGCAGAAACTTTTGTCCTTATCAACATAATAAGCATTTGGAATACTTGGGTACTACCAAATATGAATGTAGATTTGAAAATACTCTTAAATTCGCCCTTCTTATCTTCCATGAAGAATTAATTTTTAACCCCGCAAAAATCCAACAATATTTTCTCTTCTGACATATCAAGTCCCTTAAACTCCTTATGAGCTACTAAAAACGCAATAATATCCGCTTTTTCAATAGCCTCTTGATATTCCGTCAATTTAAAAATTTTGTGTTCATGAATATTTGGTTCAACGATGAAATATTCCTCTTCATTAGCATCTTGCAAAACGCGTTGAACAATGTATTTTGCAGGCGATTCTCTTAAATCATCGATATTTGGTTTAAATGCCATACCCATTAAGGCTATCTTTGGCTCTTTATTATTTTTTAGCTGAAATTCTTTACGAGCTTCTTTAATTTTTTCAGCAACCCAAAATGCTTTATGGTTGTTAATTTCGCGTGCTTTTCCAATTATTCTAGACTCCAAAGGAAATTCTGAAACAATAAAATAGGGGTCTACCGCAATACAATGTCCACCAACACCACATCCAGGTTGTAAAATATTCACACGAGGGTGTTTATTAGCCAATTTAATTAACTCCCAAACATTTATACCCGCCTTATCACAGATTAGGGAAAGTTCGTTGGCAAAAGCAATCTGAACATCACGAGAAGAATTCTCCGTTAATTTACACATCTCGGCTGTACGTGCATTAGTTGGATGAAGTTCACCTTTCACAAATTGCTTGTAAAAATCTATAGCTTTTTGAGTTGATTCTTCATTAACTCCACCGATAACACGGTCATTGTGTACTAGCTCATACATTACATTGCCTGGCAATACCCTTTCTGGACAATAGGCCAAATAAATTTTACCTTCTAATTCAGGACGTCTAGCAAAAATTAGAGCCATCATTTTTTCCGTGGTCCCAACAGGAGAAGTGGATTCAATAATATATAAGTCTCCTTCTTTCAATAAAGGAAGTACAGCCTCTGTAGCGGCTTGAACATAAGAAATATCCGGTTCATGATCACCTTTAAATGGGGTGGGAACAACAATCAGATAAGTATCTGCTGGCACAGGTGTAGTCCCCGCTTTTAGGAAACCATCTTGTACTGCTTGAGCCACAGCTTTATCCAATTCTGGTTCTACAATATGAATTTTACCAGCATTAATGGTATCAACTACATGTTGTGAAATATCTACGCCATGCACAGGGATTCCTGAATTTGCAATTAATGCGGATGTGGGTAATCCAATATAACCTAATCCTACGGTAACTACTTTAGCTTGCATTTCTCTTTATTTATTTAAGTTTCTAATAAAATTTACAATTCGTTCACATGCCTTTCCATCTCCATAAGGATTATGTAAGGCAGACATTTGCTGATATCTATTTTGATCATGCAATAGACTATCTGCTTCAGTAGTAATTTTGTTTTTATCGGTGCCAACCAAAATAACCGTTCCGGCATCCACAGCTTCAGGACGTTCTGTTGTATCGCGCATAACCAATACAGGTTTCCCTAAACTTGGTGCTTCTTCTTGTACGCCTCCCGAGTCGGTAATAATTAAATAGGATTGATTCATCAACCAAACAAAGGCAGGATAGGCTAAAGGATCTATCAAATGAATATTTGAAACGTCCGATAAGATTTCATAAACCGGTTTTTTTACATTCGGATTTAAATGAACAGGATAAATAATTTGAACATCTGCATTTTTTAAGGCGATTTCTTTTAATGCCTCACAAATATTAATAAAACCTTGTCCATGATTTTCTCGACGGTGTCCTGTGACTAATATTAACTTTTTATCAACATCAACTAGGCTTTTTAATTTATCTATCTCTGCATTATCTAAATCCTTAACACGTTCTGAACTTTCAAATAAGGCATCGATAACTGTATTGCCAGTAACCAGAATATCCTTTTCTTGAATATTTTCACGTAGCAGATTTTCTTTAGAGGCTTCCGTAGGAGCGAAATGATAATCACAAATTCTACCGGCTACTTGTCTATTGATTTCTTCTGGGAAAGGAGAGCGTTTGTTGTGGGTTCTTAAACCGGCTTCTACGTGACAAACCTGAGCACCAGAATAGAAAGCAGCTATGCTACTAGCCATGGTAGTAGTTGTATCCCCATGAACATAAACAAAGTCTGGTTTAAATTCTTCCAATACGGGTTTCAATTCAGTAATGATATCCGCAGTTAGAGTATAAAGATTTTGATTGGGTTTCATCAGGTTCAAATCAAAATCTGGAATAATATCAAAAAACTCCAAAACTTGATCCAACATTTCACGGTGTTGAGCTGTAACACAGACTTTTGTTTCAAAATCTGCTTGACTTTGAAATGCTTTCACTAAAGGAGCCATTTTTATGGCCTCCGGACGTGTACCAAACACAATAAGATTTTTTTTCATATTATTATTTAAATACCTAATTACAGTCTTGCATCAACCAAACCTCGATCTAAACAAGATTTGATGTCAAATATGATACCTTTATTTTCTTTTAATTTCTTAATATCTAAACTCAAAAACTCATTATGCGCCACTGCTAATACAATTGCAGCATATTTCACATTTTGAATTTCTTGTATTGTCGTCAAACAATCAATATTATATTCTTTTTTTACTTCTTCTTTATTTACCCAAGGATCATAAACATTTGCTTTGATCTCATAGGATAATAATTCCTTATAAATATCCACCACCCTTGTATTTCGGATGTCTGTACAATTCTCTTTGAAGGTAATTCCTAAAATCAACACCTTGGCATGTTTAACAGGAATATCCTTTTGGATCATCATTTTCACTAGTTTTCCAGCGACAAAGGATCCCATATTATCATTTACTCTTCTTCCGGAGAGAATAACCTGAGGATGGTAGCCTACAGATTGTGCCTTAAAGGTTAAATAATAGGGGTCTACACCTATGCAGTGGCCTCCCACTAAACCTGGCTTATACTTCAGAAAATTCCATTTGGTCCCAGCAGCTTCAAGAACATCGTTAGTATCAATTCCCAAACGATCGAAAATCAATGCCAATTCATTCACAAAAGATATATTAACATCCCGTTGTGCATTTTCAATTGCTTTTGATGCTTCCGCTACCTTTATAGATGGTGCTTTATGCGTACCAGCAATAATGATAGATCGATATAAATCATCTACTCGGTCAGCTATTTCTGCAGTCGAACCTGAAGTAACCTTCTTAATCTGCGGTAATGTCCGAATCTTATCCCCAGGATTTATACGTTCTGGCGAGTAGCCAACGAAAAAATCACGGTTGAATACTAGACCTGAAAACTGTTCCAAGATAGGCACACATTCTTCTTCGGTACAACCCGGATAAACAGTTGATTCATAAATGATCAAATCGCCTGGTTTTAATATTTCCGCCAACATTTTGGAGGCTGTTCTCAAATAACGAAGGTCTGGAAGCTTAAGATTATCAATAGGTGTAGGAACGGTGACAATAAAGGTATTACCATTTCTTAGGTCAGGAAGATTTGAACTAAATTGTAATCCAATACCTTTATTTCCATTTTCCAAAAGCACTTCTTTTAAGCTTTCCTCTTCTACCTCTTTGGTAATATCAACTGCATTTTTCAATTCATTTATACGCTCATCATTGATATCAAAACCAATAACAGGATATTTCTTGGCGAACTCAACAGCAAGCGGTAGACCAACATAGCCTAAACCAATAATGGCTAGCTTGATTTGATCTAATCTATTGTCTACAGTTGAGTGATTAAGCATATTTTTAAAATACAGCTTCCTTTTACTTATTATTCTTCTGATTTTCCTTATCCGCCACGATCTTCCTCAATCCAGAGCTCGAGAAGCGATGATCTCTACTGTTAAAGTACAGTTCGATCCCTTTCTCTTCGCAATATTTTCTACCTGTGAAATCGCGGTCTTTGTATTCATCGCCAACGATTCTAACATCGAGTTTAAAGGACTTTAATATATCCTCTAAATCCTGTTCGGTAGAATAGGGTACAATTTCATCCACATAAATGCAGCCTCGCAATTGAATATAGCGTTCGACCACGGTCTGGCTGGGTGCATTTTTCTCCGGTCTGTCCAAGGTCGGATCCATTTGCAAACCGCAGATGAGGTAATCGCATTGGCGCTTTGCCTCGGCGAGCATCATAATATGCCCTGCATGCAAGAGGTCAAAGGTACTGAAGGTAATCCCCACACGTGGTCCGGGATTGTAATCCTTGAGTTTTGCTTTTTTTACTTTTTTGTCTGTCTTTTCCATGATTAGAAATGATGTTTATAAAGTATACTCTTCCTATTCACCAATTGCGTAATACACAAATCCCAGTTCTTGTAATTTCTTTCCGTCGAGCAATTTTCTTCCATCAAAAATAAAGGCAGGTTTTTTCATGACTGTCTTAATTTTCGCCCAATCGAGTTCTTTAAATTCGTCCCATTCGGTTAATATGGCCAATCCGTGTGCACCATCGGCAGCGGCATAGGCGTCGTCTAGCACTTCTAAGAGCGCTTTGTTTTCATTATCACTTCGCGTAGCGAGGTAGTCTAAATCCTTGTAAATCTGTTCTTCACGAACTTTCGGGTCATACACGGCGATATTTGCTTGTTCCTCCAGGAGGTGATCAGCGACATAAATGGCGGCTGATTCGCGAGTATCGTTGGTATTTTTCTTGAAAGCCCAGCCCAGGAAAGCAATTTTCTTGCCATTTACCGTGTTGTACATGGTTTGAATGATCTTTTCTGCAAAACGGGATTTCTGGTGATCGTTAATTTTGATGACCTGCTCCCAATAATCGGCAACCGCATGCAGGTTGTAGGATCTGGCGATATAAACCAAGTTCAATAGATCCTTTTGGAAACAAGAACCTCCAAAGCCTACCGAAGCCTTCAAGAACTTGGAACCAATTCTGGAATCCTGACCAATGGCATGAGCGACCTCATCCACATTGGCACCCGTAGCTTCACATAATTCCGATATGGAATTGATGGAGGATACGCGTTGAGCAAGAAAAGCATTCGCCACCAGCTTGGACAATTCCGAGGACCAAAGATTGGTACTGATGACACGTTCTGAAGGAACCCAAGCTTCATAAATCTTTTTCAAGGCTTGTATAGCCTCTGCATCCTCGCCACCTATTAATATACGATCTGGATTATGCAGATCGGCAATGGCCGTTCCTTCAGCTAAGAATTCCGGATTGGAAAGTACCTGGAATTGAATTCCCTTTCCGGTATGGTCTAATATATCTTTGATTGTTGCAGCCGTACGCACCGGAATGGTGGACTTTTCAACGATGATCTTTGCAGAATCCGATACATCGGCAATTTGACGTGCGCACAGTTCGATAAACTTCAAATCTGCAGCTTGCCCCTTACCCTTACCGTATGTTTTGGTCGGGGTATTGACAGAAATAAAGATCATGTCTGCCTCATGAATGGCTTTCTCTACCTCGGTAGAGAAGAATAAATTTCTTCCACGGGCCTCGGCAACAACCGCATCCAACCCAGGTTCATAGACCGGTAGAAGACTCAGGTCCTCCTGGTTCCAATCCGCAATACGCTGCGCATTGAGGTCTACAACCGTTACTTGAATATGTGGATTCTTTTGTGCAATTACCGACATCGTAGGACCTCCTACATAGCCTGCACCGATACACGTTATTTTCTTTATTTCCATTTGTAATTAATACGCCAAATTAAACCCATTAAACCAGGTCGTCTTGTTGATATAATATAATCTGCTGTACAATTTCCTCTTCTCGATCGAAATACAACTGAATATTCTTTCCGAGCAATTGCTCCATTTTGGCGCTTAACTGCAATAAGTATGCCTTATCCAGTTTATCGCCTATTATGAGTAATTCAATCGTGCCTGAGTCGATACCTTTCGCATAATCACCCAATAAAGACACCAAACTAACATCGCCTGCTCTTTCCAATACCTGATCCACTGCTTGATCGAAACCCAAATAGGTGCGAACTAGATTTTGTAAGGATTGGAATAAGGGGTGTTCTGTGTTAGCTTGATAGTAGATTCGATTATTTTCCTGGAAGCGGACTAAATAGCCAGCATCTGAGAGCTGATTAAGCTCCTTGCGGATGGCATTCGTTGATTCATTGAACTCTTCCGCAATCCCGCGCAGGTAACCCTTATTGCTGGATGTCACAAAGAACTTAATGAGTAACTTAAGTCTGGTCTTGGATGTTATGATTGAATCTAGCATCTATCTTGTGTGAGCAACAAAAGTACTCAACATATTATTAAAAAACAAATTCGTATGATTTAAATCGTATTCTTAACAATTTGTTAATCAAGTTGATTTAGGTTTATGGAATTAAAAAAAGCGTACAGATAAATTGCAATCGTTTGTCCTCCCCAATTACAAGAAAAGCACCGTTCCTCAGGAAGAACAGTGCCCCTAATAACCTAATGTAATTAACCTGTTAAGGTACTATTCCTGATATCTTTATCTTTCTCATCGGCCATATTCAAGGCTTCGATTTGAAAATATTTGGTACAAAAAAACTCTTTTCTTTTCCCTTTTAGCTCCCGATAATATCCCTTAAGGATTAAGCTTTCCTTTTTTGGTTTATAATGTTGCATATAACTTAAGGAAAAAGAGATTCCAATGGACCGCATGCCACTTTCTCCTTTTTGACCGGGACTAATGAAAAAGTCCAGTTGGTCAAAATGGTTGATGTGTATATGTTTATTGGCACATTGTAGCGAGGTGAGCACAACTTCACGTAAGGATTCATCCAAGCAGTTGACTTGAAAAATAAAGCAACCATATATCCGATTGCAATCATTGCTCTGTGGATCGATTAAAACACGAGCTTGTAATTCGGCATGATTATTTAAGGCATTAGACCTTCGTTTCTGAATCAAGAGGTAATAAAATAATCCTCCAAGGAGGAGAGCAGCTAGATAGTAATACATATTAATAAAGGGTTATGTTCAAATAATTTCTGCGTAAAAATACCCATTAGGAAAGATTAAATACAAGTTATGGGGGGTGGACAATGGGTGGACATCTGCGGTTAAACACTTGTCAATTCTAGAAAACGGCAAAAATTAGGCTTGAAAAAACCCTTTGCTAAAGCCCAAATCGAATAAGCGTAATTCACTACTTTCATTTAATGAAAGAAAAATAAAGACTTGTAAACATAATTACAAGCCAATATTAGTGGCTAATTCTAGGCACTTACTACTTAAATTTCTATAAAGTCAGGGGTGAATAAAAGTAATCCTCCATCCTATCATATAAGGTACTTCTTGGGGTTTTCAAGGGGTTTTCTTCGTATCTCCTTCGGAACTCCTTCGGAACTCGTTCGGATCTCGTTCGGTTAGAAGCGAACGAGATCCGAATCAATTCCGAATAAAATCCACACAAAATCCGAAGGATTATCAAACGAAACCCTAGGAATTATGGTGCTTCAATACAGGCTAACTTGGAGAATGCATCTCTTCAAGTTTCTTTTTTAATCTTTGTTTTGCTTTTTTTATTCCTTCCAACGAAACCCCGAGTAGATCGCTCATGCTACGGTTGCTGAGCTCCAGCTTTCCTAAAGCAATTAAACGAAGGTCATTCTCTGTTAATTTAGGATATATTTCTTTTTGACGTTGAAGGAAGTTGGGATGGACTTTATCAAAAACATTTTTGAATTTCATCCAGCGTTCATCGGTCATAATATGTGTTTCGAGCATCATATTGAGACTTTTGGCAATCTGTGTTTGGGATTCTAGATCGTGCTTATTTTCTTCCAATAATTCCCGTCTGAGGCGATTGATGGTTTGATCGTTTATTTTAATGGTATTGGTAAATTCTTGCAAGGAATCTTTGAGTACCAGCAACTCCTGGTCGACCAATTGTTTCTCGTAGGCTAGAGCCAATTGTTCCTTTTCCAAATGGGCACTGCGGATCTGGATTTTATTTTTTGTGCGATTGATCAACAGCAGAACAATCACAAAAATTAAGATCAAAAATACCCCCACATACTGATAGGTCTGTTTAATCTGCTGTCGTTTATTTTCGGCTATTTTAATAGCTTGTTCATAACGTTCCATTTCCCATTTCCAAGAAATCTTCTGCATTTCGCTATTGCTGTTCCGCTTTTCTAGGGAATCCTCATAGCTAATAAAGCGATGTAATTGCCGCAATTCTTCGTCAGGCTGCCCCATTCCCTTGGCGATTTGAGAAAGTGCTTTTGCAGCATCTCGTTTAAAGCTTAAGAAATAGGGCTTGTCTTCCATTAGTTGCATACTCTGGTGCACATGTTCTTTTGCTTTTAACCATTGCTTTTGGTCAATAAGCATACTGGCCAATATAAGTTTGGCGCGCATGGCATCCAATAGTTCATTATAACGTAGGGACAAATCGATATTCTGTTGCACCAATGCCATGGCCTTATTCTTATTTCCTTTTTCCCATTCAAAATCGGCCAAATTTCCAGCGATTATTCCTATCCATACGGAATCTTTTGCTAGTTTGGCGGTCTGCATGGCTTGTATAAAATAGGTATGCGATTGGTCAAACAGGGAGTCGCGCCTTAAATAGACCGCAATGGAATTGGTCATATCGATTTGCTTTCGACTAAGCTTCTCGGTATAAGGCAGGGCAAGTTTTAGGTATTCTACTGCTTTGGCATTTTCACCTATATAGCTGTAAAATCGCGCCAAGAAATTGTAATGCATTTCAATCAATGGCACCTTATCAGTTGCTGTATTTTTTTGTAAATCAGCAGCTTGCAAAAAATATGGGAAAGCCTCCTTAACTGCCCGGTAAGTAAAATAATAGGAACCATGCCGAACATTCCCTACCATTTGCAATACGGGGTAGTCATTATCGAACACCAGTTTTTCACCTAATGAAAAGAAATGATCGGTCCTGGGATTTACGCGATCAAAGGCAATGGAATAACCATCTGCCATTAACATGTAATAGGCCCATTTTAGCGGAACACTACGCTCCTTATTGGCAAGATCAAGTATTGGTTTAAGATTTTTTTGCAGGGTCAGGGTATCCTGTTTATAATCCACCGGGGACATTAAAACTTTCTCCAATTGTTTTAATGGATCCTTAGTGGCAATAATTTCATTCATATGCTGTCCCCAACTTAGGGAGATACCCCAAAGAAAAAACAAGCCTAAAAATAGAGTTTTGGTTAATTTGGTTTTCATGAGCTATAAATTTCGGGAAAAGTTACGAGAAATGAGGAATTAGATTTGAGACATAAGACAAAAGACAACAGACAAAAGAACCTGCAAAGTCTGTTTTCTATTGTCTACTATCTGTTGTCTAAAATTAAATTAAACGGGCGGACATTCCGTTCGTTCTCATCGGGGCATAAATCCCCTTCCCTCGAACTCTCTCAGTACCGCCCCTACCTAACGTACGATCTAGATGGTTTGATATTAGGCGTTTAATAGCACCCACGCGTAGGGGCAGTACTGAGTGTAACGGAATGTCTGCCCGCAATAAAAAAAAGTATATAGTACTCAGTATTTAGTAGATAGACCTATTGGCGGGATAGATTTGAGACCGCTGCGCTGTTAGATGTGAGATATGAGACCGCTGCGCTGTTAGACAAAAGACAACAGACAATAGAACAGCAAAGTCTGACTTCTGGTGTCTGTTATCTGATGTCTTAAATTAAATTAAACGGGCGGACATTCCGTTCGTTCTCGTCGGGGATAAATCCCCCTCCCTCGAACTCTCTCAGTACCGCCCCTACCAAACGTGCTATCTAGATAGTTTATTAGATTTGAGACCGCTGCGCTGTTAGATGTGAGATATGAGACCGCTGCGCTGTTAGACAAAAGACAACAGACAATAGAACAGCAAAGTCTGACTTCTGGTGTCTGTTATCTGCTGTCTCAACTGTAGAAAGACCTATTGGCGGGATAGATTTATTGAACGGTATAACGGTCGAAGCATGCTTGGCCCTGCGGGCAGTATATAGTACTCAGTATTTAGTAGAAAGACCTATTGGCAGATTAGATTTAATGGAATACTATAACGGTCGAAGCATGCTTCGACCCTACATTTGGGGGAATTGGCGTAAAATATTTCACGATTGTCTGTAGGATCGATGCATGCATCGACCGCAATAAAATATTCCTTCTACAAGTCCTTTAAAACAACTCTGATTTTCAGACGTATGGTTTCTTCGGCCAGCCTCAGAATGACGGCGTCTGGTGGGGAGGAAACGGAGACTCTTCGCTTCGCTCTGAGTTGTGAATAGCGGAATTGCTAACCCGCCATAGGTCTAAATACTAAATACTTAATACTAACTACTGCCCTTTGGGCTCATCACCAACTTTTTCAAGTAGTCGTAATAAACGCCTTTTAGTTCGGAGATTTGGTTTCGGAGTTGATCTTTGCTGATGTAGCCTTTGTTCAGGGCTATTTCTTCCAGGCAGGCGACCTTGAGGGAGGTTCTTTTCTCGATGGTTTTAATAAATTCCGTTGCTTCTGAAAGGGATTCATGGGTTCCGGTGTCTAACCAAGCGAAACCACGGCCAAGGAGTTGTAACTGTAGCTTGTGCTGCTCCAAATAAGATTGATTGACACTGGTAATTTCTAGTTCACCACGGGCTGAAGGGGTAACGGATTTTGCTACCTCTACAACAGAATTCGGATAAAAATACAAACCCACAATGGCATAATTTGACTTTGGTGATTTAGGTTTTTCCTCAATGCTGGTGATTTTCCTATTGTCATCAAATTCTGCAACACCATACCGCTCAGGATCTTCCACATAATAGCCGAATACGACTGCATCTCCTTCTTTCTGAACCTTAGCACGTGCTTCCTGTAATTGCACCTGCAAACCAGCACCATAAAAGATGTTGTCGCCTAGGATCAAACAAACATCATCTTGGCCAATAAATTCTTCAGCAATAAGAAATGCCTGCGCTAAACCTTCTGGTTTGGGTTGCTCGGCATAAGAAAGCGATAGTCCTAGCTGTTCGCCATTGCCAAACAGCCTTTGAAAATTCGGCAAATCCTGAGGGGTAGAAATAATCATTATTTCCCTGATATCGGCCAACATCAACACCGATAAAGGATAATAAATCATAGGTTTATCATACACAGGGAGCAATTGCTTAGAGACCACCTGAGTTAAAGGATGTAATCGAGTGCCAGAGCCTCCTGCTAAAATAATTCCTTTCATATCTTGCAATAATTATCGCTGTTAAAATATTCTGTTATGGATGATTCTCCAGCTTCAATAGCATTTCTTTTAAGCTATTTTGCCAATCTGGAATAGCAAGCTTAAAAGTATGTTTAATTTTTTCTTTTGACAACAAGGAAAAAGCGGGTCTTTTAGCTGCTGTAGGAAAATCGGAAGTAGAAACGGGATTAATACGACAGCTTAAATTGGCTAATCGTCTTATTTCTTCAGCAAATCCAAACCAGGTAGTTTTACCCTCATTTGAATAATGATAAATTCCGCCAGCCCATATTCCGGAGACTATGATGTCCTTTAACGCCATTGCGAGGTCCATTGCATATGTTGGAGATCCCTCTTGATCGGCAACAACTTGAATTTCATGCTTCATTTTCATCAATTGAATCATGGTTTTAACAAAGTTTTTCCCATAAATCGAGTACACCCAAGAGGTTCGGATGATAATTGCTTGGGGAAGGATCGCTTGAATACCTAATTCTGCTGCTAATTTGCTTTCTCCATAAACATTGATGGGGTTGGTCGGGTTATCCTCCGAAAGCGGTATGGCAGAATTACCCTGGAACACATAGTCTGTTGATATAAAAATCAATTTCGCATTCCCGTCCTTTGCGGCTTTTGCAATTTCTACACTGGCTAAATGATTAATTAAGTCGGCTTGCTGAGGTTCTGATTCCGCTTTATCTACTGCGGTATATGCCGCTGCATGAATGATGTAATCTGCTTTATGGAATAATACACGCTCATATACCTTATCCAGCTCATCCAAAGGTAGGGTTTCGCGATTGACAAAAATGACTTCAAACAAGGCATCTGACAGCCAAATATCCCTTAATTCAGACCCTAACTGTCCATCTGCACCGGTGATTAATACGCGTTTCTTACACTGATCCATGCTCTATCTTATTTATTGAAATAACGGTCAATAGCCTGTTTAAAAGAAGGTAAATGTAAATCTTTATCTGAAATAATCATTTCCTCCGGTGCCAATTGCCAATCAATTGCTAAATCCTTATCCAATAAATCCACCCCCCACTCTGCATCCTTTTGGTAGTAATTATCGCATTTATAGAAAAAGCTAGCAGTTTCAGAAAGTACGGCAAAACCGTGGAGAAATCCCCTTGGCACAAAGAGTTGTCTTCTATTTTCCGCTGATAAATTCACGGCTACATATTCTCCAAATGTTGTAGAACCTGGACGGGCATCGACGGCAACATCTATTACCTCTCCCTCTAATACGCGAACCAGTTTGGCCTGAGCATGTTCGCCTAATTGGGCATGTAAGCCGCGTATAACGCCGCGTGAGGAAAAAGATTGGTTGTCTTGAACGAAGTCTACCTGAAGACCTGTTTCTTCGTTAAAACGCTTCTTATTGAAGCTCTCAAAAAAGTAACCTCTTTGATCGGTATAAACCGAAGGTTCCAAAAGGAGACATCCTTCTAATTTCGTAGTTATGATCTTCATGAAATAGGCTTATGCTTGTTTACCGTAATGTTTTTCGTAATAGGACTGGTATTCTCCAGAACTGACTTGGTCCAGCCATTCTTGATTGTTTAAGAACCAGTCGATTGTTAAAGATAATCCTTCCTCAAAAGTTACTGATGGTGTCCATCCTAATTCATCTTTAATCTTTGAGGCATCTATAGCATAACGAAGATCGTGTCCAGGTCGGTCTTTAACATAAGTAATTAATTTTTCGGAACTTCCTGTTTCACGTTGAAGTTTTTGATCCATCTGCTGACACAGTTCTTTTACTAAATCAATGTTCTTCCATTCATTAAATCCGCCAACATTATAGGAGCTACCATCCTTAGCTTGGTGAAAGACAAGATCAATTGCTAAGGCATGATCTAGTACATAAAGCCAATCTCGGGTATATTTTCCATCGCCATAAATAGGAATTGGTTTATTATGGATGATTTGGTGAATACACAAGGGAATTAATTTTTCCGGAAAATGATTTGGTCCATAATTATTGGAGCAATTGGTGATCACGGTTGGTAACCCATAGGTATCCTGATATGCACGAACAAAATGATCTGAGGAAGCCTTAGAGGCCGAATATGGCGAATGGGGATCATAACTGCTGGTTTCGGTAAACAAACCTGATTCACCCAAAGATCCGAACACTTCATCAGTAGAAATATGGTGGAATCGTTTACCTGCATAGTCATTATTCCAAATCCGCTTAGCTGCTTCTAATAAATTAACTGTTCCCAGCACATTAGTCTTCACAAATGAAAGGGGATCGGTAATAGAGCGATCCACATGCGATTCGGCCGCTAAATGAATAACACCATCCGGTTGATATTGATCAAATAAGCTATCAATTAATGACTTATCTGTAATATCCGCCTTACAAAAGATATAGTTTTCCTTTTGCTCGATATCATGGAGATTAGCCAGATTTCCAGCATAGGTTAATGCGTCGACATTGATAATACGGTAATCAGCATACTTCAGCACAAAATGACGTACTACATGTGAACCTATAAAACCTGCACCCCCGGTAATAAGAATGGTTTTCCTCATAAAAACAAAGGTAGGGAAAAATTGGGAGGAGAGATAGACAACAGACGTAAGACAACAGACAATAGACATGCAAAGTCTGTCTTCTGTTGTCTATAAACTGCTGTCTCAACTGTAGATAGAACTATTGGCGGGATAGATTTGAGACCGCATTGCCCTGAGGGCAGTATATAGTATTAAGTATTTAGTAGATAGACCTATTGGCGGGATAGATTTGAGACCGCATTGCCCTGAGGGCAGTATATAGTATTAAGTATTTAGTAGATAGACCTATTGGCGGGATAGATTTGAGACCGCTGCGCTGTTAGACAAAAGACAACAGACAATAGAACAGCAAAGTCTGTTTTCTGGTGTCTATTATCTGCTGTCTCAACTGTAGATAGACCTATTGGCGGGATAGATTTCTTGAACGGTATAACGGTCGAAGCATGCTTGGCCCTGCGGGCAGTATATAGTACTCAGTATTTAGTAGAAAGACCTATTGGCGGGATAGATTTATTGAACGGTATAACGGTCGAAGCATGCTTCGACCCTATATTTGGGGGAATTAGCGTAAATTATTTCACGATTGTTTGTAATGCGGTCGATGCATGCATCGACCGCAATAAAATATTCTTTCCACAGGTCCTTTAAAACAATTCTGATTTTCGGACGAATGGTTTTTTCGGCAAGCCTCAAATTGACCTACTAATTAGCAAAATATTATCCCGCCATAGGTCTAAATACTATATACTAACTACTGCCCGAAGGGCTACAGCGGTCTCTCCCTAGTAGCCCACTCCTGAGCGACGTGGCTGTCTGATGGCTGGCCAAGTGCCTGGATTACCGTCTGGGCCTGCTGGTAACAAACGTTTCTCACGATTCACCAGCTGTGGTTCCTCGGAGGCTTTATAGGTCAATACAGCGGTTAAAATCACGTTGTGAAGCAAGTCATCGAACACCAGTTTGTCGTAGGTATCCAAATTGGTGTGCCAAGTCGCACTTCCATAGTCCCAAGACAGGGAACTCAGCATAAAACCGGGTACTCCTGCTGCAACAAAGGATACGTGGTCCGAACCGCCACTACCTGGGCTCCCTGGAAAATCTGTCTTAATATCTTTGGTGTATTCTCTTGGTACAGCGGATAACCAACGTCCCATAAAATCATAGGCATGTACAAAGCCAGATCCACTGATATTGGCAACTCGGCCAGTTCCGTTATCCAAGTTGAATACGGCCTGGGTTTTCTCAATAACATCGGGATTATCCAATACAAATGAACGTGACCCATTCAACCCTTGCTCTTCCGACCCCCATAGTCCTATTAAAATGGTACGTTTCGGGTTTGGAAGCACTTGTTTCAATACGCGTGCAACTTCCATCATGGCGATGGTACCAGTACCGTTATCGGTAGCTCCGGAACCACCTTCCCAAGAGTCTAAGTGAGCCGATAAAATCACATACTCATTCGGAAATTGGGAACCTTTGATTTCAGCAATGGTATTGAAAGAAGGTACATTTCCTAAATGCTTGGAAGAAGTTTCCACTTTAATTTTCGGCGCATAACCCTTTTCCGCTAAACGATAAAGAATACCGTAATCTTCTAGGGAGATATCCAATGAAGGCACTTTATGCGATCGAGCACCAAATATTTTATTAGCACCAAATTCCATGGACCAATAGCTGGTCAGTATCCCTACGGCTCCAGCATCCTCCAATACGGAAGGAATGGAGTTAGGCGATAAACCTGTGGCGCGGATTCTAGATGCCCAGGCACGATTCAGGGAATCGCGGTTACTTTGCATCTTCGCTAAAGATTCTGGGGTAGCATATTCTTTCCAGTTGGCATCCGGTCTACCAGTAGGTTGTGGCATGGAAATCATCACATACTTTCCTTTAACGTTCGGTAACCATTGTCTGAATCCCAGTGAGTCTTTTATTTCTGGTAAGGTGATCACTTCAGCTTCGATAGCCTTTCCTTTGGTGGTTGGACTCCAAGCTAACTGTGTTCCTGCGATGGACTTGGTTCTTGGGTGTGTCATATCGATATGGGAGATTCCCCTTTCCCATCCATGCCACTCACCAAACTGTTGGTTTTTAGCAGGTATTCCCCATTTCTCGAAAGTCTTTAATGCCCATTCATTGGCCTTGGTCATGCCGGGAGTTCCTACTAACCGAGGTCCAACGACATCCAAGAGTTCAAAGGCTAAATTTTCCAATTGGGAATTCCCTTTTGCTTCAGCAATGATCTTTTCGACCATAGGGTCCAATTTGGGTTCTGGACGCTGAAAGCGTTGGCCATGTGCCGTGTTCATCCATAATCCCGCAGTTAAAGTTATTAAAGCTATGTGCTTGACCTTAAATTGGGTGAATTCAGGTAATTTCATAAGTTTTTGTTTTGGGTTTGTAAACTAAGGTTCCCCTAAGGTCGCTAATTTATTCCACTAACAAACAATGTCCCAATTTAATTACAAAGCTCCTGAAACTACATCCAGGAGCTTAATAAGAATATTTTTGCTTAATAGCATAGTTTTGAACAGTAGTTCTTAGCTTTTACAATCGAATTTTCTAATCCTACTGATTCTCTTTAATTAATTTCTTTTGGTAATTCAGCTAATTATCTCCAAGCTTTATATTGATTGATCAAGCCATTAGTGGAAGAATCATGCGATTGAATATCTTCATTACCTTTAAGCTCCGGAAGGATCTGATTGGCCAATTGTTTTCCTAATTCTACGCCCCACTGGTCAAAACTGAAGATATTCCAGATAATTCCTTGAACAAATATCTTATGTTCATACAGGGCGATTAGAGAACCCAATGCTTTAGGGGTAATGGATTTGATTAAAATAGAGTTTGTAGGACGGTTTCCTTCAAATACCTTAAAGTTTTTCAGGACTTCAATTTCTTCAGGAGATTTGCCTGCCTTTTGTAATTCAGCAACAACTGTTTCCTCTGATTTACCATTCATTAAAGCTTCCGTTTGGGCAAAGAAGTTGGATAGCAGCAATTGCTGGTGATTACCAAGAGGGTTATGGGAATTTGCTGCAGCGATAAAATCACAAGGGATAAATTTTGTCCCTTGGTGAATTAATTGATAAAATGCATGTTGTCCATTCGTTCCTGGTTCTCCCCATATAATCGGACCCGTTTGGTAATCTACTCGATTTCCATTTCTATCGATGTATTTTCCATTGCTTTCCATATCCCCTTGTTGGAAATAGGCAGCAAAACGGTGCAGATACTGGTCATAAGGTAAAATGGCATGACTTTCCGCATCAAAGAAATTATTATACCAAATGCCCAATAAGGCCATAATCACAGGGATATTCTCTTCAAACTCGGTATTACGGAAGTGCTCATCAGCTTCATAGGCGCCTGCTAATAGGGATTGGAAGTTATCAAACCCGATGGAAAGGCAGATGGAAAGACCAATAGCCGACCATAACGAGTATCGACCACCTACCCAGTCCCAGAATTCAAACATATTTTTCGTGTCAATACCAAATTCGGAAACGCCTTTGGCATTGGTACTCAAAGCCGCGAAATGCTTCGCAACATCGGTTTGGTCTGCACCAGTCTTTAAGAACCATTCTTTTGCTGAATTAGCATTTGCCATGGTCTCCTGCGTGGTAAAGGTTTTAGAAGCAATTAAAAACAAGGTTGTTTCCGGATTCAAATTCTTCAAGGTCTCGGCGATATGTGTTCCATCAACATTGGACACAAAATGCACATTCAACCGTGTTTTATATGACTTCAATGCTTCTGTCACCATCACTGGCCCTAAATCAGAACCGCCAATACCAATATTTACTACATCAGAGATTTCTCGACCTGTAAACCCCTTCCATTCACCGGAAATCACGCGTTCGCTAAAAGCCTTCATGCGATCAAGCACGGCACGTACTTCCGGCATCACATCTTGTCCATCGACCATAACAGGATTCTCCGATTGATTGCGCAATGCAGTATGCAATACCTGCCGACCCTCTGTTTCATTAATCTTCTCCCCATTAAACATGGCTTCCATGGCATCCTTCAACTGACATTCACGGGCTAATTGAAACAATAAGGCCATGGTCTGTTCATCGATACGGTTCTTCGAATAATCGAATAATAAGTCATTCAGATACGTGGAGAATTTATCAAATCGAGCTGGATCCTCTTGAAAAAGATCTTTCAAGCTTTTCTGATTGATGTCGATGTAATGATCTGCTAAATACTTGTAGGCTTGGGTAGTTGAGAAATCTATCTTTGGTAACATACTATTGTGATTTTCCTCAAATATAGGGAATAGCCATCAATCAATCTTTAATTTTATTTTATCTTTGTAGCTATGACCAAGGAACAAATTCAAGACTTGAGGGATCGATTGGCATCCCTGAGGAGGCATCTTTGACATCGATGAGAAACGCGATGAGATAGCCCGCGACACCGAAATTACCTTACAACCTGATTTTTGGGACGACCCCAAAGCAGCCGAAAAAGTATTACATGCCATAAAGAACCAGAAGGTATGGACAGATCAATTTGATCATGTTCAAGCTGCTGTGGAAGATACAGGCGTGCTGTATGAGTTTTTCCAAGCTGGAGATGGAACTGAAAAGGAACTGGAGGAACAATACCAAATTGCATTGACCGATATCGAGGAATTGGAATTCAAAAATATGTTGAGTTCGGAGGAGGATCAATTGGATGCGATTTTACAGATTACTGCTGGTGCCGGTGGTACGGAATCCTGTGACTGGGCAGCCATGTTGATGCGTATGTACATCATGTGGGGCGAAAAACACGGTTGCAAAGTAACCGAGCAAGATTACCAAGAGGGTGATGTGGCGGGAATAAAGACCGTGACTTTACAGCTGTCGGGCAATTTTGCTTATGGGTATCTAAAGGGAGAGAATGGTGTTCACCGTCTAGTACGTATTTCACCCTTTGACTCCAACGCGAAAAGACACACCTCTTTTGCTTCAGTCTATGTTTATCCATTGGTGGATGATAACATCGAAATTGACGTTAAGGACTCGGAGATTGAATGGGATACCTTCCGCGCTGGTGGTGCTGGTGGACAGAATGTCAACAAAGTGGAAACTGCGGTTCGCTTACACCACAAACCGACAGGTATTATCATCAAGAACCAGGAGTCACGATCGCAATTGCAGAATAAGGAGAATGCGATGCGGCTATTGAAATCGCAATTGTATGAGATCGAGATGCGTAAGCGTCAGGAAGCTACCGCAGCAATAGAAGGAAACAAAAAGAAAATAGAATGGGGATCCCAAATCCGTAATTACGTATTGCACCCCTATAAGCTTATCAAAGACCTTAGAACTAACACGGAGACTTCTAATACCCAAGCGGTACTGGATGGCGATCTGGATGAGTTCCTAAAGGCGTATTTGATGGAGTTTTGATGAGTTTAGACAATAGATAATAGACAACAGAAAACAGACTTTGCAGGTTCTTTTGTCTTTTGTCTGAAATCTATTAACAGCAAAGCGGTCTCAAATCTAACAAACTATCTAGATAGCACGTTTGGTAGGGGCGGTACTGAGAGAGTTCGAGGGAAGGGGATTTATACCCCGACGAGAACGAACGGAATGTCCGCCCGTTTTTTTTTGAAGACAACAGATAGAAGACAACAGAAAACAGATTTGAGGATATACTTGATAGCGGGCGATGCATGCATCGCCCCTTCTATGTTGTATTCCAAGTTTTTTCTTGATTATTTGTTTCTAGATGTTGATTTTACGTTTTTGATCCTTTCCTTAAGGCCAAAAAC